>NZ_PNNA01000075.1 GCF_013823965.1 Flavobacterium sp.
GGTGACTTTCAAAGGAGATATGAAGGGGTATATGGATTTCCGTGATGTGGTTCACGCTACTCAAGCCCAGATGCTTAAAACATTTGGTGGAGAGAATGTATTCCAAGGAAGAATTATCGAGGTTCACATAGGAACTCTTAATGCGGATCAAGCCTTTACTTTTACGGATTGGACTGCAGAAATGAAAGCAAAAGCATCTATCTGTATTTCTGAAGATTATACTTTGATTGAATCGCTAGAAATGGCCAAAGGTAGAATTCAGATTATGATCGACAAAGGAATGGATAATAAAAATCAAGTACTGAAAGGATTGATTGCTATTGCCGATAAGAGAATCGCCGAGATTATTTCGGGTGAAAAACCAGCCTTAAGACCAGATGCAAATGCTAAGTATTACGCTGAAGTTGTAGTTGATTTGGATCAAATTGCTGAGCCAATGATTGCAGATCCAGACGTAAATAATGCTGATGTTTCTAAACGATATACTCACGATACCATCAGACCTCTTTCTTTCTATGGTGGGGAGAAAAAAGTAGATCTTGGATTTATTGGTTCCTGTATGGTTCACAAAGGAGATATGAAAATCCTTGCGCATATGCTTAAGAATATTGATGAGCAAAATGGTAAAGTAGAGTTCAAAGCACCACTAGTTGTAGCTCCTCCTACTTATAATATTGTTGATGAATTAAAAGCAGAAGGGGATTGGGAAATTTTACAAAAATATTCTGGTTTCGAATTCGATGATAACGTTCCTAAAGCTGCGGCACGAACTTCTTATGAAAAAATGCTATATCTAGAGCGTCCAGGTTGTAACCTTTGTATGGGTAACCAAGAAAAAGCAGCCAAAGGAGATACGGTTATGGCAACATCTACGCGTCTTTTCCAAGGAAGAGTCGTGGAAGATACTGAGGGTAAAAAAGGAGAATCATTACTTTCTTCTACACCGGTTGTAGTTTTGTCAACAATCTTGGGTAGAACTCCAACAATTGAAGAATATGTAGCAGCAGTGGATGGTATCAACTTGACCAAGTTTGCGCCTTCTCACAAACAGTTAGTAAAATAACAACTATTAGTTAATCATAAGTTAAAAGCCTGAGTCACTAGATTCAGGCTTTTTTTTTGCTCAATTTTTTTGTAACTTGTGATGTTCAAAAATGAATTACAAATCCAAATAACATAAATCTTATGGCATTTGATATTGAAATGATTGAAAAAGTGTATGCCAATATGACGAGTCGTGTTGATGCAGCACGAAAAATTGTCGGTCGTCCTCTTACGTTGACAGAGAAAATTTTGTACAATCACCTTTGGGAAGGGCAGCCTACCCAGACATTTAAAAGAGGTGTTGATTATGTAGATTTTGCACCAGACCGAGTAGCTTGTCAAGATGCGACGGCACAGATGGCTTTGTTGCAATTCATGCACGCTGGAAAGAAAACAGTAGCTGTTCCAACAACAGTTCACTGCGATCACTTAATTTTAGCTAAAAATGGAGCTGAATTTGATTTAGCTGCAGCCAATACACAATCCAAAGAAGTTTTTGATTTCCTTTCTTCCGTTTCCAATAAATATGGAATTGGTTTCTGGAAACCGGGTTCGGGAATTATTCACCAAATCGTTTTAGAAAACTATGCTTTTCCCGGAGGTTTGATGATTGGAACCGATTCTCATACCGTAAACGCTGGTGGATTGGGAATGTTGGCCATCGGTGTTGGTGGTGCCGATGCTGTGGATGTAATGTCAGGAATGTCTTGGGAATTGAAATTTCCAAAATTGATAGGCGTAAAATTGACCGGAAAATTATCAGGCTGGACTGCACCAAAAGACGTAATTCTTAAAGTAGCCGATATTCTTACCGTAAAAGGAGGAACGGGAGCTATTGTGGAATATTTTGGTGAAGGCGCAACTTCAATGTCTTGTACCGGAAAAGGAACTATTTGTAATATGGGTGCCGAAATTGGAGCGACTACTTCTACCTTTGGTTATGACGAGTCAATGAGAAGGTATCTTTCTGCTACTGGTCGTCAAGACGTGGTGGATGCCGCCGACAAAGTGGCTTCTTACTTAACCGCCGACCCAGAAGTCTATGCCGATCCAGAACAATATTTTGACCAACTTATCGAAATCAATCTTTCGGAATTGGAGCCACACATCAATGGCCCTTTTACTCCAGACCGAGGAACTCCGGTTTCACAAATGAAAGCGGAAGCTGCCGCAAATGGATGGCCAATTAAAGTAGAATGGGGATTAATCGGTTCTTGTACCAATTCTTCTTATGAAGATATGGCTCGTGCCGTGTCCATTGTGAACCAGGCTGTTGAACACGGAATTACCCCTAAAGCGGAATTCGGAATTAATCCAGGTTCGGAACAAATTAGATATACCATCGAAAGAGACGGAATGATTGCTGCTTTCGAAAAAATGGGAACCAAGGTGTTTACCAATGCTTGTGGGCCTTGCATCGGACAATGGGACAGGGCAGGAGCTGACAAGCAAGAAAAAAATACGATTGTCCACTCCTTCAACCGTAACTTCTCCAAACGTGCCGATGGTAACCCAAACACGCACGCATTTGTAACTTCACCGGAAATGGTGGCTGCATTGGCCATTTCAGGTCGTTTGGATTTCAATCCTTTGACGGATACTTTGATTAACGATAATGGAGAAGAAGTAAAATTGACCGCACCTTATGGTGATGAATTGCCGAAAAAAGGTTTTGCCGTGGAAGATGCAGGTTTTCAGGCACCGGCCGAAGATGGAAGCGGAATTGAAGTAGTGGTTGCTCCAACATCGGATCGATTGCAACTTTTGGCGCCATTCCCTGCTTGGGACGGGAAAAATATCACGGGAGCCAAATTATTAATCAAAGCTTTCGGGAAATGTACTACGGATCATATTTCCATGGCGGGACCTTGGTTGCGTTTTCGTGGTCATTTGGACAATATTTCTAACAATATGTTGATTGGAGCAGTGAATGCTTATAACCAAAAAACAAATTCGATTAAAAACCAATTGACCGGGGAATACGATGCCGTTCCTGCTGTAGCTCGTGCATACAAAACAGCAGGAATTCCTTCAATTGTTGTGGGTGATCACAATTATGGAGAAGGTTCTTCTCGTGAACATGCGGCGATGGAACCTCGTTTCTTAGGTGTGAAAGCAGTTTTGGTAAAATCATTTGCTCGTATTCACGAAACCAATTTGAAAAAACAAGGAATGTTGGGTCTTACATTTGCCAATGAAGCAGATTACGACAAAATTCAGGAAGATGACACGATTAACTTCGTGGACTTAGTTGATTTTGCTCCCGGAAAACCATTGACATTAGAATTCGTTCACGCCGATGGTTCCAAGGACGTCATTTTGGCCAACCATACTTACAACGAAGGGCAAATAGGTTGGTTCGTTGCAGGTTCGGCATTGAACTTGATTGCTGCCGGAAAAGCCTAAACTGTTTTGTTTTTTTATACGCAAAACTCCCGAAGTAATTTGGGAGTTTTTTTGTTTAAAAAGGAGATTTATAAAAATTTGGACCTGTTTGGTTTTGTGTTTTCAAATTCATTGATGTCAATGCTGTATAGATTAGCAGAAGGAAATTTAGAATAATAATTCTCGATATAACCACCAAGCAAGTACAATATGTTGTCCGAAAAATAAAGTTTTGAGGCTTTCATTGGCAGACTGATTAGGTATTCCTTTAGTTGTTTTGTGTTCGTGTTGTAAGTAAAAATTTTTTCGTTTTCAAAAAAGTATATGATGCCATTATTTGTTGCAATTGCGGGATTGCTTGTCCCGTAAAATAATTCGCCTTCCGTGTTCCATTTTTCGGTAAGTAAATCAAAACTTTCCAAGGTAGACAATGGTTTGGTGTTAAAACCTCCAATCAAATAAATTTTGTCTTGAATTAATACGCCATTGGTCTCCTTAGCTGTGGGCATAGCCGCTAATTCATACCAATAGCCAGAATTTATGTCATAGGAATGAACTTTATTAGAGTATTCTTTTTTTCCTTCTTCATTCATTTTTACAGAGCCTCCCATAATGATGATGTTGCCGTTGTGTGTAAACGAAGCCGATTCAGAAGCTTGATGCGGATTGGTGTTGTCGATAGTTATGGTTTGGTTTTTTATGTCAAAAACTTCAATTTTATCGTCCAGATATTCAAATATTCCATTTGCAGAAACTCTTTTTCCGCCTAACACATAAATTTTATTGTTATGTTCGTTCAGATTATGATAGGCTCTTTTCCTGAATTTTAATTTAGATGTTTCCCATAGGTTAGCTTTTATGTCATAAATCAAGAGATTGCCTTTGTAAGATTGCCCAGAAAATTGAAAGCTGAGTTCTCTAAGATAATCCTCCATTGTAGGGTCGATTTTCTCATATTGCACTTTTTTCCAGGCATCAGTCGAGAAAGAAGCGTCACCTCCAATAACATAGATTTTATTGTCTTTTAGAATTGAACCAAAAGAGGAAAGCACATATTTTGACGGGGCTAATTTTGTAAAAGCAATTTTTGACTTTAACGGTTTGGTTCCAGAAAGGATAACGCCTTCCAAGGATTCTATTTTTTCATCAAGAAAAATCGAAAATTCATTTTTTTGTAATTCGGGCAAGCTAATTGTTTTTGCTGTATATCCAATGTGTGAAAAATTGATAGAATCAGTTTCTTGGAGTCTTGTAGGAAGGCTTAGTTTGAATTTGCCTTTTTCATCAGTTAAAGTGCTCGCGTTAACTCGTTTTAGGGTAATATTGACATTTTCGATGGGTTGATTATTTTTTTTATCCATTACAACGCCTTTTATATTTTGTGCGAATGAAAATAATGGAGTGAGAAATAAAATGAATAATGTTTTTTTCAAAAGAGATTTCATTAAAGGGTGTTGAAAGATTAAAATTACTATTATTTCTTTTAGTAAAGCTGTTTAATTCGACTAATTTTCGGTCAGAATTTTGTTAAATTGTGGATAAAGAGTCGTTTAAAAATTGTGAATTTTATATTAATTGATTAAATTTGCTTTAAATAATACTTTTTCAGTGCAATTTGTCGTTAAAGTAAAAAGAATTATCAATTTTCGGAATAATTTAAGTTGTTTTGTTAACAAGTAAATTGGTTGATAAAGTGTGAATTTTAAATAGTGTTTATGAAGTATTTTAGTTGTGTGGTTCTGTTTCTTTTTTTAAATAGTTTGAGTGTTTTTTCGCAAGAGAAATTTACACGTCACACTGTTTCAAAGGGCGAAACAATCAGCGAAATTGCACAGCATTACAATATAAAACCTGCTGCAATTTATGAACTAAATCCAGACGCAAGGAATGGAATAAAATTTAAAACAGTTTTGTTGATTCCAACAAAAGCCAAAAAAAATACACTTTCAACTTCCAAGATTGCAAGTGATTTTCCTGAAATTACCCACGAAGTTTTGGCTAAAGAAACCCTTTATGGTATTGCAAAACAACACAATATCACTATTGAAGACCTCTATAAAATCAATCCAAACCTAGAAAAAGAAGGATTAAAAAAAGGTCAAATAATTAAAATTCCTCAAACTACTTTAGATAATTTGGCCATAAACACGACACCTGAAAAGCCAGTTGAAGTGCAAAAAGCATTTGTTTTGGAAAAAAATGTTCCAAAGAAGGAAGTACCTGTTTTGCCAATAGCCGAGGATAAAAAAGAAGTTTTAACTGAAGGAATTACTCATGAAGTTTTGCCAAAAGAAAGCCTTTATTCTATTGCCAAGCAATATAAAATTACACTGGCCAATTTGCAAAAAGCCAATCCAACATTAGGAGGAAAAGGATTGAATGTGGGTCAAAAAATTATTGTTCCAGTAAAAGAGGAACATCCGAGTTTGGCACTTGAGAAGAAAGAGATTAAAACGCAAAATGAACCGAAACCGGATAATCATCAGGAGGAACAAGCGAAGCAAATCGCGAATTTACCACTAGCTGTTGTAGAAAATAAAACTTTGGAAACAGAAATCACCCACGAAGTTTTACCAAAAGAAACCAAGTACGGAATTGCCAAGGAATATGGTCTCACCATAGCCGAACTAGAAAAGCAAAATCCTAATATTGCAAAAAAATTATTGGTTGGTTCCCTACTCAAAATTCGCAGTTCGAAAGTAATGGAAACCAAGTCTGTAGCTGTTGAGTTGGTTGAGGCAAAAGAAACATCGGAAAACAAGGATTCCGTTGCCAATGCCAATAGAAGTTTCGATGCCGCATTTGTTGATCAATTGATTTTGAAAGCTTCCGAGAATATAGGCACTCGATACCGCTCAGGAGGAACCACAAAAGAAGGTTTTGATTGTTCCGGATTGATGTGTTATACTTTTAGTAGTTATGATATTAAGTTGCCAAGATCGTCCATTGAAATGGCTTCCTACGGTTCAAAAATTGATACGGAAAATGCTCAAAAAGGAGATTTGATTTTCTTTAAAACCAACGGAAGAAGACAAATCAATCATGTAGGAATGGTGGTCGAAGTGCTTGATGGCGAAATTAAATTTATTCATTCCTCGAATCATGGCGGCGTGATTATTTCGTCTACCAAAGAATCTTATTACCAAAGAAATTTGGCCCAAGTTAATCGCGTATTGTAAGCGATTACTTTTAAATTGCATATTAAACTCTCAAGGTGACTTGGGAGTTTTTTTATTTGGAGTAACGAAATTTTGTACATCGAAAAAACACATTAACTATTAGTTATTATTTTTATATCCATAAAGCTTCGTTATTCATCTCTGCCATTTGGAAATATTAAAAATTAGTGAAAATCATTAATTTTTTTGTGATTTTAAATCAATATTCGGCTATTTCCAAAAAAAGTATATCTTTAGCCAACCAAAAAGACCAAAAAAATCAAAAAACCAAAACAATATGCAAGACCACAACCAAGACCATTTTAAAAGAGAACTAGGATTACTGGACGGAACGATGCTTGTCGTGGGTTCGATGATAGGTTCGGGAATATTTATTGTAAGTTCTGATATCGCCAGACAGGTGGGTTCCGCCGGATGGCTAACCTTGATTTGGTTACTTTCTGGATTAATCACGATGATTGCCGCCGTGAGTTATGGCGAGTTGAGTGCGATGTTTCCCAAAGCGGGAGGACAATACGTTTATCTCAAAGAAGCTTACAACAAACTCGTTGCTTTTCTTTACGGTTGGAGTTTCTTTGCCGTGATTCAAACCGGAACGATTGCTGCGGTGGGAGTAGGTTTTTCTAAATTTGCGGCTTATTTGGTTCCGCCTTTGAGTGATGAAAATATTCTTTATGAAATTGGAGCTTTCAAACTCAATGCCGCCCAAATTGTTTCTATTATCACAATTGTTCTTTTAACTTACGTAAATAGTCGTGGCGTGAAAAACAGTAAAATAATGCAGACCGTTTTGACGATTATCAAGATTTTGTCTTTATTTGGCTTGATTGTTTTTGGGTTTCTTCTAGCTGCGAAAGCCGATGTTTGGAATGCCAATTGGGCCGATGCTTGGAGTACTCGTTCCTTTAATGCGGAAACAGGTTCTTGGATGCCAATTGGAGGAACAGCTTTAATTACTGGAATTTCTGCAGCGATGGTGGGTTCTTTGTTTTCTAGCGATGCTTGGGTTGGAGTGACTTTTATTGCTGGCGAAATTAAAAATCCAAAGCGAAATGTAGGATTGAGTTTGTTTCTTGGAACTTTTATCGTGACCATTATTTATGTCTTGACCAATTTGATGTATCTCGCCGTGATTCCTTTGGATGAAATTGCAACTGCAAAATCCGATAGAGTGGCAGTGGTGGCATCACAATATACTTTTGGAGATATGGGAACGATTATTATAGCGCTAATGATCATGATTTCCACTTTCGCCTGTAACAATGGTTTGATTATGGCAGGTGCCAGAGTCTATTACACGATGGCAAAAGATGGTTTGTTTCTCAAAAAAGCTGCAGAATTGAATGATGCCAGTGTTCCGGCTTGGGCTTTATGGGTACAATGTATTTGGGCTTCGGCTTTGTGTCTCACTGGAAAATATGGTGATTTATTGGATTTTGTAATTATCATAGTGTTGATATTTTATATTTTGACTATCTACGGAATATTTATTCTTCGCAAGAAAATGCCTAATGTAGAAAGACCTTATAAAGCTTTTGGTTATCCTTTTCTGCCGTTTTTGTATATCATCATTGCCTCGGCAATTTGCGTTTCCTTGTTGTTGACTAAATTCTCGACTTGTGGTTGGGGTGTTTTGATTATGTTGACAGGAATTCCGATATATTATTTGACGAAACCAAAAGAGTAATTAGTTGTGAAAGAAAAGTAACCGGTTTTCAATGATTGGTACAATGAAATAGACTGTTTTTGTTGCAATTTTATAACTGTAAAAAATCCGCCCCGTTAATAATAGGGCGGATTTCCTATTGTGTTGAAAAATGTTTTTAGCTTAATTTTTAAAAATGCAAATGGTTTTCAATTACCAATTTGTCAATTGAAGAGCAAATCATCCCATATTTTTGGGTCAAGATTTACAGCCATTCTTTCGGCTGTGTTTTCTCCATTTCTGACAATTGTTTTTCCATCTGGTTTTGAAAGCAGGAATGAGCCACATAAAGAGGGGTCTAAAAATATGTTTTTTCTCAAGAAACCATCCTCGTCACTGAAGAAATATTCAGTTTCACTGTTTGAATTTTGTAATACTATTTCTTTTTCATAAAAGACTAAATAGGCCAGATTTGGATTTCGAGTCTCAACAATTTTTTTCCATCTATCAGTATGTGTTTTCCGAATTTTAATTTTTGATTTTGTCCATTTGTTCGAGGAATTACTTCCGCAAAAGTCATCTTTGTAGTGGAATTCAATTAATAGTATAGTATTTTCAGAAAGATTTTTGTTAGTAATCTTGTTGATGTATTTTAACAGTAATGGATGATTTATAGTGTATAAGTTTAATTTGCGATGTGCCGTTTTTGCTACCATTCCTGAATCTTTTGCGATATAATCCCATCGTGCAAATTCAAAGTCCGTAGTTCTCCATTTCTCTAAAAAAAGTGCTTCAGGTAGTGATTTTCCGTTTTCGTCAATCCAATATTTAGGTTTATTTTTGGATTGACTATAACTGGAATAATGTAATAGAATAAAAAGTACAGTTGCGAAATATTGTAATTTCATAAGTTTGGTTTTAATGTTTTCCCTTGTTTATAAAAATACTACATAAAAATAAAACGGGATGATTATTAGCTTAAAATTAAAAAAAATCCGTTTCAAATTAATGAAACGGATTTTCTATTTTAACTAATTTTTTTTACAAAACCGTTTCTACTTCGTTAAACGGTAATCCCCAAGCATCGGCCACGCCTCTGTAGACAATTTTACCATTGGCAACGTTAAGACCTTTTTTTAATTCTTCATTTTCGGCACAAGCTTTTTTCCATCCTTTGTTTGCTAATTGCAAAGCATAAGGTAAAGTGGCATTCGTCAAGGCTAAGGTAGAAGTATAAGGAACTGCTCCAGGCATATTGGCCACGCAATAATGAACAATATCGTCAATGATAAAGGTTGGGTTTTCGTGTGTTGTTGGTTCGCAAGTTTCGATACATCCACCTTGGTCAACGGCAACGTCAACTAAAACGGTTCCAGGAGCCATCAATTTCAACATGTCTCGAGTAATCAAATGTGGTGCTTTTGCACCAGGAATTAACACGGCACCGATAACCAAATCAGCTTCGGCGATTGCTTCTAGAATGTTGTAATGGTTGGACATAACGGTAGTCACGTTTGCCGGCATGGTGTCTGACAAATAACGCAAACGAGGCAAACTCAAATCCATAATCACGACTCTTGCACCAAGACCTGCAGCCATTTTTGCTGCTTGTGTACCAACAATTCCACCACCCAAAACTAAAACTTTTGCTGGAGGAACTCCGGGAACACCTCCTAAAAGAATTCCTTTTCCTTTTAGTGGTTTTTCTAAATATTTTGCGCCTTCCTGAATCGCCATACGACCTGCCACTTCTGACATTGGTACTAATAAAGGCAAGCTGCGATCTGTTTTTTCAACAGTTTCATAGGCTAGACAAACCGCTCCGCGTTCTATCATCGCGTGTGTTAATGGCTCAGAAGAAGCGAAGTGGAAATAGGTAAATAGTAATTGATCTTTTTTGATAAGTGGATATTCGGAAGCGATAGGTTCTTTTACTTTCACAATCATTTCGGCAATGTTGTACACTTCCTCTATTGTTGACAATAATTCGGCTCCAGCAGCTTTGTAGGCTTCATCGGTAAAACCACTGTTTTCTCCAGCACCCATTTGAACATACACAGGATGTCCTTGTTTTTTGAATTCGGCCACACCTGCAGGTGTAAGGGCTACACGATTTTCGTTGTTTTTGATTTCTTTTGGAATTCCAATTATCATTTGCTATGAATTTAATGGTTAGAGAATATTTATATAAAAGTAATAAATAAGAAAATAAAAGTGGTATAGCGCTATAAATTAAGAAAATATTATATTATTTTATTATTTTTACAAAAAATATTTCTGAATTCGGTCTTTTTTATATTTCTAAAACGAAAAATAAACTGTGACTAAAAGCAGCATTTATTCATTTAATTCTTTTAAGTCATGATCCTCGACGAAACAGACAAAAAAATATTGCGACTTCTTCAAGAAGATGCTCATTTGACATTGAAGGATATTGCCGGGAAAATAAATCTTTCGCTGACACCGGTGCACGATCGCGTTAAACGATTGGAAAAAGAAGGCATCATCGAGAAATATGTTTCGATTTTGAACAAAAAGAAATTGGGAATGAACCTTACCGTGTATTGTCAAGTCACGCTTGTGAAACAAACGCACGATATTTCGGAGGGATTCAATCAATCGATTTTAAATATGCCTGAAGTGGTGGAATGTAATTTTGTGTCCGGAACTTTCGATTATATGCTCAAAGTTATTTTGCCTGATATGGAAAGTTACCATCATTTTCACCAAAAAAAATTATCGGTCTTGCCCGAGGTTTCCTTGATTAATAGCTTTTTCATTATCTCGGAAGTTAAAAGTACTACCGTTTTGCTCATTTAAAGAAATAAAAAAACCGTCTCGATTTAACGAAACGGATTTCCTGGTTGAATTATAATTGGTTAATGTATACGATTTAGTAGTAAGTAAAACGTCTTACTTTAGCTATATATTTGGCCAATCGGATGACTTGGTGGCTGTAGCCAAATTCATTGTCATACCAAATATACAAAACGATATTTTTGCCGTCTTTTGAAACGATTGTGGCGTTACTGTCATAAATTGCCGGAGCCGAAGTGCCAACAATGTCTGAAGAAACCAACTCGTTGTTCAGAGAATATTTAATTTGTTCTACCAATTCACCTTCCAAAGCATATTTTTTCATAATGCCATTTAGGTCTGCAATCGAAGTTGTTTTGGCCACTTCCAAACTTAAAACCACCAAGGAACCATTGGGAACCGGCACCCGAATTGCATTGGAAGTTAATTTTCCTTCCAGCGAAGGAACTGCTTTGGAGACAGCTGTTCCGGCTCCAGTTTCGGTAATGACCATATTCAAGGCGGCAGCTCTACCACGACGGTATTTTTTATGCATATTGTCTACCAAATTCTGGTCATTGGTATAGGCATGAATGGTTTCTAAATGTCCTTTTACAACGCCCAAAGTGTCTTCCACCACTTTTAAAATGGGGGCAATGGCATTGGTAGTGCAAGATGCAGCGGAAAAAATATTCGTTTCATCAGGATTGTAATCGTTTTGGTTTACTCCATAAACAATATTGGGAACACCTTTTCCCGGTGCGGTAAGCAAAACTTTATCTACTCCTTTGGAAGTTAAATGTCTTGCCAATGCCTCTTGGGTCGTGAAAGCTCCCGTGTTGTCAATCACTAATGCATTGTCAATATTATATTGGGTGTAATCAATTTCTTCAGGACTGTTTGCGCTGATGACATGAACGGTTGTGCCATTTATAATCAAGGTCTTGTTTTCAGCATCGGCGATTACGGAACCCATAAAATCTCCGTGAATGGAATCATGACGCAACAAAGAAGCTCTTTTTTCTAATGTGACTGCGTCGTTTTTGTCTCGGGTGACAATAGCTCTCAATCGCAACTGGTTTCCTTTGCCAGTTTTTGAAGCCAATTCTCTGGCAAGTAATCTTCCAATTCTTCCAAAACCATAAAGCACAACATCTTTTGGTTGAATTTCTTCGGTTTTTTTGGCATCAATTAATTTGTCAACAACAAATGATTTTGCATTTTGATATTTGCTGTTTTCTAAATTAAATTCATAAGTCAGTTTGCCAATATCCAATTTTGACGGCGGTAAATCCGATGAAAGAATAGCCTTGGCGATTTCTACAGAATCAAAAATAGAAATGGGCTTGCCTACAAATTCGCCGGCATACTCGTGTAAATTGATTATTTCGCTGACATTTTTATCAATTAATTGATTTCTGAACAGTACAATTTCGGTAGATTTATCATACCATAAATCGCTTATAATTTTGATGAATTCTACCCCGGCTTTTCGGATGTCGGTTTGAAATGAAACTTCTTTTTCGTACAAAATGGTGTCGTTCACGTTGAAAATTTTAAAAAATAGAATTTTGCTTTTTTAATTTCGTGCAAAAGTATGATTTTAAAATGTTTCACGAAAACGATTTCGTGATTATTTTTCATAAAAAAAACCATCTTGTTTTTTTGCAAGATGGCTTTTTTTATGAAATGTGGAATATTAGATAATTATTCGAATTATTTCTCCTCTTTTATTAATCATTTCCATCTGGATGCTTTGGTTTTCTGCTTTATTATTCAAAAGCTTGGAAGCCGACTCGATGTCCTTGATTTTTACGTTGTCGATGCTCAAAATTATATTTCCTTTGAGTTCTTCTTCATATTGCTTCAAGTTTTCATTGGTTATGGATTTGATTTTTACACCGCCATCCAAGTGAAATCTGGTTTTTTCTGCCGCCGCAATATTCTCTAATTCTATTCCTTTAAATTCGGTGCTGAAAAACTCGTTTTTGCTCAAAATTACTGGCACAACTTTGTTTTTTCCATCTCTAATGAAGGTAACTTCCACTTTGTCGTTAGGTCTTTTGGTGTTAATGTACCCCGAAAGATCGGCAAAAGTGGCAATATCTTGATTGTCCAGTTTTATGATGATGTCTCCTTTTTGTAACCCAGATTTTTCGGCGCCCGATTTTTTTACGACTTTATTAATGTAAAAACCTTGGGTTTGTGAAACTCCCAATTCTTTTGACGCCAAAGCATTCAATTCGCCTCCTTCAACACCAAGAATTCCTCTCTGCACGTTTCCAAACTCCATTAAATCATCAATTATTTTTCGGGCATTGTTTGAAGGAATGGCAAAGGAATATCCTGCATAACTGCCTGTTGGTGATGAAATCATGGTGTTGATTCCAATTAATTCACCACGAGTATTTACTAATGCGCCGCCACTGTTTCCGGGGTTTACCGCAGCATCCGTTTGGATGAAAGATTGAATTCCGCTGGCATCCAGATTTCTGGCTTTGGCCGAAATAATTCCCGCAGTCACGGTCGAAGTTAAATTATAAGGGTTCCCAACGGCCAAAACCCATTCGCCTATTTTCACCGAATCAGAATTGGCGAAAGCCGTATAAGGCAATTTTTCGTCAGCATTGATTTTTAATAAAGCAATGTCCATTTTCGAGTCGGTTCCAATGAGTTTTGCTGGATAGGATTTCTTGTTGTTCAGCGTGATTTCAATTTCCGATGCATCTTTTATTACGTGATTGTTGGTTACGATATAACCGTCTTCCGAAATGATTACGCCAGAACCTGTTCCTACTTGTTCTTGCAATTGATCGCCTCTGTAACTGTAAAAATATTCCAAAATGGGATTGGAAACACTTTTTCGGGAGACATTTTTTACGTGAACTACCGTATGAATCGTTTTGTCGGCTGCTTCAGTAAAATCAACTGCTTCTGCCGATAAGCCAACGGTTCTTCCATACGAATTTGGAGCAGAAGTTGTAATGGATTTATTTTTCGAAAAAAAGCCATTGTCGTCAAATAACATTTTATAGGAACCCAATGTTACGGCTCCACTCAACAATGACACTAAAAAAAGGCTTGAAAATCGTTTCATGGTTTTATAGTTATTTAAGAATTTACACTGTAAAATTAAAAATTTTACTTCTTCAAAAAAACAGTTTAACGCTCGCTTAACAATCTTTAACGTATCATTAATATTTGTACTTTTGCGGTACTTAATATGATGTTACAATGCAATTAGAATTCTATAAATACCAAGGAACAGGAAACGATTTTGTAATGATTGACAACCGTTCCGGTTTTTTCCCAAAGGAAAATGTACAACTCGTAGCCCGTTTGTGTGACAGACGTTTCGGGATTGGTGCCGACGGACTTATACTTTTGGAAAACGACACCGAAACTGATTTTAAAATGGTTTATTACAATTCCGACGGGAACCAAAGTTCCATGTGTGGCAATGGAGGTCGTTGTTTGGCAGCTTTTGCCAAAGATTTGAACGTGATTAAAGACAGTTGTACTTTTATCGCTACGGATGGTTTGCATCATGCCAGTGTTGCCAGTGACGGCATTGTTTCTTTGCAAATGATTGATGTTGCCAATATAAAAAAAGAAAAAGAGTATACTTTTATGAATACCGGTTCGCCGCATCACGTGCAAATGGTGGAGGATTTGGAACATTATAATGTAAAAGAAAACGGAGCAGCCCTGCGTTACGGCCCATTGTATGGAGCAGCAGGAAGCAACATCAATTTCGTTAAAAAAATAAATGAGGATACTTTCTCGCTTCGCACTTATGAAAGAGGAGTGGAAGATGAAACTTTGGCTTGCGGAACGGGAGCCACAGCGGTTGCCATTGCGATGAATGCCACCGGACAAACCAATGCTTCTTCCGTTAATTTGAATGTTGAAGGTGGAAAACTTGCCGTTTCTTTTGAGAAAATGGGAGAAGTTTTTACCAATGTTTTCCTTATTGGTCCCGCTAAATTTGTTTTTAAAGGACAAATTGAAATTTAAACAAATTCCTAAATCTGAATGATTACACTAAAAGGCGAAAACATATACCTCCGAGCACTTGAACCCAATGATTTGGAGTTTGTGTATGCGATGGAAAACGACCAAAGCATTTGGGAAGTCAGCAATACGCAAACCCCTTACAGCCGGTTTTTGGTGAGACAATATCTTGAAAATGCCCATCAGGATATTTACGAAGCCAAACAATTGCGATTGGCTATTTGTCAGGATGAAGATTTTCCGGCACTTGGATTAATCGATTTGTTTGATTTTGATCCCAAGAATAACAGGGCGGGAGTGGGTATCGTGATTCAAGGGGCAGAAAACAGAAAACTGAATATTGGTTCCGAAGCTTTGGAACTCTTGATTCGATATTCTTTTTATCATTTGAATCTGCATCAATTATATGCAAATATTGCCACAGAAAATGCAGCTAGTATAGCTCTTTTTACTAAATTTGGATTTCAAAAAATTGGCACAAAAAAAGATTGGACTCTAGTCAACGGAGTTTATAAAGACGAGGCCGTTTTTCAACTAATAAATCATCAACTTTAAAATTTTAGTTTTGAATTTAAAAAAAATCATAACAATAGCATCTGTCGTTCTAATATCGGGATTACTGATTTATGGAGGGATTGTGGCCAATCAAATTTTTTCTAAAAACACCAAATTTTCAGAAAGCGAACTCTACATTTATGTACCAACAGGTTCAACTTATGATGAGGTCAAGAAAATAATTGAACCTTTTGTGGAGAACATGAACCGTTTTGAAATGGTGGCAAACAAAAGAAGTTATCCTGAAAACGTAAAGCCGGGACGATTTTTATTCACCAAAGGGATGAATAGTTATGATTTGGTCAAAGCTTTACGCAGCAATGTTCCCGTGAAACTGGCTTTCAACAATCAAGAGCGATTGGAGAATTTTGCCGGTCGTGTGAGTTCGCAAATCGAGCCAGATAGCTTGTTGTTGTTGAATACCTTTAAGGATTCTATTTTCTTGAAAGAAAATGGTTTTACCGACGAGAATGTTTTTGTGATGTTTATTCCCAACACTTACGAGGTATATTGGAATATTTCAGCCGAAAAATTCCGTGATAAAATGATCAAGGAATACCGCAATTTCTGGAACAAGGAACGAACAGAAAAAGCCGCAAAGCAAGGATTGACTCCAATTGAAGCTACCATTTTGGCTTCGATCGTACACAAAGAATCCGTTAAAAAAGACGAAAGACCAAGAATTGCCGGCGTTTATTTGAATAGAATGAAACAAGGAATGCCTCTTCAAGCTGATCCTACCGTGATTTATGCCATTAAAAAGAAAGACAATGATTTTGATCAAGTAATCAAAAGGGTTTTTTACAACGATTTGTTTTTGAACTCGCCTTACAATACTTACAAAGTGATTGGTCTTCCTCCCGGACCAATTGCGATGCCCGACATAACGGCTTTGGACGCGGTTTTGAATCCTGAAAAGCACACCTTTATTTATTTTTGTGCCAGTGTGGATCGTTTTGGTTATCATGAATTTGCCTCTTCATTGGAAGAGCATAATAAAAATGCCAAAAAATATTCCGATTGGATTAACAGTCAAGGCGTAACAAGATAATTTTGAGCTTTAAAAGACAATGTGTTTTTTTGTTTTTCTTCGTGTTCCAAAGTATTTTGGCGCAAAATTCATTCGATAATTTCTTCAAACCATCCGATTCTTTAAACAAGAAAAGGCAGAATTCAGTATTTATTACCGAGGCAGTTTTGGCTTCTGGAGCATTTATTGGCCTGAACCAGCTTTGGTACGCCGATTATCCCAGATCCAATTTCCATTTGATAAACGATAATTCCCAGTGGATGCAAATGGATAAAGTGGGACATCTTTATTCTTCCTACCATATTGGACGATTGGGTGCAGAAGCACTGAATTGGGGTGGTGCCAATCAAAATAAGCAATTAATTTATGGATCCAGTTTGGGATTTGTATTCTTGACAGCTGTTGAGGTTCTTGACGGATTTTCTGAAGAATGGGGAGCGTCGATGGGAGATGTTGCCGCCAATGCTTCAGGAACGGCTTTGTTTGTCTCTCAGGAATTGATTTGGAAGGAGCAACGGATTATTCCAAAATTCTCTTTTCACACGACTCAATATCCAAACTACAGACCCGATTTGTTGGGAAGTTCCATTCAGGAACAAATGCTAAAAGATTACAACGGACAAACGTATTGGTTTTCGGTCAATTTGCATTCTTTTGCCAAAAAATCAAAAATTCCGAAATGGTTGAATGTAGCTTTGGGTTATGGAGCCGAAGGAATGATTGGCGAAAATGGCGAACAAAATGCGCTTATTTTTCCTATAAAAAAAGAAAAATACAGACAATTTTACCTAAGTTTGGATTTAAATTTGACAAAAATCAACACAAAATCACACTTTTTGAAGACGATTTTTTCGGTTTTAAATGCGGTCAAAATCCCTGCCCCAACCCTTGAATACTCGCCTCAGCGCGGATTCAAGTTTTATGCCTTGTATTTTTAGATATTTTTAACTACTTGATAATCAGCGTTATTATTTTTTATTGTATATTTGCATTGTAGAAATTTCAAAGGGTGACAGCGTTTGAAGAAAAACAATTTATGATAAAGAAATGGTCTTTTTATACGAGTTTGACTATTATTATAGTCTTTTTAAGCTCGGGTTTTAAACCTTTTGATGTAGATGCCAACCTCTGGTTTCTTGTGAATGATTCTGATGCGACACATTACTTGTATCCATCCCAAAAACAAACTGATTATACTCATTTAAGTGTTCCTTATACAGGAAAATTTTTCATTGGTTACAAAGAAGCCATTGCATTCAAAGAATCTCAGGGGAAATACAAAAAAATCAATTCCTTGGGTTATATGGGGAAATACCAGTTTGGCAAAGAAACGCTAAAAACTGTTGGAATTCACGATAGTGGCCGTTTTTTGAATAGTCCCGGAATGCAAGAAAGGGCTTTTGTGGCTCTTTTAGCCAAAAACAAATCCGAATTAAAAGATATTATAGAAAAATATGAAGGCCAAATTATCAGTGGTATTCATATAACCGAGTCTGGAATATTGGCTGCTGCTCATCTGGGTGGCGTAGGTTCTGTAAAAAAGTTTTTCAGGAACAAGGGAAGTCGCTATTACAGGGATGCTTATGGAACTTCGATACGAAGTTATATGAGAGACTTTGGAGGTTATGAAACTTCTGGAATTGTGGCAGACAGTAATGCAAATGTGAATTAAAAGCGTCTTTTTCTTAAAATATAAAGGCTGTCTAAATTAATTTTAGACAGCCTTTTTAATTCTGAATGCTCTTTATTAAAGTCCTTTGACAATTTCACCGTCAGGTCGAACCACTAATTTACGGATATCGTCATTTTTTTTAATTTTGACATTATACTGTTTTTTTACGATATCACCATCTGTTTGAGTATAAAGGAATTTATCATTTACGATGGTCCATTCAGGAAAATTTTTATAAATGGAATAAATCACTTGACTCGGTAGGATTACGTTTTTGTAATTTTCCACCACACGAATTAATTTCCCTTTTTCATTATAGGTTGCGGCCAAGGTTCCTTTTTTTGTTTCCATGGTCAATAAAAATTCTTCGTTGCCTTGATAATTTTTTCCAAGGTCATACGCTATAAATTTTTCTTCAAGTCTCTTTACATTTTGGTCTGGATTTTCGTCAGGTACATAAACAGAAAAATCTGCTCCAGCTCTTTTAATTACAATTTCGGGTAAATTTATTATATCCATTTTTCCTTCCTCTTTTTCATTTTTCTTTTGAGAATAGGAGGAACCGACAAAGCCCAAAAACAATAAAACGACAATAAATGTTTTCATGATATTTTATTTTTAAATTAATAATGTTTTGAATAATTCAATGTTTCATTTTTTGGGGCTGTCTTTTTTTTTGTATTTAATTACTTGTAAGCCAATATCTTAAATAAAGAAATTGATTTTATTGACATAAAGTTAGGTATTTATTTTACAGTTTACAGTTAATTTATTCCATAAAAAATGTTAATGTTTTTTTCGTTATTGCTTGTTTTTAACACGAATTAGAATCTGAAATTGTAAAGGGGGGAAGTTTCTTAATTTAACCAAAAACCAGTTTTATTGTGCTGAAGTTTTTCCTATTGGAGTTAAAGAAAAACGCGAGTGCTTTTTTTGTAGCAAAGTTAGTCAAGCCAGAAATTGTGGTAAATGACTTTAAAAAACTAATTGTTGGTTATTCGATTAAATTAAAAATTATTTTAATTTAATAATGTATTGGTTTACATTTTGTGGATGATAAAAATGGCAGGACGGTTGTGTAAGTCGATCTTGATTTTTTTCCAATCTGATGCTCTCATTGTCTTGATAAACTCCGTTGGCAATGTGATGTCTGCGGCAACACACAGATAGGTTGAAGGGTTTAATGCTTGTACAATATCCTCTAGCATTTTGTTGTTTCTGAATGGAGTTTCAATAAATATTTGGGATTGATTTTTGTCTTGGGACAGTTTTTCCAAATTTTTTATGGTACTTCTTTTTTCTGACTTATCAATAGGAATGTAACCATTAAAAGCAAAACTTTGGCCGTTCATTCCAGATGCCATAATCGCCAATAAAATAGAAGATGGGCCAACCAATGGAACCACTTGAATCCCTTTTTCGTGTGCCAATTTTACGATGACAGCGCCAGGATCTGCTACTCCAGGGCAACCTGCTTCGCTCATTAATCCAACGTTTTTCCCTTCTAAGCAAGGTTGCAACATTTTGGCGTGTTCAGAAACGTCGGTGTATTTATTTAATGCACTTAACCGGAGTGTGGCTTGAACTTTTTCTGGCTGAATACTTTTTATAAATTTTCGAGCCGTTTTTTCGTTTTCTACAATGTAATCATCAAGGAGTTCAACGGCTCTTTTTATGGTTTGGGGTAACACATCCATTGGGTCACCATCTCCTAAAGTCGTTGGAATTAAATATAGTTTTCCTAGATGGGTGTTTGGTTTCATTTGTTTTACTTTAGTATTCTTAGTTTTGTAAAATTGAATGTCTTGGAATTTGATGCAATTTGTACGATTAGAATAAAGACGTTAAGTGTGTTTTGCAATTAGTTTTTCGGCAATTATGGTACAAGCTTCGTCAAGCATTTTATAAACAGCATCAAATCCGTTTGCCACGCCATAATAAGGATCGGGAACATCTACATTTTCATTGGGAAATAATTCATTGAGAATGAGTTGTACTTTGTTCTTTTGTTCTTGATTTTTGGAAAGTTCCATAACATCATTATAATTGGAATTGTCCATGACATAGATGTAGTCAAAAAAGTCAAAATCACTAGTCGTGAATTGTCTTCCTTTTTGCCGCGAAATATCTAGTTTGTTTTTTTTTGCAACAGCAATGGAACGTTTGTCTGGAAAATGGCCAACGTGCCAAGAACCAGTTCCTGCAGAATCTACCGTGAATTTATCCTTTGGAAGTTTTGATGCCAATATTCCTTCGGCTAATGGTGACCGACAAATATTGCCTAAACAAACCATTAAAATCTTTACGGACATAAAGCGTTTATAACGTTAATTTTTTATTGATATCTTCGACGAATTTTTTGAATTGTTTGTCTGTGGCAACTAGATTATCAACTGTTTTACAAGCATGTAGCACTGTGGCATGATCGCGATCGCCTATTTGGGAACCGATGTTTGCCAAGGATGCTTTGGTGAATTTTTTGGCAAAAAACATGGCTAATTGACGCGCTTGAACAATATGTCTTTTTCTAGTTTTGGATTGCAGCGTTTCTAAATCCAATTGGAAATAATCGGATACAATTTTTTGGATGTAATCGATAGAAATTTCTCTTTTTACATTTTTGACGAATTTCTCGACAACATTTTTGGCCAATTCAATTGTCACCTCTTTTTTGTTGAAAGATGATTGCGCTATCAAGGAAATAATGGCGCCTTCGAGTTCTCTGACATTCGATTTGATATTCCGGGCAACATATTCTATGATTTCTTCAGGAATTTCGACTCCATCACGGTACAAAATATTTTTTAGGATGGAGATTCTGGTTTCATAATCGGGTTGGTGCAATTCTGCAGATAATCCCCATTTGAAACGAGACAACAATCGTTGTTCGATGTCTTGCATGTCAACTGGTGCCTTGTCCGAAGTCAAGATTACCTGTTTGCCGTTTTGATGTAAATAATTGAAGATGTGGAAAAACACGTCTTGAGTTCCTGATTTTCCAGAAAGAAATTGAACATCGTCAATAATTAACACATCTATCAATTGATAGAAATGTATAAAATCATTTCGGTTGTTTTTCTTTACGGAATCAATATATTGTTGGGTAAAAATTTCGGCAGAGATGTATAAAACCGTTTTTTCGGGATATTTATCTTTGATTTCCACTCCAATAGCGTGCGCCAAATGGGTTTTTCCAAGACCAACACCGCCAAAAATCAACAAAGGATTAAATGAAGTTCCACCAGGTTTATTGGCTACGGCCATACCTGCAGAACGGGCTAATCTATTGGAATCTCCTTCAAGAAAATTGTCGAAACTGTAATTTGGATTCAGCTGTGATTCGATTTTTAAATTTCGAATACCAGGAATCACAAATGGATTTCTTAATTCTGGATTAAGGTTCTTGTATGGAGCATCGACATCTTGTGGTTTCATGGGCACACGATTCGCACTTGGCAATTGTTCCGTAAACGGTTGTTTGTTGCCATAAGTGTTTTCCATTTTAATTTTATAGAGTAACTTTGCATTTTTCCCGAGTTCTTTGGTTAATGCTACTTTTAATAATTTAACATAGTGCTCTTCAAGCCATTCGTAAAAAAATTTACTAGGCACTTGAATGTATAATGCATTATCGGTAAGTTCAACTGATTTAATAGGTTCAAACCAAGTTTTATATGCTTGGTCTGCGATATTGTCTTTAATAAAACATAGGCAGTTTTCCCATACTGATTGTGCAGTCTTGTTCATAAATTTGGTTAAATTATTTCGTTTGGTAATTGTTTTCTACTAAAAAATACTGTTGATTTGGTATCGTTTTTCGGGGTAACAAATATGTGAATAAATATCTCTAAAAAAAAATTATTTAGATGTAATTTTTATAAAATATTATTGTATGAGACTTTTAAAATTTTAATTTTTTAATAAATAATTAATGGAATATCATCAAATTCAAATCCGTGTTCGTTACTCGGAAACAGATCAAATGAGGGTTGTTTATCACGGTAATTATGCTCAATATTTTGAAATAGGAAGGGTCGAATGGCTTAGAAACAAAGGAATCTCTTATAAATGGATGGAGGAAAACGGAATTATGCTTCCCGTGGTTTCCTTGACAATGAATTATAAAAAACCAGCCCATTATGACGAGTTGTTGACTTTAAAAACAATTTTAAAAAACAAGACGTCCGTCAAGATAGAATTTGACTATGAACTCTATAATGAAAGCGAAGAGTTATTAACAACTGGCAACTCAATTTTGGTTTTTGTGGACATGAAAACAGGAAGACCTGTTGCTCCGCCACAATATATTTCAGCCATTTTAGAAAGAAAGGAATAACGTCAACTATTCTTTGCGAAAATATGAAAAAACGTCGCTTTATTTGAGATTATTTCAGAGTCGGTTTTATGGTTATTTCAAACATGGAATTAAAAATGTCGAATATCATTTCGGCATTTTTTTTTCGGGTAATAATTTCGATTTCGCAACTCATTTCCATTTTTTGACTTACAATTTCTATGTTTTTTTCCTTAATCACGCGCATCACTTTATTGATGTTCTTGTAATCAAACGAAACCAAATAATGAATGTCAATGGTTTTTTCAATTATTTCTGAAGATTCCAATGTCATTTGGGCTGCGGTTTTATAAGCCGTAATCAATCCTCCCACGCCCAATTTTACTCCGCCAAAAATCCGAACTATCACGATTAAAACATTGGTAACGCCAAAAGACTGAATTTGTCCGTAAATGGGCATTCCTGCAGTATTGCTTGGTTCGCCATCATCATTTGCCCTGTGAACCAAGGTTTCCGTTCCAATTTGATAGGCATAACAATAATGAACCGCATGTGGATGTTGTTTTCGCAAACCATCAATTATGGGTTTGACTTCGGCTTCTGATTGAATGGGAAAGGCATAGCCGAAAAACTTGCTGCTTTTTTCTTTCAATAAAATCTCTTCCGATGGAAAGGCGATGGTTTTGTAAGTGTCTTTAGATTCCAAAAACGGGATGATTTAAAGTATTTCTTTTTCAAATAGGTTAATCACGTCTTCCTGGTCTACTTGCAAATTCCAAACATGAAATCCCAAAGAAAGTGCGGCATCGGTATTTTCTTTTTTGTCATCAACGAATAAAGTGTTTTTCACGGACAACTCGTGTTTTTGTATGAGATAATTAAAAATTTCGGCATCTGGTTTTCTCATTCCTATTTCAAAGGAGAAATAGACTTTTTCGAAACATTGGTAAAAATCACTGTAAAATGAAATTCCGGTTTCTTGCTCGAAAGTTTCGATGTGAATAGCATCTGTGTTGCTCAATAAAAATAAGCGGTATTTTTTGGAAAGCTTTTGCAGAAATTCCAATCTATACAAAGGAAAATCTAAAAGAATGGCGTTCCAAGCTTCAAGAATTTCTACAAAAGAAGCATTCGGAACGTGTTTTTGAATGCCGAGAAGGAAATCTTCTTGCTGGATTTCTCCTTTTTCAAACTGCAAATTCAATTGGTTCAAATCTTCGTTCCATTGTTTTAGTCCCAGTTTTTTTAGCCCTTCAATGGTTGCTTGTTTGTCTAAATTGATAAAAATATCTCCAAAATCAAAAATAATTGTAGTAATCATTATTTCTATAAATTATAAGTGCATCGTTTTCAATAGTCTGTTTTTCAATGTTTTTAAAAGCTGTAATTGGCGCTTTTATTCCGTTTTCGAAGCAGTTATTTCCAATGAATATTCGTGCTTCATCCCAAAGATTTTCGTTAATGAAAGTCTGTAAGGTCTGCTGACCACCTTCAATAATAACCGATTGAATTTGGTGTTTATAAAGTATTTGCACTATTTGTTGCGCTATATTTTCCCCAAAATCAATTCCCTCAAAGTTACTACTTTCTTTAGGATTAGAAGCTGCCGATTTCGAAAAAACAATAGTTTTTGTTTGATTGTTAAAGACATGACTGTCTTTTGGAATGCGATTATTTTGGTCTAAAACAATTCTGATGGGATTGTTTCCCGTCCAATCTCTCACGTCCAATTTTGGATTGTCGTCAATAACGGTTTGGGTTCCCACAAGAATAGCTTGTTCTTCGCTTCGCCATTTATGCACTAATTGTCGCGAAAATTCATTAGTTATCCAAACTGGTTTTTGCTCTGATTTGGTCAAAGGTGCAATAAAACCGTCTTGGCTTTCTGCCCATTTCAAAATAATGTAAGGTCTTTTCTTTTCATGGAAAGTAAAAAAGCGTTTGTTCAACTCGTTACATTCCTTTTCGAGAATCCCGAAAGTTACATTTATGCCTGCTTCGATTAATTTTTTGATGCCGTTTCCAGCTACTTTTATGTTTGGATCAACGGTTCCGATGACTACATTTGGAATTCCATTTTTGATAATCAAATCACAACAAGGCGGCGTTTTTCCAAAATGACTGCAAGGTTCCAAACTCACGTAAATAGTTGATTTTTTTAACAAAGACTTGTCTTTGACGGAATTCACGGCATTGACTTCGGCGTGAGGTTCTCCCGATTTTTTATGCCAGCCTTCGCCAATAATTTTGCCTTCGTGTACAATAACGCTCCCCACCAATGGATTAGGATAAGTTGTTCCCAAACCATTTTTGGCCAATTCAATGCAGCGACGGATGTATTTTTCATATATTTTCACAAATACAAAAGTAATGATTTTTGGGTTTAGGATTTAGTTTCGAATCTTTGGAAGATAAACAACAAACAATTTCTATTTTTGTATCCTAAAATGACATTTGAATAATGGAAAATTGGATCATCAGAAAAATAGAAAAGAAAGACAATCCAGAGGTAGCACAATTAATTCGGGCAGTTTTTGACGAATTGAACATTCCAAAAGTAGGAACTGCTTATGCCGATCCATATTTGGATTTGATGTTTGAGGAATACAGTAAACCAAAATCAGCGTATTTTGTGGTGGAACATAAAGGTAAAGTCATCGGTTCCGCCGGAGTGGCGCCACTTGAAAACGAAGCTGAAACCATTTGCGAATTGCAAAAAATGTATTTCTTGCCGGAAGCTCGAGGTTTGGGAATTGGAAGTCAAATGATGGAGAAATGTTTGCAAAGCGCCAAAGATTTTGGGTATGAAAAATGCTATCTCGAAACGATGCCTTTTATGCTTGATGCCCAAAAACTCTACAAAAAAGTGGGTTTTGAATATATTTGTTCGCCAATGGGAAGCACGGGTCACGTTTCTTGCCCGGTTTGGATGTTGAAGGAATTACGTTAACTCATGAGTACGAAAATTAAGGATTACAGGACCCAATTCATACAAGAACTTTCGCCAATTTACGATGTTGGCGAAGCGGAAAGTTTTTTTTATTTGATTTTGGAAGAAAAGCAAAAATTAAAAAGAATTGATTTGGCCTTAAATCTCGACTTGACTTTTTCCAATGAAGAAATCCAACTTTGGAATTCGATTTTGGATTCTTTAAAAGAAGAAATTCCGATTCAATATTTATTAGGAAAAACTAGTTTTTATGGTTTAGAATTTGAAGTCAATGAAAATGTGTTGATTCCAAGACCTGAAACGGAGGAATTGGTCGAATGGATTATTTCAAATCCACAAATCCACAAATCCACAAATCCACTTCGAATTCTCGATATTGGAACGGGAAGCGGTTGCATTGCTATTTCATTGGCAAAAAATATTCCGAATGCCCAAGTTTTTGCCATCGATGTTTCTGAAAAAGCTTTGGTTACAGCCCGAAGAAATGCAGAAATCAATGAAGTAAACGTTACTTTCCTCGAAAAAAATATTCTTGAAACAGATGATTTAGAACAGCAATTTGACATCATCGTTTCCAATCCGCCTTATGTTCGAAAATTGGAAAAACAGGAAATCAAGAAAAATGTTTTGGACAATGAACCTCATTTGGCACTTTTTGTTGAAGATAATGATGCCCTGATTTTTTATAGAAAAATAGCGGAATTGGCACAAAAAAACGGGTCTCCAAACGGACAATTATTTTTCGAAATCAATCAATATCTGGGAAAAGAAATGATGGAGTTACTTGAAAAAATGAGTTTCAAAAACATTGAATTGCGCAAAGATATTTATGGGAATAATAGAATGATGAAAGCAGAATTTTGATTTCAGATTTTTTGAAAACTGATTTGTCAATTCCTTTATTCGTATCGCAACGCTTCAATTGGATCAAGTTTTGAGGCTTTAATGGCTGGATATAAACCAGAAACTATTGCCACGGCAAAACTGGTTGCAAAAGCAGCTATAATGGCTCCCCAAGGTATTACAAAAGCAAAATCCATCGCTGATGCAAAAGCAAAACCCACCAGAATTCCTAAAATAATTCCCACTAAACCACCCATTTGACCAATAAGTAACGTTTCTATAAAAAACTGGAATGCAATGGTGCTTTTTTTGGCTCCTAACGCTTTTCGAACTCCAATTTCTCGAGTACGTTCGGTAACCGAAACAATCATGATATTCATCAAAGCGATTGACGAACCAAGAATGGTGATGATACTAATTAGCCATGAAGCCATACTTAGGTATTGTGTCATACTAAGGATTCTATTTATCAAATCATCGCTTCGCACGACGGCAAAATTATTCTCCTTCACGGGACTCAATTTACGAACTCTTCGCATCGTGCTATTGGCATTGTCAATGGCTTGGTCCAGCATTTCTTTCTGGGCTACCATTATGCTCATCGTGTAATTGATGTTGGGTGCTGTAAACAAGGAACGCGCGACTTGAATTGGAATCAAAACCCTTAAATCTTGGCTGTTGCCAAAGGTGGAACCTTTCTCTTTTAGGACTCCAATAACTTTAAATTTGGCTCCACGAATCGAAATTATTTTGTCTATAGGGTTTACATCTTTCAATAATCCTTTTTGAAAATCCGAGCCTACGATGCAATTGTAAGTATTATTTTGGATGTCAAATCCAGTAAAATTTCTGCCTAAACTGGTTTCTAAACCTGAGTTTATCAAAAAATATTCGTCAACTCCCACGATAGTGTTTTCTGGATCTGTTTTAGTGGATTCGTATTTAATTTCGGCAGTTGAAGTTGCAGTAAAAGAAATAGAAGTTTCGGTAAAAGGATAGCTGTATTTGTTTTTAAAAGCCGTCGCTTCGGGATAGGAAATAATGGGATTTATTATTTCTCTTTCGCCACCACCGCGCCTTCGAGAGGTATTTTCGTATTGATTGATGTTAAAAGTATTGGCTCCCATCGAAGCAAAATCAGAGGATAGTGTGTTTTCTAAAGCTGAAACAACTGTCAGGATTCCTACCAAAGCGGTAATTCCAATAGCAATAATCAACACGGTAAGAATGGTACGCAACAATTGGGTTCTGATTGAACCTGTTGCAATTCGGACGTTTTCTCGGAATAATTTAAACATAGTGCCTATTTGACACGAAATTACAATTTTTGTTACAAGTTTGTTTTAGAAGAGGTGATATTTATTTTAAAAACAAGATATTTGCAAAACGAAATACGAAGTAAGATATTAGAAATACGAAGTAGAAATACTTGGAATTTTTGACTTTTAACTTCTGATTTCTAACTTCTAACTTTAAAAAATGGCATCAAAACCGAGCATTCCAAAAGGAACCAGAGATTTTTCACCCGCTGAGGTGGCAAAACGTCAATATATAATAGCAACCATAAAAAGTAATTTCGAAAAATTTGGTTTCCAACCCATAGAAACACCTTCGTTCGAAAATTCCGAAACCTTGATGGGAAAATACGGGGAAGAAGGTGATAGATTAATCTTCAAAATTTTGAATTCAGGCGATTATTTGGCTAAAGCCGATGCTGCATTGTTGCAAAATAAAGAAAGCAATAAATTGACTTCAAGTATTTCCGAGAAAGCTTTGCGTTATGATTTGACCGTTCCTTTTGCCAGATACGTGGTGCAACACCAAAGCGAAATTGAATTTCCATTCAAAAGATACCAAATACAGCCCGTTTGGCGTGCCGATCGTCCACAGAAAGGGCGTTTTAGAGAGTTTTTTCAATGTGATGCCGATGTTGTGGGATCAAAATCCTTGTGGCAAGAAGTTGAATTGGTGCAATTGTACGATTTAGTTTTTACACAATTGGGATTGGAAGGCGTGACGATTAAAATCAATAACCGAAAAATCCTTTCGGGAATTGCCGAAGTCATTGGAGCCAAAGATAAATTGATTGATTTTACGGTCGCTTTGGACAAACTCGACAAGATAGGCGAGGACGGCGTGAAAAAAGAAATGATCGAAAAAGGAATTGTAGAATCAGCGATAGAAAAAGTACAGCCTTTATTTAATTTCACTGGAACCATTTCGGAGAAAATAGAAAAACTATCAGCTTTATTGACTGAATCTCAAGAAGGATTGAAAGGGGTTGAAGAGTTACGATTTATATGTGACAACGTGACTAATTTGGGGTTGAACAAAGCGATTTTAGATTTGGACGTGACACTTGCTCGCGGATTGAATTATTATACAGGAGCCATTTTTGAAGTGGCTGCACCAAAAACGGTTTCAATGGGTTCCATCGGTGGTGGCGGAAGATATGATGATTTGACCGGAATTTTTGGTTTGAAGGATATGAGTGGCGTGGGGATTTCTTTTGGGTTGGACCGAATTTATTTGGTTATCGAAGAATTGAATTTATTTCCGGAAACCGTGACTTCAACGTCAAAAGCATTGTTTATCAATTACGGCGAGAAAGAGGCTTTTTATTCGATGCAAGCCATCACGAAATTGAGAAGTTTTGGATTAAAAGTGGAATTGTATCCTGATAATGTAAAGGTTGGAAAACAATTTCAGCACGCTGATAAACGTGGTATTCCGTTTGCAGTAATCGTTGGAGAATCCGAAATGAATGAAGGAAAATTTGCTTTGAAGAATTTAGTTTCCGGTGAACAAGTTTTGCTTGATTTTGAAGGATTGAAATCGGCTTTGGCTTAATTATAGTTTTTAACATAAACAAAAATACCTCGAATTTCGAGGCATTTTTTGTTTCTAAAAAAGGATTTATTTCTTGGCGCAGCAACTTTTTGCTTCTTTTTTGCACTTAGCCATTTCTTGTGCTGTACATTTTTTTCCTTCCGCTTTGCAAGTCGCTTGACATTTAGCAATCTCTTCGGGAGTCATTTTTGCACAAGTGGCATGTTTAGCGCAGCAATTTTCTGCTTTGGCAACCGGTTTTGTTTGTTGTGCACTAGCACTAATCGTGAATAAAACAATTGCTAATGCGGTGAATATTTTTTTCATTATTTTTTTGTTTAAAAGGTTTTTATTGTTGATTTTAATTTGTGAATAATCTTAAATTCGCTATCAAATTTACAAATAAATGTTTGGATGTGTAACAGAATTAAATTAAGATTTCCTTAATAAAAGTATTTATTTGTGTTTAGTTTACGATTATTTTTTTACTGCTTTCTCCCTTGGAGGTTTTGACTTTTACAATATAGATTCCAGAACTTATGTTTTTAATTGGAATTTGGATATTAGTTTGTTCTTTGTCTTCAACATCCCAATTTGAAATGGCTTGCCCCAACATATTGAAAAGTGAAACTGTATTTACGGTTGAATCCGCGATATTGTTTTTGATGATTAATGTTTTATAATTATTGGAAAATAGTATTATTATTCCATCATTTAAATCTTTTTCAACTACATCGAGAGTTTGTGTTTTATTTTCAAATTTCAAGGAGAAGCGTTTGTTATAAGTGCCTACCGCGAGCGTTATTTTAAAATCACTGTTTTGAAGGTCGTGATAGGTATCGGTTAGATTATCGTGTAAATAAATTTTGGTGCTCGAGGAAATGTTTTCTAGTTCATCAATTTTTATCGTGATTTCACCTTCATTTGCCACAACAATGCCTAAAGGAATAATTCGGTCAGCATTAAAATCAGGAACACCTTGAATCACGAATTGACTGTCATTGATTTCCCAATACATGTCGTTTTCATTAGTGTCATACATTGGGGCATCATAGCCAATGTCATAAAGCGTGGTTGTGTTTGGGTCAGTCCCCACCAGTAATTGACGATGTGCTCCAATTGATGAATCATAACCCAATCTTATTTTTGGTTTTAGGATTGTATTTGTTTTGGCGGTTGGTCTTTTTTTCATGAAGATGGAACTTGATTCGCGCTCTCTAACAAATGCGCGTTGGTTGTTTTTGAAGAGGATTGGTCCTCCTTGAACAGCAATTGGTATTTGTGGACCTGATACTTCAGTATCTATATAACCGTCAATAAAAAAACCTTGTCCTACGGGAATATAGCGTTTTGGTATTTTAGATCCATTGGCTCCATCATTTGAATTTAAAGGGCTGTTGTTGATTGCCGCAACTCCACCCATTAGCGTATATGTTGCATATCCCCCTTCGTATTCGGCTAAATAGTGATTGTCAGTTACGCCAAAGTGATCCCAAAAATAAAGTGCTCCACTGAATGAATTTACGCTTGCTCTACATCCTGAACAATCTTTAAGGTTGTCTTTTATAAATTCATCTGCATCAAGTGCTGATGGATATGGGTTTCCTATTAAATAACTGTTGTCTTTAGTCAAGTTAAGGGTTATTGTTCCTGAATTTGGTTTTCCTATAAAAGAATAATTTTGTGCATCTGTTAAAGGAGCTGTTCCACCGGTTCCTTTCATGGTATAGGCTTCACCAACTTTTAATGTTCCATTGCTGGTAACATGATACCATTGATAATAATTTGCCCATTCATCACCACCAATTATTGTGGAGTTGTAAGACCATATCCATCGGTCAGTGATTTTTATGGGATCAGATATTGGTGTATCGGCAAAATCAAAGGCAGTTCCAAAATTTATAGTTTTGGGAGCTGCTGAATTTGTTCCATCTTTTATGATATTTTTAATTGTATAAGGCATATTGTTTACACTTCCTTGGATGGTGCTTACAGGTGAGGACCAATAATTGTAATTGAAACTGTTTTTTTTGCCTTGTTGATCGCGTTTGATAAATCCTGTACTTGTTGCGTCCAAAACACTTTCGCTGAACTGTGTGGTTATAAATTGGTCGGATGCATTATATGCTCCATATCTTTTTTCCAATAATTGGGATTCCCCCACTAAATCTATATTGCCATTTAATTTTAAATAATGGGTTATCCATAAAGATTGTCCGTCATTTTTTTCGATAGGAACGGTGATTGTAGGGTCTGCAATTGTTAATTTCCCGGCTGTTGAAATTAAACCTAAAACGGTAATGTCTTTATTTCCGGAACTAATATTGTGTGCTGTTTGTACAATGTTCCAATCTATAGGAGTGCCATTATAACCAGTGCTGTTAGGGTAATCCCAAACAGAATCGCTGTATTTCCATGGGGTTGTTCCAGTGCCTCTATCCATCCAATTTCCGTCTCTTATTGAGACATAAGGCAAAGGAGCGGTTTCTTCCTGGGAACTCGTAATATTTCTTAATTGGCCATCAACGCCTTTTCCTCCAAAAGGTTTAAGATATCCGCAATTAATGAAGTCCATACGATAATAACCGTTAAGATTTGACCACGATATTGGTTGGTCATCAATTCCATCTGAATTGGCATCAGGACCTTTGATGTCAATAGGTATTATTTCTCCTCGAACGGCAGTTCCATTATTAGTAATTTGTTGGTTCATCATTTGTCGAACATGATCAGGACTTAAACCTACATTCCAAATTCGTAATTCATCCATCCATCCTGAAAAGTGATTTACAGGTTTATTAGGAGTGTTTCCTGTTTGATCCATTGCACCTGCAATACATGCAAAATTATTACTTATTGGTGCAGAACCAGCAGCGTTTATAACTTCAATTCCGTCTACATACAATCTATAAATTGAACCAGTATAAGTTACGGCAATATGATACCATCTACTGGTAGTTAATAGGAATGGAGAAGTCATTTTACTTCCATTATTCCAATTAAAGGACAATGTGTTTCCAACAAGTCTTAAATCATAACCGTCAACAAGATTGTTGGCATTTCTTTTGGATATAATGGTTTGAATGGTGCTAGGAGGACTGGCTGGTTGTGGATCTGGTTTTACCCAAACTTCAATACTAAATGGAGTTGGATTATCATTGCTATCTCTAAATTTATAGTTGTTTTTAAAAGCAATATAATCGTTAACACCATCAAAATCGATTACTTTACAACTTTTCAATGTTACTTGAACATCACTAAAGCAACCTGAAACATCTAGTTTCCATCTCAAAGTGTAATCCCCTTCATCTCCTGAAAAAGTTGAGGTTGGACTTTTGGTGTCCGAAAAGCTATAAGTTCCACATGCATTTGAAGCAGTAACCACGGACCATGTTCCTGTTGCTCCGGTGCCTGGGTCATCACTAAAATCGTTGAGTGCTAATGGATAGGCACCGTTAGCCTTGTTTAAATCAGCTGATTTAGTGTTGTCATACGCATTAAGATTTACTGTTCTTTCTCCACACTCTGCATTGGTGTATCCCTGTGCTTGTCCAGCATAAGCATAATTTACTTTTACAGTGGCTAGAGCAGTTCCATCTGGATCGTAGGCTCTACAACCGTTAATTAGATTTGTTGCTCCATATTGGTGAACACCCGGAGCAGATGGAATAAAAGTATAAGCAACTTCTAATTTGCCTTGTATAATATATTCACCTGGATCGCCAAGTCCATCGGTCCATTCGATAATATCACTGTAAGGTCTAACAGGAATGGTAATATTGTCTATAGCCCAAGCACTTTCGTCTGTCGTTCCAAAAAAGGTCCATTTTACCCTTACATTATCATTTCCAATATAATCAGATATGTCAAAAGAGGAATTGTCGTTTGCGAACATATAAGAATTAGCAGTTGAAGGTGGATGATTTTGCCAGTCCCATGTAAGTGGCGGGTTTGTTCCTATTAATTCTTGTAAAGTGATAGTATAAGTGGCTCCACCATCTAATGACAACTCTAATTTGGCATAATCTCCAGCATGTAGATTAAAAGCTTGGTCAAAGTTAACTGAAGCAGTTTGTAGTCCTACAAGGCTAAATATTGGTGTTTCCAGAGTTGTTGGGCCTACGCCAAACCTGGAAATGTAATCTGCACTATTGTAATTCCCGTGTGCCATTCCAAATTTCTTGCCTTGTGCTCCATTGTCATATTTTATTACATAGAGTGTGCCTACGTTTTTATCATCATTGGTTCCTGTCCAGTTGTTGACTTTTGTGTTATTTGCTGCTGCCGTCCAAGCCGTTCCTGCCACTACATCGTCAATTTTCCATTGTGTAGGATCCCATTTGTCAGGGAATTGTCCTTCATTGAAATCACCTCCATCCCCTATTGCCACTGTTGAAGAATATCCGCTGCGAGCTATCAGTGAAACAGTTTCATTTAGACAAATGTTAAAATCTGTTTGGTCTAAAATAGGAGGAACATCAGGAGGAATTGCATGTACATTTAGCATATTCGAATATTTTGTACAATTTCCTACTTGTACCAGCACTCTAAATAAAGTGGATTTGGTGTTGTCATAATCAAAAATAATATTATACGAATTAGTGGTATTTGGAACTACACTCCATGACGCGTTTCCTGCTTCAAATTTTTCCCAACGAACGATTGTGCCTATTTCTCCAGACAAATTTATTGTGATGGGGTTTATTTTATCAGGACATGAAGTGATGGCAATATTATCACTGGGAACAGCTGCAGGAATCAAATCAGAAAGATAACCTAATAGAGTTCCTCCCGAAATTGGAGGAGCTGTTAACGTGATATTTTGGGTTTGGGTTGTTGTATTTCCATTTCCGTCATTATATGTCCAAGTAATTACAGTTGTACCTATTGTTGTTATTGGGAAAGGAGTCGTTGTTGTGCCAGTTATGAGTCCTTTGCAATTATCATTTGCAGTAGGCGGAGTTAACGTCTCTACACTGCAATTTGTAACTGGTATTAAAGGCAAACTAGCTATGCTTGGCACAGGAGCAATGGTGTCATCTATAACTACATTTTGAGTTACAATGGTTTCGTTATTGCTACTGTCCTTAAATGACCAAATTATTGAGCCATTTCCTTGTTCGTTAAAAGTCCTGCTATCACTAGTTGTAGCGGTTACCGAGCCATCACAATTGTCTGTTGCCACAGGGAAAGGAACTGTTATGCCACATTGGGCATTTATTGTAGACAGAGTAGGGGCAACTGGTTTTACATTATCGGTCACGGTCACGGTCTTTGTTCCCGTAAAAGTATTTGCTGGTGTTGCTCCATCAGTTACGGTATAAGTGATTGTTGTTACTCCTTTGTTGAAAGTATGAATTCCCACTTGGCCTGTTGTTAAAGCTTTTACGGTGGCGCCACTCAATGTATAAGCAATCGATGAACCAGAACAATTATCTGTAAAACTTGCATCTATTATCGCAACTGAAGCAGTGCAAGTTCCAATGGTGGTATTGGCAGACTGATTTGAGCCTTGCGCCAAGGTCGGATTAGTGGTGTCTTTAACGATTATTGTAAAAGAAGCGGCTGCCGAATTTCCAGCTGCATCAAAAACAGTATAAGCAATTGTTGTAGTCCCCAAATTGAAAGTATATGCGCCAAGATTATTTATTCCAGTATTTGGTGATGAAGCAACTGTAGCACCGGTCATTGTCCAAATTAATTTTGTAACGGCGCAGTTGTCAGTTGTTATTGGAGCACCAGAAACGACGCCTGTAGCTGTACATGCAATATTAGTACCTGCTGTGACATTGTTTGGAGCTGTAATGGTTGGAATTTCATCATCCGTAACGGTCACGTTTTGGGTGCAAGTAGTTATGTTATTTGCAGCATCTTTGACGGTCCAAGTT
>NZ_PNNA01000016.1 GCF_013823965.1 Flavobacterium sp.
ACATCTGGTGAAGGATAAACAGTCCTAACGACTTCAGTTCTTGGTCCCTCACAACTTCCTGAACTGCAACTAACCCAATAACTGGTAGTTTCTGTTATGTTGATATCGTATGAACTTCCTGTATGAACAAGATTACCTCCTGTTGCCGCATCATACCAATTTAGCACATAACCAGGAACATCGCATCCTGTTGCTGTAAAACTAACAGCTCCAGAACCACAACGTTCCCCTGTTGTTGCAACTGGTGCTGCAGGAGTAATGTTTAAATTACCATTTGCAAAATCTACTAATATTGAAGTAAGAGATTGTGATTCTCTAGTTTCAAAAAGAAAAGTAGTTGTACAAGGATCAAGTGTAATATTGGCAATTGAAAGATCGATAAACCCTTCAAAAAATGAATTTATTGGGTATACACCTGCCGTTCCAGATTTTGGCACATAGCCCCATCCTGATGGAGATGGAACATCAGCAGTATTAACAAACGTATAAAGACTACTTACATCTAAAGGAATGGGAGTTGTATTTAATGCTCCATTTTCCCAGCGATAAGCCTTTCTATCATCGACCGAACCTCCATTAACAAAGTGGCTAACAATTAAAACATCACCATCTTTGTGAACACCAGTAAAGGGGTCACCAGATCCAGAAGTACCTGCACCTGAAGGAGACACTTTATTTTGCAGTATCCAAATACCTATAGCTGCATCTCCTGAATTTGAAAAACGGTCGGCAAAAAAATACAGTTTTGAACCGACTAAATAGGCTCCTGCATTTTGCATATCCATTTTATCGTTTTGCTGTCCTTGTTTCCACTTCCACAAAGGATAATCATTTCCATCTTTTGTACCACCTCCGGTATAACCGCCGTCAGTTGAAGAGTTGACTAGATCAAAAATATGGGTTCTATTAACCCCTCCAAAATCAACTACTGGAGGCCAATCACTTGGATCCCCATTAACTGTGATGGTTTGTGCTGATAAAAAATTGGAAAACAAAAAAAGTATAAACAGTAAAATCAAACTGCCCATACTCCTAACACTACTCGACTGAGTCGAGATTCCTTCTTCTTTTAAACTATCTTTCGAAAAATCAAGCTTAAAACTACTTTCTACACAGTCCTTACAGACTAAGTTTTTTGCGTTTAAAAAAGCAAAAAAACTGGATAACGTAAATGTCTTCATGATGCATAAGGTGTTAGTTAACACCATAATACAAGCAGCTTTTTTTATGACGCAGATAGAGGGGGAAAATTTGCCGTAGGTCTGAATTTTTTTTTGAGGAGATTAAAGGTAATCAATAATTTTGAATTCAAATAAATTTTTCTACCAACTATGTCATTTTATCGACGAAATGCACAAAATGCCATTTACGACATTTATAAAATCATAAGAAGCTGTTAAACAAACAATTACAATAAAAACAAAAATTACATATTTCTCCTATATTGTCCTCCTACTTCAAACAAGGCAGTCGTGATTTGTCCCAAAGAACAAAACTTGGTGGCTTCCATCAAATGTTCAAACAAGTTTTCGTTTTGAATGGCGGCTTCTTGAAGTAGATGCAATTGCTCTTTCACTGTATCAGGATTGGATTGGTGCAAATGGGTCAACATCCTGATTTGGTATTGCTTTTCTTCCTCGGTGGCACGAATCACTTCGGCAGGAATGATCGTTGGTGAACCTTTAGAACTCAAGAACGTGTTCACGCCAATAATAGGAAATTCACCGGTATGTTTCAAGGTTTCATAATACAAACTTTCTTCTTGGATTTTGCTTCTTTGGTACATCGTTTCCATCGCGCCCAGAACACCTCCACGCTCGTTGATTCGGTCAAATTCCTGCAAAACGGCTTCTTCCACCAAATCGGTCAATTCTTCGATGATGAACGAACCTTGAATTGGATTTTCGTTTTTGGTCAGCCCTAATTCTTTGTTGATAATCAACTGGATGGCCATCGCGCGACGCACGCTTTCCTCGGTCGGCGTGGTAATCGCTTCGTCATACGCATTGGTATGCAAGGAATTACAGTTGTCATAAATGGCGTACAAGGCTTGCAAAGTGGTGCGAATATCATTAAAATCGATTTCCTGCGCATGCAGCGAACGACCTGACGTTTGGATGTGGTATTTCAACATTTGCGCCCGTTCATTGGCTCCATATTTGTATTTCATGGCTTTCGCCCAAATTTTTCGGGCCACGCGACCTATTACGGCATATTCGGGATCAATTCCATTCGAGAAAAAGAACGACAAATTGGGACCAAAATCATTGATGTTCATACCTCGACTCAAATAATATTCCACGTAAGTGAAACCGTTGGAAAGCGTGAACGCCAATTGTGAAATGGGATTGGCTCCAGCCTCGGCAATGTGGTAACCTGAAATGGAAACCGAATAGAAATTTTGTACTTTATTCGCAATGAAATATTCCTGGACGTCGCCCATCAATCGCAAGGCAAATTCTGTCGAGAAAATGCAAGTGTTTTGGGCTTGGTCTTCCTTCAAAATATCCGCTTGGACCGTTCCGCGAACTTTGGAAAGCGTTTTGGCTTTTATCTCGCTATAAATTTCCAAAGGCAAAACTTGGTCCCCGGTCACGCCCAAAAGCAGCAACCCTAAACCGTTGTTCCCTTCCGGTAATTCGCCTTGATAATGGGGACGTTCCGTTCCTTTTTTCTGATAAATGGATTTAATTTTAGCTTCAACCTCGCTTTCCAGTTGATGCGCCTTGATGTAAATTTCGCATTGCTGATCGATGGCGGCATTCATGAAAAAGCCCAACAGCATCGGTGCAGGTCCATTAATAGTCATACTCACTGACGTCATTGCATCGACCAAATCGAAACCGGAATACAATTTCTTGGCATCGTCGAGACAACAAATGGAAACACCCGCATTCCCTATTTTTCCATAAATATCAGGACGAATGTGGGGATCATTTCCGTACAAAGTCACGCTGTCAAAAGCTGTCGAAAGTCGTTTTGCAGGCAAACCGGCACTCACATAATGAAAACGTTTGTTGGTTCGTTCTGGGCCACCTTCACCGGCAAACATTCTTGATGGGTCTTCCCCTTCTCGTTTAAAAGGATACAATCCAGCGGTAAAAGGAAATTCTCCCGGCACGTTTTCCTGTAAATTCCAACGCAAAATATCGCCCCAAGCTTGGTACTTTGGCAAAGCAACTTTTGGAATTTGCGTATGCGAAAGTGATTCACTGTGGGTTTCAATCTTGATTTCCTTGTTGCGAACCATAAACCGATAAAACGGTTCTTTGTATTGGTTTGTCTTTTCGTTCCAAGTCAGGATGATTTCCCAATTATGGGGATCCAAATCCATTTTTACCTTGTCGAACTGGTTCAACAATAAATGAAGAAAAATTTTATTTTCGGCAGCGCTTGGTTTTTCGAGTTCCAAAGCAGTTGGCAAAACGGAATCATCATTAATCCCTGCCTTGTTCAATTCCGGGATTTTTCCCGAAACCGATTCAATAGTTTTGAAAATGCCGTATAATTTTTGGGCCACTTGTTCTTGGCTCAAAGCCGTGGCATCGTATTTTCTATTGTTCTCTGCAATTTCGGATAAATAGCGGGTTCTTTGTGGCGGAATCACGAATACTTTTTCGCTCATTTCGTGCGAAATTTCAAAAGTCGATTTCAAATCGGAATTCGTTCTCTCGCGAATCTTATCCATCACCGCTTGGTACAACGTATTCATTCCGGGGTCGTTGAACTGGGAAGCGATGGTTCCAAAAACGGGTAAAGTATCCAAATCCGCATCCCAAAGATTATGGTTGCGTTGGTATTGTTTTTTTACGTCGCGCAAAGCATCCAAAGCACCACGTTTGTCAAATTTGTTTATCGCCACCAAGTCGGCAAAGTCGAGCATGTCGATTTTTTCCAATTGGGTTGCGGCACCAAATTCGGGTGTCATTACATATAAGGAAACATCCGAATGCTCCGTGATTTCCGTATCCGATTGTCCAATTCCCGAAGTTTCGAGAATTACAAGGTCATATTTTGCCGCTTTGATAACCTGGATCGCTTCGGCAACATATTTGGACAAAGCCAGATTGGATTGTCGAGTCGCCAAGGAACGCATGTAAACCCTGGGATTGTTGATGGCATTCATCCGGATTCTGTCACCCAATAATGCGCCACCCGTTTTGCGTTTCGATGGATCGACAGAAATGATTCCGATGGTTTTTTCTGGAAAGTCGATTAAAAAACGTCGCACCAATTCGTCTACCAAAGAGGATTTTCCGGCACCGCCAGTTCCGGTAATTCCTAGAACAGGCGTTTTGGAATTAGTATTTATAGCATGTATTTTATCCAAGGTCGCAGCCGCAATTTCAGGAAAATTCTCTGCCGAGGAAATGATTCGGGCAATTGCCGTTGGATTTTTTTCTTCTAAATGATGGATTTTGTCATTCAATTTGTCGCCAATGGGAAAATCCGATTGTTGTACCAAATCATTGATCATTCCCTGCAATCCCATCGCACGGCCGTCGTCAGGCGAATAAATTCTGGTGATTCCGTAAGCCTGCAATTCGGCAATTTCAGAAGGAAGAATCACGCCTCCGCCTCCGCCAAAAATCTTGATGTGGCCGGCCCCTTTTTCTTTCAACAAATCGTGCATGTATTTGAAATACTCGTTGTGGCCTCCTTGATAGGAAGTCATCGCAATGGCATTGGCATCCTCTTGAATGGCTGTGTTCACCACTTCCTCGACACTTCTGTCGTGACCCAAATGAATAACCTCAACACCAGTTGACTGAATTATTCTTCGCATAATGTTGATGGCTGCATCGTGGCCATCAAAAAGAGATGCGGCAGTTACAATTCTTACTTTATTGACAGGAATATACGGTTTTACAAGCTCCATTTTATGAATATGATAATTTAAGACCGCAATTTACGGATATTTTTAATAATCAATCATCATCAACTTTCTTTTAATGGCAAAAAAGCAACAGATTTCAGGATTGACAATCGTCTATAGGCTTATGTTCCTGAATAAAATTATGAATTTATTATTGAATAAATAGTATTTTTGAGCCAATTCTGGACAAACAGTTGAAGTAAACGTATAAAACTACCCCCAAATGAAAAAAATAACATGGATGCTATTGGTATTTATTCTTTCCAGTTGTGTCGAAATGCAACAAGTCATCAACCAGCTTCCGCAAACACAAAATTGGGGAACCATCGATATTTCTGGCGGATTGAAAGAAGCCCTGAACAACGGTATTTCCAAACAAGTAACCAAATTGACTGCTGTCGATGGTTTTTACAAGAACGAAGCGGTGAAAATATTGCTGCCGGAGGAATTAAAAAAAGTAGACTCCAATTTAAGAAAAATGGGACTGGGTTCCTTGGCCGATGAAGGTCTAAAAGTACTCAACCGCGCTGCCGAAGATGCCGTGAAAGAAGCCACTCCCATATTTGTGGATGCCGTGAAAAACATGTCTTTTACCGATGCCAAAACCATTTTGATGGGCAACGAAAACTCGGCGACGACTTATTTGCAAAGCACGACTTCGAGCGCCTTATACGGAAAATTTAATCCCGTAATCCAAAATTCGTTTACCAAAGTGGGTGCCGACAAAGTTTGGACCAACATCATAACCAAATACAACAGTATTCCTTTCGTGAAAAAAGTAAATCCCGACTTGACGGATTACGTGACCCATCAAGCGATGTCAGGCGTTTTTAAAATGATAGCCGTCGAAGAAAAAAATATCAGAACCAATTTGAATGCAAGAACTTCGGTCTTGTTGCAAAAGGTTTTCGCCATGCAAGACAAAAAATAAACCTGTTCTCGTCAACCAAAAAAACAGTAGCTTAGGCAAGACCATCTTGCCCCAAAAAAAAGATTATGCAAAAAACAACCATACTCATCCATTGTGAAGACCAAAAAGGAATTATTGCCGCAGTAACTAATTTCATATTAAAAGCGGAAGGTAATATTGTTTACATCGATCAACATGTCGATGTGGAACAAAACGTGTTCTTTATGCGTCTCGAATGTGAATTCTCTAATTTAAACATCAGGCTTGCCAACATAAAAGCAGATTTCCAGCAAAGTATTGCAACTGATTTCAAGATGTCGTGGGAAATTTACACCAAAGACCAAAAACCGAAAATGGCGCTATTTGTTTCTAAATACGACCACTGTTTGTTCGATATTTTGGGTCGTTACAGTGCAAATGAACTGAATGTGGAAATTCCTTTGATTATCAGCAACCACGAAGATTTAAAACCTATTGCGGAGCGTTTCAACATTCCTTTTTATTATGTGCCTTTCACCAAGGAGAACAAGGAAGAAGGTGAAAAAATCCAAATCGAATTGCTCCAAAAAAATGAAATAGATTTCGTGGTTTTGGCTCGTTACATGCAAATCATCACGCCTACTTTAATCAATCTCTACGAAAACAAAATCATCAACATTCACCATTCATTTTTGCCCGCTTTCCCTGGAGCCAAGCCTTATCACTCGGCTTTTAAAAGAGGTGTGAAAATTATTGGCGCCACAAGCCATTATGTCACGCAACAGTTAGATGAAGGCCCTATTATTGAGCAGGACATCACCCGCGTTTCCCACATCAATTCCGTCGAGGATTTTATCATGAAAGGACGCGACTTGGAGCGCATCGTTTTGGCCAGGGCAATAAAACTCCACGCCGAACGAAAAACAATGGTGTACGACAATAAAACGGTCATTTTTTATTAAAATTTAAACCGGCAAATCCTCAAATTCAACACCCAAACCTTTGGCAATTTCCGTTCCCAAACGAGAATCGACTCGGTACCAAAGAAACAATTGACGCCTGATAATTTCATCTTTTTTGGGGCCGTGAATTCCTGACATCGCATCAACTATGTTATTGATGGTGTTTTGTCGTTCTTCCAAAGTCATGATTTGAAATAGCTTTCCCGGTTGTGAAAAATGGTCGTTTTCGCCCTCACAATTTCTGTCGTACCAATCGGCAAATTGGCTATTGATAGGCAAAGGTGGTTCTTTATACGATGGGTCAATGGCTATGTCGTCAAAACTATTTGGAAAATAATTGGGATTATGTCCTCCGTTGCCATCCACTCGCATTTGCCCGTCTCGTTGATAATTATGGACGGCAAACGGACAACGATTGACCGGAATTTGTTCATAATTGGCTCCCAAACGATAGCGTTGTGCATCAGGATAAGACAAGATGCGACCTTGCAACATTTTGTCTGGCGAATAGCCAATTCCGTCCACGATATGGGCTGGCGCAAAAGCCGCTTGTTCCACGTCTTGAAAATAATTTTGTGGATTTTGGTTCAATTCCAAAACCCCAACATCTCTCAACGGAAAATCTGCGTGCGGCCAAACCTTGGTCAAATCAAATGGATTGAAATAATAATCTCCTGAATCGGCTTCGGCTTCTGTCATTATCTGGATTTTCAAATTCCATTTCGGAAAATTTCCTCCCTCGATATTGTCGAATAAATCCCTTTGCGAAAAATCCATGTCGTTCGCTTTCATTTGGGCCGCTTGTTCATTGGTAAAATTCTTGATGCCTTGGGCGGTTATAAAATGGAATTTCACGTAAAACCGTTCGTTGGCTTCGTTTATCATCGAATAGGTATGGCTTCCAAAACCATGCATATGGCGGTATCCATAAGGCGTTCCCCTGTCTGACATCAATATCAAGACTTGGTGCAAACTTTCAGGATTCAACGACCAGAAATCCCACATCATCGTTGGGGATTTTAAATTGGTATGGGGATCCCGTTTTTGGGTATGAATAAAATCGCTGAACTTTTTGGGGTCTTTCACGAAGAAAACCGGCGTGTTATTGCCCACCAAATCCCAATTGCCATCTTCGGTATAAAATTTTATGGCAAAACCTCTGGGATCGCGTTCCGTGTCGGCTGAACCTTTTTCGCCACCAACAGTCGAAAACCGCATGAATAACTTGGTTTCTTTTCCAAGTTCCGAGAAAATCTTGGCTTTGGTATATTGGGTAATATCGTGCGTCACGGTAAAAGTTCCAAAAGCACCGGAACCTTTCGCATGCACCACTCGTTCTGGAATGCGCTCCCTGTTGAAATGCGCCATTTTTTCGTGAAGAATAAAATCCTGCAACAACAATGGGCCGCGCGGTCCGATAGATTGTGAATTTTCATTTTCTACATAAGGTTTTCCTGAAGCCGTTGTCAATTTTTTACGTGATTTCATGATGGTGAATTTTAATGGTTATTATCAAAGGCAACACACATATAAATAAAAAAAAAACGATGTCAATAATTCTTGAAAACCATCTTGATCATGATGTTTTTCACAAAAAAAAGGAATGATTAGACAGAGAAATTAACGATTTTAAATAATTGATTTACAGATTAAAACAGTACTAAAAATAAAGTATTAAAGTTAAAAAACTTAACTTAATTACAACAAAGTAATAACAAAATCTTAACAGGGAAAAGGAGAGAAATTTGCAATCTTTGCAAAGTAATAAATTGGTTATTTATTATTTGGTTTTGGTTAGTAAAAGAATTGTCCTGCAAATTTGTGGGACATTTTTTTTGTTTACCCTTCAAGAACAAAACGACTTTACTAAAAACGGCTGTCTTTGCATTTAGAAAAAGCAACATATTTTTATCAAAACTGGATTACAAACATTCAATCATAAACCATTCAACAATTTGAAAATAAACAAGTTAGTCGTATTTTTTTTTACTCTATAAAACTAACGACAGTTAAAAACTTAACTTATATTCAACAAACTAATAACAAACTATTAACAGTAATAAATCGAAAAGTACACGACCTTTGCAATGTAATAAACTGGTTATTTATTATTTTGGTTTTTGGTTAGTTAAAAAATCGCCGACATTCTTGGAATGTTGGCGTTTTTTTATTGGTTCAACCCAATGAAAGACAATACTTCGTTATTAAAAACTCTGGGTTGCTCCACATTGACCACGTGACCGCATTGTTCCACAACATATAATTGGGAGGATTTATGGTGTTTTTCGACCACGAGTCGAACAGAAGGCAAAAACATGTAATCTTCCTCACCCATTATGTATAGCGTTGGAATATTCAATTCCACTTGTCTAAACCATTTCAGCACCGGATTGATTTCGGCGGTGAGTTTGAACCATTTTATGAATTCTTTTTGGTATAATTTTTTGGCTTCATTGATAAAAAGCAAGCGGGATTGTTTGTGGTTCTTTTTGGGCATGATCACAAAGGCAAAAAATTGGTACAACACTAAATAAGGCAAGACATATTTGAACATATTCCCCAATTTCATCAAGATTTGCGAACGAAAATTCATTTTCAGGATGGCTCCGCCAAGAATCATGCTTTGCACGCGTTCCGGATGCATTTCGGCCAATTGTCGAATCAGAATCGTGCCAAGGGAAATCCCCACGAAATGCGATTTTTTAATCTTCAAATGATCAATTACTTCCAGGACATCATTGGCAATGGACTCAAAAGTATATTTTTGGTTAAACGTCTTTTTGATGTGCACATTGGAATTGCCGTGACCACGCAAATCCAACAACAAAACATTGTATGATTTTTTAAAATCCCGAATTTGCTTGAACCAAATAGATGAACTACCGCCAGCGCCGTGAACAAAAGTCACCCACTGGTCGCTGTTTTCGTTTTTATATGTCGTGTAGTTGATCATTGGATTTTCGAATGTATATTAACGAATCTTGATTGCAGGTTTAGTATTGGAAAAAACATATCAAAATTTCTATAGTTTTGACCATCAAAAATCGTTAATTAAAAATCTTAAATATTTTTTAAAATCCCCTCCATTTCTTGTTGCATTTTCAACGCTTCTTCTCTTGCTTTTTCGGCAAAATCAGTTCCTTTTGATGCATAAATAATGGCTCTTGAAGAATTAACCAACAATCCAACATTCGCATTCATTCCGTAGGCACAAACTTCCGAAAGACTTCCGCCTTGCGCTCCAACACCGGGAACAAGCAAGAAACTATCCGGAACAATTTTACGAATTTCCGTGAAATATTCCGCTTTTGTGGCGCCAACAACATACATCAAGTTTTCGGAATTCGTCCAAGTTTTTGAAGTTTCCAAAACCTGTTTGTACAATTCCTTTCCGCCAACATTCAAGGTTTGAAAATCAAACGCACCCTCATTCGAAGTCAAAGCCAACAGAATGGTGTGTTTATTCTCGAAAGCCAAAAAAGGCTCCACCGAATCTTTTCCCATGTAAGGTGCCACGGTTACGCTGTCAAAATTCAAGTCTTCGAAGAAAGCTTTGGCATACATCGAGGAAGTATTGCCAATATCACCTCGCTTAGCATCGGCAATCGTGAAGATTTCGGGATGCTTTTCGTTGATGTAATCAATCGTTTTTTGCAACGACTGCCAACCTTTGATTCCATAAGCTTCAAAAAAAGCCGTATTGGGTTTGTAAGCCACCGCCAAATCGTGTGTGGCATCAATTATCGCTTTGTTGAATTCAAAAATCGGGTCTTCTAATTCCAATAAATGTTGTGGAATTTTATCCAAATCAACGTCCAATCCTACACAAAGAAAGGATTTCTTGATTTTAATTTGATCTATAAGTTGTTGTGTAGTCATTGTTGTGTGTTTAACCGCAAAGTTCGCAAAGTTTCTCGCAAAGTTCACAAGGTGTTAAAAAAAATGCCAAACATTTCGGTATGGCATCTATTATCTCTTCGTCTATTCTCTTTTAGTCTCCTTAGAAAACTTCGCTGGCTTCTTTCAGTTTCTCCATATTGTTGACCAATTGCAATTCATCAACAATTTTTTGGATGTCGCCATTCATGATGTTTCCTAAATCATACAATGTCAACCCAACTCTGTGATCCGTCACGCGACCTTGCGCATAATTGTAGGTTCTAATTTTGGCCGAACGGTCACCAGAACTCACTTGCGAAGTACGTTTACTGGCATCTTGCTCTTGCTTTTTGGCCAATTCTTGTTCGTACAAACGAGAACGCAAAACAATCAAAGCTTTGTCTTTATTCTTGTGTTGCGATTTCTGGTCTTGACATTGCGCCACCAATCCGGTTGGAATGTGTGTCAAACGAACCGCTGATTTAGTCGTATTTACCGATTGTCCTCCAGGTCCTGATGAACAGAAGAAATCCACGCGAACGTCGTTCATGTCTATTTGCACGTCAAATTCCTCCGCTTCCGGAAGCACCATCACCGTCGCTGCCGAAGTGTGGACACGACCTTGGGTTTCGGTTTGCGGGACACGTTGCACGCGGTGAACGCCTGCTTCAAACTTTAAAGTCCCATAAACATCTTCGCCAGTAACTTCAAAAATCACCTCTTTGAATCCTCCCGAAGTTCCTTCGTTCATGTCGACAACCGAAGTTCTCCAACCCCTGTTTTCACAATATTTGGTGTACATGCGGAATAAATCTCCGGCAAAAATACTGGCCTCGTCCCCACCCGTTCCGGCACGAATCTCGACCATCACGTTCTTGGCATCTTCAGGATCTTTGGGAATCAACATAAACTTGATTTCTTCCTCCAGTTCCGGCAATCGTTCCTTGGCTTCCTCGAGTTGCATCTTGGCCATTTCGGTCATGTCGGCATCGCTTCCGTCGGCAATTATTTCGTTGGCTTCGTCAATATTGGCCATCAAAAGCACGTATTCGTCTCTTTTTTCGGCCAAAGCCTTTAAGTTTTTATACTCCTGGTTCAACTGTACATAACGCTTTTGGTCGGCAATCACGTCGGGCTGGATAATCAAGTCCGAAATCTCGTCGAAACGCTGTTTCACTATTTGAAGTCTGTCTAACATATACTTGTTCCTTTATTTTGGAGTGCAAATTTAGTGAAAAGATTGCAGATTTCAGATTGCAGGTTTCAGATTTTTTAAAGTGGGGTTTGAAGTGGGAAAATCGAGCTAATATTACCGCACATGGATGGAAAAAGAGGCAATGTTATTATTTTAAAAAAGAATACACCTCAACTTTGTCATTTCGACCAACGGGAGAAATCGCATAACGAGAGCAACTCATATGATTTCTCCTTTGTCGAAAATGACATTACCCATTGCAATTAAGAATTTATCCTGCTCCGCAAAGTCTCCCGACTTTGAGGTAGTGATTTTCGGTTTTCAACCGACTTGTTTTTAGACCATTTACACCAGTCACAGACTGACACACACATCCTCAAAGTCGGAGACTTTGAGGAGCGAAAACCTTGCGCCTTTGCGGTAAAAAATCTCCCGTTCATAACTCCCAACAATTTCCTTTTCATACCAATTTCAAAATTCCTACTTTGCAGCCTCAAATTTAGAAAGGAAAAATGAAGGTTTGTATTGCCGAAAAACCAAGTGTAGCCCGTGAAATCGCAACCGTTTTGGGAGCCAATACCAAGCACGACGGCTATTACGAAGGCAACGGTTATCTGGTAACCTACACTTTTGGCCATCTATGCACCTTGAAAGAACCCAACGATTACAAACCCCATTGGAAAAGTTGGGATTTGAACAATCTGCCCATGCTTCCCGAAAAGTTTGAAACCAAGGTGGTCGATAATTCTGGCGTTCAAAAACAATTCAAAATCATAAAAAGTCTTTTCGACAAAGCCGACTTGGTCATCAACTGCGGGGATGCGGGACAAGAAGGCGAACTCATCCAGCGTTGGGTGATGAACGAAGCACAATACAAAGGCGAAGTAAAACGCTTGTGGATTTCGTCCCTGACCACCGAAGCCATCAAGGAGGGTTTCCAGAACTTGAAACCGTCTGCCAACTACGATAATTTATATTATGCCGGATTTTCCAGAGCCATTGGCGACTGGTTATTGGGGATGAATGCCACGCGTTTGTACACCGTAAAACACGGCGGTTACAAGCAAGTTTTGTCCATCGGTCGGGTGCAAACGCCAACCTTGGCAATGGTTGTGGATCGCTTCAAGGAAATCGAAAACTTCAAACCGCAACCTTATTGGGAGTTGCAAACCTTGTATCGAGAAACGCTTTTCAGTTATGAAGAAGGGCGCTTTTTGAAAAAGGAAGACGGCGAACTTTTGGCCAACAAAGTCAAGGAAAGCGAATTCGAAATTGTTTCCGTCGAAAAAAAGAACGGCAACGAATTTGCCCCAAAACTATTCGATTTAACAGGCTTACAAGTCTATTGCAACACCAAATTTGGCTTCACTGCAGACGAAACCCTTAAAATTGTCCAAACTTTGTACGAACAAAAAGTAGTGACTTATCCTAGAGTTGACACCACCTTTTTACCGAATGATATTTATCCAAAAGTGCCGGGAATTCTACAAAATTTGACGAATTACGCCGCTTTGATAGAACCACTTTTGGAAAAAAAGATAAAAAAATCACCCAAGGTTTTCAACGACAAGAAAGTAACCGATCACCACGCTATTATTCCAACGGGCGTTCAAAGCAATTTGCAATACAACCAGCAGCAAGTGTACGACATCATCACGCGCCGTTTCATTGCGGTATTTTATGATGATTGTCTGGTCGCCAACACAACGGTAATCGGAAAAGCGGCCGATGTCAGTTTCAAAACCACCGGAAAAGAAATCTTGAAAAAAGGATTTCGTATAGTCTTTGAAGACCCGAACACCAAAGAAAAAGAAGCCGATATTTTGCCGAGTTTTATTGTAGGCGAAAAAGGCCCACACCAACCCTCATTTTTAGAAAAAGAAACCAAACCACCCAACCAGTTCACGGAGGCAACTTTGTTACGCGCTATGGAAACCGCCGGAAAACAAGTCGATGACGAGGATTTGCGGGAACTGATGAAAGAAAATGGCATTGGTCGTCCATCGACTAGAGCGAATATTATTGAAACGCTTTTTAAACGCCAATACATCGTTCGAAACAAAAAACAGGTCTTGCCAACACCCACGGGAATCCAACTGATTGACACTATTCAGAATGAATTAGTGAAATCGGCAGAATTGACGGGTTCTTGGGAAAAACAATTGAAAGACATTGAAAAAGGAACGTTTACCGCTGGAGCATTCATCAAGAACATGAAACAGATGGTAGAGGAATTGGTCTATGAAGTGCGAAAAGAAACCCGAGGCGCCAATATTTCGCACGCAGGAACTGTCCAAAAACAGGAAGCCGTTCTCGAGAAAAAGAAAGCGGAAGGAATCTTGTCCGAAATCTGTCCGAAATGCAAGAAAGCGACGCTCATTAAAGGGAAATCAGCTTATGGCTGTGGCGATTACAAGGCGGGCTGCAAATTCGTTTTGCCCTATACTTTTGCCAACAAAAAAATATCCGAGAATCAATACTTGCGATTGGTCCAAAAAGGCTCGACAGTAAACTTAAAAGATTTCAAAACCGAAGTTGGAACTGTGGAAGGGTTACTTCGCTTTGACGAAAATTTCGAACTCAAATTAGAAGAAAAGAAAACAGTCGTGAAACCAACATCGGATACATTAGAATGTCCTAAATGCAAAAAAGGAACCGTGCTCAAGGGAAACACCGCTTACGGTTGCAGCGACTATAAATCGGGTTGCGATTTCAAAGTCCCGTTTGACGTGGTTCGGGCGAAACTGAAAGACCAGAAACCCAGCAAGGAATTGGTTTATACAATTTTGAAAGAAAGTGTTTCCTAAATTATTTTACCGCTGATTCGCTGATTATAAATTTTAAAATCTGTGAATCTGCGATAATTTTAAAAACTTATACTTTTGCTTTCCATCTTGGGCTAATTACAAACGAAGTTCACTGAACTCCGATAAAAATAATTGTACAGTGAAGTAATCTTTTCCTTAATTTTGAAACGTCCAATAATCTAATGTTTACCTTATGAAAAAAGCAATTCTTCTTTTCGTTACAATTCTGTTATTCGCTTCTTGCCAAAAATCCAAACAAGTTTCCAAAATTGTGGGCAACGATTGGCTGTTGGGTCAATGGGAGAACAAATCTGACGAAGGGAATCTATTGGAAATTTGGGAAAAGAAAAACGACAGCATTTATTTTGGTGAAAGTTATTTTATCAAAGGAAAAGACACTTTACATTTTGAAAAAATCGAGTTGCAACAAAAAGGCGAAAACCTATTATATGTTACAACCATCAAAGGCCAAAACAATGACAAACCTGTAACTTTTGTACACAACGATACCATCGAGAAGCAATTGGTGTTTGAAAATCCAAAACACGACTTTCCTCAAAAAATTGCGTATTCGAAGATTACAAAAGACAGCATAGTAATCCAAATTTCTGGAATTCAACAAGGAAAACCAAGTTCGGAACGCTTTTCGATGAAGAAAACCAAATAAAAGCCTCCCATTTTTCAACTGATTCAAGAATCCTGCTCCATAAAAGCAGGTTTTTTTATGGCCATAAAGCACTGTAAAACAGCTCTTAAAATAATGTTAATAAATATTATCAATAATTAGTCTAAATAAGCTTTGCGGAATCAAAAATGGTTTTTATATTTGTATTGTTATTTTTAATAAGTCTAAATAAAGAACAATGAAACACCTTTTACTCCCCGCATTAACCTTATTATATTGCCTGAATGGATTTGCACAAGAAACTGCTAACGCAACAGAAAACATCAATACTACTGAAACATTCGACACTTTTTATGACACCATAAAAAACAAAAAAAGAGTAATTCTCAAAGAGGTAGTCATCACGACTAATCAACAACCTAAACCCGTGACGGCATTACGTTCTGGTTTAAAACCAATGGATACACCACAAAGTGTACAAGTAATTGGAAACGAAATTATCGTACAACAACAATCCATTCGGTTAAGCGAGGTGATAAAAAACGTGAATGGTGTTTATGTGGGTTCTGCCCGAGGTGGCGCCCAAGAATCCTTTTATTCAAGAGGATACGATATGTCATCCAATAACATGTTTAAAAACGGATTCCGTTTTAGTAGCGGCTCCATTCCTGAAGTTGCTTCGTTGGACAAAGTCGAAGTTCTAAAAGGCAGTGCCGCTTTATTATACGGAAACGTTGCGCCAGGCGGAATACTGAATATGGTCACCAAATCGCCATTATTTACGACAGGTGGAGAAATAACAATGCAAGTGGGAAGTTACTCTTTTTACAAACCCTCGATTGATATTTATGGCCCATTAAATAAAAAATTTGCTTACAGATTTACAGGTTCTTATGAAAATTCGGAGAGTTTTAGGGACGTTGTAAAAAAGGAACGTTATTATGTCAATCCATCCCTTCTTTTTAAAGCAAGTGACAAAACAGAAATTATCTTGCAAGGAGATTATTTACACGACGACTGGACGCCTGATTTTGGAACAGGCGGCATTGGAAAAGAAATTGCCGACGTTCCGCGCAACACTTATTTAGGAGCGAATTGGTCTTATGGAAACACGAAACAAGCCAGTGTATCCGGATTGGTGAAACATGATTTCAACAAACATTGGAAACTCAATTTCAACACCTCTTTTCAAAATTACAATCGAACATCCAAAGGAACCGAGCGTATCCAACCATCAGATGAAGCAAATGAAACAACCTATGGAGATTGGAACAGGCCTTTGGGGCAAAATAAAAATTTGGAAAAAATCATTGGAGAGCAATTGAGCTTGCAAGGCTGCTTCAAAACTGGAAAAGTAAAACACCAATTATTCACGGGTGTTGATTTTGAAAATTCTTACGCTCAAGCCTATACCTTCGCATTCAACGAAAAAGCGGTACTGATTAATGGAAAATATGTTGCCAATCTTTATGACACAATCAACATTTTCGACTTTGATCCAAGTACACAAAGAAATGATATTCCAAATGCCAACAATACCAAAATTGTAAAAACAGACACCAACCGTTTTGGAATTTACGCACAAGATTTAATTTCGATTACCAAAAAATTCAAGGTTTTGGCAGGATTGCGTTGGTCTTGGCAAGAAGCCCAAGCAACAACATCCGACTTGCTTAAAAATACCATCACAAAAGACGCAAAACGCATTGACGAAGCCTTTACACCAAAATTAGGATTAGTGTATCAACCCACAAGAGACATTTCGTTATTCGCAAGTTATGCCAACTCGTTTACACCAAACACTGGAGTAACAATCTACGGAGAAGCTATCGCTCCTTCCCTAATAGACCAATATGAAGTTGGGGTTAAAAAGGATTTTTGGAGAGGAATCTTGAGCACGAATATTACTTTGTACCAAATCGTAAACAGCAATTTAGCCCAAACTGCCGAATTCAAAGCAGATGGTTCCAATAATACCGATACCAACGTAAAAGTTTTGACTGGAGAAACCACCAGCAAAGGAATAGAAATCGACATCACGGCAAAACCGATAAATGGTTTAAATATTATGGCAGGTTACAGCTACAACGACATGCGTTATACCAAAACTTCAGGATTAAACGGTAGTTTCATTGAAGGAGATCGTTTGGTAAGAACACCTGCAAACACGGCTAATTTAAGCTTTTTCTACACCTTGCAATCGGGCGCATTAAAAGGAATCTCCTTGGGAGCGATAGGAAATTACATAGGGAAACGATCAGGAGGATGGAACGATCAAATTGTAATAAACAGCACGACAGGAGTTAAAACAATCAACGACAGAGACATTCCGCTTGAAGGGTACACCACCATTGATTTGTCTGCAGGTTATTCTTGGAAAAAACTATCAATTTTGTGCAAATTGTCGAATATCACTAATGAATTGAATTATACCGTGCATGAAAATTACAGCATAAACCCAATAGCTCCACGTCAAGTCATGACCAGCATTAAATATAAATTCTAATTAAACCTTTTATTGAAGAATAAGTCAAAACATTCAAAAATCAACTTCATTTTAAATATTCATGAAAAAAATCAACTTCAGAAACTTACACCGCGATTTAGGCTATTTCTACATTGGACTCATCGTATCATTTGCCTTTTCAGGACTTTTAATGAACCACCGAGAAGCCTGGCATCCTGATAAATACACCACCGAAACCAAAGCTATCGAAGTGAAACTTCCTGCCGAAAGTGAAATCAACGAAAAATTTGCTGAAGATTTAGGAAAACAATTGGGTATTGAAGACAAATTTAGACGTCATATGGTCAAAAAAGGAGAATTCAAAATCTCTTTCGAAAACCACGACGTTGAAATTGACATGAAGACTGGAAAAGGCGAAATCGTGGCTTTCATCAAAACACCAATCATAAGCCAAACGATGAAATTGCACAAAAACACATCCAATTTCTGGATTTATTATTCGGATATTTTTGCAATTAGTTTAATCATTATTGCATTAACCGGAACCATAATGATCAAAGCCGGAAAATTCAGTTGGAAAAACAGAGGTTGGAAACTGGCCGTTGCGGGAGTTGTATTCCCATTGTTGTTTTTGATTTTGTTTGGTTAATATTTAATTCCAAAACATAAAAAATCCCAATGTTGAAATTTTCAGCATTGGGATTTCTATTTTAAAACGGGACTAAATTATTTCAATCCTGCCAAACTTTGCTCGATGGTGGCAATTTTAGAAAGCGCATCGGCTTCTTTTTTGCGTTCGTTTTCGATGATTTCGGGTTTGGCATTGGCCACAAACTTTTCGTTGGACAGCTTCACTTGCACCGATTTCAAGAAACCTTGCGTATATTTTAATTCTTCTTCCAATTTCTTGATTTCGGCCTCCACGTCAATGTTTCCGGTAATCGGGATAAAATATTCATTCGATTTTACACGGAACGACAAAGCACCATCCACTTTATCCGAAACATAGTCCAATGAAGTGATGTTCCCCAATTTGGTTACTACCGTATCAAAATAAGTCGAAGCTTTATCGTTATTCACGACTTTCAATTCAATTGTGTCCTTGAACGGAATATTTTTGTCTTTACGAATCGTTCTGATTCCAGAAATGACTTCGATAGTGTTTTCGAAATCGGTAATCAATTGCGCATTGAACGGTTTTATTTCTGGCCAAGTCGAAACAATCAAGGCTTCTTCCGGCGTTCTTTCGGCAATGTGTTGCCAAATTTCTTCTGTCAAGAATGGCATAAACGGATGCAACAATTTCATGTTGTTTTCCAGCATTTCGATCGCTTTCGCAAAAGTAAGGCTGTCAATTGGCTGTTGGTAGGCTGGTTTTATCATTTCCAAGAACCAAGAACAAAAATCGTCCCAAACCAATTTGTAAATTCCCATCAAAGCATCGGAAATTCTATATTTTTCGAAATTGTCTTCGATTTCCAAAAGTGTTTGTTGCAATTTGGCTTCATACCATTCAATCGCTACTTTGGATGATTCTGGTTGTGGAATCGAATCCGAAACTTCCCAGCCTTTTATCAATTTGAAGGCATTCCAGATTTTGTTGGTAAAACCTTTTCCTTGGTTGCACAATTCTTCGTCGAACATAATGTCGTTTCCGGCAGAAGCACTCAAAAGCAATCCCACACGAACTCCATCGGCACCAAACTTTTCGATTAATTCCAAAGGTTCCGGCGAATTCCCTAAAGATTTCGACATTTTGCGTCTTTGTTTGTCACGAACCAAACCGGTCAAATACACATTCGAAAATGGTTTTTTGCCCGTGTATTCATAACCTGCAATAATCATTCGCGCCACCCAGAAAAACAAAATATCCGGTCCGGTCACCAAATCGTTGGTTGGATAATAGTATTTGAAATCTTCGTTTTCAGGCTCCATAATTCCGCCAAAAACGGACATTGGCCATAGCCAAGACGAAAACCAAGTGTCGAGAGCATCAACATCTTGTTTTAAGTCGGAAGCTTGAAGTTGGGAGTTGGAAGTTTTTCCTTTAGCTAAAATCAAAGCTTCTTCGATATTTTCAGCAACTACAAAATCTTCTTTTCCGTCGCCATAATAATAAGCCGGAATCTGTTGTCCCCACCATAATTGACGGGAAATATTCCAATCACGGATGTTGTTCAACCAATGTGCATAGGTATTATCAAAACGTTTTGGGTGCAATTTAATATCTCCATCAACCAAAACGGATTGGATTGCCGGTTTTACCAAATCTTCCATTTTCAAGAACCATTGATCAGACAGACGAGGTTCGATAACCGCTTTGGTTCTTTCGGAAGTTCCTACTTTGTTCAGGTGAATTTCAGTTTTGGCCAAATCACCTTTTTCTTCTAATTCTTTGGCAATTTCGGCACGAACCACAAAACGGTCTTTTCCTTGATAATGCAATCCAAAACTGTTCAACGTTGCATCTTCATTGAAAATATCAACGATTTCCAAATTGTGTTTTTCTCCTAACACTTTATCGTTCACGTCGTGAGCCGGAGTTACTTTCAAACAACCCGTTCCAAATTCGACATCCACATATTCGTCTTCGATAATTGGAATTACGCGACCACAAATTGGAACAATAGCTTTTTTCCCTTTCAAATGAACAAAACGCTCGTCATTTGGATTGATGCAAATGGCGGTATCTCCGAAAATGGTTTCAGGACGTGTTGTGGCAACGGTCAAGAAATCTTCACTTCCTTCAATTTTATATTTCAGGAAATATAATTTTCCTTGTTGTTCTTCATAAATAACTTCTTCGTCAGACAAAGTCGTTTTGGCTTCCGGATCCCAGTTTACCATTCGGTAGCCACGATAAATCAGGCCTTTGTTGTATAAATCCACGAAAGATTTAATTACAGAAGCCGACATATCGGGGTCCATCGTGAATTTGGTTCTGTCCCAATCGCAAGAACAACCCAATTGCTTTAATTGTTCCAAAATGGTTCCGCCGTATTTGTCCGTCCAATCGTAAGCGTGTTTCAAAAACTCTTCACGAGTCAAATCGGATTTATTGATTCCTTCGGATTTTAATTTGGCTACTACCTTGGCTTCAGTTGCAATCGAAGCGTGATCGGTTCCGGGAACCCAACAGGCGTTGAAACCTTTTAGACGTGCTCTTCGAATCAAAACATCTTGAATGGTATTGTTCAACATGTGTCCCATGTGCAAAACTCCAGTTACGTTTGGCGGAGGAATTACAATGGTATAAGGTGTTCTGTGGTCGGGTTCCGAATGAAAATAATTATTCTTCATCCAGTAGTCATACCACTTATTTTCAATGGTTTTAGCGTCAAATTGTGCAGGAATTGTCATAAAAAGCTACTGTTACAACCAAAATTTAGCTTTGGTCTGATTTTTGTAATTGGAATTGGGAACAAAAGTAAATAATTAAGTACAGTATAAAAAGGGAAATAAATAATTGTCCGCTTAATTAAAAAAAGTATTTTTACTAAACTGAATTTAAACAAAAAGAAAATGAAAAATATAGCCACTCTAATAGCAATCGTATTGTTTAGTAGTTTTGGTTTTGCCCAATCTGGTCCAAAAATTGAATTTAAGGCGAAAGACAATACTATAGATTACGGAACCACCACCAAAAAGAAGGATAATGGTGTTCGCTCTTTTGAATTCACCAATACCGGTGATGCTCCATTGATTATTACCAATGTGCTTTCTACTTGCGGATGTACCGTTCCCACCAAACCGGAAGCACCAATTATGCCCGGAAAAACTGGAAAAATCGACATCAAATACAATATGGCTCCCGGTCCAATTAGAAAAACAATCACGGTTGAATCCAATGCCGTGAATGTTGAAAGCGGAAGAGTCGCCTTGAAAATTAAGGGCGAAGTGATTGCTGATTAATAAATGTCAAGGTAGCTTTTATCCAAAACAAATAAAATCTCTTATGAGAATCTTAAAAACTATTTGTCTATTAAGTTTACTTTCCTTTTTGTCGATTACGACAGGAAGCTGTACAAAAGACCCCGTCATAACTGACCAGACTTATATTTTTAAACAAGCCTATTGCGCCACCGTAACTGTTGGAGGCGTTGTTGGACTTGCTGAAAAATGTTATAAAATTGGAGACATAGTTTCAGGAAAAGAAATTACGAGCGGAAAATTGACCATCAGAATTGCCGAACATTCCACCTTAAACGACGGGCCACCAAGTAGTGCCAGTTATCAAGAGTTTTTGGATGTTCCTTTAAATTATTTAGAAGTTTTAAAATAATAATTTCACTATTTTTTGCATGACAAAGAGCTTCTTGATAATCAAGAAGCTCTTTGCTTTACAACACATTGAGCAACTGGAATTTAAATTTAAGAATATTGCTATCCCTATCAACTTCAATCGTGATCCATTTTTCTTCTTCAGATTTCAGGAGTGAATTGATTTTTTCCAACGAATATTTATAAGCCGGAATTTTGTTAATGCTAACCAAAACATCTCCTTTTTGTAGCCCGATTAAAGCTGCCGCAGAATTTTTCCTGACATTTACAATTATGTAAACAGGTTTTAACTCGAATTTATATTTAAAATTATTTCCGTTTTCGCTATTTTTAAAAGAAAGGTCATCTGATTTTATTATTGGAATGGTTTCCAAATGAACGGTTTCCTGAACCCACTGTAAACCGTAATGTTGCAGTTCAATACCACTTTTATTGTAACCGAAAGGAGCATAGAAACTCCTGTTCTTTTTTAAAAACATTTTTTTATTTGGGTAATCAAAAATAACGGAAAATCTTTTCAAAATTTCGGAACCCACAGAACCGGATCTATTTGTCACCATTGTTACGTGTCTGATAGAAATAGTGTCGGGGAAAGCAATAATGGGATTTTTAAATTCGAATTTTGACATTGTAAATTTTTCAATCAGTGCTCTTTTCCCCAAAACGTCTCCACTAAATCCTTTTCCGAGATAATCTTCAAAATTTTTCTCTGGCACATCTATCTTTTTCGACTCATTTTGAAAAAGCCAAACAGCATCACTATTACCAACGTCAATCAATAATTTTACTGGGATTACGGAAGAATTAATCACCACGCTACCTGTGACATACGGTTTCGCCCTCTCGATAGTAATGGGAACATGCTGGTATCTTTTTTCTATTTTATTTCTTGTTTTTGGGTTGTCTCTATGAACCGTGATTCTTCTTCGTTCGTAGTTGATTTCCACTAAATTACTTTTCAAAAAATTATATCCAATAATGCCGTTGACGGGAATTCCAATATGATAGGACAAATTAAAACTTTGATCCAAAACGATATACAACAAATGATTTGTAGATTTCAAGCCATTAATTTCCAATGTGTTGTTCCTGGATTTCAACCCCTCAATAGATTCTTCACTGCCCAAACCACGCAAAGTTATTTTTTCAACATTAAAAAAACTGACTTCCTTTTTATCTTCCATACTAAACAAGATAGTCTCTTCGACACCTGAATCCATCAAGAAATTCAACTCTACACCATTCACTTTTATGGGAATAAATATCAAATTATTGATAAACTTGAAAGGGATAACCACTTTGTCAACATTCTTTTCAAACAAAAATCCTTCTTGTCCCAGAACGGGCAAGACATAAAAGAAGAGAAAACCTAAAACAATTGTTTTTTTCATCAGAATTCTTTGCATAAAGTTAGCAAATAATTAACAAAAAACATCCATTTAACGTCAAATTAAGACTATTGACGCCATTAAATTCGAAAAAAAAATCGCAAATTTGCAGCAAATTTTACAATCATGCCTGAAATTTCAATCAGAGGTCGAAGAATGCCCGAATCACCAATTCGAAAATTGGCTCCTTATGCAGAAATAGCCAAAAAAAAAGGCCATAAAGTTTATCATTTAAACATAGGACAACCCGATATAAAAAGCCCTGAAGTTGCCATCGAAGCGATAAAAAATATTGACTTGGACATAATTGAATACGGTCCTTCGGCGGGTTATGAAAGTTACCGAAAAAAACTGGCGGATTTTTACACCAAACAAGATGTAAAAGTAGTTTATGAAGACATCATGATAACCACAGGTGGATCTGAGGCTCTTTTGTTTGCACTCGGCAGCATTATGGATCCCGGAGATGAAGTCATCATTCCTGAACCTTTTTATGCCAATTACAGCGCCTTTTCAGAAGAATCAAGTGCCAAGGTCGTACCCGTGATTTCTAATATTGAAAGCGGATTTACCCTACCAACCATTGAAGAATTTGAAAAAGCAATCACGCCAAAAAGCAAAGCAATTTTAATCTGTAATCCGAATAATCCAACAGGATATTTGTATTCGGAATCAGAAATTAATCAACTGGGAGAATTGGTAAAAAAACACGATTTATTTTTAATCGCTGATGAAGTATATCGTGAATTCATATACGACGTGAGAGACAAACATTTTTCCGTGATGAACTTAAAAGGTATCGAGCAAAATGTAATCATGATTGACTCGGTTTCCAAAAGATACAGTATGTGTGGCGCACGCATTGGTTGCATGGTGACTAAAAACAAAGAAGTTATTTCTGCTGCAATGAAATTTGCACAGGCTCGTTTATGCCCGCCAACTATTGAACAAATTGCCTGTGAAGCAGCAATAGACACCCCTCAAAGTTATTTTGACGAGGTGATTTCAGAATACAAAGAAAGAAGAGACACACTTATGTCTGAACTGAACAAGATAGAAGGTGTTGTTGTCACCACTCCAAAAGCTGCTTTTTATTGTATTGCCCAATTGCCAGTAGACAATACTGATGATTTTGCACAATGGCTGCTTGAAAGTTATGATTTGGATGGCGAAACCGTTATGGTCGCTCCAGCCGCAGGATTTTATTCAACTCCAAATGTTGGTCTAAACCAAGTTCGAATTGCTTACGTCTTGAAGAAAGAAGATTTAATCCGTTCCGTTCAAATTTTAAAAGCAGCAATCCAGACCTACAATTCCGAAAAACATCTTATTTTAAAGGGTGCTGCCAATTAAAATACCTAAAATTAATTATTAAAAGCCATAGAAATTCTTGGTATTTATTAATTATCTTTACCCCTTAAATTTATATACCCATTATAACAGCAACTTTTGATGATAAACAACGAAGAATTTCATGACGAAATAGGAAATAATCATATTAGTTTAAGCGCAAAAAATCCGGTAAGAGACGACGCTTTTAACATTACCGATGATCAAAAAATCGAAAAAATAAAAAAAGACGTCGAAAATATCCTGATTACACTTGGGATGGATTTGACGGATGACAGCTTAAAAGGAACTCCTAATCGTGTAGCCAAAATGTTTGTGAAAGAAATTTTTGGAGGATTAAATCCTGCCAAAAAACCAAGTGCTTCCACATTTGAAAACGGTTACAAATATGGCGAAATGTTGGTCGAAAAAAACATCACCTTATACTCAACCTGTGAACACCATTTGCTTCCCATAATAGGAAGAGCTCATGTGGCGTATATCTCAAAAGGAAGAGTCATTGGATTATCCAAAATAAATAGAATTGTTGAGTTTTATGCCAAAAGACCTCAGGTGCAAGAACGTTTGACCATGCAAATCGTGCAAGAACTTCAAATCGCCTTGGGAACTGAAGACGTTGCTTGCATCATAGATGCCAAACACCTTTGCGTGAATTCCAGAGGAATAAAAGACATCGAAAGCAGCACGGTTACTTCTGAATTTGGCGGACAATTCAAAAACGAACAAACTCGCAGAGAATTATTGGATTACATCAAATTAGACACAAAATTCTAGTTGTTGTTCAATTGATTTAAATCAAATAAAACTCAACAATAAACCACAAACATTAAACCACAATGCCATTATATAAAATCCAAACCCTAAAAATATACAATTCTCTATCGGGAGAAAAAGAAGTTTTCACGCCAATTCACGAAGGAAATGTGGGAATGTATGTTTGCGGACCAACGGTTTACAGCAATGTGCATCTTGGAAATGTGCGCACTTTCATGTCTTTTGACGTAATATTCAGGTATTTTTTACACTTGGGTTACAAAACTCGTTACGTTAGAAATATTACTGACGTAGGACATATTGTGGATGATGTGGATGATGGCGAAGACAAAATTGCAAAAAAAGCACGATTGGAACAGCTCGAACCAATGGAAGTGGTGCAACAATACACTGTTGATTTTCATGAAATTCTGAATTTATTCAACTTTTTGCCACCAAGCATCGAACCAACGGCAACGGGTCACATCATAGAACAAATTGAAATTGTCAAAAAAATTATGGACAGTGGATTGGCTTATGAAGTCAATGGTTCCGTATATTTTGACGTTGTAAAATACAACAAAACCAACAACTACGGTATTTTAAGCGGTCGAAACATTGATGATATGTTGGCCAATACTAGAGATTTAGACGGTCAAGGCGACAAGAAAAATGCACAGGATTTTGCCCTTTGGAAAAAAGCAGAACCGCAACATATCATGCGTTGGCCTTCACCTTGGAGCGATGGTTTCCCTGGTTGGCACTTGGAATGTACCGCCATGAGCACCAAATATTTGGGCAATCATTTTGACATTCACGGTGGCGGAATGGATTTGAAATTCCCGCATCACGAATGCGAAATTGCACAAAACCAAGCTTGTACGGGGCATACTCCAGTAAATTATTGGATGCACGCCAATATGCTGACGTTGAATGGCAAAAAAATGGCGAAATCTACCGGAAATAATATCTTGCCAAGAGAAATTCTAACTGGCGAAAACCCCAATTTAAGCAAGGCATTTTCACCAAGTGTCGCTCGCTTTTTTGTACTTCAAGCCCATTATAGAAGTAATCTTGACTTTACAAATGAAGCTATTCTTGCTGCCGAAAAAGGATTTTACAGACTAATGGAAGCTGTTGACGGATTGAATGAAATCAAGCCAAGCTCCACTTCAACTCTAGATATTGCTGGCTGGAAACAAAATTGTTATGATGCCATGAATGACGATTTCAACAGTCCGATTTTGATTGCACAACTATTTGAAGGCGTTCGTTTTATCAATTTATTAAAAGACAATTCGGCCACGCTTAACGCAGAAGATTTGAAAATTTTCACGAAAACAATGAACGCTTTTGTTTTTGACGTTTTAGGTTTAAAAGACGAGAAAGCAATTGGAAACAATAACGACAAGTTAGAAGGAGTTGTTCAAATGCTAATCAATATGCGAATGGAAGCCAGAGCAAACAAGGACTTTGCAATGTCGGATCAAATTCGAGATCAATTGATTGCTTTGGGTATTCAATTGAAAGACGGCAAAGAAGGCACAACATTTAGTGTTCAGTAATCAGGCTGAACACTCTTCATAAGATATGCTAAACAAAATCTTAATATATCCTTTTGTATTGCTCGTTAGATTCTATCAATCTGCCATATCTCCTTTTACTCCATCGGCTTGCAGGTTTGAACCTACTTGTTCGAGTTACATGATTGAAGCATTGCAAAAACACGGTTTGTTTTATGGCGGTTTATTAGGAATAAAAAGAATATTGAGTTGTCATCCTTGGGGGAAAACGGGTTACGATCCCGTGCCTCCAAAAAAATGCAACCACGACCATTAATCAATATTATTCGAATTATAAAGTTTTAACTCCAAGCACTAGAATTTGACCCTTTGTTAAAAAAGACATATTCTCTTATTAATTTCGGAAACTCAAAACAAAAAAATGTATTTTTACAATAAATATAAAAAATAATGGCACACGCTTTAAACATAGTTTGGAATCCATCGGAAGGTATCGATTTGGGTTTTTTTGTAATTCGATTTTACAGTTTAATGTTTGTAATCGCTTTTGGATTGGGCTGGTACATCATGAAAAAAATATTCGAACGTGAAAACGAATCTGTTGAAAAATTGGACACCTTGTTTATTTGGACAGTTTTAGCAACATTGATTGGAGCTAGACTTGGACATGTTTTGTTCTATGATTGGGAATATTATCGCAATAATTTATTGGAGATATTTTTGCCTTTTAGATTTTCTCCTCATTTTGAATTTACTGGTTTTCAAGGATTGGCAAGTCATGGCGCTGCAATTTCTATTATCCTCACCATGTATTTTTACAGCAAAAAAATATTGAAAAGACCCCAAATGTGGATTTTGGACAGAATAGTTGTTCCTGTATCTAGCGGGGCTATTTTTGTGAGATTAGGCAATTTTTTCAATTCTGAAATTGTTGGAAAAGAAACGGATTCAGCTTTTGGAATAAAATTTATTAGAGATTATTTCACTCCAAATGATGCCGTTAATGCTACCCAAATAGCCAATCCTAAAGAAGCTTATCATGCCATCGCCACTAATCCACAGTTTGCCGAGTTATTAGGTCAAGTTCCCTTGAAACATCCTGCACAATTATATGAAGCTTTCTGTTATATTTTTGTTTTTGCCCTCTTGTTTTTCTTGTATTGGAAAACTGATGCAAGAGAAAAATCAGGCTATTTATTTGGACTATTTTTTGTGCTTTTATGGAGCGTTCGCTTCATTGTGGAATATGTAAAAGAAAGTCAAGGTGGTTTTGAAAGTGCATTGGGCTTATTCTCGACAGGACAATGGCTTAGTATTCCATTCATACTGATAGGATTGTATTTTGTGTTTACTGCCGAAAAACCGGTCCATTTATAAATAAAAAAACATACGTAGCTTGAAAAGTGTTTCGCTACAGATTATGAAAAAAGCTTCCTGATTTGGAAGCTTTTTTAGTTTATCTTTTTAAAGAAAAATGTGATTTGAATTTTTTAGTAATGCCTTGTTCTATGTATTCAACAGTAAACCAATAATCAGTTGCCGGCATTGGATGTCCGGTATAATTCCCATCCCATCCAGGACCATTTGGGCTGATATCTTTCAAGAGTTTGCCATAACGATCAAATATATAAATCCTTGAATTTAACTGGTCTTTCAATCCTACAATATTCCAAGTATCGTTATAAGAATCTCCGTTTGGCGTGAAAAATTTTGGATAACCAATGACCAAAACGTTGTTATCTGTTATTGGTGTGCTACAATCATTTACATCTTTGACAGTAATGGAATGCATTCCTGAAGCCACATTCTCAAAAACAGGACTAATTTGAAATGGTCCAGAATCCATTTGATATAAATAATTTCCAGCATTTGTTGCTGTGATGGTAACTATTTGATTCTGGGTAAACGCTTCAGTAACTATCCAATTTACAGCCACTAAAGTATTCGATGGATTAACCGTGACATTGATTGTTTTTACGTTGGCACATTGTGGCGCATCTGGAGTAAAAACATAAGCACCGCTTGTAGCGTTATCAATACTTGACGGCAACCAAGTTCCTGTAATTCCATTTGGAGAAGAAGCGCTTAAATTTGGCGGAGTACTTCCGGAACAGATTGAAAAATCAACAAAATCAGGATCAACAAGTGGATTTACGACAACATTCAAAGTTTGGGTTGTGGCACATTCAGAGGCATTTGGAGTGAAAAGATAACTCCCGCTTGCTGTATTGCTAATTGTTGCAGGAGACCAAGTTCCAGTAACTCCATTTGGTGATGTTGTGCCTAAAATTGGCGCAATTGATCCTGAACAAATTGCTGGAATGGCAGCGAAATTAGTAATCACTCGAGGTGTTATTGTCACATTCAATGTCTGTGTGGTTGAACATTGACCTGCAGCTGGAGTAAAAGTATAACTTCCATTAACACTGTTATTGATTATTGTCGGAGACCAAGTCCCTATTATTCCATTAGGTGATGTAGTTGCTAAAACTGGGGCAGTTGATCCGGAACACAAAGCAGGAATTGCTGCAAAATTTGGAGCAACAATTGGATTTACATTTATAGTCAAAGTAGTTGTTGTGGCACATTGTCCTGCTGTTGGAGAGAACGTATATAAAGTAGTTGCTGTATTGTTCAAGGCTGGTGACCAAGTCCCCGAAATTCCATTAGTAGAAGTAGTAGGCAATGCCGACAATGCAGCACCAGAACAAATAGCAGGAACTACAGCAAAAATTGGCGTCACATTAGGATTCACAGTGATTGTCAAAGTAGTTGTCGTAGCACATTGACCTGCATTAGGCGTAAAAGTGTATAAAGTAGTGGCCATATTATTCAAAGCCGGTGACCAAGTGCCCGCAATTCCATTGGTGGAAGTGATAGGCAATGCCGACAATGCAGCACCAGAACAAATAGCGGAAACAGCTGCAAATAATGGTGTTACAATTGGATTTACCGTGATGGTCAAAGTAGCTGTATTGGCACATTGCCCTGCAGTTGGCGTAAAAGTATATAAAGTTGTCGCTGTATTATTCAAGGCAGGTGACCAAGAACCTGTAATTCCGTTGGTAGATGTGGTAGGCAATGGAGCAAGAACAGCACCTGAACAGATAGCAGGAACAGCAGTAAAGCTTGGTGTCAACACAGGATCAATTCTTATCGATATTGTTGTTGGTGTTGCTGAAGTACACTGGCCAGGATTTGGCGTGAAAGTATATGGAAAAGTTCCTAAAAGAGCCGTATTAACTACTGCTGGACTCCAAGTTCCAGTTATTGGAGTTACATTGTTAGAACTCGAAGGCAATGTTGGTGCCACAGCTCCTTGACAAACTACGGCAGGAATAGTTGTAAAAGCTGGTGTGACCAATGGATCAACTGTTACTACCAATGTCTGCGTTAAAGCACAAGGAAATAATATTGGATCTGGCGTAAAAACATAACTACCACTAGTAGTATTATTTATTAGTGCCGGAGACCAAGTTCCTGATATCCCATTTGGAGAAGTAGGTCCTAAAATAGGCGCGACGGTTCCTGTACAAAAAGGAGCAATTGGAGCAAAGTTAGGTGTTGTGTTAGTAATACATGGGACAGTACAAGTAATAGTTTGAGAGGGAACACAAGGGTGTGTAGCTGATGTTAACGTCAATGTAGCAGATTGTCCCGGCAGCATATTTGGAACTAACCAATGAGATGTTCCAGTCGTACCTGTAACCACGGGACCACCTTGAATAGAATAGCTGAAATTATAAGTGTTTGAAATTAAAGGATTATTTGCCCAATCAAAAAGAACAGAATTATTTATTGTTGCTGGTGGAGTATAATCAAGAGAGTATGTCGGAATTTGTGATGGGTCACACCTAAAAAGTAAAATAGTTGCTCCATTATCAGCTACGACATTAACAACAATTGGAGTTCGTGGGCTACTTTCAACACCGCCAATTGTTTCTGTAACATAATAAGTGGTTGAACCTACAATGGTCGTGTTTGGTGTAGGAGGAACTGCAGATGACGTACCTCCTATCGCATCTGTTCCATACCAATTTAAAACACCTCCTACAGAAGGTGTTGCCGTTAATGGTGTTGCACTACTATTTTGACATAGATAAATAGGTGTATTAACTATCGGTGATAATGGGGCGAGAGTTTCACTGGTACAACCACCAATACCGCTTTTAGCGAATGCATTTGAGCTCGATAAAATAGTAATCAAAAACAGAAAGCTGAACGACTTGATTAGTTTTTTCATCATTTTTGGTTTTTAGGTTGCAAAAAACTTGGGGGAATTTATAGCAATTTTTAGTAAATATATAAAATTTGATTATTCAACAAAAACTAATTCCAGAAATAATATCCAACTTAGAAAAAGTTGATTTACTATTACATGCTACATATCAAAAAAAAGACCCGAATATAATTCGAGTCTTTTCAGTGTTATAAGAACTAATATCGTTAAGAATTGTGTTCTTGTTCAATTTTTTTATGATCTGCTTCTGAAATTGTATCACATAAAACTGGCGTAGCAATAAACAAGGAAGAATAAGTTCCAACTACTATACCTACCAACATGGCGAAAATAAATCCACGGATAGACTCCCCACCAAAAACGAACATAATCAACAATACCAGAATCATGGTTAATGAAGTATTGATAGTTCTTGACATTGTACTATTAATGGACTGGTTAACAATGCTATTGAAATCTCCTTTGGCTTTTTTACCATCCAAAAATTCACGAACCCTGTCAAATACAATTACGGTATCATTCATTGAATAACCAATTACTGTAAGAATTGCAGCGATAAAATGCTGGTCAATTTCCATTCCAAAAGGCATAAATTTGTAACATAATGAATAAATACCCAACACAAAAATAACATCATGAGCCACGGCAGCTATCGCTCCCAAACTGTATTGCCATTTTCTGAAACTGATTACCAAGTACAAGCCTACAATAAGCATTGCCCCAAGAACCGCCCAATAAGCATTGGTTTTAATATCTTCGGCAACAGTAGGTCCTACTTTTGAAGCTTGCAGAATACCTAGTTTTTTTCCTTCGTAAGCGTTTACAAACTTGTCATAAGTTAATCCTGCAGAATAGTGTTGTTTCAAATTATCAAACAACAATTTATTTACTTCCTCATCGGCTTCACTTCCGTGTTCTTGTACTTTATATTTGGTAGTAATTTTTAATTGATTGTCTTTACCAAAAACTTTTACTTCGGCACTACCATCAAAAACTTTAACTAATTCTGCCTTTACCGTTTCAACTTCAACTGGTTTTTCGAAACGCACTTGAAAAGTTCTTCCTCCCACAAAATCTACTCCTTGATCAAGACCATTTGTAGCCAATGAAAAAATACTGACAACCGTAACGATAGCTGAAAATGCATAAGTCCATTTCTTTATTTTCAAGAAATCAAAATGAAAATCAGTAAAGAAATTTTTAGAAAATCCTGTTACAAATGATAGTTTGTTGTTTCTGCTTATACTCCAGTCAATAAAGATTCTTGCAATAAAAATTGATGTAAATAAAGAGGTAATAATACCAATTAACAAAGTAGTGGCAAAACCTTTTATTGGTCCTGAACCGAAAATAAATAATACGGCACCAGTTAATATATGGGTAACGTTAGCATCAACAATAGAACGCATTGCTCCTTTCCAACTGTATGAAGCATTTACAGCTTCTTCCAGCGTTTTACCGGAACGCAGTTCTTCTTTTGCCCTTTCATAGATGATGATATTGGCATCCACTGCAGTACCCATTGTCAAAACAATACCGGCAATACCAGGCAATGTAAGCACGGCTCCTAAACTGGCCAAAATTCCAAACAAGAACAATAAGTTGACTGCCAATGCCAAGTTTGCATACCAACCTGATTTTCCGTAATAAACCATCATCCAAAGTGATACCAAAAGCAATCCTAAAAGTGCTGAATTTGTACCGTTGTCAATAGCTTCTTGTCCCAAGGATGGTCCTACAACTTCTGATTGAATAATGTCTGCAGCAGCAGGAAGTTTACCGGCTCTTAAAACGTTAGCTAAATCTTTAGTTTCAGAAATGTCAAAAACTCCTGAAATTTCTGATCTTCCACCAGAAATTGGCCCACTGGAAACACCTGGTGCAGAATACACAACATTATCCAAAACAATGGCAATATTGCTTTTTTGAGTGTAAGCTCTTCCTGTTAATTCTTCCCACGCTTTTGCTCCTTGACCGTTCATTTGCATGGTAACCGACGGTTTCCCTGTTTGGTCAAATGAATCTTTGGCATCAGTAACTACGCCACCACCCATTGAGGCTACATTATCTCTATTTCCTTTTAAGGCATACAGTTCAACTGCATCAATATTTTTTCCTTTATTGTCTTTAAGCGTTGTAGGTTTTCCCCAAACAAATCTTGCATAACGTTGCTCTGGAGCCAATAAAACCCTGATGTCTGCTCTTCTTAAATAACCTCCAACTACGGCAGTGTCTTTTGGCGAAAACAAACCTAAAACTGGTCCACCACCTTGACCTATAATTTTATCAAGTATTGGGTTGTTGCCTTTTTTGGTAGTAGCTGAATCTTTTCCAGTGGTCAACAATGCGCTTAAAGAATCTTTTACTACAGTTTTTGTCTCTACTTTAGAGATTTCTGTTTTTTTCAATGACTCATTTGCAGCCATCAAGAAATTACCAATTTC
>NZ_PNNA01000102.1 GCF_013823965.1 Flavobacterium sp.
GAACTATTTTTTGCTTCTGCAAAACTATTTCTGAATTAAGAAAAAAAATTGTTCGAATTAAAAAAAACTGGCGTGACAGAAAACTTTCTCCTCTGTTTATCATCAAAATTATATTAAAGTGCCGAAACATTTCGTCAAAAAACAAAATCCAAGCGCAATAAAATCCCTATTTTTGTTCCAATAATAACATAACATAACTATTTTATGCTGATAATTGGAATTGCAGGCGGAACAGGTTCAGGAAAAACTACCGTAGTTCATCAAATAATGAATGAATTACCCCATACAGAAGTAGGGATTATTGCCCAAGATTCCTACTATAAAGAATCCAAGAACGACAGTTATGAAGAGCGTTCAAAAACCAACTTTGATCATCCAAGAGCCATCGATTTTGAGCTATTGGTGGCACACCTCAAAGAATTGAAAGCTGGAAACACCATCAACCAGCCCGTATATTCGTTCGCCATCCACAACCGAACAGACGACACCATCGTGACACATCCTCGAAAAGTAATGATTGTAGAAGGCATTCTAATCCTTTCAAATCCTGAACTTCGTGAGCTGTTCGACATCAAAATATTTGTTCACGCCGACTCGGACGAACGATTGATAAGACGATTGAAGCGTGACATTGCAGAACGTGGACGCGACATGGAGGAAGTGCTGAACCGCTATCAAACCACGCTCAAACCAATGCACCAGCAATTTATCGAGTCCACAAAAGCCTTTGCCGACATCATCATCCCCAACGACAAATACAACACCGTGGCCATCGACGTGGTTCGTGCCGTAATAAACCAACGAATTCTATAATTTTTTTGTAATTTTATTGCAGCATTTTTTTAAAGAGCTATTTCCCGCCATACGTTGCAATCTTTCGTACCGAAAATCGGCACAAAAGGTTTTTCACTCCAAACGAAGTTCCCTGAACTCTGATGAAAGGAGAAACAAAGCGACCTAATCGGGGCTAAAAAACACAAGATTACAAATGACAAACGCATTCAAAGACAAACCTTGGTTCAAATTTTTAAGCAACAAATACGTTTGGGTTTTGTTGTTTTTTTCCACTTGGATGATTTTCTTGGATAACTATTCCTATTTTGACCATCGCATTTTAGACAACCAAATCGATGAACTCGAAGACAACAAAAATTACTATCAAGAAGAAATCAGGAAAGACCAAGAAAAAATCAAACAACTCAGAAATCCGGCGCAAATAGAAAAATACGCCCGAGAAAAATACTATATGAAAAAAGACAGCGAGGACATTTACATCATCGAGTTCGAAGGCGACACCGTTGAAAAAAAATAATTTCCAAAAAAAAGAAAAGGTAGTCAAACCAGTATTCAAACACAGACCTGAAAACAATTATGAAACCAGAAAAAAGTCAAGATACAACTCAAAACCACAACTCCCTTCCCTCCGGAAAGGATTGGGGATGGGCTCCCATTTCTTCCAAACAATGGAAACAACAAATCCAGTTCGAACTCAAAGGAGCAGATTACAACGAAACCTTGGTCTGGAATTCCCCTGAAGACATCCAGGTAAAACCATTTTACCACAAAGATGAATTTAAAGGAGTTGCCCAAATTAACACAAAAGCCAGCGAGTTTAGGATTTGCCAAAACATCTTTGTGCATGATCTCGAAAAGTCGATTCTTCGAGCTACGGACAGCATCAATCGTGGTGCCGAAAGCATCCGCTTTACCATTGAAGACGAAAATACCGATATTACAAAACTCTTGCAATCACTTCCGCTGGAAAAGCTGGAAATTTACTTTAAATTGACCTTTATTTCAATCGATTTCGTTAAAAAAATAGATGCGATTGCAAAAGAAAAGAATACCAAAATATACTGCAACCTGGATCCCATTGGCCAATTAGCCAAAGACGGAAACTGGTTTACAACCCAGGAAAAAAACAACTTCGAGACCTTAAATTTACTTTCCAAGGAAACGTCACATGTTTCATTATTCAGTATCGACGGCAGCATTTACCAAAATGCCGGTGCCAATATGGTACAACAAATAGCCTACAGCCTGGCACAAGCCAACGAATATTTCAACAAAATAACGACGTTTGGCAAACCGGTGGTTTTCGAAATGGCCGTGGGTACAAATTACTTTTTCGAAATAGCAAAACTCAGGGCGTTGCGACTGTTGTTCCATTTAATTGCAAAAGAATACCATCCCGATTTAGAGTGTCATTTGCTGGTTACGCCCACAAAGCGCAACAAAACACTCTACGATTACAACGTGAACATGTTGCGCACCACTACCGAATGCATGAGCGCCATTTTGGGCGGAGCAGATGCCATTGCCAATTTGCCCTACGATGCCTTGTACCACAAAGACAATGAATTTGGCGACAGAATTGCCCGAAACCAGTTGCTCATTCTCAAAAAAGAAAGCTATTTTGACAAAGTCAACAATCCGGCTGACGGAAGTTATTACATTGAAAACTTGACCAATCAATTAGCCGAAAAAGCATTGACTTTATTTAAAGACATCGAAGCCAATGGCGGTTTCCTTAAACAACTCAACGAAGGAATCATCAAAAGAAAAATTCAGGAAAGCGCGGACAAAGAACAAGAATTATTCGATGCCGGAAAAGAAATACTTCTGGGAACCAACAAATATCCCAACAAAAATGACCGGATGAAGGACGATTTAGAATTGTTTCCTTTCGTAAAAATAAAACCCAGAAAGACCTTGATTACGCCCATAATCGAAAAACGATTGGCCGAAAAACTGGAACAAGAAAGACTCAAAGCAGAAAAATAATTAAACGCATACACAATGAAAATTCTAATTCATGCCTTGTTTTTTTTGATTTCATTCACTGTCTTTTCACAACAAAAAGCAATTGAAATCACCAACATCAAAACTGGTGAAGTAAAATTTTTTGAAGAAAATAATCGTGTAAAAATAAGAACCTTGGATGAAAAAAAACGAATTGGCAATCTAAAAATAACGGATAGTCTTGGTTTTACCATCAACAACGAATACGTAAAAATAGACAGTTTAAAAAGCATAAAACACCAACCCAAAACCTTGGCCACAGTCAAAACAGTGGTACTGGCCACCGGACTGGCAACCGTGGGAGCTTCATTGATTGCCGCTTCAAGAGGAAATGACTCCGCTTTTTTACTGTTCACCATTGGTTCAGGCGTGACCATTGGAGCTGGACTTCTGGAAGGAATCAACGCCAACAATTCGAACAACAAATGGACTTTTAAAATTATTGAAAAGTGATGCGTAAAAACCTCCAACATATAAATCTTAAAGATTCCAACTTAAAATTGGAAACTGGCGAAGCCAACCCGTCACCTTCTTTTCTTACTGCAGAAGGCATCGAACTAAAGTCAACCTATTCCGAACAAGACATCGAAAGTCTCGAACATCTTGATTTTGGAGCGGGTTTTGCCCCCAATTTACGTGGTCCCTATACCACGATGTACGTGCGTCGCCCTTGGACAATAAGACAATACGCCGGATTTTCAACCGCAGAAGAAAGCAATGCTTTTTACCGAAGAAATCTTGCCGCAGGACAAAAAGGGCTTTCCATAGCCTTCGATTTGCCCACACACCGCGGTTACGATTCCGATCACGAACGCGTGGTGGGCGATGTAGGAAAAGCGGGAGTGGCCATAGATTCCGTCGAAGACATGAAGGTGTTGTTTGACCAAATTCCATTGGGAGAAATGTCGGTTTCCATGACCATGAACGGTGCGGTTTTACCCATTATGGCTTTCTACATCGTTGCTGCCGAAGAACAGGGCGTACCCCCCGAACAACTCTCCGGAACCATTCAAAACGACATCCTGAAAGAGTTTATGGTACGAAATACCTATATCTATCCACCAACACCTTCGATGAAAATCATTGCCGATATTTTTGAATTTACCAGCAAGAAAATGCCGAAATTCAATTCCATTTCCATTTCGGGTTACCACATGCAGGAAGCCGGTGCCACCGCCGACATCGAGTTGGCTTATACATTGGCCGATGGTTTGGAATACATTAGAACCGGACTGGCAACGGGAATGAAAATCGACGACTTCGCTCCTCGCCTTTCGTTTTTTTGGGCCATCGGGATGAATCATTTTATGGAGATTGCCAAAATGCGTGCGGGAAGAATGATATGGGCAAAACTGGTGCAACAATTCAATCCAAAAGACGACAAATCCTTGGCATTGCGAACCCATTGCCAAACATCGGGTTGGAGTTTGACCATGCAGGATCCCTTCAACAACGTGGCGCGAACAACCATCGAAGGTTTGGCGGCAGCTTTGGGAGGAACCCAATCCTTGCACACGAATGCCTTGGACGAAGCGATTGCCTTGCCCACTGATTTTTCGGCCAGAATTGCCAGAAACACCCAAATTTATTTGCAGGAAGAAACCAAGATTACCAAAACTGTCGATCCCTGGGCAGGCAGTTTTTACGTCGAAAGTTTGACCAATGAAATAGCGCAAAATGCCTGGAAACTCATCGAAGAAGTGGAACAACTCGGAGGAATGACCAAAGCCATAGAAACCGGAATCCCCAAATTGCGCATCGAAGAAGCCGCCGCCAGAAAACAAGCCCGAATTGACGGCAACCAAGATATTATTGTGGGTGTCAACAAATACCGATTGGAAAAAGAAGACCCCTTGCAAATCCTTGATGTCGACAACCAAATGGTACGCAAACAACAAATCGAACAATTAAAGCAAATCAAGGCAAGTCGAAATACAGAAAAAGTAGAAGACTCGCTTCAAAAACTAACCCTTTGTGCTCAAACCGGAGCTGGAAACCTGCTGGAATTGGCTGTTGATGCTGCCAGAAACAGAGCGACTCTCGGTGAAATCAGCAATGCTTTGGAAAGTGTTTTCGGAAGATACAAGGCACAAATTAAATCCTTTAGTGGCGTGTACAGCAAAGAAATAAAAGACGACAAAAGCTTCGAAAAAGCGAAACAACTGGCCGACGAATTTGCCAAAAAAGAAGGCCGTCGCCCTAGAATCATGATTGCCAAAATGGGACAAGACGGCCACGACCGTGGAGCCAAAGTAGTGGCCACTGGTTATGCCGATTTGGGTTTTGACGTGGACATAGGACCGCTCTTTCAAACCCCAGCCGAAGCTGCCAAACAAGCCGTGGAAAATGACGTGCACATCCTTGGCGTATCGTCCCTTGCGGCGGGACACAAAACATTGGTACCACAAGTCATTGCCGAACTCAAGAAATACGGACGAGAAGACATTATGGTCATCGTGGGAGGCGTGATTCCGGCCCAAGATTACCAATTCTTGTTTGATGCAGGTGCCCTAGCCGTTTTTGGTCCTGGAACCAAGATCAGCGAAGCGGCAATAAGCCTATTGGAGATATTGTTACAGTAATCCTAAACCTGGCAGGTTTTAAAAACAGGCCTGATTTACTCAAAAACAATGTGCAAGCCAACAAAACAAGGACATCCTTTTTAAAGAAAATGGCAACCAGAAACATTTTAAAATTATAGATTACCGCTCCCCACTCCTCAAAGTCTCCGACTTTGGGGAAGTGAAAAACGGTCTCCTGACCGTTGCAAATCATAAAATTTATTCCATAAATCTTTATGATGTCAAGAATCAAACTAAGAAAATTAGACCATCGTATTTTTTTCATATTTTCAAGACTCTAAACACTAAACATGTCCAAACTTCCCAATATTGGCACCAGTATTTTTACGGTGATGTCCAAAATGGCAACCGAATACAATGCCATCAATCTTTCACAAGGTTTTCCCAACTTTTCCATAGACCAAAGACTGTCCGGCATAATGGCCAGACTCGCAACAGAAAACGTTCACCAATACCTTCCGATGTCGGGTTATCCCCCTTTGCTGATGCAAACCGCCCGGCTTGTCGAAAAATCCTATCATAGAATCGTTCAACCCGAAACGGAGTTGCTCATCACTGCCGGGGCAACCCAAGCCCTTTTTACCGCCATCCAAGCCCTGGTCAAAGCCAATGACGAAGTGATCATTCTAGACCCGAGTTATGATAGCTATATAGCGCCTGTTTTGTTGTGCAATGCCAAACCCGTTCGCGTCAATTTGAATGACGATTTCACGCCAAATTGGGAAAGCATCGGTACTGCTTTTTCTTCCAAAACCAAGATGATCATCATCAACAATCCCCACAACCCAACGGGGAAAATATGGACTGAATCGGATTTTATGGCATTGGAAAAACTTTTGGAGCATTATCCAGAAGTGCTTGTTTTATCGGATGAAGTTTATGAATTCATCACTTTTGAACAGCAACACATATCCGTACATTCACGTCCAAAACTGCACCATCGCAGCGTGGTGGTTTCCTCTTTTGGGAAATCATTTCACATCACGGGCTGGAAAGTGGGCTATTTGGTCGCTCCCGAACCTTTGATGACCGAAATCAAAAAAGTACACCAGTTCTTGGTCTTCTGCGTCAACAGCATTTGCCAAGTCGCCATCAGCGCGTACTTGGATTTGGTTTCATTGAAAGAATTGGGCGTATTCTATCAAGAAAAAAGGGACTATTTCAGGCAATTGCTCCAAAACAGCCGTTTCCAATTACTGCCTAGCGAAGGAACCTATTTCCAGGTCGCTTCCTATGCTTCCATTTCCGATGAAGATGACCTGACTTTTTGCAAACGTTTGATTACCGATCACGGTGTGGCAGCGATTCCCGTTTCCAGCTTTTATGCCGATGGGAAAGACTTGAAACTGGTTCGGTTTTGCTTTGCCAAAGACAACGCCACATTGGAAGAAGCGGCCAAGAGATTGTGTGCGGTCTAACATAATTCAATGTTTGCAAATAGAAATACCCACTAACTTTGTCATTTATGAAAAAAAAGAAATGAAAAAAAATAAATAGTCAAATTACTATTTACTTCTTGGCCCGTTTCCATGCATATAAAAAACACTTTCGTTTTTACTATGCGTGCCTACCAATTCTTTTTTCCTTATATTTACATCACTAAAAAAACAAGACTATGGATTTCTCGGCAAAAATGCTTCGTGATGACGCCCTAAAAGGCAAAGTAATTGTGGTAACGGGTGGTGGAAGCGGACTAGGCAAAGCAATGACCCGCTATTTTATGGAGCTGGGTGCGCAAGTGGCCATCAGTTCGCGTGATTTGGAAAAACTGCAAAACACGGCCAAAGAACTGGAAACCGAAACGGGCGGAACTTGTCTGGCTGTACAATGCGACGTGCGTCATTACGACCAAGTGGAAGCGATGCTGCAGGAAGTCTTGAAAATCTACGGAAAAGTGGATGTACTACTGAACAATGCCGCGGGCAACTTCATTGCACCCACCGAAAGGCTGTCGGCCAATGCTTTTGACACCGTGATAGACATCGTGTTGAAGGGTTCCAAGAACTGCACCCTGGCTTTTGGGAAACATTGGATTGCAACCAAACAAACGACTTCGACCGTCTTGAATATCGTGACTACTTATGCCTTCACGGGTTCGGCTTATGTGGTGCCGAGTGCTGCCGCAAAAGCAGGTGTTTTGGCCATGACCCGAAGCCTGGCGGTAGAATGGGCCAAATACGGCATTCGCACCAATGCGATAGCTCCGGGACCCTTCCCCACTAAAGGCGCTTGGGATCGATTGCTGCCCGGCGACTTGGCAGAAAAATTCAACATGGCCAAAAAAGTTCCTTTGGGAAGAGTGGGAAACCATCAAGAATTGGCCAATCTGGCGGCTTATTTAGTCTCTGATTTTTCGGCTTACCTCAATGGGGAAGTCATCGTCATTGACGGGGGCGAATGGCTGAAGGGTGCGGGCGAATTCAATATTCTGGAAGCTATTCCGGAAGAACTTTGGGATCAGTTGGAAATGATGATTAAAGCGAAGAGAAGAAGTTAGCAGTGGTCAGTGGCAATATGCAGTAGCGAAAGTATTTGAAAATCACTAAAAATAAGTTGGAGAACCTCGCTGGATTGGCGGTTTTTTTCTGGCAAAATGTACTTGTAATCCATACACTATCCATACTCTATCCATACACTATCTATACACTATCCATACACTATGACGCGTCCTAAAATAACTATACAGGTTATTAAATAAATCCTGCTTTAGCTATACAAATATAATTATTAATCCTAAATACTGAACACTGAATACTGAACACTGAACACTGACTACTGAACACTGAACACTGAACACTGACCAACTACTCCCTCTTCTCAAAATAAACATTAAGCAACGACAAGGAATACACAAAGGCCGGTGCGGCGGTTCGCATTGCGGCATGATTGATGGTAAAAAACCAGAACGCCAAAAAACACAGGAGGAACATGTTGAATTTGTTTTCCAAATACAAAATTAAAGGGGTAAAAAACAGGATAAGCAACCCCACAATACCCAAGGTGCCGTGCTCGGCCATCATACGCGTAATTTCGTCATGGGATAAAGTTCCGTCTCCGGTTTCTTCAAAACGGACCTCTGCCCCTTTACCTACACCCACTCCAAATATTGGATTATTCAAAAAAGTATTGATTTCATTTTGTGCCACATCTTCCCTTCCCGTAAAAGAGGATTCCTTTTTCCTGCCTGCGGCATCCTGGTTAGCATACCGCTTATCGATGAGTCCACCCGTCTGAAAAGAAGTATAGGTCCAGGTGGCGACCATAGCCAGAGCGATAAACACCATGACATAGTTGAGCTTGACCCTGCCCACATAATTCGATTTGGCATAGAGAAAGAACAGCAATAACAGAATCATCAGAAACCCCGTAATCATCCCTCCCCGAGAGAAGGTGACCATCCCCCGATAGCTCATATTAATAGCAATCAGCAGGTTGAGTCCCAACATAAATTTGGTTTTAGACTCCAGAATGGTTCTGGAGAAAAAGATAAACATCCCCAGCCCAAAAACAGTCGCCACCTGATTGGGGCCAAATCCTCCAGAAGTTTCAAAATTGGATTGGGTAGAAGTAATCACGTCCCGAATATTAGGAGTGTAAAAAGTCAGGTACATCATACAAGCCACAATTGGCAGTCCCATCGCGAGAATAACGGTATTCATCTCATATAACGGAATTTTTCTTCTGTAAGTATAGATAGAGGCCACGCCCAAACAGACCGGTCCCGAAATATTAAAGGCGATGGCATTTTTCAAGTTGGTGTCAAAATTGAGCACAAAGGTGGTCAATACCACACCGGGCACCAAGAGCAGCAGAAAAACCCAATAGGGAGTGGCACTTTTGGAAAATCCACTATAGTACATCCCCATAAAAATAAAAACCATCACCCCGTATTTCGAAATTTCATAAAGGGGATTGCCTCCCGTCATCCTCAGGAAAACTTCACTTCCCACCACATAAGCCGCAGCAACCAAAGCTTCATTATGCTTGTTTTGAGTCTTAATAACATAAAAGAAGCCACCAATGAAAATAACATAGCCATATATTTTGGCCACAAAAGGAAATAAATACACCAAAAATCCCAGCAGTGCGTGGAAAATGATTATTTGGAAATAGGTGATGTCTTCTTTTTTCATTTACAGCTATTTAATTATTATAAGGTTCCTAAGGAATTAGAATAAAACAATGTCCCATTTTTTACCATATAAGGCATATAAGTACATTTAAGATTTAGCACATATGCCTTATGTAGTAATTTGTTTTTAAATGTCACTATCTTTTCCCCTGCGACTTAGTTCTTTTTCTAAAATACAATTCTAGTTTGATTGTTTGAAATCCATTCCCAATGCATTGAGCAGCCTCTATTTCATAACGCCATTCCATTTTGCAGCAACCAATTTTTAAAATCCAAGTAATTCCATTTCAGTGGCCCCCAAACATTAAGGCTTTTTGAATCGCTGTTCAATCGATTCCCGTCATAGACATAATAATAGTGATTCGCGTCCAACCGCTGCATGTCCAATTGATGCATTCCCGCATTGAATTCTTTTATATTTTTGTTGGCCGATAAAAATAATGGTTTTTCCCTTTTAATAGTATAAGAATCGTCTTTAAATGAAAAACGATAGAGCGACAGTCCATAGCCATAGCCTTTGGTAAAATTTTGAACCGGCAAAATCAATCCTTTTTTGTCTGCCAAAAACCGTCCTCCAGCCCTAGACTCTGTACCGATTAAGGCAATGGGTTGTTTGTGTAATTTCCATTTTCCAAAAAGAGAATCTGCTTCATATACATACATATTTTTGGCATAATCGCTAGCCACCATGATATTTAGCGAATCCGACAAATAAATGGAAGGATCCACGAGTTGGACATTGGCAACCAAAGTGTCACAAATCTTCCAATCATAAGGGAATCGATGCGCTTTATATAGCAAAACCGCATTGGCTCGCTTGGATTCCGGCACCATATAAAAATCGTTTTTGTATTTAAAAACCTGGGGATAGGACAAATGAAATTTTTGTGCTAAAACAGTTCCTCGATACTGATAGTTTTTGCCGTCAACTGAAGTCAACAAACCAATATCAGCATTGGATTTGGTTTTTTTATGTTCAAAAAAAAGATAAAAAGTATCCTTTTCTTTCACGAAAAAAGGATCTGCCAGAAAAACCGTACTGTCGTTTTGTGCTTTCAGGGTTTCGATGGAATAAATAGCCTTCGAATCAATTTCTATCTTATCCGGATAGTTAAAAGAGGCCCCGTAGCCTATAGACCAATTTCCACTGTCTTGCCTGAAAAAAGGGGTCCTGTAATTTATTATTGCCAATAATGCAAGAACAAATAAGAGAAGCCCCAATAGGTATTTCGTTTTATTCAACTTCATAGAAAAGTAACTTAGTTCTTCTTAATCTATTATTTTTGAAAAACTATCACAATAGTTTTTCATGGTAAACGTGGCAATAAAAGTGGATCTAGCATTAATACCCATTTGTTCCTGAAGATTAAAATTACGTTCTACTTTATCAAACAATGCCATCATGGCATCTCTATTGGAATCAAATTTAAAACATTCTTTCCCCTCAGTCAAATAATCCGATAATCCAGTTGTATTAGAAATCAACAAAGGAGTTTGATTCATCATAGCTTCCAAACCAACTGTAGGTAAATTATCAAACTTAGATGGGATGATTACAAAATGACTTTCGTTTAAATACCCATCAATTTTATCATACGGCAATCCACCCCAATAGTGCAAGGCAGCATTGTTATCTGCCAATTTCTCAATTTTACTTTGCTGACTGCCCGTTCCGGCTATATTTAGAATTATTTTAGAGTCTTTACATTTCTTTTTATACGCTCCAAAAGCAAAGATAAGTTCTAACACTCCTTTTGAAGGATCTAATCTACCCAAATAAGATATTGTAATAGAATTTATGGGAGGGGCCGTTTTAGCATAAAACCTGTCTTCCATCGGATTTAACAACACCACTCCTTTTTTGAAACCATAAAACAATTTTAAATCATTTTTTGCCAATTCAGATGGGCAAATTACCGAATCGCAAAACAACTTGTAAAAGATTTGTTTCCTGATAAAAAAAAACCTTTGTTTCAGGGTGAGTTCCTTTAAATCTTCCAAAATTTGAGTTCTCAAAGTATGGTAATATTCTATTGTTTTTACTTTTCCAAAAGACAAAATTTTGGAGATGCTAATTGTTATATTGCTCCCCACGAAGTGACCAATAACAACTGCTGGTTTGTATTTCAAATATATTTTCGTAAACCACAAAAAATCTTTTAAGGAGGTGGGTCTTTTTTTAGTTGGCCAAGAACAAACTACAATTTCTCCTTTCCCCTTTTTTATAATTTGCTTTTCCAAAAAATAGGGCCGATGGGATATAAACACAACTCTATTGCCTAAGTCTGCCAAATGATGGGCCAAATTATAACTCATCGCAGCAAAGGAAGACTCACTGTAATTATGGGCGATTATTATTGTTTTCATCTTTTACCCTATCCCTTTTTAGTTGCTTCAAAGTAAAGAGTTGTCCCCCAATAACTATTAAAAACCGCTTTCAAAACATTGATGTAAAATGTTAAAGAATTAATTTGAAGATACGGCATTTTTTTAACTTTTACTCTACAATCTTTAAATTGATGGAATTCAAAAATATTTTTTATGCTTTCCGATGTAAAAAAATTTAAATGTATTGGTGGTTGATCTTGAAATATTTGATCTTTCTCTCTTTTTGGGTAATTATATATTTTATCATAATTGGGAGTCGAAAGTATAATTTTACCATTCACATTCAATTTTTTATAAGCAAATTCAAGAAATGAACCCAGATCCTGAAGATGCTCAACAACTTCCCACATCATAATTACGTCAAAAAGAGACTCCATTTTTTCCATTTCTTTGAAATCACCGAGTATCGTGTTTAATTTTAAAAGTTGCGATTTTTCAAACGCCTCTTTGTCTAGTTCAATACCCGTATATTCAATTAAACTGTCTTTTGAACGAATGTATGCCCCTACTAATCCTATGCCGCTTCCAATTTCCAAAACCGACTTACATTTTGAATTTAATATGTTTTTTTTAATTAAACGGGATCTATTCCAACCAACTTTAATGGTTTCATTATTTATAATCTTATCGAACTCGTCTTTAGAATGTCTTTGGTATTGACTACTCTCCGTATTATATAATTCATCATAGACTTTTATGAATTCTTCTTGTTGGAAAATCGTCAAACAGAAAATAAATTTACAATTGGAACATTTACCCAAATTGTATTTTTTATTTATTAATTCAACTACTCCACTACAAATCTTACATTCATTATAATGTCCCATTTTAGATTATATTTTTTTGAATAAATTTTTTGGCTTTTATTTTGGCTTATTCAAAAACAAACTCAACCAACCGATAGTTCTTCACCCATTGCTTCTGTAAAGGCTTCATTTTTTTGTTTGTGTTCAAGTATTAGTAAATCGAAATAATTTCAAAATATTGTTAAGTTATATCTTATTTAATCTGTTTTTTTCTGTCCAAAATATAAAAATAAATTTTAGAATTTCTATCTTTTATAGTGATAACTACATCCGATTGAATAAAATCAGGCAAACTGTCTTTGCTTTTTTTAGAAATGCAAAAACTAAATGGATAAGCATCATAAAAATCTCTCCTTGTAAGCTTCTTATTGGTTTTTGACAATCGATTCGAATTATGAAGCCAAATATTAAGGGCATTCCCTTGGATAAACACATTCCTTTTTTGATTAGATTGATCCAATAATTCCATTTTTAATGAATCGGCTTCAATATTGAAAACCGTATAATTTCTTCCAAATAATTTGAGGAATGCAGCATCATGTTGTGGGTAATCCTCTTTGCTATGGTTTTGTAAATCGGCACCATAATAGACCAGCCCAAAAGGATACTCTAATTTTGACAACTGATTTTTCGCCTCTTTAATAAATCCCTTATCATAATACTTTATTCTTGTCGTGGAATGAAAAAAATTATTCCCACCAATCAATTCTTGGGCACCCAAAACGGAAATAATTATCAACAGTGATAATTTTATCTTGCCCAAAAGTATATTTACGGAGGTTTGCATAAATAAATAGAGCATCAACGACAATACAAAAGGACCAAAAACATTCGTGGCAAATTGATAAGCATCTCCAATCTTATTAAACTTCACATAAACCAAAATGGAACTAAAATAGCACAATACTAAAAACACAAACAACGATTTACGCAATGCTGTAGGCAATGATTTTGTATTCCATAATAAAACCGAAACCAACAAAAAACTGAGCCAATAATAGGCTATAAACAGCAAAGTTGTTTTTTTTAAAATTTGGATGATAAAATCAATTACACTAATAGTATTCGAAACTGCCAAATTGGAATTCCCTATGTATAATTGTTCTTTTTGTTGATTAAAATAATAAAAAAAAACAAAAGCGATGGTCAGTATTATAAAAAAGCCAATAAGGGTTTTATAATTGTTTAAACTCTTCTTAAACTCATTTTTTTCTTGAAAAAGGCAAAATAAAATTATAGAGAAAACTACTAAAAACAGAGCTATGGTGGATTGAACCAAAAAAGGAATCAGTAGTAGCAAATAGATGGCTTCCTCTTTCTTCCCTTTCTCAAATTTTAAAAAAAATTGAAAGTAAATTGAAAAAATGATAGCCAATTTGGTATAGGCCAAAATCCCAACTGGGTCATATCCACCTGAATGATTGGGATAAATTAAATCACTCAAATCACGATACCATTGCCCTGAAAAAGCAAATAACAGTAAAACCGACAAAACCAGCGAACCCAACAACTTGAATTTTTGTCTCAACAACTCAAACAGACTTAAAGAGCATATAAAAATAATGATGGTACTATAAAACAGTTCCCAAATATAGATAGTATCGATTTTTGTCAAATCCAGGCCCAAGGAAACTAGCCAAAAATCATTGGTCCGATACGGTTGGGCAAAATTTAAATAAGGAAACAAAGCATTTTTCAAACCTATTGCATTTTCATTACCACTTAAATGATACCCTTCGGCAATTTTCATGTAAAACCCATTGTCGACAAACAACAAATTGGGAGCATTGTACTCAAAATTCCAAAACCAACTTGCCTTCAACACAAAAATCATCGTCCATAGCGAGCTTATTATACCTATATTTTTTAAATATGCAATACAGGATATTTGATTTTGATTTTCTTCCTTGCGTATATAAATCAAATAGCCAAAAACCCAAATTAGCACAAAAACACCAATACTATTTCCGCCTCCTTTCACTACTGCATAACTGGCAATAAGCAGCAAATACCCTAATAACAAGCTTAAAAAAAGGTTAGCCTTTCGAAAACGAAAAAGGACTAAACCCAAAAAATAGGACAACAACAAAGTGGTCAATCCTAAAAAATATAGAGTCAATATATCTGGAATCATTTAGCTTATTTTAATTAAATCCTTTTTAGCTCTAAAAAAACACAGGTAATTCAAAAGAGTATTTATCGAAATTTTACTGTTTACTAACAAAGGCTTGCGAGGAGTTTAAAGTGATTTGAAATTTATACTAATTTTATATTTTGTTTAAAATTCTAAAAATACCATAAAGAGACAAAAAGCACAAAACAATAGCATTGGCAAGAATGTAATGTTTTGAAATTTTATTTTGATCCTCTATTTCGGAATAATACACAATGGTCATCACAAAAACAGCCGACAGCCACCTCAATTCAACATAAGAAATGATGATAAATGAAAAAATCATAAGCATGCTCAACGTGGCAAAAGGTACAAAGTAATTTAATTTCAGTTTTTTATCCATTTTAATTCCTTTAAACCAATACAATAAAATAATGAAGAGCATTAATCCTAAGGATCTCAAACTATACGTTATTGAATAGGCAAAATCCTTAAAAAATTCTTTAATGGTTAACTGATAATTATAAGTTAAGCCATTCAAAATACCATCCGGCAAAGACTCTCTACCATTGGTTTTTAAATACTGCTGTGTCGCTTCCCAACTAGGATGTTGACGATTTGCCAATTCACCATTATTGACCATTAGTTGCGCTAAATACTGTCGTTGTGACCAAGATACCCCCAAACCTTCAGGTGGAGATTTTCTGTCATAGGAAAGACTTCCGTTATTTTGAAGGGATGGAATATTCAACAGCAAGAGCACAACGAATATCCCCAATGGAAAAACGGTTCGTTTAGTAAAACGACAACCCGATTGATATAGAATATAACATCCAATCAAGACAATTGGCAAATAAACCAAGAAAAGTTCCCTCGTAAAAAAAGCGATGATTAATGCCGATAAAGCCAAATTAAAGTGAACTTCTTTATCGTTCGCAACACAATGCACTTCATTAAAAAATATAATTAAAGAAACAAAAAATAAGCAATCATTGGTACCATAATAAAAATAGCCTACGGTACTCATAAAAAAGAAAAGATAAAAATAAATTGATGTTAACTTTATTTTTTTTACATAATAAAAATAGACCAACAACAATACAACCAACAGTATATTTACGATTCTCAAGGCCACAAAATCCTCCATTAGCAAGGATAAGGGATATGCCAATATCATATAAGGGATAGAAACATTTTTAGCAATGGCCTCATACCAGCCCACATTATGTATCAATTGCAAGTCTGAAAGAAACAAAAATTCATCACCCCCGGTTGGCAAACCCATAAAATAAAAAATAGCTACAAACAAATAGGCTATGGCGCTATACTGGAATAAAACAATTGCTTTTTGGGTAAATATTTCAATCCTCATAAATAAGATTATTTACAACATTCATAACATCCAACTCATAATACAGAGGCAATCGCAACAAACAATCTGAATACCTGTCGGATTGAAGCAATGGCTGTTCTTGGTGTGTTTGGTTATAGAAAGGACTACTGTGCAAACTGATATAATGAAAAACTGCCAAGATGTCCTTGCTTTTCAATTTTTCGATGATATTTGTTCTTTGTTCCAAATTCTTGCAAACCAAATAAAACATATGCCCATTGTTAGTGGCATACGAAGGCAGTATTGGCAATAGGATTCCGTTCTCGGCAGCCCAAGTGTGCAATTTCGCATTATAGTGTTCCCAATGGGATTTTCGCACTTTTTGAATATCCTCCAGATTTTCTAATTGTGCCCAAAGAAATGCCGCAATAATTTCAGAAGGGAGAAAACTCGATCCCACATCCACCCAACCGTATTTATCGACTTCACCCCTGAAAAAAGCCGAACGGTTCGTTCCTTTTTCCCAGATGATTTCGGCTCTTTCGGCAAATTGGTTGTCATTGATAACCAACATTCCACCTTCGCCCGAAATAATGTTTTTGGTTTCGTGAAACGAAAAAGCAGACAAATGGCCTATGGAACCTAATGGCCTTCGAACACCATCTTTGCCGGTATAAAAACTATCAATGGCTTGGGCGGCATCTTCTATGACATAGAGATTGTACTTATTTGCCAAGTCCATAATTTTATCCATATCGCAGGCTACACCAGCATAATGTACAGGAACAATAGCTTTGGTTTTAGGAGTAATTAGGGCTTCAATAGCCTCTTCATCAATACCAGGATGGTCTTCCCGACTGTCGGCAAAAACGATTTTGGCACCTCGAAGGACAAAAGCATTGGCTGTGGAAACAAAAGTGTAAGAAGGCATTATGACCTCATCGCCGGCTTGGATATTGACCAATATGGCGGCCATTTCCAGTGCATCGGTACAGGAAGTGGTCAACAAACATTTAGGAAAACCGTATTTGTTTTCGAAAAAACGATGGCACAAATTGGTATAATAGCCATTGCCCGAAATTTTGCCTTTTTTGACGGCATCTTCAATATAGACTAATTCTTTACCTGTGAGATAGGGTTTGTTGAAGGGGATTTTCATTAAACTTTAAATTTTAAATCTTTAAATTTAATGAATTTTGATTCAAAAAATTCATAAGATAAAATGCTAAATAATATTGTGAATATATACACCATAAAATATAATAAAAGATTAAAAACTATTTCATCCCCATATTCTCCTGTAAAATATTTATTCGCTAAAGGATACACCAAAAATATTGCAAATACATGGTACATATATATTCCGTAAGAAATCTTTCCTAAATATGACATTACATTATTTTTATAAACAAATTTATTAGAATTATTAATCGTAAATAAAATCAATAATAAAAACAGTAGCGCTAATATAAAATGATTGATTTTATTTTCTAGCATAGGAAAAATGGAAAGTAAAAGGATCAATGTTATCAATATGAAATAACCAAATACCGATTTAGTTAAATTTTCAACTTTGGTCTTATTATAAAAATAAATGTAACCACCTACAACTCCTATTAATAACATTTGAAAATTAAAATAACCTAAAACCCTAAAAAAATAAGCGATTTTAGAATTAAAATCAAAGCTGGCATTTAAATTAAAAGTCAAACAAAAGAACACTATTGATATTAATAAAACCAATGAGAAAAATACTTTTTTTCTAAAAATTGTGATTGCCAAGGGCATAATAAGATAAAACTGCTCTTCCAGACCAATAGACCAAGATTGAGAAGCACCAACAACAACATTTGCAAATTGAGGCAAAAACAACAAATAACGAGAAACTGTATTAAAATTATAATTTTCAGAATTATTAATAGCCACTTGAAGTCCCTGATTAAATTCAAAAATTGGCACTTTTGACAGTAATGGAATTACTGTAAAACTTAGTAGCATTACAAAATAATACAAGGGCCAAATTCTATAAATTCTTCTAAGATAAAACTTGCTTATATTTATGTGACCGTTATTATTGTTTTTTTCTTGAAAAAGCAAAAAAGAAATCAAAAAACCACTTAACACAAAAAACAAATCAACACTTGCTTTTCCGAGATTATGAATGAGAAACTGAAGATTTCTGTTTTGAAAACCTAAGCCATTCATTCCTTTAATTTGCTCGATGTGATGAATAACAACTCCAAGAGCTGCAAATGCTCTTAATTCATTTAATCCTCCAAAAAATATTTTGCTTGTTTTTTTTTGAACAACGTCTTCGATATAGACTAATTCTTTGCCCGTGAGATAGGGTTTGTTGAAGGGCATTTTCATAAAACTATTAAGTAATTGGTATGAATTTACCTCTTGCTGGAAGTAAAAACTTCATAAAACTAATCTCATCTGAACTTCCTCTTTTAGAATAAGTTCTATCAGAAACATTAAAATAGGTAATATCTTCAGAACCAAAATCTATTTCAGAATTATCGGTTACAATCTTTATTGATTTAGAATTACTATCCCATTCCTTAAGATAAAGATTCATTTTAGCAAGTTTATCTTGAATACTTACTTCATTAAATTGAAATCCAATTTTGTCTGAAAGTGATTTGGCTGGTGATCCTGCATAAATTTCATTGAACTTCATGTCTTTTGTAACAACCGATCCAACCATTGCCATCGATTTATCCTCAACGATTATTGGAGAAACGATACAATGCCCAACAAACCATACATCGTTACCAACAATTAAAGGTTTTTGTGTTAAAAATCGGCATCCTTCAAGAGTATCTCCGTATTTAATATGACTCCAAAGTTGAGAGTGAGCTCCAATTCCACAATTATTTCCAATTGTTGTCCCTCCTATGGAATCAATAATTGAAAATTGACCAATCCATGCATTATGTCCTATATGACAAGGCAAATAACCATGTATATTGGTGTTATGTTGAATTTTTGAATAATCACCCAAAGAAAAATCGTCGCAAATAATTTGCACATTTTCACCAATATAGCAATTATCACCGATTATAATTTTTTTTGCTTTACCATTAATTCCCCTAATTTTTACAGAGGGTTCTATAATTGTATTTTTTCCTATGTAAATTTCTTCTGCATGAATATTATTGCTTGTCATTATTAACTACTTTATCAATTATAAATGAATTTCTACCTTTCGATTGGTCAAAAATTTTTCCAATATATATACCGACTATTCCAGTGATTGTAATTATTACACCCGATAAAAACCAAATAGACACCATTAATGAACTGTATCCAAGAACAGATATTTCTCCTTTATAATATTTAAAAATTGTTATCAATCCCACAACAAATGATATTATAGACATAATCATTCCAAATTTTACAAAAAGTTTTAAAGGTTTATTGGAAAAAGAAATAATAGTATTAAATGCTAAACTTATTAATCTTGCATAAGTATAGGCAGATTTTCCAGAACTTCTTTCAGCGTGTTCCACTTCAACAGATGTAGTTCTGTAACCAACCCAATTGACAAACAAAGGAAATGATTTAATATAATCCTCCATTTTTAGAACTTCAACAACTACTTTCCTATTATAAATTCCAAAATTTGCCACTTCATTATCATATTCGGTGTCGGTAAAATACCCATATACCTTTGAAAAAAACAAAGAAGTCATTTTTTTCAAAAATCCGTCTTGCCTGTTTTTCCGTTTTGCCAATACAATGTCATATCCCTCCAAAGCCTTGGCATACAATTTTTCGATTTCTTCGGGTTGGTCTTGCAAATCACAGTCCATCACCACCATCCATTCGCCTTTTGCCTGTGACAATCCAGCCATAATTGCGGGATGTTGTCCAAAATTTCGGCTTAGCTTTATGCCTTTAATCTTTGGTTTATTCTGGGTAAGGGATTCGATTACACTCCAAGAATGATCTGGCCCTCCATCTTCCACCAAAATAATCTCATAATCCGTTGTGATTTTTTCGACTGTATTTTCGATTCTTTCCACCAATAGCGGAATGATTTTTTCGGCCTTATACACTGGAGACACAATGGATAGCATCATTTTATCTACTATTAAATTTATCTTATTTTCGGTTTGTCAATCCATAAACTCCACCAACCCATAGTTCTACCCAAGGCTTCGGTAAAAGCTCCCTTTTTATTGTTTGTGGTAAATGTATTGGAAAATCGGATTAATGTCAAGAGAATCGTAATGGAATGCCATTTTATTTTGGCATTGAGTGAAGGCTTTGGATTTTTGACTCTCCACACATACCAACCGTTTCGCACCACCATTTTACCGTATTTATATTGATTGGGTCTGCCCGAGGGATGGTGAAAATGACTCAACTGCGCTTTGGTATTGATAACATTTTTACCAAATTGTAAGGCTCTGATGCTAAAATCGGCATCTTCATACAAACCATAGCCTTCAAAGTAGGGAGAAAATCGAATGGAATCGAATACTTTTTTGCGAAAAGCAAACGACATCCCTATCAATAAATCTACCTCATAGGTTTTGCCGTTCAAAGGAAAACCACAAGTTTTGCCGTGTGAATAGTCAGGCATTCTTCCTGGTGCCAAATTAGATTGCAATCCCAAATAATTGCGAACCACATTGCGTTGTCCTTCCTTATAAACAAATCCTTCCCATTGAAAATAATGGCGAGAATCGTATTTTTTATTCGGCTCGGCCAAAGTCCAACTGTTTTCATTTATGGCCACGCCTCCTACACTAGAAACACCTTGATGCTCTTCGAAGGTTTTGATTATTTCTTCAAAATAATCCTGTTCTAAAACCGTATCATCGTCTAGGAAACAAACGACTTCCATTTCTGTTCCTATTCGTTCTATTCCATAATTTCGTTGTTTGGTCAAGCCACGATACTCAGGCGGAACAGCAAAATAATGCAAATTTTGAAATCGATTTTCATTTAGAATAATTTCTGTTTCCCGATTCGTAGAACCATCAATGATGAGAATTTCATCGGGATACAACTTTTGCTCCTGAACCGATTGCAATAATTGCAAAACCGATAGCGGACGCATATAGGTACAGATAATGAGACTAAATTTCATTTTGTTGCTTTAATTTATTGGCCCAAAATACACTTTTATCCCATTGCTTTTGAAAATAAAAATAGTATCGAATAGGGTTTTTAATCCTCTGATGCCTGTAATACTTAAAAAACAAAATCGTTTTGTAACCCTTAATTTGCTCGTTGGAATTGTGCAAAAGATTGTACAACATAACCGTTGGCGAAGGTTTGGGTTGAATGCTGTCATTATGCCATCGCAATACAGGTTTTGTCCTAAAACCGCCAACAGGAGCTTTCAAATGCAAGATTTCAGGTTCCGGCAAATACAAAATATCATAACCTTGATTTCGCAACTGCATTCCAAAATCACCGTCTTCGCCGTAACCAAATTCAAAGGCTCTATTAAACTTCACATTAGCCAATATATCTCTTCGGACAAAACTGTTGCCTGCTCCAAAAGTAGGCCATTGAATTACTTGAGTGTATTTCTTAATTTCCCTTTTTTGAGGATAGGAAGTCGTTACCACCAAATTTCCATATTGCTTGATCTTGCCAAAAATATCCGATACTAAAGTAGCTTCAAAACGATTGTCGTCATCCGCCAAGAACACCCATTCACTTTGAGTTTCCTTCAAAGCCAAGTTACGGGCATTGCAAGCACCGGCTTGGTGGGTGAAAATATGCTGAATTTCAAACGGCCACTTTTCATTGGTCAAATAATCCAATTGGGTTGTGCTTCCCTCCTCTGGATTTTGCTCCACAATAATTATTTTTTTTGGCAAATGGGTTTGTTTCGAGAAATCTTTCAAGACGTCATACAAATAAATCTTTCGTCCAATAGTTGGAATAATGACATCTACCGTGGCTTTATCGATTACTTTCTTGGAGGATTGCACTTTTATTCCGTCCAAATTGATATTCCGCTTTGTTCTATTTTTGTAAAAAAGAGAAAAAAGAAAGGGGACGATTGGCAATTTTCGTTCGTATAAAAATAAATTGAACAACAACAAGAATACCCAACGGGTTCTGTAATGCTGTTTTACAAATCGAAACAAGGTGTATTGGCTTGCTTGGACTGGAATCCTTTTAGCACGATTCTTTAAAAGTTGTGGTTCGGAATAGCAGCATAATCCTTTGGGCATCGCTACTTTTGCCAGAGAGCACAAAAAATAATCAAAGTTTTTATCTAAAGGAATTTTCCCATTCAATGTCAAGAGAACTTCGGCATGAACGCAACCCACAACACTACTCATTTGCCAAGTTGGAAATGAAACCGCTTTATTCATTTTAATAAAAAGTGAGGCATCTACATAACCGATAGCCGAACCAAATAATGAATTCTCGGATGGGTTATAGGAAAGCACCAATTTCTTGTGATGCATTAATTTTTCAATCGCCGAGACATTGAGTTCTTCTTTGCCACTTTGATGACACCAAACGAGGATTTCGGCTGGATATTTTTGGGCTAAATCAACAAGAACCAAGGCTATTGATTTACCAATACCTTTTTCTATACCAAAACCCTTGGCATTAGCCAATTCAACTATAGTATCACCATTATGATATAGAATTATCATAGTTATATTTTTTTACCAAGTATCTCGCTTGAAGGAAATTATCTTACTATTATTTAATCCATTTGCCATAAAACAGTATACTTTGTCTTGCCACTGTTTCTGTACTAAATTCAGCTACTACTTTTTTTCTGGCTGCCATTCCAAAATCTAGTTGCCTTTGTGGATTATCCAGCAACTCCACAATGCGTTCCGCATACTGTTTGTGATTTTTGGGATGTACCAAAAACCCTTCAACACCCTCTTGAATCACTTCTTTTGCCCAACCGATATTAGAGGCAACTATGGGTTTTTGTAACGCCATAGCCTCTATCCAAGACACTGGCAAAGCCTCGGCAAATGTAGGAAAAACACAAAGGTTGGCCGCTTTTATGTGGGCATTTATGTCTTGATACGGGACGCTTCCCAGATAACTCACGTTTTGCAGCGCCTCGACTGTGAATAATTGTTGCATCATGGCCCAGGTCGATGAGTTTCCGGAAACAATATCCGGCACATCCCTTCCTATCAAAACCAGTTGAGCATCAGGATTTTTTCGAACTACTTCATTGAAAATCAAGGGCAATTCCAACAATCCTTTTTTACGAATCAGACTGCCAAAATATAAAATAGTCTTATTGTCATTGCTATTGTCATTGTCATTGAATACATCGACATCAATCGCATTGGGAATAATGGTAAACTTCTTTTGCAAACCAAAAACTTCGTTGGTCATATCGGCCGTAAATTGGCTTACCGAGAGCAAGCCGTCCGCTTTTTGGAGTGCTCTTTTTTCGTGGAATTTATTGTTCCATTTCACGGGACGCTGGTCCAAATGACAAAAATAAGTATCGGAACCGTGAAGCCTAATCACAATCGGGCATTTTTTGGGCTGAATGAATGAGGTGATTCCCGTCCAATCCGGGGCTTCGGCTAAATCTATTTCCTTATTGGCATACAACTGATTGATGAGGCCTTCCAACTTTTTTCGGGTCAACCACCAAGACAAGCCTTTGAATTTTACATTCTTGATTTGCTGTACGGTGATGCCGTTGTCATCGAAAATGGCTTCTTCTTTTTGACCGTACACCAACACTCGAGCCGAACAACCTTCCGCCAAAAGCCCGACTGCCAAATTCTTGATACTCGTGCCAATCCCACCGGAACTTCCAGTTTTGGGATGCGGGTATTCGGGAGTCAGGAAAGCTATTTTCATTTGATTTTGTTGTTATTATCAACCCTTTCAGAGTTTAAAACTCTGAAAGGGTTAGGATTCTCGGTTAAGATTAAAAAATGTTGCTCCACCATTTTTGCCAAAGAAAAACGTTTTTCGATATCTATTCTAGTGTTCAAATCTATTTTTTTAATTCCTAAATAAATTTCTGCCAAAATAGTTGTCAAGGCAGGAATATCTTTGGCTTTAAAAATATACCCATTACCGTTATTCATTATGGCTTCTTCATTTCCTCCCACATTGGTTGTGACAACAGGCACATTTGCCGCCAAACTTTCCAGGATTGACAAACTAAAACATTCCATATGCGTCGGTTGCAGCATGTAATCATACTTACAATAAATGGATTTAAGATGGGAACTGCTTCCCCTAAAATGAAAACAATTTTCCAAAGACAAACTCCTAACTTGGTCTTCCAATGATTTTCTATAAGGGCCATCGCCATAGATGTCTATGACTATTTCCTCTTTTATCGCTTTCGGCAACAGAAAAACCGCTTGAATCAAGTCTTGAATTCCTTTGGATTCCCGCAAATGGGAAGCGGTCAAAAAACTGGGTTTTGTCTCGTTTCTGGATTTTCTTTCTAGAACATCTTGCAGCAGAATTCCGTTGTGAATTACCCGAGTTTTGTTTCTTATTTGGGAACCAAAATCCTTTACCAATTCTTTTGCCGTATAATCAGAAACGCCAACAAAGGTGTCAATGTATCTGGAATACAACAATCCCTTGATTTTTTTCTTTATTTTTTTTTCAACAGGATAGCCGTTCAAGGGTCTTGGATTGTGGTCCACGGCTATAATTACAGCTTTAGACCATTGCTTTATTGTTTTAAAAAAAGGCGTACACAACTCCAAAAAATGGGTAATGATATGCGAATAGACTATTTCATTTTGTTTGCAAAAGTTTAGAAAATGAGTCTCCACGTTTACTGTTGCATCGGAATGAATGTTCAAATCGGGATAATTTACGTGAGTGGCCGTATTAGGGAAAAACCAATCGACTTCAAATCCATTCTCCTTGCACTTTTTATCAAATTGCCAAAAGAAATAATCCATTCCGCCCACTCTTTCGGGCAACAATTCATAATTACATAGGACGGCTATTTTTTTGTTTTTAGTCATTGAAATTGGCTAAAGTTGTGGCGATTCTTTTGCTGGTGCCTTTCAGGGGTTCACTGACTTGCAATTCAATCATTGTTTTTCGTTCCGCGGCTCTTTGATTGGGGGTGTTTAGGGCTTCATTGATTTGGTTTATCAATTCCATTTCATTTTTTGCAATCGAGACCGATTGACTATCGACCACTTTTTTGAAATGACCGAAATCCAGAAAACGTTGGTCGTTGTACAAACCATTTTTGGGATTCCCAAAAACGGTGTTGATGACAGGTTTGTCGAACAACATAAAGTCTAAACTCATCGTCGAACACATATTGATATTCAAATCGACATATTCCAACAACGAACGCAAATCTTTAATATCTTCTTCACTCGGAATGCGTTGCGACCAGCTTTCGGCATGGTTTTCTCTTGTTAGCAACCATTTGGGAACATTCCAAATTATTTCCGGAAACTCCTCTCGAATGGACCTGAATCTGGAATCATCTTCGGCTGGAGAGGTTCTAACTATTAATTGTATTTTCTTTTCTATCCCATTATTCCGAATGGCATTGGCAATTGCTTTAATTACGATTGGATCATTCGCTCCAATGGAAACATCGGCACAACTGTAACAAATGGTTTTCCAATTGGCATTCAAGTCAAATTTTTGATAAAATTCTTCGGCCTTGGTTTGATACTTTGGCATAACGTAAGGCTCAAATTGGGGTGTTCCCACCACTTTTACCTGTTCCTTGGTTGCCTTAGGATAAAAATACAACAATTCCGATTGCATCAAATGACTCCAAACCAAGAAATAATCAAAAGCACCCAACATCCTTCCTTTGGAAGCCAAATTGTCCCAACTAAAAATAAAAGTGCTTGTAGTTATTCTCAATTGTTGAGCCGCATATAAAAACGGAGCCAAAAACGGAGGTCTTTGGTGGGTAAAAAATAAATGCGTTGGTTGGTCTTCTTTCAATAGTTCCAAATACGATTGGGTGATTTTATTTTTGGAAAAGAACAAGAACTGCAATTTTTCGGCCAACAAAATACTGCTGTCCGAATGAACCAAATGGGTGCAACAATAAATCAACTTTACCAATAGTGCCCGAGGCGAATTGTTTTTGGGATAGCCAGTTTCCAAATTGTCCTTCATTCCATAAAAGGATTTATGCTTATGCAAATGTGCCACTTCTTTCCATTTCCTGAAAAACCAAACCAATTTGGATTCCACATAAACATCCAATTCCTTTATTATTATTTTGGGGTCTGAAACGTCCTTGTAAGCAGATATCGACAAGCCTGAATACAAGGTGACGGAATCAAATTGTTGTACAGCTTCACCTATGAAATTACTCATCACAAAATTTCGAAAACCGACTCCATCTGTTATTACTATTCCTAGTTTTTTCATTTTTTAAATAAAAAAATCTTTATACTATTTTTAAAATCCTTTTTACTCTTTTTATACTTAAATTTAATATCAACTAAAAGCTCAAAAATATAGCCTTTCATCACAAAAAACCAGTATTTCATATCGATACCAATTTCCTTGTCATTAAAACTAATCCACCTTTCTGGAAAATAGTCAGAATCATTATTTTCATCTGCAAACTTACCTCTGAAATTTTTAATTGGCCTAATAATTTTCGAATCATTTTTTTCTCCCAACCAAGCAATCCACCATGAAAAAGTAGAATTACTAATTACAAAATCATCACATTTTGACCCTAAAACTAATTGTTCAATTGGGGTTAAATGATCTAAAAAAATACTGTTTTTTAAAAATGAAAAATGATATTTACAATAGGAAAAATCATCGCTTGTGAAAATAATATTTCTTTCCTCCCAATCAGGAAAGTTATGCACAATCCCTTTGAAATAAAAAAGATGTGATACTTGATAGTAATATGGATGATTGATAAAATCCCCTCTTCGAATGGATACTAATATTGTCTTTTTAGTAAAAAGAAAATTATAATTTAACAATAGTTGATCGCTAAAACTTCCCCATTCAAAAATTTTCCTAACGCTTTCTTTATTAAAATATTTTTCAGATTGTAACCAACCATCCAAGTCATAATTTTGTTTTCCTAAATCCCATTCATAATAAGCAAATTTTTTTTCCTTAATAACCTGAAAACTATCATCCATTTCAAAAACAGGCAAATCATTTTTGAAAAAATCAGCATAATCCCATTCAGAAAAAAAATGGTCATGACCGTATTTTTCGGCCATACATACAGTTGAGGCTATTTGAAAAAGTTGATTCCCCAGGTTTCCTTTTCTTCCTAATTTTGAATATGTAATCATTTTTTACCTCTCCATAAACTGTTTCTGATTATTTTTTCCAAAAATCGATTTTACAATTGATTTTCTGGTTCTTTTCCAAGTATTTCATACCAATTAATTAACTGCCAGATGTGAAAACTCGATTGTTTGTTTCCGGCTAAATAAAGTTGCAATTCTTTATGGAATAGTTCTTTATTGAACCAATCCGCAAAACTTGAATTGGTAATACCCTGAAAAGACTGGCTCACCCATACTGCTAAATCTCGGGCAAGCCATTCCCTTTGAGGGGTTTGCAAGGCACGTTTGGGTGCAAAAACCAAATCATCGGCAAGGTATCCAGAAGCTATTTCACGCAACATCCATTTCGTTTGACCCTTCCGAATCTTGAAATCCAATGGCAAAGAGAAAGCAAATTCCACCAAACGATAATCCAAAAAAGGTTCCCTTAATTCGGTTGAAAAGGCCATCGAAATCCGATCATTGAATCGCAATGCCCGAGGAATCTTGGTATAAAACAAATCGCGGTATTGCTTGTTCAACACCTCGTCTTCAAAAGGTTTGGGGTATACCGGTTTTAAGGCTTTGGCCAAAAAAGAATCTGAAAGCATTTTTATTTTATAAGGTGAATCCTGGACTCCCTGAATCGTAGCCTCATTATTCTGCGTGTAATAATCATATCCTGCCCATTGTTCGTCCATTCCTTGTCCGTCCAAGAGCACCAAAACTTTGTCTTTTCGAGCCTGTTCAAAGATTTTGGCATACGCCAAAGTCGGAATCCCTCCAAAAGGTTCGTCTTGTTGCCAAGTTATTTTTTGTGTAAAATCGGGAACGGCATCAGCTTGCAAAAGCACTTTTGTCAAAGGGTTTCCTGTTTTGGCAATCATTTTTTCCACCCAAGGCAACTCGTCATAATCGGAGTTGTTGGTGTAAAAAGTATAGGCGTTAATAGATTGTAAGCCTTCGACAAGCTCAGACTGACAATCAGGATTGAAATTACCATTCTGAGCCTGTCGAAGAACCTGCAAATTAACCAAAGCCAACAAAACTGAACTATCCAATCCACCGCTGACATTAAAACCTACAGCAACATCAGCTCGAAAACGCAAATTGACACTGTCTTTTAAAAGAGCTACATACTTTTCTTTGGCCTGTTCGAAAGTAAGGTTTTGAGGTTGCTTGGCAACTTCATCTTCAAAACAATACCATTTTTTTATAATTATCCTTTTGCTGGGAAAGCCTTCGACAGGCTCAGACTGACAGTAGGTTTGCAGTTTGTCATACTGAGATGAGCCTGTCGCGAGTTTGTCGAGGGGTCGAAGTGTTTTTTTAGCTGATAGGTCTTCGACAGGCTCAGACTGACAGCCTTCCACTTCCATAAAATGTCCTCCCGGCAATTGCGCAATTCCTGACCAAAAAGTCTCGTCGGGCATACCGTAAGAACCATAAGCAAAATAAGAAGCCCAGACTTGCTCGTTGGGTATCTTTGGAATTCCGGCAGCGTGCAAGGCTTTTATTTCTGACGAAAAATAAAGGGTTTGATTTTTGAAAGCGTAATAAAAAGGCTTAACGCCAAATCTATCCCGGGCGGCAAAGAGTTTTTTCTCCTGGTTGTCCCAAATGGTAAAGGCAAACATTCCGTTGCATTTTCCTAAACAAGATGCTCCATAAATGATGAATGCGGCCAATAAAACTTCGGTATCGGATTCCGTTTTGAAATCATATTGGCTTTGCAAATCAGCCTTAAGCTCAATGTAATTGTAAATTTCTCCGTTAAAAACAATTAGGTAACGACCTGAATTATCTACAAACGGCTGATTGGATTGCACGGACAAATCAATAATTGCCAACCGATTGTGTCCCAAAGCGGCATATTTGGAATCCAAATATTTCCCCGTGGCATCCGGTCCGCGATGATGCTGGCTGGCAAGCATCGCATCCAGTTGCCCTTCGTTGTAATCCCCAATTATTCCTGCTATACCACACATTTATTTTGAATATTAAATTGTATCATCAACTATTAGAATCGAAATAATTTTAAAAATTTATCGACAATAAATTCTTCTGTCATCACCATAGACTCTTTTGTTGCACCAGCAATATGGGGAGTAATAATCACATTGAAATTTTGCTGCGCCAAAAGCACCAATTTATTTGACGAAATGGAATTTACATTCAGTTCGTTTTCTAACACATCGGTTGCTGCTCCTTTTAGTTTTCCTTTTTCAATCAAAGTGGCTATTTCTTTTTCATCCCAAACACCTCCTCTTGAAGTATTTATGATGAATGATTGGTTTTTAGTGTGGGATAATAATTCTCTATTAACAAAATTTTTATTTTCAATAGAATAAGGAATATGAATACTCAGAATATCTGCCCATTGAAACAATTCTTTAGGAGTTTCAAATTTTTTAAATTCACTTTTTATAGGAGTCGTATCAAAAAAACCAATTTCCATATTAAAAGCTACTGCATATTTAGCAACTTGTTTTCCAACTCTTCCTAATCCCAAAATTCCTATCTTTTTGTCTTTTAAATTAGTATTAATAAATAAATTTCTATCCCACTCACCATCTTTTACATGGTGGAATGAAGAAGGAATCTTTTTTAGCAAAGACAATAACAAGGCCCAAGTATGTTCGGCTGTTGAGGGTATCGTTTCAAGAAATTCTGTTTCGCCTTTTAATGAAATTACTTTCCCTCCAATACTTTCAAAATATGCTACATCAATATGATCTAAGCCTGTTGTAGCAGTCAAAATATACTTAAGCTTTTTTGCTTTTTGAATAATTTCTCTATCCATTTTATATCCCAATCGAATAAAAATTACATCAAAATCAGCAATCTTTAATTTCAATTCTTCCCTGTCATTAATAGTAGCCAATTCGACTTGAAAATAGTTTTTCAAGTGCGCAATTGCTTTGGAACTAAAATTTTCAGACTCCGTGATTAATACCTTCATTTTTCCAATCTTCATATAAAAGTGTCGCTAATTTAAAATCTCTTTGAGTATCAATATTTGCTAACCAATCCGAATTCATCACATAAGCCAATTTATTTTCAACCATAAATGATTTTTGTTCAAAAAAAGCCTTGGTTCTAACTGCATAAAAACATCCATTTCTATAATAAACAGGATTCAAGTCTTGTCTTCTGAGTGTTTCCCCATTTTCTAAAAAGGGAATTAATTTATTGTCATCTGATAAGTTGTACATCCTTGCGGGATGCACATCATCCATTGGCACAACACTTATTACCCCATCACTTTCAGGATTTTGTTGCAATAATACAATAACATTATCCAAATCTTTAGCTGTTCTCAAAGGAGAAGTTGGCTGAAGCAACACTATAATATCAAAATCTTCATTAAGGAATTTATAGGTATGTACAGCGGCGGTTACCACATTACTAGTATCATCAGCTAATGCTGTAGGTCTTTTTATAATTCCTACCTGATAATTAGCAGCCACTTTAGCTATTTCATCACTATCGGTAGATACCACAATTTTTGAAACTACTTTGGATCCAATTGCACATTCTATTGCATGAGCTAACAACGGTTTATCTCCTAACAATTTTATATTTTTACCTGGAACTCCTTTAGAGCCTCCACGGGCTGGGATTATGGCTAAAATTCGCATATTAATACATAATGGTTTTATGAAACTGCAAAGGCAATTGGGCCAACAGTTCTGCAATTCGTATTCCCGCTTTTCCGTCTCCATATAACGAAGAAGAAAGCAATTTGCCATTTTGTAAGGAGGCTACAATGGCGGCTTCTATTTGCTCTTCCAAATAATCGACATCAACACTGTTCCCTCCCCGGTCTCTTCGGTTTTGGCGACTACCGATATTGACTACAGGAACACCCAAGAAGGCACATTCCCGTATTCCAACACTAGAATTTCCTATCAAACAATCGCTATGTTGCAACAATTGCAGAAAATCTTTGCCTTCCATATTCTTGAAAAAATGAACATTGGACAATTGGTGTTGCTCCCTGAAAGCACGAATTCCTGTTGAAGTTCCGTCTGCTCCGGCATCTACATTGGGCCAAAACCAAAGTGTGGGCTTGTTTAATTTGTGAATGGCTTCGAGTGTAACTTCAATGTGTTTTCTGGAATCCTGGTATTCCGTGGTAACGGGATGTTGCATCACCACCAAATATCCTTTTGACAAATCGGGTTTTGCTCCCACGCCACCATATTTTTCATAAGGGTCAAACGGCAATGCTTTACTATCAAGTATTGCTGAAGCCAAATCAATGGAAGGACATCCTGTGTTAAAAACCATTGCTGGGTCTTCGCCTAATTTGACAACTCTTTCTTTCGCACTTTCTGAAGCCACAAAATGATAATCGGACAACTTGGTAATGGCATGACGCACTTTTTCGTCAATGTTTCCCGTCACTTCACCGCCTTGAATGTGTGCCAAAGGAATGTTCATATAGGAAGCCGCAATGGCCGTTGCCATCGTTTCAAATCGGTCGGCGACCGTCACGACAATATCCGGCATCAGGTTGTCAAAAACAGTGGACAATTCCAAAATCCCTATTCCAGTGGTTTTTGCCGCAGCAGTCAAATTTTCTCCTTCCAACACATTAAACACCTTGGCGGCAATGGCAAACCCGTCTTTTTCGATATAATTCACGGCAGAACCATAACGATCCAACAAGGCAGAAGCGGCCACCACCAATTGCAATTCCAAATCGGGATGTTCCTCAATGGCAGACAATACTGTTTTTACCCGACTGTAAGAAGGACGCGCCGTGATGACCACGGCTATTTTTCTTTTTGGCATTTTGATTGTATTATACTTGGGTTAAAAGTAGGTAAAAAAGAGGAGAAAGGAAAAAATTGTTTGAAAGCGCTTTGAGTCTTCGATAAAGGAGCTTCGACAGGCTCAGCTTGACATTGTTTTTCTAATTGTGTTATTACCACAACTGTCAGTCTGAGCTGAGCCTGCCCTGAGTTTTTACCGAAGGGTCGAAGACCTTTTACACAATAACGTTTGTTTCATAAAAGCGCTTCGACAGGTTCAGCTTGACATTGTTTTTCTAATC
>NZ_PNNA01000094.1 GCF_013823965.1 Flavobacterium sp.
ATATAAAAGCGAACGCATTAACAACTCTATTGACTATTCCAAATGTGGGAATAGAAACCAGTATTGGAAAAAAATCGACTCTTCAATTTGATGTTACAGCCTCTTTTTGGAAATCTTTAAAAGGAAAACCAGCAGAATTATATGTTTTCATTCCAGAATACAGATACCATTTTCACGAAAAATTTAATGGTTTTTATGTTGGAGGACATGTGGGTGCCACTATTTTTAATTTTCAAAAATGGAATTATTTAAATACGGATTTATACGAAAAAGGATTTGGATATGTTATGGGAGTCACAATAGGTTACCAAACGAAGATAAATGATAAATTTATGTTGGATTGCTTTCTTGGTGGTGGATCACATCAAGGTTTTTACAAAGGCTATTACATAAGTAGTGGTGAACGATATGAAAAAGCGAAAGACTTCAACAAAAGTGGCGAATGGCTCCCTTATCGCGGTGGCGTCATGGTCTCGTATCGCATCAATTAGATTTTAATTTCGGGATTGTTCGCTGGTACAATTCCTCTACTTTTTTTCTGGCCCAATCTGTTTTCCGCAAGAAAGTCAAACTCGATTTTATGCTTGGATTATCGGTAAAACATTTGATTTTTATCAATTCACCCAAAGTGTCGAACCCATAAAAATCGACAAGTTGTTCCAAAATTCTTTGCAACGTGATTCCGTGAAGCGGATCTTTTGATAACGGCTTTTCCATATTGCAAATTTATGGCATTTTTATATAATTCTTTGGTGTTTCGTTCATTTGTATCTACATTTGTCATCCCATGCTAAAAACAATAAACATACTCAATAAAAGAGCCCGATTCGATTATGAAATAATCGAAAAATTTACGGCTGGAATTGTTTTGGCCGGAACCGAAATAAAATCCATCCGGTTAGGAAAAGCCAATATCACGGAAAGTTTTTGTGAATTTAATGGAACGGAACTTTTTGCAATCAATACTTACATTGAAGAATATGCTTTTGGCAATCAATTCAACCACAAAACCAGAAGTGAACGCAAACTTTTACTGAACAAAAGAGAATTAAAAGGACTGGCAAGAAATGTCCAAGCCAAAGGTTTGACAATCGTTCCCTTGAGATTGTTTACCAACGAAAAAGGAATGGCCAAACTCGAAATTGGACTTTGCAAAGGAAAGAAAACCTACGATAAACGCGAGTCTTTAAAAGAACAAGATACCAAGCGCGATCTAGACAGAATAAAAAAATCTTTTTAAATTTTACTTCCAAAAAATAACTTTTGAAATGTTTTGGAAGTTTTTTTCAAAGACTTAGGACTAAATTTGTCAAGACAATGTAAATTCGTTACAATGAAAACACTACTCAAAAATGCAAGAGAGCAAAAAGGATTCAAAACAAGAGAAGTGGCACAACTTTTAGGAATAGACCAAGCCTTAATCAGCAAGTTTGAAAATGGGTCAAGAAAACCAACAAAAGATCAAGTAATTAAATTGGCCTCACTGCTTGAGATTGACCTTGAAACCTTGATGGTGACTTGGTTAAAAGAAAAAATCATTTACGAAATTGGCCAAGATGATTTTGCCTTGAAAGCCATCAACTTGGTTCGTCAAGAAATGGAAAATAGTAGTCTTGCGGTCAAAAAATCATTATCCAAAAACCTGTCGCTTCTTCTGGAAGAAATAGACATTTTGAAAGCAAAACTAGACCAATTTCGCCAGTTTGACAGCCATAGAATCACACAAGCATTGGAACTTGAATACACTTTTGAAAGCAACCGCATCGAAGGAAACACCATGACGCTTCGCGAAACCGATTTGGTTATCAATGAAGGCTTGACCATTTCAGGAAAAAGTATGCGAGAACACCTGGAAATCATCAACCATCAGGAAGCGATTGCTTATATCAAGCATTTGACGGAAAAGAATACGCCTTTGACCGAGCGTGAAGTATTAGCTATTCACAACCTGATTTTACGAGGCATAAATTCTGAAGATGCAGGACGTTACCGAAAAGTCCAAGTGATGATAAAAGGAAGTTCGTTTCTGCCGCCACAACCATTTTTGGTTTCCAAGGAAATGGAAGACTTTTTTATTTGGCATGAAACCAATAAAAAAAATTTGCATCCAATAGTTTTGGCAGCAGAACTTCACGAACGTTTGGTGACCATTCATCCATTTATTGATGGAAATGGCCGAACTTCGCGTTTGGCAATGAACTTGATCTTGTTGCAGAACGGCTATGTGATTGCCAATATAAAAGGCGATTACGAAAACCAAATGCAATATTACAATGCACTGGAAACCGCACAAACCAAAAACAACAAAGAAGATTTTCTCTTGTTTATTGCTCAAACCGAGAAAGAAAGTTTGGAGCGTTATCTCGAAATAATTGGTCAATAAAAATCCCGCAATTGCGGGATTTTGTTTTAATTTTTATTTTCCAACAAAGGCACAAATTTAAAATCTCCAAATTCGTGCTTCTCGAACTGGGTTTCATTTTTTCTGATTAGCAAGGTCATTACCTGATTTTCTTCTCCCAACGGAATAACAAGCCTACCTCCAATTTTGAGTTGTGCCATCAAGGCTTGCGGAATTATTGGCGCACCGGCCGTAACGATAATACTGTCAAAAGGAGCGTGATTGGGCAAACCTTTATATCCATCTCCAAAAGAAAGATGTTTGGGCCTAATTCCTAATTTTGGCAATAAAATAGAAGTCTGTTTGAACAATTCATTTTGTCTTTCAACACTGAAAACCTTGGCTCCCATCAAACACAAAACTGCCGTTTGATAGCCGGAACCAGTTCCGATTTCGAGAATTTTGTGGTCTTTCTTCACTTCCAATAATTGACTTTGAAAAGCCACCGTATAAGGTTGCGAAATGGTTTGGCCAGCTCCAATGGGAAAAGCCTTGTCTTGATAAGCATAATCGGCAAAACTGGAATTCAGGAAAAGATGTCTTGGAATTTTACCGATGGCCTCCAAAACACTTTTGTCTACAATTCCTTTCTCTTTCAAAAGAGTTACTAATTGATTACGAAGTCCTTGATGTTTGGCAGTGTCTTTCAAAATTTACAATAAATTATTTTGGTAAAAATAAACTTTAAAATCCCAAAAATCAAGTAACAAATTCCAAAACTTTAAACCCCAAACTTTAGACAATAAACAAATAAATTATACATTTGTTAAAAATCTTTTTTTATGTTAAAAGTAGGAGTTTTAGGTGCAGGACATCTTGGAAAAATACATTTACGATTATTACAACAATCTGAAAAATACGAATTAGTTGGTTTTTATGACGAAAACCAAGAAAACGGCGAAAAAGTAGCCAAAGAATTTGGATACAAACAATTCTCCACCATAGCCAGTTTAATACACGCCGTTGACGTGATTGACATTGTCACTCCCACCCTTTCCCATTATAAATGCGCCAAAGTTTCCATCAAATCCGGTAAACACATCTTTATAGAAAAACCCATTTCGAATACCGTTGCCGAAGCCGAAGAAATTATCGCCTTGGCCAAGGAATTTAATGTAAAAGGTCAGGTTGGCCACGTAGAAAGATTCAATCCTGCTTTCAAGGCAACCAAGGACATGATTGAAAATCCAATGTTTATCGAGACGCATCGTTTGGCTGAATTCAATCCTCGTGGCACCGATGTTCCCGTGGTTTTAGACTTGATGATTCACGACATTGACGCGATTTTGAGCGTGGTCAATTCTAAAGTGAAAGAAGTTCACGCCAGCGGAGTTTCCGTAATTAGCGAAACGCCCGATATTGCCAATGCCCGAATCGAATTCGAAAACGGATGCGTTGCCAATTTGACTGCCAGTAGAATTTCCCTAAAAAATATGCGCAAATCACGTTTCTTCCAGAAAGATGCCTACATTTCTGTAGATTTCTTGGAGAAAAAATGTGAGGTCGTAAAAATGAAAGACGCTCCGGAAATTCCCGGAGATTTTGATATTATCCTGCAAAATGCCGAAGGCGTAAAAAAACAAATCTATTTCTCCAATCCCGAAGTGGAACAAAACAACGCCATTTTGGACGAATTGGAATCCTTTGCCGATGCCATCAACAATGACACCACTCCTATTGTAACTTTAGAACAAGCAACGGAAGCATTGTGTGTGGCTTACCAAATTATTGACTGTTTCAAGAAATAAATAAAATGGGTTAAAGTTTCAGGTTTAAAGTTCTCCAGTAACTTTAAACCTGAAACTTTAGACTTTATAACCAAAACATATGAAAACAATAGCCGTAATCGGAGCAGGAACAATGGGCAACGGAATTGCACATACTTTTGCGCAAAGTGGTTTTGCCGTAAAACTGATTGATGTTTCCGAAAAATCATTAGATAAAGGAATGGCAACTATTTTTGCCAATTTAGACCGAATGGTCACCAAAGGCACCATTACTGAAGAAGACAAATTCAAGACCATCAACAATATCATCACTTATACCGACATCAAAGATGGTGTGGTTGGCGTGGATTTGGTTGTTGAAGCAGCCACTGAAAACGTGGAATTAAAGCTGAATATTTTCAAGCAATTGAACGAAGTTTGTTCGCACAATACGATTTTGGCAACCAATACTTCTTCCATTTCCATCACGCAAATTGGTGCGGTTGTGGCTCATCCGGAACGCGTTATCGGAATGCACTTCATGAATCCAGTGCCAATCATGAAATTGGTCGAAATCATTCGCGGATACAACACCAGTGACGAAGTGACAAAAATCATTATGACTTTGTCCGAAAAACTAGGCAAAACTCCCGTGGAAGTCAACGATTATCCCGGTTTTGTTGCCAATAGAATTTTGATGCCCATGATTAACGAAGCCATTGAAACCTTGTACAACAAAGTGGCCGGCGTTTATGAAATTGACACCGTGATGAAACTCGGAATGGGACACCCGATGGGACCATTGCAATTGGCTGATTTTATTGGATTGGACGTTTGCTTGGCAATTCTTAACGTGATGTACGACGGTTTCAAAAACCCGAAATATGCTCCTTGTCCTTTATTGGTTAATATGGTTCGCGCCGGAAAATTGGGCGTGAAATCTGGCGAAGGTTTCTATGATTATAGTGAAAGTAAAAAAGCGGAGAAAATTTCGAAACAGTTTACCTAATAATTAAAAAAGGATAATTGATAATTGATAATTTTTAAAATTGTTAATTATCAATTATCAATTATCAATTGAAATATGTCAATCGCACAAAACCTCCTCAAAATAAAATCCACATTACCTGAAAACGTGACACTTGTTGCCGTTTCCAAAACCAAACCCATTACTGATTTGATGGAAGCTTACGATGCAGGTCAACGCATTTTTGGCGAAAACAAAATCCAGGAAATGGTCGAGAAATGGGAAGCAATGCCAAAAGACATCGAATGGCACATGATTGGTCACGTCCAAACAAACAAGGTAAAATTTATGGCACCGTTCGTGAGCTTGATTCACGGCGTGGATAGCTTGAAATTATTGGAGGAAATCAACAAACAAGCCAAAAAAAACAATAGAATTATTGATTGTTTATTGCAAATTTATATCGCCGAAGAAGAATCTAAATTTGGACTTGATGAAGAAGAATTGGATGAGATTCTGGCTTCTGAAACATTTCAGGAAATGAAAAACATTCGAATCGTGGGATTAATGGGAATGGCGACTTTTACGGAAAACCAAAACCAAATCAAAAAAGAATTCACGCATTTGAAATCAATTTTCGACAATCATAAGAATCTGAAATCTGAAAACTGCCAACTGAACACTGTCTCAATGGGAATGTCCGGCGATTATCCACTCGCCATAGCATGTGGAAGCACGATGGTTCGAATAGGAAGTAGTATCTTTGGAGGACGAATTTGATTTTTGATTGAAGATTAACGATTTTTGACTTCAGATTGAGCAACTGAACACTAAAAACTGAACACCGAACACTTATTTTGTACGCAATACTTGACATAGAAACTACCGGAGGACAATTCAACGAAGAAGGAATTACGGAAATTGCCATTTATAAATTTGACGGTCACGAAATCGTGGACCAGTTCATCAGTTTGGTCAATCCCGAAATCCCGATTCAACCTTTTGTAGTGAAATTGACGGGAATCAACAATGCCATGTTGCGCTCGGCACCCAAGTTTTTTGAAGTAGCCAAACGCATTATCGAAATGACGAACGACTGCGTTCTTGTGGCTCACAATGCCGATTTCGATTACCGAATTCTTCGCACAGAGTTTCGCCGTTTGGGCTATGATTTTAATGTAAAAACACTTTGTACTGTCGAATTATCCAAAAAATTATTGCCCGAACAACCTTCTCACAGTTTGGGTAAATTAGTTCGTGCATTAGGAATCCCAATGGCCGACAGACATCGTGCCAGTGGCGATGCCATGGCAACCGTGAAATTGTTTAAAATGCTTTTGGACAAAGATTTGAACAAAGAAATTGTCAAAGAGCTCATCAAATTTGAAATCCAAAAAGGAATTGCTCCAAAATTGATGGACATTGTCGAGAGTTTACCATCAAAAACGGGAATTTATTACATTCATCGAGAAGATGGCAACATTATTTTTGTTGGCAAAAGCCGAAACATTCGAAAAAGAGTCAACCAGCATTTTACGGGAATTACCAAAAGTGCCAAAAAAATACAGAACGAAGTTTTTACCGTCACTTACGAAGAAACTGGAAGCGAATTGATTGCACTTTTGAAAGAAGCCGAAGAAATCAAAATTCATAGGCCCATTTATAATCGAATGTCACCTAAAAGCAATTTTTCATGGGCCATTTATGCCGAAAAAGATGCCAATGGTTACCTGAATTTAAAATTGCAAAAGGCGGATAAGAGAAAAAAGGAAATAAAATCATACACCTCGCAACAAGAAGGAAAAGATGCTTTGTTTCGCATTAATTCCCATTACCAATTGTGCCAAAAATTGACTGGTTTAGATGAAAACAAAACGCATTGTTTTCAACACACAATCAACGAATGTGATGGTGCTTGTGTTGGAAAAATCTCCGCATTGGAATATAACGAACGTGTTCAGGCCTTTATAGAAAAGAATTTATTTGACAATAAAACATTGGCAATTTTAGACAGGGGACGCACCATTACGGAGCGCAGTGTCATTTTTGTAGAAAAAGGCGTTTATAAAGGATATGCCTTTTATGATTTGAATTACCAAATCAACACCATCGAGATTTTAAGAAACATCATCATTCCGATGCAAAATAATCGCGATACTCGAAATAGTATTCAAAGCTATATTCGAAAGGCAAAAGCAATAAAGATTGTGAATTTTTAACTTCAAATTTTCTGGCTTTATGCACAAAACAAAATCAAGATTCAACAATATTAGGCAAAGAATCCATACCATAATTTATGGAACTGACACCGCTGCCGGAAGATTATTCGACCTGATTCTTTTGGGCCTGATTCTCTTGAGTGTTTTTTTGGTAATGCTCGAAACCGTAAAAGGATTTGATGAAAAATACCACGAATTACTCATTCTTCTCGAATGGATTATCACCGGATTTTTTACCCTTGAATACATCCTGAGAATTGCCACCATCGATAAACCCCGAAAATACATTTTTAGCTTCTTCGGCATAATCGATTTGATTGCCATTTTGCCCATGTATTTATCATTTTTTGTGGTGGGTTCCAAGGTTTTTTCGATAATTCGCGCTCTTAGATTATTGCGATTATTCAAAATATTAAATCATCCAAAATTTACGGGACAATCTCTTCATTTATTGAAAGCACTGAAAGCCAGCAGGGGAAAAATCACTGTTTTTCTCTATTTTGTTCTCATCAGCACTATTCTTATCGGCTCGTTAATGTATGTGGTCGAAGGTGAAGAAAATGGATTTACCAGTATTCCAACTAGCATTTATTGGACAATTGTAACATTGACAACCGTGGGTTATGGAGACATTTCTCCCGGAACTCCTCTGGGACAATTCATCGCCTCAATGGTCATGATATTAGGTTACGGAATTATTGCCGTTCCCACAGGAATAGTAACTGCCGAATTTGCAAAAACAAACATCAACAAAACAGAACCCGAAAAGAACAAATGTGAAAATTGTGGTACGGCTAATCATCATCCAAACGCAAAATTTTGTTATCATTGCGGGTATCCTTTGGCAGCAAATTAATCATGAAGTACCTAATTACCATTGTTGGACCAACAGCCATAGGAAAAACTTCCTTGAGCATCGCCTTGGCACAACATTTCCACTGTGACATTATTTCCTGTGACAGCCGACAATTTTTCAAGGAAATGCAAATTGGCACTGCAGTTCCCACAACCGAAGAATTGGCCGGAGCACACCATCATTTCATCCAAAACAAATCGATTTTTGAGAATTATACCGTTGGCGATTTCGAAAAAGAAGCTATTGCCAAACTTGATGAATTATTCCAAACCAACGATTATGTCGTGATGGTTGGTGGTTCCGGATTGTATGTGGACGCAGTTTTGAAAGGCTTTGACGATTTTCCCGAGATTGATGCTTCAATTCGGGAGGAAGTGACTTCCAACTATGAAAAATTTGGAATCGAATATTTGCAAACCGAATTAGAAAAACGAGACCCCAATTATTTTGAAGTCGTTGCCAAAGAAAATCCACAACGAATGATGCGCGCCTTGGAAGTTTGTATTGGTTCCGGAAAACCCTATTCTTCCTTTTTGAACCAAAAGAAAAACACCCGAAACTTCACTCCCATCCTTATTGGATTGGAAGCCGAAAGAAGCGTGATTTACGACCGAATCAACCAGCGCGTGGAAATCATGATGAACGAAGGCTTATTGGCGGAAGCCAAAAAATTATTCCCACACAAAAACCTGAATGCCTTGCAAACTGTGGGTTATCGAGAATTATTTAGTTATTTTGAAGGTGAAATTTCACTGGAATTTGCCATTGAAGAAATCAAGAAAAACACCCGCCGATTTGCCAAACGTCAACTCACTTGGTTCAAAAGAAATGAAGCAACGAAGTGGTTTGATTATTTGACTTATAGACAGGAAATAATCGAATACATAAAAGAAATTCAAAAATTTAAACAGGAAATAAAATGCCAATAGCAGAAAATTTCACATCCATATTCAGCAAAGATTGGGAAATTAATTTCACCCAATGTCTTCCCAATGGTTTTTTAAAATACACTGATTTGTGCAATATTTTGCAATTGACCGCTGCGGCACATTCCGAAGTTGGTGGAATTAGTTTCTCGGACATGCAGGAATTCAATCAAGCTTGGGTTTTGAGCCGAATGCGTGTTGAAATAGAGGAATTGCCAAAATGGAAAGATGTTGTAACTGTAAAAACCTGGATCAACACGCTCGAAAATTCCCGTTCCGTTCGTGCCTTGGAATTGTATGTCAACGGGAAGAAAATGGTGGGTTGCGAAACTTTTTGGGCTGTTTTCAATACTAAAATAAGGCGACCGGAAGCCTTGGCTTTGCCATTTGCACATTTTAAATTGTATCCAGAACTAAAAGCGACTGAAATACCTTTCTCCAAAATCAACTTTAACAATGAAAAGGAATCCGTATTTGCAAAAACTGTTGCCCTATCTGATTTAGACATTGTCAATCACGTGAACAATGTTAAATATTTGGAATGGTGCCTGGATTTTGTAGACGAAAAATTGCTTTTTAAACAAAAAATTGAAAGTTTTGAAATGAATTTCTTAAAAGAATTATCGCTAAAAGACAAGGTTGTCATTCACGAAAACACGAACGCAGATTCCATGATTTTCAGTATTACAAAAGAAGAAAAAACCTGTTTTGCCTTACAACTCAATTTGAAATAAAATTTTAAAACTTCCTAACTTGAAAAAAGTTGGAAGTTTTAAACAAAAAAAGCTTCAATTTCTTGAAGCTTTTTTTTATGCTAGTGCTTTATTTTTCACTACTAATCTAAATCCTTCGCCGTGAATGTTTAGAATTTCCACATTGGTATCCAGTTTTAGATATTTCCTTAATTTGGCAATATAAACGTCCATACTTCTTGAAGTGAAATAATTGTCGTCTCTCCAAATTTTTGTCAAAGCCAATTCTCTAGGCATCAAATCATTTTCGTGCAGAATCAACATTTTTAATAATTCATTCTCTTTAGGAGATAATTTTACTGGTTCTTCATTTTTATATGTAAGAAAACGAAGTTTAGAATTCAAATGGAATTCACCAACATTAAATTCAAATTGCACCGGTTCTGCTTTTGTTCCGGAAGATTTTCTTTGAATTATTGCTTTGATTTTCATCAACAACACCTCTGAGTCAAAGGGTTTATTGAGATAATCATCAGCTCCAGCCTTGTATCCTTTCAACACGTCCTCTTTCATGGATTTTGCCGTTAAAAAAATAATTGGCACTTCTTGATTTTTTTCCCTGATTTCTTTGGCCAAGGTATAGCCATCTTTATAGGGCATCATTACATCCAAAATACACAAGTCATAGGTGTCTTTTTTAAATTTTTCGAAACCTTCCATTCCATTTTTGGCCAAAGTGACATCAAAATCATTCAACATCAAATAATCTTTTAGCACGGCTCCAAAATTCAAGTCATCTTCTACTAAAAGTATTCTTTTATTTACATTTTCCATATCTTAATTTATTAATGGTATTTTTATAATAAAGGTACTTCCTTTACCTTTCTCACTTTCAACATAAATTTGACCGTTGTGGTCATCTATAATCTTTTTTACATAAGCCAACCCCAATCCGTGGCCTTTCACGTCGTGCAAATCTCCTGTATGTTCTCGATAAAACATTTCGAAAACTCTTTTTTGGGCTACTTTGCTCATTCCTATTCCGTTGTCCTTGACTTTAATAAGAACAAAATCTTTAGCGTTTTCAGTGAAAACATCTATTTTAGGGACATTTGGCGAATATTTTATGGCATTCTCCAATATATTTACAATTACATTTATAAAATGAACTTCATTTATTAATACACTTGTTCTAACTGCGTCAAAATGTTTGGTAATTGTTCCTTGTCTATCTTCTAATATCAAGTTTACGTGCTCAATGGCATCTTCAATGACTTCTTGAATATTTGTCGATTCCTTGCTGATGTCTAATTCTTTTTTCTCTAATTTGGAAATTCGCAATACATTTTCAACTTGTGCATGCATCCGTTTATTTTCGTCTTTAATCATTTGAAGGTACTTAAGAACCTTTTCCTTGTCTTCGATAATCTTTGGATTTTTAATGGCGTCCAAAGCTAAATTTATGGTTGCAATAGGCGTTTTAAACTCGTGCGTCATATTGTTGATAAAATCTGATTTTATCTCAGATATATGACGTTGCCGAATCAATTGATTCAATGCACTCGTGTAAGCAATAATAATAATCAGTGTAAAAATGATTGACAATAACGTTATTCCCATAAGATCCGTAAGCAAAAACTTCTTCTTTTGAGGAAATGAAACTAATAATTGATATTTGTTATTTCCTTCATTATCAGAAAATACTGGAATGGAATAGGTGTTGTTTTTATCATATTTAAATCTATCCGATTTTACTTTTGTAGCCAAACCAGTGCTGTAAATCCCAAACTCAAATCGTGTGTTGACGCCATATTCTTCCAATTCACTTTTTAAGAGCTTCTGCAAAGTCTCTTTCGAAACTCTTTCTTGCAACGGCATTGTGGAAGCAATATCCTTAAAGAAAATTTCAAACTGGGCTTTATCCAAAACGTCTAAACTACCTGATTTTTCAGTCTTCACATCAGGAACCAAGTCTTGTTGAATGCTCGAATTATCAATTTTATTGTTGTTGTAAACTTCGGTAACCCGCTTGGAATTGAAGCTTTTAAATTTTACGCTATCGAATTTTTTATCAAAGAACGTCGCAGCTATATCGTAATCTTCCGTTACTATGCTACTAGAATATACGGTAGTTGTATTGTTTTCATGATTTTTCTGAACATAATAAAACTCCAGCAAATCATTCTTTAGCGGAATTTTTCCAGTGCTGTCTTTATATTTATTATATCTATCGAGAAAGGTATAGGCTTCCTTTTGTTGAAGCTTATTGGCTACATTTCCCATAACCTGTTTCACATGGAATTTAAATTGCTCATCATTATTTTTAAACGAGGTATTGAACCAATAAACTTGAACCAAAATTATCCCTATCAAGGATAAGCTCATCAGCAAAACCAATATTTTGAAAAACAATTTACTCATCGATACAAAATTAGTATTTTAACAATATAATTAATAATAAATTAACCAAAGATTAACAACAAAGTCCCAAATTATTGAATATTCAAAATTTTAAGAATTTTACCCACTTCTGATTTTGTAATTTCGGGCGTTTGATTTTCAATAACAAAATCACTTTTGGCAATGCGTTGATCGTCATTCCATTGTGCATTTATGCGTTTCAAAACTTGCTCACGGGTAGTTTTGTCTCTTTGAATCACTCTTTGAATTCTTGTTTCCAATGGTGCGGTAACCGTTATTATTTTGTCACAATTCTTATAACTCCCGCTTTCAAATAAAATTGCGGCTTCATAAATAACGAATGAATTATTTTTGTGATCCAGAACCCAATTATCGAAATGTTTTTTTACGACAGGATGAATTATGGAATTGAGTAATTTTAATTTTTCGGGATTACTAAACACGATTTGGGCCAGTTTTTCCCGATTCAAAATGCCGTTTTCAAAAATAGCATTGCCAAATAAGTCTTTAATTTCTTTTATTATTTCTGCCGATTGCGTGATTTTTCGAGCCTCATCATCGGCAATGTAAACCGGAATACCTGCTGCCATAAAATGATTGGCAATCGTGGTTTTTCCACTGCCAATGCCTCCCGTTAATCCAATTATTTTTGTCATGTTATTTTTTGAAAAACAACTCTGGAAATGCTTCTTCCGGTTTTTGGTTCAGAATGATGATTTTGACGAAGGATTCCAAAAAACCCGTTCCATAACCATAAAATTGTTTCCAAACAGCCTTGATGGACAACATCCCAATTTTAAAACTTTTATTCTGGTAAGTTGACACCAAAAAAAGTGCCAAAAAGTACCCAAAATACAATTGAAGCAATAAATCGAAATTAAAAACCAACAAAACCAAGGCAAATGCAAATCCAATCATGAAAACCGATGGAAAGAAAAAAGTGAGCTTGTTGTATTGGGGATACCAACTGTTGAGAATTGGTCGGGCTTTTCCAAATTTATTCACCTGGATGGTAAATTTTTCCCAATCGATTCTTCTTTTATGGTAAACGAATGCTTTGGAGAACAATCGGGTTTCAAAACCCAAATTCCACAATCGGATGGACAAATCGGGATCTTCTCCGGGATGGATGTTTCCGAAACCATTGGACGCTTCGAATGCTTTTCGGGACAATCCCATATTGAAACTTCGGGGTTGAAATTTGTCTATTTTCTCCGAACCACCACGAATTCCACCAGTGGTAAGAAAGGAAGTCATTGCAAAATTGATTGCTTTTTGAATATCCGAGAAACTGTCCAAAGCCTTGTCCGGCCCACCAAAACAATCCACGTAATTTGCTGCCAACGCTTTGGAAACTTCGGTCAAATAATTGGGAGGAATGATACAATCTGAATCGAAAATAATGAAATAATCCCCTTTTGCCTTTCTCATTCCATAATTTCTGGAATCTCCCGGACCCGAGTTTTCTTTGAAACAATAAGCCAAATGCAGTTTACCCGCATACTTGCGAACCACTTCGTCACATCGCAATGACGAACCGTCTTCGATTATTACCACTTCAAAATTTTCGGTATAATCTTGTTGTGCCAAACTCTCCAAAAGTTCATCCACTTCATCAGGACGATTGTAAACAGGTATGATTAAAGAAAACAACATAAATGTATAGTATAGGTGTAACAGTTTTATTCAAAAATTTTAACAAAGATAAACTTTATCCATAAAAAAACCACCACGAAGAACGTGATGGTTTCTCAATATTAGTATATTTTTAAGAGTTTCTGCTTCATCTAGCCGCCAAAAAAACAAACATTATTGAAAGAAGAGATGCTCTAGCTAAGCTTCCTTGTTTCCTGCCCTATTCACAACTAACCACCGACAGCCAAACTCATAAAATGTACAAAAATCATCTAACAATCGTATTTTATTGTTTTCAAACAGATTAGTGAACTGTAATAAAATTTAACCTATAAATTGAGTTTATATGCAAAAAGTTTTTGTGAATTATAAGTGTTTTCATTACATTTATAAAATCAAGCTTAAAAAACATTATAATTATTTATATAACAGCATAAACCAACAAACAATTGCCCAATGAGAATCAAACTTACAATACTACTTTATTTATCTACAATCTGTTTTGCAACAGCGCAGGAAAACCTCATAATAAACACTGACGGCAGAAAATCAATTTCGCTAAACGGAACATGGCATTATATAGTCGATCCTTATGAAACAGGGGCTTATGATTACCGTTTAAAAGAAAAAAAAGAAAATGATCCAGGTGCTTATTGGAACGTGCCGGCACTCAAAAAGAAAAGTGACTGGACAGAGCACGGGTATAGTGATCAATACAGTATCCAAGTTCCAGGAGATTGGAATTCACAGGTAGAAGCATTAAAATATTATGAAGGCACTGTCTGGTACCGTAAATCTTTTGACAAGCCCGAAATGAATACCGCCGAAGAAGCGTACATTTATTTTGGAGCCGTAAATTATAAAGCCACCGTATATCTCAACGGAAAAAAACTCGGCATACATAAAGGGGGATTTACTCCTTTTAATTTTAAAGTACCGACAGAGTTGCTGAAAAACACAAACAACAACCTTGTTGTGATGATCGACAACAAACGATTTGTAGATGAAATCCCAACTACAAATACCGATTGGTGGAACTATGGAGGCATTACCAGGGACGTAAAACTACTTATTTTACCCAAGCAGTTTATACAACAATACCATATTCAGTTGGATGAAAAAACGGATGTCTCTGCAGCTAAAAAAAGTAATAATTGGCAGATTAAAGGATGGTTAAAACTGAACGAATCGGTTGCAAATGGCAAAATTCGCATCGAAATTCCAGAATTGAAAGTAAACAAGGAGTTCAAGGTGAATGGAGATTCCGTGGCAATTGCTTTTAACGCAAGGAATTTGAGTCTATGGTCCACGAAGAATCCAAAATTGTACAATGTACATCTGAAAAACCAAAATGCTGATTTGATCGACAAAATAGGTTTTCGCATAATAAAAGTGGACGGGGAAAGACTTTTGCTTAATGGCAAAGACCTTTTTTTACGAGGAATCTGCCTGCATGAAGAAGTAATTCCTGAAGTACGACGTGCGCACAGCATGAAGGATGCGCTAAAATTGTTTGGCTATGTAAAAGAGCTCCATGGCAACATGGTGCGCCTTTCGCATTATCCCCACAATGAAAACATGGTTCGTGCGGCAGATTCACTAGGAATTCTGGTATGGGATGAAATTCCCGTATACTGGACTATTGATTTTGGCAATCCCGAAGTGCTTAAAAAGGCGCAGCAGCAATTAAAAGAAATGATTGCACGCGACAGGAACAGGGCGTCGGTATTTATTTGGTCTGTGGGCAATGAAACTCCGGTGAGTGAAAAGAGAAATCTATTCATGAGCACGTTGGTAAAAAATGTAAAAGCTTTGGATCCGTCAAGGCTTGTTTCTGCGGCATTGGAAGTTAGGTACAACTCAGGCGTCAATTATGTCGATGACCCTTTGGGAGAATATACGGATATTGTCTCATTGAACGAATATCTTGGCTGGTATGGCTCAACGCCAGACGGTTGCAAAACAGCAGAATGGGGAAGCAAGTACAAGAAACCTTTCTTTATCAGTGAAACCGGTGCGGAAGCAAAAACTGGTTTTAATGACAGCAAAGAAAGCCGTTTTAGCGAGGAGTACCAAGAATGGTTTTATAAAGAACAAATAGACATGTTCAAAAACAGATTCCCAAAAAACTATGTTGGTGTTAGTCCTTGGATTCTTGTTGATTTTAAATCTCCAAAAAGAAATAATCCGGAATACCAGAATGGATTTAATCGAAAAGGACTGATTGATGAGTATGGCAATAAAAAGAAAGCCTTTTTCATTTTACAGGAATATTACAAAGAACAAGAACTGAAAGAAGGAAATCAATACTAAATTCTAGTCCATTATGTTGTTCGTGCCAGAAATTAAGATTAATTGAGCAAATAAACATCAAAAGCCACATTCGTAAAAAAAATGTGGCTTTTTGCATTAAAAAAGCTAACCTATATTATCCATAAAAAACCACCACGAAGAACGTGATGGCTTCAATAGTAGTATATTTTTAAGAGTATGTATTGTCCTAAAATAGGTTTACATATTTATACTTACTCTTAGCATAGATTCACAAAAAGTTAAGCAAACAAATTAAATTATAGTTTTAAAAAGTTGTAGTTTTTTATTTATATTTACTTTCATTTTGTTTGTGAGCACGAGCAAGATCCTCACACAAGCCGTTGAAGATTTACTGCTCGGAACAGCTGGGAGATTTAAAATTTTCAAACTTATACAGAAAGAGCAACTTCACAATTTAGTGAAGATTATCCTAAAGTATTTAAATTTGATTACTCTCCCCAAAACACTGGATCATTTCCCGTAAATTATGGTTGGAGAAATTTCAATAAAATTGTATCCATATGGATAAAATAATTAAAGCATTGATTTTATTAGGTTTATTTACGGTTTCTTGTTCAGAGAAAACCAATTATTATGATAAAAACACAAATAATATAAAATTTATTATAGAAAAAAGAATCACAATCGATTTGAAAAATGAAAAGTTGTATTTAAATCACTTTGGTTTGAAATATGAAGACACCATAATATTTACGGAAAGTGAAAAAAATAATATAATTAGTTTTTTTAACACATATAATTTAAATGACAAGAGAGGGGAATTTTGGTATATAGATGAAAACTCAACTTCAGCCTCTTTACATGATGAAATAATTATTTTAAGAAACAATAAAATAAAATTAAGATATATTATAAATGAATATCATAGTGTAGATGGTTCTTATTTTGAAAATGAAGAAACCAAAATTGTCAAATATAGAAATTTAATAAAAAGTATTATCCTTAATAAAGATAGTTACAAAAGAGCAGAAGATTCATTAAGAATTTTTATTAAAAGAAAACCAGTATGGTTAATGTAAATTTAGAAATAACCTCGCCGAAGCAAGACTTATACTAATGAACGGCCGATTGAATGACCCAACATTAGACACTATCCCAAAGAGTGTGTAAGTTGAAAAGTCAAGTCTACGTTTTTTATATAATTGGAGCCTTTTTTCAAAAATAAAACCTACTTATTTATATTCATAAAAAAAACCACCACGAAGAACGTGATGGTTTCTCAATATTAGTATATTTTTAAGAGTATTTGCTGGTTAAGCAATGCTGGCAATCCCCACCATTTCGTTGGTGTCCGCCTTGTAATCCACACCTTCCAATTCAAATCCGAACAAATTCAAGAAATCATTTCTGTATCCTTCCAAATCCCCAATTGCAGGTAAACTTTCCGTTGTGGCCTCCAACCAAAGTTTAGCCACTTTAGCTTGAACATCCTCGCGCATTTCCCAATCGTCAATACGGATTCTTCCTTTTTCATCCACGGGAACGGCTTCGTTGGTGAACAATCTGTCTTGATACAAACGTTGAATTTGTTCGATACATCCTTCGTGGATTCCTTCTTCCTTCATTGTTTTGTACAACAAAGAAATATACAAAGGAATAACCGGAATGGCCGAACTGGCTTGGGTTACCAATGCTTTGTTCACCGAAACATAAGCTTTTCCTTGAACATCGGCTAAACTTTTGGTAATTTCAAAAGCCGTCGCTTCCAGATGGTCTTTTGCACGACCGATGGTTCCTTTGCGGTACACAGCCTCGGTCAACGATGGTCCAATATAAGAATAAGCCACCGTGGTAGCTCCAGGTGCCAAAAGATTTTCAGCTTTCAAGGCATCCATCCACATGGCCCAATCCTCGCCACCCATTACGGCAACTGTATTGGCAATATCCTCGTCTTGACAAGGCTCGATACTAATTTCAGAAACCAATCCTGTATGAAAATCAACGGTTTTGTTGGTGTAAGTAGCTCCAATAGGTTTCAAAACCGAACGATGCAAAACTCCGGTAACCGGATGCAAACGAACTGGCGAAGCCAAACTGTAAATAACCAAATCTACCTGACCTAAATCGGCTTTTATCAAGTCCAGTGTTTGTTTTTTTACTTCATTTGAAAAAGCATCCCCGTTGACGCTTTTCGCATACAATCCTGCTTTATGGGCTTCTTTTTCAAATGCTGCCGAATTATACCAACCTGGTGATGCGGTTTTGCCTTCCAAAGGAGGTTTTTCAAAAAACACGCCAATCGTGGCTGCACCAGAGCCAAAAGCACTCGTGATTCTCGAAGCCAAACCAAATCCGGTTGAAGCTCCAATGACCAACACTTTTTTCGCTCCTTCAATATTTCCTTTTGATTGTACGTATTCAATTTGATTTTTTACATTTTGTTCACATCCCTCTGGGTGGGCTGTCAAACAAATAAATCCTCGCATTCTAGGTTCTATAATCATATATGGTTATTCGTTATTTAAATTCGGATAATCGATTCTTCTTTTTAAAGAGCACAAATATAAAGCATTTCTTTAGTTTAACAAGGCTTTTGCATGGTTTAATGCCGAGTCCGTTATAACATTGCCGGACAACATTTGCGCAACTTCAATCACACGCTCCTCGTCAGACAACAATTTCAATTCTGATTGCGTGTCCTCTCCAACGGTGGATTTTGAAACTTTGAAATGCGCCATTCCTTTCGACGCTATTTGCGGCAAATGCGTAATGGCGAATATTTGCATTTTTTGGCTCATTTCTTTCATGATTTCTCCCATTCTATTAGCAATTTCACCGGAAACGCCTGTGTCGATTTCATCAAAAATAAGTGTTGGCAACTTGGAATACTGCGCCAATATGGCTTTTACGGCCAGCATAATTCTGGACATTTCTCCTCCGGAAGCCACTTTTTTCAACAAACCAAAATCGGTTCCTTTATTGGCAGAAAACAAAAACTGGAGTTCGTCTTTTCCGTTTTCGAAATAAGTGGAACTGCTTTCGACATCCATTTTAAAACGCACATTGGGCATCCCCAAGGTTTCCAAAATACTGGTCAATTTCTCTGTCAAAACCGGGATTGCTTCCACTCTTTTCTCGTGAATGGCTTCGGACAAAGCGTCCAAAGCAATTGTTTTTTGTTGGATGGAATCGGTCAAAGTCGCGATTTCCTCTCCCATGTTCCCCAATTCCAATACCGAATTTTCCAATTTCGTCTGGATTTGGATTAATTCGTCAACCGTGGCCACTTGGTGCTTCTTTTGCAAATTGTAAATCAATTGCAACTTCTGGTTGATGAATTCCAATTGTTCGGGGTCGTTAAAAAGTTTTTCCGAGCATCGATTCAATTCACCGGAAATGTCGTCAAATTCAATGGTCACACTTGAAATTCGTTCCAAAAGTGCATTGTATTCGGGCGAAAACGAGGCGATTTTTTGCAGCGAAGTTTTGATTTCCTTCAAATTATGCAACACGCCTATTTGTTCTTCATTGGCCACGGCCAAAGATTTATCTATGGATTCTTTTATGATTTCGACATTGTTCAATTTCTCGAAATCGGCTTCCAGCGTTTCTTGTTCGCCAGATTTCAATTGGGCTGTCACTAATTCATCCAATAAAAAAGTATTGTATTCCTGTTCCTTGGCAGATTCAGCCTGTTTTTTAAGAAGCGAATTCAGTTTGGATTTATCCGATTTATAACTTTTCAAAAGAGATTGGTACTCCAAAATAAGCGATTGGTTGTCGGCAATGGCATCAATAATTTCGAATTGGACTTTCTCTTCCGAAAGTTCCTGGGTTTGGTGCTGGGAGTGAATATCTATCAAAAACAAACTCAACTCCTGCAATTCTTGGAGATTTACGGGACTGTCATTGATAAACGCCCTCGATTTTCCCGAAGGCAAAATCTCGCGACGAATGATGGTTTCGTCTTCGTAATCCAGATCGTTGGCTTCAAAAAAAGGGAGCAAATTGTATTTCGAGATTTCAAATTGGGCTTCTATGACGCACTTTTCTTCCTTGTTTTTCAAGGAAGTCAAATCGGCTCTTTTTCCCAAAACCAATCCCAAAGCACCCAATATTATGGATTTTCCTGCGCCCGTTTCTCCCGTTATAATCGAAAAACCTTTTGAAAAATCGATGGACAATTTTTCTATTAAAGCATAGTTTTTTATTGATAGGGAAGTTATCATCTATATATTATGTTTATAAAAAAGAGGTTAAGCCGTGATTTGAAAATCAATTAATACTTAATTGTAGCCCATTTACTGGAATTTAGGGGAGATGTTTTATTCAAAACATCAACTAAATCTGTAATGGAAATACTTGGACCTCCAGAAAATATGGAAGCTATCTCGTCTGATTTGGCATCAAAAAACACTCGGGTCAAAAAAGCATTTGGTTTTATTGCATTTAGTTTCCCTAAATTAAGCAGTGACAATTTTATTTTTTCTTTGGCTGTTTTCATGTCATTGGACATCAAATCTAAACCTGAATGATATTGAAATACCGATTGACGCACTTCCTTATATGTTGGAGACACTAAATCGGTTATCAAATAATACCTGTTTTGGTTGCCGTCAGATTGGCTCCAGCCTTTGTTTCCAGATTGTTGGGCAACATTTGCTATGTTTTGGGCGGTTTCGAAATAGGAATCACCGGACATTGGCACAAAACTATCAGCGTCCATTCCTAAAATTACGTAAGCATAAAATGAAACCACCGAAACCAGATTGGATTCAAATTCGGCTGGATTAAAAATAAGATTTTCAAACTCTGTATATCTAAAATTAAAATCTTTGTCATTAAAATTCAAGATTGGAGAAGCATAAGAGGAATTATAAATAATTCTGGAGGATTGCACCTGAATCGTGGCTACAAATTGATCTGAATTATTGGATGAAATAGTGATGTACATCGAACAATTGATTTTTTCATTTTGCTTGAACACTTGTCCTGTCCAGTTCGTTTGATTTACAAACTCATTCAAGGAAGTTTCAAGTGTCTTGAAAACCTGCTGATTGGCATTACCCAATTTTTGCGTGTTTACCGTCACGGTGCAGTTTAACTCCTGTGAATGAGCAAATCCAGCTGTGAGCAACAAGAAAAAAACAAGTATTTTATTCATGAAAATGGGCTATTACTTTGTTTAAAATATCATCGGCAACGGCTTCTTTCGATTTTAATTCCATTGGTTCTACCTTGAAATTACTATCAATAAAAGTGATTTTATTGGTTGGTTTCCCAAAACCGGCTCCTTCATCCTGCAAAGAATTAAGAACAATCAAATCTAGGTTTTTTTTCTGGATTTTCAACTTAGCATTTTCAATTTCATTTTCAGTTTCCAATGCAAACCCAATCAAGAACTGGTTTTTCTTGTTTTTGCCCAACGAAGCCAAAATATCTTTGGTCTTTTCGAGCTCTATTGAAAAATCATCAGCTTCTTTTTTAATTTTATTTGGTGCAACATTCTTTGGTTTATAATCGGCAACCGCTGCTGCTGCAATCGCCACGTCAACGCTGTCAAAATAGTGATGGCAGGCATCGTACATTTCTTGGGCGGAAACCACGGAAACCATTTTTACCAAACTATTTTCCATCTTCAAATGCGTGGGACCTGAAACCAAAATCACCGAAGCGCCAAGATTTGCCGCACTTTGCGCTATGTCAAATCCCATTTTACCGGTAGAATGATTTCCTATGAAACGCACGGGATCGATTGCTTCGTATGTTGGACCTGCAGTAACGAGTATTTTTTTGCCTTTAAGAGGCAATCTACTTTCTAAATCGGCTTCCAGAAAAGCAACGATATGTTCCGGTTCGGACATTCTGCCTTCGCCTGACAAGCCACTGGCGAGTTCTCCGCTTTCGGCAGGAATCATGGTGTTGCCAAATTGTTCCAATTTCTTGAAACTCTCTAATGTAGAAGGATGGATATACATGTCCAAATCCATTGCGGGCGCAAAGTAAACCGGACATTTTGCCGACAAATAAGCTGCAATTAATAGGTTGTCGCAAATTCCGTTGGCCATTTTAGACAAGGTGTTTGCGGTTGCGGGAGCCACAAGCATCAAATCGGCCCAAAGTCCCAGTTCTACGTGGCTATTCCATTTTTCGTTGTCTTCACTTTCGTCGTAAAAACTGGAATAAACCGGATTTTTGGATAAGGTAGATAAGGTAAGTGGTGTTATAAAATCCTTAGAAGCAGGTGTCATTATCACTTGGACATGTGCACCTGCTTTTATGAATAGTCTAACTAATGTAGCTGTTTTATAAGCTGCAATTCCACCGGAAACTCCCAGTAAAATTTTCTTTCCGCTTAAAGCTGACATTATAAATATTATTTGTTTGCGTCTCTGTGGTAGATTTTACCATCAAGCCATTCTTGAACTGCCAAAGCGTGTGGTTTAGGCAATTTTTCATAGAATTTAGAAACCTCGATTTGTTCTTTGTTTTCGAAAACTTCTTCAAGGCTGTCATTGTATGTAGCAAACTCTTCTAGTTTTTCGGTCAATTCTTTTTTGATTTCAGAATTGATTTGATTTGCTCTTTTAGCCATAATTGTTATCGCCTCGTACACATTTCCTGTAGGCTCTTCGATAACATTTTTATTGTAAGTTATCGTGTTTACTGGAGCATTCGTCTTTCTTAAATCCATGACTTTGTTTATTTAGTGATTTTTTTTAAATCTGTTTCAATTCGAACCATCATTTCGTCCGCAATCTTTTTGTATTTGGTGTCCGGTTTGAATTTCATCAAACTATTGTAAGCTGTTACTGCAACATTCAATCGCTCTTCCATTTTTGCAGGAATACTGTTTATTCCCAATTGATAAGCCGAGTCGTATTTATAAAAAAGGGCATCTTCCTTTAATGGTGTTCCTGGATAATCAGCCACGAAGTTGTCTAAAGCTACCATTGCAGCTTTATATTCCATAATAGTATTGTACTGTTTAGCGTTTTCGTAGACTTTTTTCTCTATTTTTTCATTTAAAACCTTCAATGTTTTGTTGGCTTCCGGCAAATAGGTCGAATTGGGATATGAATCTATAAAAGCCTGTAATTTGTCTATTGCTTTGTAAGTGTCGACTTGATCCAAACTATATATTGGTGAAAGCATTGAAAAACATTTGGCTCCTAAATAAGCTGATTCTTCGATTTTTTCACTTTTTGGATATCCTGAAACAAAACTTTCGAATTGATAGGCTGCCAAATAATATTGTTTTGTTTTATAATAGGATTGCGAAAACATGTAAAACAATTTCTCGGCTTGTGGTTTTCCTCTATAAGCTGGAGCTATTTGTTCAATAAGCCTGATTGCATCATTATATTTTCCGGCATCATATAATCTAGTTGCCATCTCAAACTTTACGGCAACATCTTCAGTTTTTAGCGCTTTTTGATATTCACTACAAGAAGCGAAAAGAACAAGAAGAAGCAATAGCGATACTAATTTTTTACCCACCATTATATTGGTTTTATTTTTGAGTTCGTGAATCTTCGATTTCATTTTTTTATTTACTTTTTTTATGATTTAACAGATAGCCAGAACTTTCATAAAACCATACTGAAGTTTCGGTGGCAAATTTAGGTATTAATTTAGCCACTTCAAAATATATTTTTTTATTAAAAAAGGGAGGTTTTTTAGGTCAATTTATTGATTTTTTTTACAAAATCATCAATTCTATTGGACAATGATTCATCCACGTTTACCAATGGCAATCGAATCGTGTTTTCTGCTATTCCCAGTGATTTGAACACTTCCTTGATTCCTGCGGGATTTCCTTGCTCAAAAATCATGTCAATACAATCTGAAAAAAGGTATTGCAATTTAAAAGCATCATCTACTTTTCGGTTTAAGCCAAGTCGCATCATTTCGGAAAATTCTTTTGGAAAACCTTGGGCAATTACAGATATAACGCCTGAACCGCCAGCCAAAACCATTGGTAAAGCAATCATGTCATCGCCAGAAAGGACCATAAAATCTTTTGGCTTGTTTTTTAACAATTGCAATGCTTGAATCATGTCTCCGGCAGCTTCTTTGATGGCCACAATATTTTTAAAATCATTTGCCAATCGCATCACTGTTGACGGCAAAACGTTGCTTCCTGTTCTACTAGGGACATTGTACAAAATAACAGGAATTGGAGAGGCTTCCGCAACTGCTTTAAAATGTTGGTAAATTCCTTCTTGAGTAGGCTTGTTGTAATATGGAGATATTGAAAGAATCGCGGCAAATTTAGACAAATCTCTCGTTTTTAATTCTTCGACAACTTCCATCGTGTTGTTTCCTCCCACTCCAAGTACCAACGGCAATCTTCCATTGTTGGCTTCAACCACGGTCTGGATCACAAATTCTCTTTCGGTCTGTGACATCGTTGCATTTTCAGCTGTTGTACCCAAAACCACAAGATATTCCACACCGCCATCAATGGAAAAATTTACTATTCTTGTCAATGCTTCCGTATCAATTGAAAAATCTGTTTTAAAAGGAGTTGCTAGAGCGACACCTGTTCCTATTAATGATTGCATAATTTGTTTTATATTTTATTTAATATTTTTAAGTACCTGAATAATTCATGAACAAAAACCTTGTAATTTTCGGCATTGGTATTAATCATCAAATGATTTAATCGCTTGTCGATGGATGAAAAACCCACTTTGAACAATGCTTTTGAATTGTGGGTAATGTTTAGTAAAATCGCTTTCTCCACATCGTAATAACTTATCAATAAATCAAACTTCTCGTTAATGAAATCATTTACTACAGGATTGGTGATTTCTGCTTTCCAATTGAGATGCTTGATACTAAAAGTCGGTTGTGAATAGCTTTCGTTCTTTCTTAATTTGTCCCTGTAAACGACAAGTTTAATGTTGTTTTCTAAAATTCCGTTGGCTTTTAATTCCTCCTTCAAAGCTTCTTTTTCAGAAAAATAACTTTCATCTATCAGAACACCAACCGTTTGTATCGAAACCGCCGAGGAAATGCTTTTTACATTTTGTAAATTATTTTTTAGTATTCTTTTTAAAAAATAATCCTTTATATATTTTAAAAACATATTACTTTTACCTTGTTACAAAATTAATTAATTTAAGTCGCATTACAGATGGTAAATCTAAAAAACTATAATGGTGTTTTGAAACTTTTTGTTATATTCTTAACATTTTTTCTCGTTGCTGCTTGCGGCAAACAAAACTACCAGGTTACAAAAGTAGAAGGAAAACGAATCACAATTACTGATAAAGAAAAGCAGGATCCCCAATTTGAAAACTATATTAAACCTTATCGAGAACATATCAACAAGGATTTAGACAGCATTCTGGCCTATTGTCCAGAGACATTGGACAAAAGTAGCGGAAAATGGCAAACCACCATTGGCAATTTGATGGCCGACGTCACTTTGCAACGCGGAACTAACGTGTTTTTAGCTCGAGAAAAAAAGAATATTGACTTGTGCATACTCAACCACGGTGGAATTCGAGCCATCCTTCCAAAGGGGAATGTCACAACCAGAACAGCTTTTGAAATAATGCCTTTTGAGAACAGTCTCGTTGTCATAGCTTTAAAAGGAGAACAGATTTTAGAAATGGTCGATTATTTTATCGCCACAAAAAAACCACATCCTTTATCGGGAATAACTTTTACCATTGGCAAGGACAATGCTGCCAAAAACATATTGGTTCAAGGAAAACCTGTCGAAAAAGAAACCATTTATTATGTAGGTACAAACGATTATTTATCCAATGGCGGTGACAATATGAATTTCTTCAAGAAAGGAATCCAAAAATTTGATCTCGACTATAAATTAAGAAATATCTTGATTGATTATTTTAAGGAAGTGGATACAATTCCAATGATAAATGATGTAAGAATTAGCGTTGAATAAAAATAGTGCACAGTGAAAAGTTGCAGTGTTCAGTTAAAAAAATAAAAATGAAAAGAAGAGATTTCATCGAAAAGACGGCTGCCAGTACAGCGTTGCTCAGTTTAGGTTTATCATTGAGCAGTTTTAAATCGGATATTAAACATATAACGGTGCTTCACACAAATGATGTTCACAGTCATATTGACCCATTTCCCATGGATGATCCTCGAAATCCAAATATGGGCGGAGTTTCTAGAAGAGCTTCGTTGATTGAAACCATTCGCAAAGAGAATCCAAATGTATTGCTATTGGATGCCGGCGACATATTTCAAGGAACGCCTTATTTTAACTATTATGGTGGCGAGCTCGAATTCAAATTGATGAGCATGATGAAATATGACTTGTCAACCATAGGCAATCACGATTTTGACAACGGTGTTGACGGTTTGACTGCCCAAATGCCCCACGCCACTTTTGAATTTGTTTCGGCAAACTATGATTTCAAAAACACCACAATGGATGGTTTTGTAAAACCGTTCAAAATTTTTAATAAAGACGGAATAAAAATTGGCGTTTTTGGTCTTGGAATAGAACTCGAAGGCCTTGTAGACAAAAGAATGTACAAGGAAACCGTGTACAATGATCCTTTGGAAACGACACAAGAGATGGTTCGAATCCTGAAAAAAGAAAACAAATGCGACTTGGTTATTTGCCTATCACATCTTGGTTACAAATACAACAAAGAAGATTCAGACAAAATATGTGATTTGAAACTGGCTGCACTTACCAAGGACATTGACTTAATCATTGGTGGTCACACCCACACTTTTTTAGACAAACCAACTATTGTAAAAAACCTGGATGGAAAAGAAGTTTTGGTCAACCAAGTAGGCTGCTACGGAATAAATCTGGGACGAATTGATTTTTATTTTGATAATGACAAATCAAAAACTGCCAACGGTAAATCAATTGTCGTTTAAGTTTTCGATTACCATGACAAATTTATAAAAGGCGTAATAGACCGACGAATTCAAAATCATTGCCAATGGCCGGAAGCTAATGGGAGACATGTCTGAGAGATAATATTTCTCCACAAAGACAATAAAATATTGGGTAACCGATAGAAGTCCAAATATTAACAACCAAGCAGTATCATTTTTTTTGCCATTATTCATTACATAATCGGACAAAGTTATTCCGGCAATTATGGAAATCAAAATGTTTTGGACAATCAAAATTCCATAACTTCTAGCCGTCAACTCACTCGTTATGGACAATAAATAGAAGAAAAAGAACATAAAAGGAATCATTGCCAGTAACAAAGGAATATAATCCTTGAGTTTTATTAGTTTGACAATGTAATGAATCATCAGCAATCGATGTATGAAAAAGGCAATCAACCCTAGAAACAACATCGTCTCGGTGTCATAAATAAAAAACACGTTGGTAATCAAGGAAAATGATATTGCAAAGAAAAAAAGAGGATTTTTTTGATTCGAAGTATTCCAATAAAGCAACATCAACACAATTGAAATCAAGGGTTTAAAAATAAAGAGAACGGGTTCATAAGAAAACAACTCGGCCGTAACTTCAACCGTGACAACGGTAAAAAATAAAATCGAAATTATTTTTTTGAGATTGTTCTCTTTATTAAAAATCTTCATCCCTTTTTTATTCAGTTCCATTAATCAGTTCCATAAAATCATTTTCCGAAATTATCGGAATGTTCAACTTGACCGCTTTTTCTAATTTTGCCGGACCCATATTGGCTCCCGCAACCACGTAATCCGTTTTTGCCGAGATGGAACTTCCCACTTTTCCGCCATTGTCTTCGATGGCTTTTTTCAAATCATCTCTCGAAAATTCCTCGAAAACGCCTGAAACAACGAATGTTTTGCCGGCGAGTTTGTCAGTCGCATTTGGATTTACAATTTCGATGGTTTCAAATTGGACTCCATAACTTTTTAATCGGTCAATAATTTGTCTGTTTTCAAGATTTTCGAAAAAATCCATCACGCTTTGGGCAATTCGTTCTCCAATTTCGTCTACCAAAACCAAATCCATAAAACTGGCTTTACTCAAGGCATCAATATTTTTGTAATGTTTGGCCAGTTTCTTGGCCACCGTTTCGCCCACAAATCGAATGCCAAGAGCATACAAAACGCGTTCGAAAGGAACTTTCTTGGAATTCTCTACTCCATTCACCAAATTTTCTGCCGATTTCTGTGCCATTCTTTCCAAAGGCAAAATTTGCTCAACCTTCAACTCATACAAATCAGCATAATTATGAACCAATCCATTATTGAATAATAAAGCCACGGTTTCCCCTCCAAGACCTTCGATATCCATTGCTTTTCTGGAAATATAATGTTGGACTCTTCCGATAATTTGTGGCGGACAACCATAAAAATTAGGACAATAATGGTTTGCTTCGCCTTCGCCTCGAACTAATTCAGTTTGGCATTCCGGGCAATGCGTGATGTATTTTGTAGGTTCTGAATTTTCAGGACGTTTGCTCAAATCAACTGCAATAATTTTCGGAATAATCTCCCCTCCTTTTTCAACAAAAACAGTATCACCAATGCGAATATCCAATTTTTCTATTTGGTCAGCATTGTGCAAGGAAGCGCGTTTCACGATTGTTCCCGCCAATTGCACCGGCTCTAAATTGGCAACCGGAGTAATCGCTCCAGTCCTTCCCACTTGGTAAGAAATGGAATTCAATTTTGTGGAAACTTGTTCGGATTTGAATTTGTAAGCAATTGCCCAACGAGGCGATTTGGCCGTAAAGCCCAATTCCTCTTGGTGTCGAAAATCATTGACTTTTATAACGACACCATCGGTTTCATAAGGAAGATTGTGCCTGTGAACGTCCCAATAATCTATGAATTCAAAAACTTCTTCCAAACCACTGGCTAATTTGGATTCCTTTGGGACTTTGAAACCCCAATTCCTGGCCGTTTCCAAACCTTCAAACTGGGAATTAAATGGTAATTTGTTTCCAATGATAAAATACAATAAACAATCCAATGGTCTTTTGGCAACCTCGGCACTGTCCTGTAATTTCAAACTTCCCGAAGCCGTATTTCTTGGATTGGAATAAGGAGTTTCTCCAATTTCTATCAATTCCTGGTTCATTTTTTCGAATCCCTCGAAAGGCAAAATGATTTCGCCGCGAACATCAAATGTTTCTGGAAAATCACCTTTCAATTTTAAAGGAATTGATTTTATGGTTTTGATGTTGTTGGTCACATCATCCCCTTGAACACCATCGCCACGGGTAACGGCTCGTTTTAGCTTTCCGTTTTCATAAGTGATGCTTATCGATGCACCATCATATTTCAATTCGCAGGTATATTCCAGCGGAACATCGCCGAGCACTCTCTGGACCCGTTTTTCCCAATCAACTAATTCCTCTTTGGAATAGGAATTATCCAGGGAATACATTCTGTGTTCGTGTTTTACCGTTTCGAAGTTTTTCGTGATTGCTCCCCCCACACGTTGCGTTGGCGAATTTTCATCAAAGAATTCCGGATGTTTAGCTTCTAACTCTTGAAGTTGTTTTAGTTTCAAATCAAATTCAAAATCGGAAATTGTTGGCGTGTCCAACACATAATAATTGTAATTGTGTTGATTTAATTCTTCCCGTAATTTTTGAATCGTATTTTGGATATCCATAGAAAATAAAATTGGCTATTTTAGCTTTTGAAATTAGGGACTAAAATAACCAATTTAATAGAAAAAACGATAAAATTACGATTCAATAATCGAAATTATTTGCTTGAATAATTGTCCGTCGCTCAAAAACGCACCTTGCTGAATCAATTGAAAAATAGATGAATTGCGTTCCTCCGTAAATACTTTTTTACCTGTTTTCATTTCGATAGTTTCGGTAAACATATTGTCGCTCAACCATTGCAACCCTTCTTTGGTCAAAAAATCGGTTTCGGGAACCAATGATTTCAACACAATGGATTGAACATAGGTATCGAAACACTGAAACAGAAAAATATGATTTTTGGAAAAATGTTCCAAATATTCGGCTCTACCCAAAACGCCTTCCCAAACCAAATCTGAAAAAACATCCAATTCTTGTTCGGCAACTTCTGGTTTTTCGATTTTAATTTTATCCCATTCCGCTTTGTCGATGGCTTGGGTTGCAAGGAAATTAATGAATTCTTGATGCAATTCCTCGAATTGTTCTTTAGTTAATCTTGAGTATTTCATTTTGGAAAACTTGTTGTGATTCAATTAAACAAAAAAATCCCGACTCACATCGGGATTTAATTATAACTATTTTGAAATTATGCTTTCTCGGCAATGATTTCATAAGGTAATTCAACTACTACATCTCTGTGTAAACGGATGCTTGCAGCATATTTACCAGTACGTTTCACGATACCGCTAGTGATGAATTTTCTTTCGATTGCTTGACCTGCTTTTTCCAAAGCTTCAGCAATGTCAATGTTCGTGATAGATCCAAAAAGTTTTTCTCCACCCGCTTTTGCGAAAATTTTAATCTCTAATGCTTTCAAAGTTTCAGCCAATGCTCTTGCATCTGCAACCACTTTAGCTTCTTTGTGCGCTCTTTGTTTTAGGTTTTCAGCCAAAACTTTCTTTGCAGAAGGAGTTGCCAATTGTCCAAAACCTTGTGGAATCAAATAGTTACGACCGTAACCATTTTTTACATTTACCACATCGTCTTTAAAACCTAAATTTTGAACGTCTTTTTTTAATATAATTTCCATGTTGTTGTCCTTTTGTTATTAGAAGTTAGGTTTCGCTTTATCGAAAACCAACAACTGAGTTTTTTTTAATATTATTTTAGCAAATCGGCCACGTATGGCATTAATGCTAAGTGACGAGCTCTTTTTACGGCTACAGACACTTTTCTTTGGTATTTCAATGAAGTTCCAGTTAAACGACGAGGAAGAATTTTTCCTTGTTCGTTAAC
>NZ_PNNA01000015.1 GCF_013823965.1 Flavobacterium sp.
ATTGACTGTTGTATCATGTAAAAAAGCTGAAGCTCCTGTTGAAGAAGTTGCTGTAGACACTACTGCTGTAGCTGTTGACACTGCTGCTGTAGCTGTTGATACTGCTGCTGTTGTTGCTGATACTGCTGCTGTTGCTGCTCCAGAAGCTAAGTAATTTTTAAAATTACACAAAAAAATAAGCTACGCATTGCGTGGCTTTTTTTTTGCCTTATTTTGAACAAATTCAAAATAAATTTCCAAACAAAAAAATGTCATTTGTAGGAAAACAAAAAAGCCATACACGAAAAAGTGTCATGGCTTTTTTTCTGAAATTATATGTTTTAATTTACCAAGAAATATAGTATTTCGATTCCGACTTGATTCCTCAAAACAAGACAGCCCTAAAATAAAAAACCGCAAAGAATTAAAAATTAATTCTTTACGGCTTTTCTAGTACTCAGAGCGGGACTTGAACCCGCACGAACATTGCTGTTCACTGGATTTTAAGTCCAGCGTGTCTACCAATTTCACCATCCGAGCATCGTATGGTTTTTGAGCGAAAAACGGGGCTCGAACCCGCGACCTCGACCTTGGCAAGGTCGCGCTCTACCAACTGAGCTATTTTCGCATTTTTATTTCAAAAGAACCGCAACACTTGTTCTGTATTGCGGATGCAAATTTAATACATTAATTCAATTACACAAGCCTTTTTTATAAAAAATACACAGACAAAATATAACCTTCTGATAACCCAAACCTTAAATGTTGGGAAACTATTTTTTGGTCAACATTCTTTTGATTTCATTGAGCTTCATCAAGGCTTCCATTGGCGTAATCGTGTTGATGTCCAACCCCAAAATCTCGTCCTTGATTTCTTCCAACAAAGGGTCGTCCAGATTAAAGAAACTCATCTGCATTTCGTCCTTGGCCGATTTGATTCCGTTCAAGGCTTCGTTGGAATGGTCTTTCTCTAATTTTTTCAAGAGTTTTTGTGCTTTCAAAATCACTATTTGCGGCATTCCCGCCATTTTTGCCACGTGAATACCAAAACTGTGCGCACTTCCTCCCTTTACCAATTTTCGAATAAAAAGCACGGTATCTTTCAATTCCTTGACCGAAACATTGTAATTCTGGATTCTCGGCAAGGATTCATTCATTTCATTCAACTCGTGATAATGCGTCGCAAAAAGCGTTTTCGGTCTGGCTGGATGCTCGTGCAAAAACTCGGCGATTGCCCAAGCGATTGAAATTCCGTCATACGTACTGGTTCCTCTCCCGATTTCGTCCAAAAGCACCAAACTTCTATCCGAAATATTATTCAAGATGGAAGCCGTTTCGTTCATTTCGACCATAAAAGTGGATTCACCCATCGAAATATTATCCGAAGCTCCCACCCTGGTGAATATCTTGTCGATAATCCCCATTCGAACGCTATCTGCTGGAACAAAACTACCCATTTGAGCCAAGAGCACAATCAAGGCGGTTTGACGCAAAATAGCCGACTTACCCGACATATTGGGTCCGGTAATCATTATCAACTGTTGTGTTTCCCTGTCCAAGAAAACGTCATTGGCAATATAAGGCACGCCCACCGGCAATTGTTTTTCGATAACGGGATGCCTTCCGTTTTTGATTTCCAGCTCGAATGTTTCGTCGAGTTCTGGACAAACGTATTTATTTTCGATAGCCAATTGCGTAAACGAGCACAAACAATCCAATTGCGCCACCAAATTGGCATTCATTTGAACTGGCTTGATGTAAAGCGCAATCCAACTTACCAATTGTTCGAATAACTCTAATTCTATCTTATAAATTTTTTCTTCGGCACCAAGGATTTTGGTTTCGTATTCTTTCAACTCTTCGGTGATGTAACGCTCGGCATTGACCAAAGTTTGCTTGCGAATCCATTCTGCCGGGACTTTGTCTTTGTGCGTGTTTCGGACTTCGATATAATAGCCAAAAACATTGTTGAAGGAAATTTTCAAGGACGAAATTCCCGTTCTTTCGGATTCTCGCTTTTCGATACCTTCCAAGAATTCTTTACCCGAAGTGGAAATGGCCCGCAAATCGTCCAATTCTTCATTAACCCCTTTGGCGATCGCATTTCCTTTGGCAATGGCCACAGGCGCATCTTGATTCAAGACTGTTTTTATTTTTTCACGCAATAAATCACAACTATGCAAACTGTCGCCAATAACTTTCACTGCTTCTTGCGGACTTTCCAAAGCCAAAGTTTTTATTGGAATAATGGCATCTAATGACTCTTTCAAATACACCACTTCGCGCGGCGACACTTTTCCGGCTGCAATTTTCGAAATCAAACGCTCCAAATCCGAGATTTGCTTGATTTGTACTTGAATGTTTTTCAACACTTCCTGATGCTCTTTCAAATAAGCCACCACCTGATGACGGCTGCTTATTTTGGCGGCATCTTTCAAAGGCAAAGCTAACCAACGTTTGAGCAAACGACCACCCATTGGCGAAAGCGTTTTATCCATCACATCCAAAAGTGTCACCGCATTGGGATTATAACTGTGATACAATTCGAGGTTGCGAATCGTGAATCGATCCATCCAGACGTATGCATCTTCGGCAATGCGTTGAATTGCCGTGATGTGCTGCACTTTATTATGTTGGGTTTCGGACAAATAATACAGAATAGCGCCAGAAGCAATAATTCCTTCCTTCAATTCTTCGACTCCAAAACCTTTCAGGGAAATAACCTGAAAATGTTTGGTCAAGGTTTCGAAAGCGTAATCTTCTTTGTATATCCAGTCTTCGAGATAAAAACTGTGGTAGTCGTCCCCGAAAGTTTCTCGGAAATCGTTTTTATTATTTTTAGGAACCAGAACCTCACTTGGATTGAAATTCTGCAACAACTTGTCAATGTATTCGGCATTGCCTTGGGCGGTAAGAAATTCACCTGTAGAAACATCCAGAAACGAAATCCCGATTAATTTATTGGAAAAATAAACAGACGCCAAGAAATTATTCGATTTGGATTGCAACACCTCGTCGTTCATCGAAACTCCAGGAGTCACCAATTCGGTAACGCCACGTTTCACGATGGTTTTGGTCATTTTTGGATCTTCGAGCTGGTCGCAAATTGCCACACGAAGTCCAGCTTTGACCAATTTGGGCAAATAGGTATTGATGGAATGATGCGGAAAACCAGCCAAAGCCGTTTCAGTTTCGGAACCCGCACCACGTTTGGTCAAGGTTATTCCTAAAATTTTGGAAGCACGAATAGCGTCTTCGCCAAATGTTTCATAAAAATCTCCCACCCTAAACAACAAACAAGCATCGGGATATTTCCTTTTGATTTCGTTGTATTGCTTCATTAAAGGTGTTTCCTTCACCACTTTTTCTTTTGACGACAAAATGCTATTTTTTAAAATTTAACAGAAAGCGAATTTATAGATTTTATGGCGAATAATGAACACTCCAAAATTTAAAAATCATTTTAAGAAAAATTTAGGATGGAGTTTTGTTTTTTTATATAAATTTGTGACTCATTCTAAATCAATCAATGATGAAAAAATTAATTACACTTTCAATAGCTCTTTTGGCATTTACTTTCTCTAATGCCCAAGAAACTACAAAAGCTACCAAAAAAGTTGCAAAAAAAGCAGCAACAACAAAAGTAACAACCCCAGCTGTACCTAAAGTAGAAGGTGCTGGAATGGTTTTCGTGTCAGAAACGATAGACTACGGTACCATAGCCGCAAACTCTGATGGGAAACGCGAATTTGTTTTTACCAACAATGGAAATAAACCATTAATTATAACAAATGCAACTGGCTCTTGCGGTTGTACTGTTCCTTCTTATTCGAAAGAACCAATTGCACCTGGTGCAAAAGGTGTTATTGGCGTGAAATATGACACGTCAAGAGCTGGACAACCATTTACAAAAACAGTAACCATCACTTCGAATGCAACTGGAACTCCTTCAAAAGTGCTTACTATTAAAGGAAATGTATTGGCGGCTGAGGCTCCAAAAAGCTAAATTCGAAAAATTAATATTACAAAAAAGCTTCCTTAATTTGGAAGCTTTTTTATTTGAACCAAATACTTATGAGAAAGCTAGAAAACAGCGAACTCGATCGAAAATCCATAGCAGATTTTAAACAATCCGAAAAAACTCCAATCATTTTGATCCTGGATGACATCCGCAGTCTGCATAATATAGGCTCGGTATTCAGGACAGCCGATGCTTTTTTGATCGAAAAAATATATTTGTGTGGCATCACGGCCACTCCACCCAACAAGGAAATTCATAAAACAGCACTTGGCGCAACCGAAACAGTTGCTTGGGAACATTCTAAAGACGTGCTCGAAGTCATTCAAAATTTAAAAGCCGAAAAAATTACTGTATTGGCTATCGAACAAGTAGAAAACGCCATTTTCCTTCAAGATTTCACCATTGAAAAGAACAAAAAATACGCTTTAGTTTTTGGCAACGAAGTATTCGGAGTTTCGCAAGAAGCTGTTGCAATTTGTGATGGTTGCATCGAAATTCCACAATTGGGGACTAAACATTCCTTGAATATTTCCGTTAGTGCTGGAATTGTGGTTTGGGATTTTTTCAAAAAAATGAAATGGAATTTGTAGATTTGTTAAAAATTGAATTTTTCCTATTTTTTTCTCGTTTGCTTTATGAAAAAATCACTCCTTCTTGTTTTACTCATCACCAATTTTTTTAGCCATGCCCAGTACACAGCAATTCCTGATGTAAATTTTGAAAAGGCACTAATAGAGAAGGGATTTGACGACATTATTGACAAACGAGTAGCAACAGCAAATATCCGCAATATAAGCGAAATTAGTCTACACGATTTAAATATTTCGGACTTAACGGGTATTCAAGATTTCACGAGCTTAACCTATCTTTCTTGTGGAGGAAATCTTTTTACTACCCTCGATATTTCTAAAAACACTGCCTTGACTGAATTTGGATGCATTGGCAGTAAATTAACAAACATAGATTTTTCCAACAACCTTTCTTTAACCAAAATTTCAATTTACAACAGCAAATTGACATCTATAGATATCTCTAAAAACATTTGGGTGCAAGTTTTGCTTTGTGATAATAATAATTTGACTAATGTAAACCTAAAAAATGGAAACAATGCAAACCTTAACGTTTTAAGTTTAGCACAAAATTCTAATCTCAGATGCATAGAAGTAGATGACAAAGCCCATTCAGACCGAAATTGGTCAATCAAAAAAGACGCCACGGCCAATTTTTCAGAAAACTGCAGCAAAATCGCTAACACGATTAATCCACCTGTAATCACCGCAACAGGCAATCAAATCTATTGCCCCGGAACTTCTTTAAAAATTGTGGAAACCATAAGTATAGTACCTGATCCGGCTGAACCCACTACGGATGCTGTTTCTATCCAAATCTCTTCGGGTTACACTACTGGTGATTTATTAACACTCTCAGGTTCTCACCCATCTATTTCATCAAATTGGATTGTGTCAGAAGGAATGCTAAAATTATCAAGCTCAAATGGAAGCAAAATTCCTTATGCAGATTTTGAAGCTGCCATCAAAGATATCCTATTCAGCAACTCATCAACTTCTCCATCAGGAGTGAGAACTTTTTCTATTAATTTAGGAACAGGACAATTAAGTTATTTGCCCCGAAACAAACATTTCTACGAGTATGTTTCCTCTCCTGGAATTACTTGGACTGATGCGAAAGCAGCAGCAGAAACAAAAATTTATTATGGCCTAAAAGGTTATTTGGCCACCTTAACTGCTGCAGATGAAGCACAGTTAGCAGGAGAACAAGCGCCAGGAGCAGGATGGATTGGCGGTAGTGATGCAGAAACCGAAGGTATTTGGAAATGGGTTACAGGGCCTGAAGCAGGAAACTTAATGACTTTTACTTTTTGGAATAATGGTGAACCAAATGATTCTGGCGCCGCTGTTGGCAGTGAAAATTATGCCCACATCACGACTCCTGGAATGATTGGCGGAATTAAAGGATCTTGGAATGATTTGCCTAATACTGGAGGAACTGGCGCCTATTATCCTCAAGGATACATAGTAGAATATGGCGAAATGGTTCCGGGTGATGTTGAAAATATTAAAATTTCGGCCAGTACAAAAATTACCATTCCCAAAATAACCAGTACTATTGCAAATTCGAAATGCGACATTGGAAGTCTTACCCTTCAAGCCACCGCTAGTGATGGTGTCGTAAGTTGGTATACATCAAGTACCGGCGGATCTCCAGTAGCGACAGGAAACTCATTTACAACACCAATACTTTTCACCTCAACCCCATATTATGTTGATGCCACAAATGGGAATTGTCCAAATGGACCAAGAACCGAAATTATTGCCACTATAAAATCTTTACCGAGTTTTCCCCAAATAGCAGCTTCTTCCACAAGTCCAGTTTTATACTGTTTGAATGATACTGCCGTCCCTTTGGCAGCTACTGCATCTGTAAATTGCAGTTTAAATTGGTACACTGCAGCCACAGGTGGTGTTGCTTCAGCAACAAGTCCAACACCAATTACAACAATTGCGGGTTCAACCACTTATTATGTAAGTCAATCCGATTCTACAACCAATTGCGAAAGCCCCAGGGCAGCAATAACCGTAACGGTGAATCCTTTACCTAATATACCAACAGTAAACGACATTGCTTATTGCCAAAATGAAACTGCCATTCCTCTTACCGCAACTGCATCTATAAATTGCTCTTTAAATTGGTACACAACGCCAACAGGTGGTACTTCAAGCGCGACAAGTCCAAGTCCGTTGACAACAACTGTGGGTACAACAAAATATTATGTAAGCCAGACTATTACCTCCACAGGTTGCGAAGGACCAAGAGCTGAAATAACCGTAACCGTAAATCCATTACCTACAGCTCCTGTTGTAAATAATATATCGTATTGCCATAATGAAATTGCAATTCCTCTTACTGCAATTGCATCGGCGAATTGTACTCTTAATTGGTATTCAACACCTACAGGCGGTACGTCAAGTGCAACAAGTCCAACCCCGGCGACGACAACTGTGGGCACAACAAAATACTACGTAAGCCAAACCATCACCATTACAGGATGCGAAGGACCAAGATCAGAAATCACGGTAACCGTTAATCCATTGCCAGTGGTTAACGACATTACTATTATTCAATGTGACAGCGACATGATTGTAGATGGGAAAACGTTGTTTAATTTAACCGTAAATAACAATACCATTTCAGCAAACTCAGCCAATGAAGCCTTTACTTATTACACCTCACCAAACGGGGCTGACAATGCAATTCCTGCCGATTTAATTTCAACCGAATTGGCTTTTGAAAATACGACCCCAACTTTAATGGACATTTGGTCAAGAATTACAGATAAAATAACGGGGTGTCATAGTGTTGCCAAAATTACTTTGAAAGTTCCGGCCACCAACATTAATCCAAACTACAAAATAACTTTCCCTCCTGTTTGCGACGATTTTTTAGATGTCGATGGTAACAACAACGGAAACAATAACAATCGTGATGGCATCACCACTTTTGATTTTTCTTCGACAGAAGCGATTATAAGAGGACTTTTACCTACGACAGACATCTACAACATTAAATATTATCGAAACCAAGCCGATGCTTTGGCGGAACTGAACGTTATTAGCGATATTTCAAATTACAGAAACATTGGCTATCCCAATTCGCAAGATATTTGGATACGCATCGATAGCGATTTAGACAACGCTTGCTACGGTTTAGGCCCGTACTTAACCTTGAATGTTGAAGCTTTGCCTGTAGCAAATACCGTGACAATTCCTAGGCAATGTGACGATAACAACGACGGCATATTTACATTCAATACCTCATCACTGGAATCCGATTTATTAAAAGGACAAACCAACGTAACGGCTACTTATTTCGACCAGGCCAACAACCCTCTGAAAGATGCGAACGGAGTTTTAATCACAAGTCCTTTTCCTGCAAATTTCACTTCAACTTCGCAAACCATAAAAGCAGTTGTTACCAATACTAGCCCGCAACATTGTTTTGATGAAACCAGCATAACGTTTATTGTAGATGTTTCTCCACTGGCATTTCCTGTACCTTCAACTCTTACAACGGCTTGCGATGACGAGGCGGATCCAATCAATCAAGACGGAAAATTTGCTTTTGACACCTCAACATTTGAAACCACCATTCTTGGCGGACAAACAGGAATGATTGTCAAATATTACGACCAAAATAATGTTCTTTTGCCAAGTCCATTGCCTAATCCATTCGTGACCAATACTCAAAACATTACAGTAAACGTTCAAAATCCATCAAACACGGTTTGCTCGGCAACAACCACATTAAATTTTGTAATCAATCCGATTCCAAATATCGACTTGAACATAGATGGTCTCGCCAATGAATTGGTATGTTCAAATCTTTCGACCTTTTTTGTAACGTTAAATGCAGGAATTTTAGACGGTTCTCCGACCAGTGATTACGATTATGTTTGGGCAAAAAATGGCGCAAGTATTGGCACAAATTCCCCAACATTGAGCGTAAATGCCGAAGGAGTTTATACTGTTGAAGTGACAAATCATTCCGGATGCAGCAGAACCAGAACCATTACTGTTACCGCTTCGAACATCGCCACCATAGTCTCTGTGGATGTTGTAGATTTAACCGATGTCAATACCGTAACTGTTAATGCAACCGGCCCAGGCGATTACCAATACAGCATCGATGAACCTAACGGATTTTGGCAAGACTCCAATTTCTTTACTAATGTTCCCGCCGGAATTCATCAAGTCTATGTCAATGACAAAAACGGTTGCGGACTTGTTCATCAAGAAATTGTAATTGTAGGTATTCCTAAATATTTCACTCCAAACGGTGATTCCTACAATGATGTCTGGGAAATCAAAGGTGTTTCAAAATATCCGCAAGCCGAAGTAAAATTATTTGACCGATACGGTAAATTCCTTGCCGTTCTTAATGCCACAAACAGAAGCTGGAACGGAATGTACAACGGTTTACCCTTGCCTGCCGACGATTATTGGTATGTTTTAAATTTAGGAAATGGAAAACCAGAAATAAAAGGACATTTTTCGCTAAAAAGATAAAAAAGGATTGATTTTATTTGCTGATTTTATTTGCTGATTTTTCTTTGAATTTCGTCCAAAATATAAAGATAATCTTCCTGGTTTTTTACAAAATCCTTGTCGGAAACATCGATAATCAAGACATTCAAATTCGTTTGCGACTTGATGTAATCCAGGTAGCCACTATTGATTTTATCCAAATAATCCGCCGGAATATTTTGCTCGTAACTTCTACCTCTTTTCTTTATGTTTTCCAGCAAACGCTCGGTATTTTGATATAAATAAACATACAAATCCGGCTTTGGCATTTCCCTGTAAACGATGTCGAACATGGTTTTATACAACCTGAATTCGTCTTCCTGAAGCGTTACTTTGGCAAAAATCAGGGATTTAAAAATATGATAATCGGCCACGATGAAGTCCTTGAACAAATCAAATTGCGCCAAATCATCCGACAATTGTTTGTACCTGTCGGCAAGAAACGACATTTCGAGCGGGAAAGCATAGCGATTTTGGTCTTCATAAAATTTGGGTAAAAACGGATTGTCGGCAAAGCGTTCCAAAACCGTTTTGGCATTAAAATCTTCGGCAATTTTTGTGACCAATGTTGTTTTTCCGGCACCAATATTACCTTCGAAAGCAATGTAATTGAATTGTTCCAATGGAATGCCGTCCAATGGATTTCTTAATTGATTTACAATTGTGCAAACACTCTCATCGGGCGAGTTTTCTAATAATTCGGGAATTTTTTTATGAAAAACAGGATGCATCCAATCCAACTTCAAGTCCAGCATTGGCAACAGCACAAACTTTCTGTTTTGCATCAACGGATGCGGAATCTGAAGTTCTTCCGTCTCAATAATGTCTTCATCAAAAGTAATTAAATCGATGTCAATAATCCTGGATTGGTAACCCAATCCATCACCACGAACTCGTCCCAATCGTCTTTCGACACTCAAAATTTGTTCTAAAATCTTGTGGGCCGAACTAAAAGTATGAATGACCAAGGCACAATTATAAAAAGCATCGCTGTCAAAACCCCAAGATGGCGTTTCATACAACTTCGAAATTCTGATAATCGTTCCTATTTCCCGATGGATCATTTCAAGGCTACGCTCCACATTTTCAAGACGATTGCCTTGATTGCTGCCTAGAGATAAAACGACCTGATGTTGTGATTTCATATTAACCACAAATTAACTAAAACAATTTTAGAATAGAACTATATTTGCCCCAGTGTTGATAACTAAATTTATCCTTTTTTTAAGTTTAAATTTGTAACTTATACACTTCTTTTACTACTTATTAAAAAAATATAATTATGAGATTTTTAGGAAATGTTTTGGCAACCATTGTTGGTCTATTCGTTTTTTTGATGCTGTTCTTTTTTGGGATAGTATTAATTGCCGTCGTTTTTGGTGGTGACACCGAAGAAGTGACTATCAAAAACAACTCCGTTATAGAATTAAACTTGGGACACATTAAAAATGATTATGCGGGAAAATACAAAGATCCTTGGATGACCATTTTGGCAGATGGCGAAAAAGTGGGACTTTCGGATATTATCAATGCCATCGAAAGCGCCAAAACGGATGACGACATCAAGGGAATTTCGATTTTGAATGAAGAATCCGAACTGGGAATAGCCCAAAGAAAAGCCTTGCGTGATGCCTTGGAAGACTTTAAAAAATCAGGGAAATTTGTCATGGCTTATGCCAATTCGTATTCGCAAAAAGAATATTATTTGAATTCCGTGGCCAATACCATTTACCTGAACCCTGTTGGCGATTTAGATTTCAAAGGATTAGCCGCAGAAATCATGTTTTTCAAGGATTTTCAGGACAAAACCGGTGTTAAAATGGAAGTGATTCGTCACGGAAAATACAAAAGTGCCGTGGAACCTTTCTTGGACAACAAAATGAGCGATGCCAATAGAGAACAAATTTCGGCATTGTTGAATTCGGTTTGGAGTTCCATTACGGCAGACATTTCGAAAAGCAGAAATGTTTCCGTTGCCAAATTAAACGAGATTGCCAACGGACTTCTAGCCAGAACTCCCGAAATGGCAAAAGCCGAAAAACTAGTCGATATCGTGGCTTATGAAGACGTGTATCACGATGCTATCCGAAAAGCTTTGAAGGTCGAAAAAGACAAAGACTACAACAAAATCAGCATTTTGGATTATACCAGAAAACTACTTACCACTTCAACCAGTTTCGATACCAAGGACAAAATCGCCATTATTTATGCACAAGGCGAAATCATGAGCGGCGAAGGAGACATCAACACCATTGGCGAAGGTTCTATGCGTCGTTCGCTGATTGAAGCCAGAAAAGACAAAAACGTGAAAGCCATCGTGCTCCGAATTGATAGTCCCGGCGGAAATGCCTTGACATCAGATTTAATATGGAGAGAAATTGAATTGACCAAAAAAGTGAAGCCCGTAGTGGTTTCGATGGGAAATTACGCTGCCTCTGGCGGATATTATATTGCGTGTAATGCCAATACAATTTTTGCCGAAAACAACACCATCACCGGTTCAATTGGAGTTTTTGGAATATTGCCCAATTTTACCCAATTGGCAACAAAAATTGGTTTGCATTCAGAACAAGTAAAAACCAATGAAAATGCCGCTGAATACAGTCCGTTTTTACCTTTGGACGAAAAATTTAAAGCCGTTACTCTTGAAGGCGTTGAACATATTTACAAAACATTTGTGTCCCATGTTGCACAAGGTCGAAAAATGACTTTTGCGCAAGTGGATTCCATTGCCCAAGGTCGAGTTTGGTCAGGTTCCGAAGCGGTCAAAATTGGTCTTGTCGATAAAATCGGTGGTTTGGATGATGCCTTGAAAGAAGCGGCAAAACTAGCCAAAATCAAAGACTACAGCACCCAAAACTTCCCGGAATTCGAAAAAGACATCAATGATCTTTTGGAAAATCTGCCGTTTGCAAAATCAAAAGAATCTTTCATCAAAGAAGAATTAGGCGAAGAAACCTATAGAATAATGGAACAAATAAAAAGAATGCAATCACAAAAAGGAGTTCAGGCCATAATGCCATTTGAGATTAAAATCAATTAGAAGACAATAATCGTTTACTGAAAAATCCGTTTGAGCAAATGTTTAAACGGATTTTCAGTATTATAAATTTAAAATATTGCTTAAAAACACTATATCATAAAAAAACTACGTTTTCATAAAACCACAAGGCATCATTTTTGCTCCACAACCAGAATCTAAAGAAATTAATTATGACAAAGAAAATTTTAATAACCGCCGGAATCGTGATTGTTCTTCTTTTGGGAACTCTATTTACTGCTCCTTACCTGTTCAAAGACCAGATAAAAGCCAAAATAGCACAAGCCATCAACGAGAAAGTCGATGCCAAAATTTCTTTTGCCGACGCTGATTTGAGTTTGTTCAAAAATTTCCCCAATGCCAACGTGACCATCGAAAAATTGGTCATCATCAACAAAGCGCCATTTGAGGGTGATACCTTGGTTTCCTTGGGCGAATTGAACTTGAAAATGTCCATCAAGGAACTTTTCAAAGGAGAAAAAGAACCGATGAACATTGACGGAATCAGTTCAAAAAATGGGCTAATCAACATCATTTTCAACAAAGACGGATTGGCCAATTACGATATTGCCTTGAAAGACGACAAACCGGCAACAGACGGCAAAAGCAAACCACTTTCGTTGAAAATCCAGAACTATAAAATCGAGAATTTCCAGTTTCGTTATACGGACGAAAAATCGAAAATAAAAATGACGATTGACAGCCTGAACCACGAAGGAACCGGAGATTTTGCTGCCCAAAAACTGGATTTAGATACCAAATCGACTGCCAAAATCGTGTTTTCGATGGACAAAGTGAATTACATGAAAAATGTTTCCATCTCTCTGGACGCCGTATTGGGAATTGATTTAAAAAACGGAAAATACAGTTTCAAGAAAAACAAAGCCCTCATCAACCAATTGCCATTGGAATTTGATGGTTTTATCCAAATGGTCGATGCCGGACAAGAATATGATATAAAATTCAAGACGCCCACTTCTTCCTTCAAAAACTTCTTGGGACTTATTCCCGCAGCTTATTCCTCGAGTTTGGACAACGTGAAAACGACGGGTGATTTTACCGTTGCTGGTTTTGCCAAAGGATTGTATTCGGACAAAACCGTTCCGAAATTTAATATTGAAATCGCTTCCAACAATGCTTCGTTTCAATATCCAAATCTTTCAAAATCGGTCAAAAACATTGTAATCGACACCAAAATCATCAACGAAACAGGGATTTTGAACGACACTTACGTCAATCTCGACAAACTGTCTTTTGCCATTGACCAAGACGTTTTCAATGCCAAAGCCAATATCCGCAACATTACCGAAAATGCCTTGGTAGATGCTGCCTTGAAAGGAACCATCAATTTGGGGAATCTGTCCAAAGCCTATCCGATAAAACTGGAAAAACCTTTGTCCGGAATCCTTAAAGCCGACGTGACCACCAAATTCGACATGCAATCCGTGGAGAAAAGCCAATACCAAAACATCAACAATGCGGGCACAATGAGTTTGTCGGGCTTTAAATATGTGGATGAAAACGGCAAAACGATGACCATCAGCAATGCGTTGGTACAGTTCAATCCGAGTCAAGTCCATTTGAAACAATTCAACGCAACGACCGGAAAAAGCGACTTGAGCGTGACGGGAGTTTTGGAGAATTTCTATGGTTTCATATTCAAAAACCAGGAATTGAAAGGAAATTTCAACATGAATTCCAATCAATTGGCGGTTAGTGATTTCATGACAACGGAGGAAAAACCCAAAACCAATGCTGGCAACGGCGAACAGCCGAAACCAGCCAAAAAAGCCGAAGCCATGAAGATTCCCGCTTTCTTGAATTGCACGCTTACTGCAAAAGCCAACACGGTTTTGTACGACAATTTGACCTTGAAAGACGTATCGGGAAAATTGATTGTAAAAGACGAAAAAGTCACTTTGCAAAACGTGAAAACTTCCATTTTTGGAGGAACAATCGGCGTGAACGGTGCGGTTTCCACCAAAGAAAAAGTACCAGTTTTCAATATGGACTTGAATTTGAACCAAGTGGATATTGCACAATCGTTTACCCAACTGAATATGTTGAAAAAAATTGCGCCCATCGCCGGAATCATCAATGGAAAAATCAATTCGACCATGAAATTCAACGGAAATCTCGACGCCATGGAATTGACTCCCGATTTGAATTCGCTTACCGGGGATTTGTTGGGGCAACTGCTTTCGACAACCGTAAGTGCCCAAAATTCGACTTTGCTCAACGCTTTGGGTGCCAACTTGAAGTTCATTGACATGAGCAAAATCAACCTGAATGACTTGAAAGCGGCCGTGACATTCGAAAACGGAAAAGTGAACGTGAAACCGTTTGACATCAAATACAAAGACATCAAGGCGACCATTGGCGGAACCCACGGTTTTGACCAAAGCATGCATTACAGCCTGAAATTTGATGTTCCGGCCAAATATCTGGGAACGGAAGCCAATGCCCTGATTGCAAAATTGTCTCCTGCCGATGCCGCAAAACTGGAAAACGTCCCGATAAACGCCTTGATGACGGGAAATTTCAGCAGCCCGAAAATTTCGACCGACATGAAAGGTGCCGTTACGAATTTGACCAATCAATTGGTGAAACAACAAAAAGAAAAAGCCATAAAACAAGGGACTTCGGCATTGACGGACTACCTCAACAAAAACACCAAAAAATCAACCGACACGACCAAAACGGCTACTCCAGCTACAAAAGAAGACGTAAAAGCAAAAGCAGCGGATTTATTGAACGGCTTGTTCAACAAAAAGAAAAAACCAGCAGAAGAGACCAAAACACCATAAATTGTTTGAACGAAGAAAGCCTAAAAGTATTTAATCTTTTAGGCTTTCTTTTTGTTTTATGCTGACTTGTGTTTGTGGGCATAAGCGGGAATCATTCTCCAAAATAAAATTCTTTATATTTTTAAATTTTTCATACATCTACCTTACCACTTGTCATCTTTTTTAGTGTTTTTACCAGTAACATATTCATAGAAATTTAATGATAAATTATTCATTGTTTCTTCTAAACTAGGTACTGCATCAGTATAAGCACTTTTTATTTCACCAGTTTTTTTGAAAAACGTTTTATAATCGTAGAATACTTTTTGTCCGCCGGCGATAAAAAATTGACCAATAATATATTCAAATTTGTATTTACCATCTTTGAAAGATATTTCGATAGAATATTCCATATTATAATTCTGTTTCATACCAAGTGATTTATACCACCAAGCATTTTCTGCAAAACCATCTATTCTTAATTTTTCATTTTCAATTTTGGTTTTAAGAACTTTTTCAGGATTTTTATATGTTTCCTGAACCCAATTTAATGCTTTCTTGTATAAAATAGTTGCTTTTATACTATCAGTATTCACAATAATTGGTTCAACACCATTTGGAGTTAATTTTAGTTTAGGAAAATCTTGTGCATAAGAAATAGTGCAAAAAAGAATTGCAATCGAAAGTAAAATTTTATGTTTCATTTTTTATTTATTAAATTGGTTATTTTGATTTCTGTTTTCGAAAATACTACGTAACGTTCTGTTATTGTGGCGTGTTTGGAAATAAATTAAGCTAGTTTTTCGAATTTGCGAATTGTCTTAAATACAAAATCATCTTTCCATTAAACCAAATGCCCAAATCCGTTGTAGCTGTTATGTGAGGTTCCTTATAGTCTGCTTTTTAAATCCATCATTCCATAAAGAATTCTTGCGATTTCTATTTCGTTTTTTGATATAATTGAGTAGAAAATAATATGTTCACCTGATTTAAAACCTAATATTCCCTTTGTTACTATATCATAGTTTCTTCCAAGTTCTGGATTATTTGCCAAATCATCACATGATGCCAAAAGTAAATCATAATACTTTTCAGCTTGCATTTCAGACCAAGTTTCGATTGTATAATCCCAAATTTCAGATAAGTCATCAACAGCTTTATTTGTAAAATAATATTTAGCCATTTGATTTCTTTCTTGCTTTTAAAACATCAAGATGTTTTTTTGCATCAAAATCTACTGCGCGTCCACTTTCAATTCCATCATTGATTGCTTTTCTTAACGCAACAATTTTATTTTCTTCATCTTCTAAAAGACGAAGCCCAGCTCTAACAACTTCACTAGCGTTATTGAATCTTCCATCATTTACACTGTGTTCGATAAAACTTTCGAAATGATTACCAAGAGATATAGAGGTATTTCGTCCCATAATTTTTTTAGCTAAGTTACCAAAATATGGTAACTTTTCAAATTATTACCGATTTTTTTTTTGAATCTCACATAACTCGCTTATAAACGAAACAAACCTTCGCAAAACACCCAAATTTGGGTAGATTGGCGAAGGTTTGTTTTCGCTTTAATTGCCATCAATTATACAAATAATTACCTACAAATTATCAAGTGTTTTACACATTAATCTGCACCACATAACCCTCGAAACTGCGAACATTAAAAACAGTTCCATCTTCAAAAAGTAAATACTGCCCTTTTATTCCGGTCAATTTCCCTTGAAAATTGGGCGTTTTGTCCAGACTTAGGCTGTTTATTTTTTTTGGATATTCCAAAACGGGAAAATGCATTTCGTACAAATCGTTTTTCTCCAAATAAAAATATTCCTGGACTTCGGCGGGAATCCAATTTTGCACTTTCAACCTTTCGGCGATTAAATCCACTTGTTCGATATCGTTTTGGAGCATTTTGCGCCAATTGGTTTTGTCGGCAAAATGGTTTTTCAAGGCCACCTCGGTAATTCCCGCCAAATAGCGATTGGGTACTTCCACGATAGCAATCGCTTGGGTTGCGCCTTGGTCAATCCATCTTGTCGGCATTTGGGTTTTACGCGTCACTCCCACTTTTACTTCGCTCGACAAAGCCAAATACACGATATGCGGCTGCAATTGCACTTTTTCTTCATAGACCAAATCTCGGTCTTGAATTCCCAAATGTGCCGTGCTTAATTCGGGTTTCATAATCCAATCGCCAACAGCTGGACTCGAATAAAAACAATCGTAGCAAAAACCTTGACGGTATATTTTCTTCTTTTTGCCGCAATTCAAACATTGGTATCCCTGAAAAGCGATTTCAACATTCTTGTTGAGCAATTGATTGACGTTCAAAAAACTATTTTCAAAAACCAGGTAATATTGAATTGGATTCGCAAATTCGGTTTGCATTTTGGTAAGCGTGCCTTCGTAAGTCATTTGATTTTAAATTTCTGATTTTAGATTTCTGATTTTAGATTTGAAGTGCGAATTTTAGATTTCTTTTTATTGGAAACCAAATCTACATCAGAATCTTTATGGCAAATGGAATTGTTTTTTATAAAAAAACACTATTTTTGATACGAATGCAAAGTTAATATTTGTCAATCGATATTCAAATCTAAAATCAGAAATCTAAAATCTACAATCAGAATGCCAATACCTGTAATCAATTCATTAGCTTCTTGGGTTCTCAAACAACGCATTCATCAAATAGAACTTTTCTTGAAGTACCCAAATGAAGTGCAGGAAGAACTGCTGATGAACTTGATTCGTGCTGCCGAAAACACGGTTATAGGCAAGAAATACGATTATGATTCCATAAATTCCTACGCCACTTTTGCCGAAAGAATTCCTGTTTCGACCTACGAAGAACTACAACCTTTGATTGAAAGAACCCGAAAAGGCGAACAAAATGTTTTTTGGGAAACACCCATAAAATGGTTTGCCAAATCCAGCGGGACGACCAATGCCAAAAGCAAATTTATTCCCGTAAGCGAAGAAGCGCTGGAAGATTGCCATTACAAAGCCGGAAAGGATTTGTTGTGCATGTATTTGAACAACAACGAAAACTCCGAAATGTTTTTGGGAAAAAGTCTTCGTCTGGGCGGAAGTTCCCAAATTTATGAAGACAACAATACGTTGTTTGGTGATTTATCAGCCATATTGATTGAAAACATGCCGCTTTGGGCTGATTTCAGCAGTACACCTAACAAGGAAATTTCGTTGATGAGCGATTGGGAAACCAAACTTCCCGCGATTATCAACGAAGTCAAAAACGAAAACGTGACCAGTTTTGCCGGAGTTCCTTCTTGGATGTTGGTTTTGATGAACAAATTGCTCACTGAAAACCGCAAAGGCAATTTATTGGAATTATGGCCCAATCTTGAAGTCTATTTTCACGGCGGAGTGAATTTCGAACCGTATCGCGAACAGTATAAAAAAATACTGCCGAAAAGCGATTTCAAATATTACGAAATATACAATGCTTCCGAGGGATTTTTTGCCATTCAAGACCTGAATTATTCCAGCGATTTGTTGCTGATGCTGGACTACGGCATTTTCTATGAATTTATTCCAATGGATACTTTTGGAACACCGAACCAGAAAACCATTCGATTATCCGAAGTGGAATTATTTAAAAATTATGCCATCATCATTACCACGAATTCCGGTTTGTGGCGTTACATGATTGGCGACACGGTTCGCTTTACTTCCTTGAATCCTTACCGCATTCGAGTGACAGGCAGAACCAAACACCACATCAATGTTTTTGGCGAAGAATTGATGGTCGAAAACACCGATCAAGCGATTGCGAAAGCTTGTCAAATTACCGGGACCGAAATGGTAGATTATACCGTGGCGCCCGTTTTCATGAAAGACAAGGAAAAAGGTGCTCACGAATGGATGATCGAATTCAAGAAAAATCCGGAAGATATAGCTCTTTTCCAAAAAATATTGGACGAAACCTTGCAATCCTTGAATTCCGATTACGAAGCCAAACGCTACAACAACATGACGTTGAATCCCTTGGTTTTAAACATTGCACGACCTAATTTGTTTTATGATTGGCTAAAAGAAAAAGACAAACTGGGCGGCCAACACAAAATCCCGAGATTGTCGAACGAAAGAGACTATTTGGAACAATTGAAAAAAATGCAGATCATTGTAAATCAATAAAAAAAGAATCAATATCCTAAAAAAAAAGCCTTAACTCTAGTAAAAGAATTAAGGCTTTTGCTTTTATAGCTTACAAGATTTTTATTCCTGCATCATGTCGATGTGTCTGTCGTGGTAACCCAACAAGTATAAAATACCATCCAAACCTAAACTAGAAATGGAAGTAGCGGCATTTTCTTTTACTTTTGGCTTGGCGTGAAAAGCAATTCCCAATCCAGCCAAGTTCAACATTGGCAAATCGTTCGCTCCATCACCCACGGCAATGGTTTGGTTGATGTGGATGCCTTCTTTTTCGGCGATGGCTTTCAGGTATTCGGCTTTCTTTTGACCGTCTACAATTTCGCCCAAATATTTTCCGGTCAATTTGCCGTCTTTAATTTCCAATTGATTGGCATAAACGTAATCAATCCCTAATTCCTTTTGTAAATAATCACCAAAATAAGTAAAACCTCCTGATAGAATTGCCGTTTTATAACCGTAATATTTCAGGGCTTTCATCAAGCGATGTGCTCCTTTGGTTATTGGCAAATTTATGGCAACATTATGCAGCACTTCTTCGCTTAAACCTTCCAACAAAGCCATGCGTTTTTTGAAGCTTTCGCTAAAATCAATTTCGCCATTCATCGCTGATTCCGTAATGGCTCTCACTTGCTCGCCAACACCGGCCAACTCTGCCAATTCATCGATAACTTCCGTTTGAATCAAGGTCGAATCCATATCAAAACACACCAAACGACGGTTTCTTCTGTATATATTGTCTTCCTGGAACGAAATATCTACATCCAAATTTCTTGAGATTTCCATAAAACTGGCCGTCATCACCGTTTTGTCCTCAATTTCTCCCGTCACGGACAATTGTACGCAAGAACGAGGATATTCTTCTTTTTCCACCACCGAAGTTCTACCCGTCAATCTTATGATGGAATCAATGTTCAGTTTTTGGTCCGACATTATTTTGGTCACGGCCGCCAATTGTCCTGCCGTCAGGGTTTCTCCCAAAACATTGATGATATAACGTTGCTTGCGTTGCCCTTTTACCCAAATTTCGTAATCAGGAATGGAAATGGGAATAAATTTGACATTAATACCCAATTCATAGGCTTTGAACAATAAATCTTTCAAAACGGCTGCCGAACTAGAACCTGCTTTTATTTCAAATAAAATTCCCAATGACAATGTATCGTGAATATCGGCTTGACCAATATCTAAAATAACGGCATCATAATTGGCCAATATGGATGTCAAACCAGCGGTTACACCAAGTTTGTCCTGACCAGAAACTTTTAACAAAATAATCTCTTTATCTACTGCTGCCATTTTTTATTAAATTAAGATGGGCAAAAATCGTCATTCTATTGCTTATAAAAAAGAATAACGAATGTTTTTTCACCAACGAAAAAGACAAAACCCGACAGGTTTTTAAAACTTGTCGGGTTTGAATTTCTATCTGCCAAGAAATTTACGAAGCAATTTCCAATCGTTTCAATAAATTTCTATTCAAAGTTTCTTTGGCGTAATCCACATCGATTTCCAAGGTCTTGTCATCGGAACTTGGCAATTCGTACATGGCATCGGTCAGGATAGCTTCGCACAACGAACGCAATCCACGAGCACCAAGTTTGTATTCCAAGGCTTTTTCCACAATAAAATCCAAGGCTTCGTCCGTGATGCTAAATGCTACCTCATCCATCAAAAACAATTTTTGATACTGTTTGATCAAGGCATTTTTTGGTTGGGTTAAAATGGCTCTCAATGTTTCTCTGTCCAAAGGATCCATATGAGTCAGCACTGGCAAACGCCCAATAATCTCGGGAATCAATCCAAAATCCTTGATGTCTTTCGGGATGATGTATTGCAATAAATTGTCTTTGTCAATATTGTCCGTATTTTTGGAAGTCGAATAACCCACCGCTTGACGATTCAAACGTTTTGAAATAATACGTTCCACTCCGTCGAAAGCTCCTCCTGCAATAAACAAGATGTTTTGGGTGTTTACCTCGACAAATTTTTGGTCTGGGTGTTTTCTACCTCCTTTTGGCGGCACATTTACCACGGTTCCTTCCAATAATTTCAACAAAGCTTGTTGCACGCCTTCACCGGAAACATCACGTGTGATGGATGGATTGTCGCTTTTGCGGGCAATTTTGTCAATTTCGTCAATGAAAACGATTCCTCTTTCGGCTTTGGTCACATCGTAATCGGCAGCCTGCAAAAGACGTGTCAAAATACTTTCGACATCTTCTCCCACATAACCCGCTTCGGTCAACACGGTTGCATCGACAATTGCCAATGGAACGTCGAGCATTTTGGCAATGGTTTTGGCCACCAATGTTTTTCCGGTTCCAGTTTGCCCCACCATGATGATGTTGCTTTTTTCAATCTCCACTTCGTCGTTCAATTCTTGTTGCATCAAACGTTTGTAGTGATTGTAAACCGCGACTGCCATTACTTTTTTGGTTTGGTCTTGACCAATAACATATTGGTCTAGGAAAGCCCTGATTTCTTTTGGTTTTTTCAACACCAAGTCAGCAGGCAAGTTTGTTTTCCCGCTTGATTTTAATTCTTCTAACACGATTCCGTGGGCTTGTTCGATACATTTATCACAAATGTGTGCATCGATTCCGGCAATCAATAAATTGGTTTCCGGTTTTTTTCTTCCACAGAATGAACATTCTAATTTTGGTTTTGCCATCTTTTTAGATTGCAGATTTTAGATTTCAGATTTCAGATTGCAAAACTGCTAACTGAAATCTGAAAACTGTTATCTAATTTAACTTCTTCTCAACACTTCATCAATCATTCCATAGGTTTTTGCTTCTTCGGCAATCATCCAATAATCGCGTTCGCTGTCAGCGTGCACTTTTTCGAAAGTTTGACCTGAATGATGTGAAATGATTTTGTACAATTCGTCTTTTAATTTCAACATTTCACGCAAGTTGATTTCCATATCCGTTGCAACACCTTGTGCTCCGCCTGATGGCTGGTGAATCATTACTCTTGAATGTGGCAAAGCCGAACGTTTTCCTGCTGCACCTGCACACAACAAAACAGCTCCCATGGAAGCGGCCATTCCGGTACAAATTGTGGCAACGTCTGGCTTAATGTATTGCATCGTGTCATAAATTCCCAATCCTGCGTAAACGCTTCCTCCTGGAGAATTCAAGTAAATTTGGATATCTTTTGAGGCATCGGCGCTTTCCAAAAACAACAACTGTGCTTGAACGATGTTGGCAATTTGGTCGTCGATTCCCGTTCCCAAGAAAATAATTCTATCCATCATCAATCTCGAAAAAACGTCCAATTGAGAAATATTCAACTGACGCTCTTCAATAATATAAGGAGTCATATTTGTCGGATTCATTGCCGCCACGATTTTGTCGTAGTACATTGCATTTACACCTTGGTGTTTTGTTGCAAATTTTTTAAATTCTTTACCGTAGTTCATATTTATTTGTTCTAAGTTTTACGTTATCTAATGTATATTTATTTTATCAAAGGTCGTACCCTCCTTGCAAAGGATGCCAATATGTCTTAATTCGAAGTTTTCATATTCAAACACAAGAACTTTTTTAAAAAAAGAGCGTCAAAAAAAATATTCTTTTGACGCTCAAATATACTTATTTTTTAGAAATTATTCTCCGTAAGACGCAGCAATAAATTCCTCGTAAGTCACTTCTTTAGTTGTTGGATTTGCTTTTTCTTTGAACAATTCCAATAATTTTTCGGCAACCACTTGGTCTGAAAGTCTTTTCACCTCTTCTTGGTTGGCCAATACTCTTGCCACAATTCCTTGAACTTCTTCGTCAGTAGGATTTGTTTGCCCGAATTGTGCCATTTGCTGACGGATATTTTTTGCAGTAAAGGTTTTCAAATCTTCGAAAGTGATTTTGATGTCGCTTTGTGCCATAGCTTTTCCTTCTATCAATTGAAAACGCAATCCTTTTTCAGATCTTGCATATTCCACTTCAGCTTCTTCTGGAGATAATTTTTTCTCGCCAACGGTTTGCAACCATTTTTTAAGGAATTCAGCAGGCAAGTCGAATTTTGTGTTTTCGATTAAAAACTCGGTTACATCGCCCAATAATTTTTGGTCAGCTTGTTGTGCAAATTGAGATTCTGCATCTTCCTTGATTTTTGCTTTCAAGTCTTCCAATGAAGCTACGTTTCCAGGTCCAAAAAGTTTATCGAACAATTCTTGATTCAACTCAGCTGGCTCAGAAACAGTGATGGCTTCGATGGTAAAATCAACATCAATAGCTAAACCGTGAACATTATCGTGACCTACTTTTAGGTAATCCATCAATTGGTGATCGTCTTCAAACAAACCGCTTGTGTTTACAGTAACTACATCACCTACTTTCTTGCCAATAAATTTATCGGCAGTAGCTTTTTCTTTGAACAGTGACAAAGCAATTGTAGTTGCATTGTTGATTCCTTCTGTTTCGTTGGTAAAAGTTCCTTTAATATCAGAATCAGCCGTAACCGCTTCTTGAGAAATTGGAGTACCAAATTGTTTTTGGATACGGGCCACTTGACCGTCAATTAATTTATCGTCGGCAGTAACTACATATTTTATGATGTTATTTTTGGCATCCAAATCAATTTCGAAATTAGGCACCAAACCGATTTCGTATTCAAAAACCAATTCTTCGGCATCCCAATCAAAATTTTCATTCACTTTAGCAAGAGGAGTTCCCAAAAGATTCAATCTTTCTGATTGAAGGTAACGCTCCAAAGCCAAATCAACCACTTTCTTTACCTCTTCTTGTTTGATGGCTTTTCCGTATTGTTTTTCAACAAGATCTTTTGGAACTTGTCCTTTTCTAAACCCTTTTACGGTTGCCAAAGGCATTTTTTCGTTTATTCTTTTTGCTACTTGACCTTTGTAATCCATGTGAACAACCGTCATTACAATTGTTTCGTTTACTGCGTCTAATGCTACTCTTTTAATATCCATCTTCTTCGTTAATTTACATAATAAAATTGGGTTGCAAAATTATAAAAATTTTGCAACCCAAACAAGTTTTTAATCTATTGAATTTTAGTCCATTATTTAGTCTTGAATTCTAATCTTTTCAGGTGTCTATTCCCCCACAATTTTATACATAATGGACTGTGAAATAGACAACACAACGCTAAAAAGCAATGCCGTCCAAAAAGTATCCACGCTAAATCCGCCAACTATATTGGTGCACAACAAGATTATTATTGCGTTGATAACCAACAAAAACAATCCCAAAGTAACAATGGTAAAAGGCAGTGTCAACAACACAAATATGGGTTTTATAAAAATATTGAGCAACCCCAACACAACTGCAACAAGCAAAGCGGTAACAAAGCCCTCGACATGCACACCTTTCATAAAATGAGCAATAAGCAAAACCAAAACCGATGTGATAATAATCCTGACAAGTAGTTTCATAAATATTTGTTTTATTTCAAAAGTAAAAAAAATATTCTTACCTATGAATGTTTTTCTTTATCTTCGTAAGGCTAAACTTAAAACAGTAAGACGTCATGAAGAAAATTTTACTCACAATTTTATCGGTTATTTCATTAAGTGCAAATGCACAATTTTGGACTGAAAAAGCAACTGGATTTACTACGCCAGCAAGAGGACTGTACAGTATATCTATTGCTGATGGAAACGTTGTTTGGGCTCTCGGCTCTGACAGCACCACGGATCCAGTAGATGTGACCATTAAAGAATTCACAAAGAGTACTGATGGAGGTAATACTTGGACCCCAGGGACAATAGATTTGGGAGTAGGTAATAATGCATTAGGCACTTCATCCATTACTGCCGTTTCAGAAACAACGGCTTGGATTTCAGTATATCCTGACGCAACTAACATTGGCGGAGTTTGGAAAACCATTGATGGTGGCGTAACATGGAACAAACAAACAACAGCATTATTTAGCAACACAGTGGATTCCTATGCCAACTTTGTTCATTTTTGGGATGCCAATAATGGAATTGCTGCAGGAGACCCTGAAAATGGCGAATTCGAAATCTATACAACTGCTGATGGAGGAACAACATGGACAAGAGTTGATGGTACGAATATTCCAGATCCAGATGCTGGTGGAGAATATGGCTGGGAGAATCTTTATGAAGTTTCAGGAAACACCATTTGGTTTGGAACAGATTTAGGCAGAATTTTCAAATCTGACGATAAAGGGTTAACTTGGACTGCCAACGCATCGCCTAGCACTGATTTTGCGTTGGACAGGTTTACTTTTTCGGATACAAACAAAGGTCTTTTGATGACCTATAATCCCGTTGCGCTTTTCAACACAACTGACGGTGGAACAACTTGGAGCCCTAGTTCTATGTCAATAACAGGTTCGCTTTTTAACACTGATATTGCTTATATTCCTGGCACATCGACTGTCATTTCTACGGCATCTGCAAATCCATTAGGCTCGTCTTACAGTACTGATGATGGTGTAACATGGACCATTATTGATGGAATTTCACACGGAATATTAAAGTTTTTGAATAGCTCATTTGGATTTTCAGGAGGAATCAATACTGATTTAACAACAGGAGGGATTTTTAAATTTTCTGGAATTCCATTGAAAACTGCTGAATTTGATGTTAAAAACCAAATTTCAGCCTACCCAAATCCAACCAAAGGAATTTTAAAATTAGACGCAGGAACATCATTAATTAAAGAAGCTTCTGTTTTTGATTTGCTGGGAAGACAAGTTCATTCAACTAAATTTTCCGGTTTAAACAATGTTACTTTAGACATTCATTCACTCCAAACTGGAACCTACATGCTAAAAGTTACTTCTGATTCTGGAAAAACAGAAACCACGAAAATTATAAAAAACTAAATTTTCACCTAATAAAAAACGAACCCTTTTCTTTAAATGGAAAAGGGTTTTTTTATTCTTATTTTAGAAACGAACTCGTTATTTCATAAAACATTTTCGGGTTTTCGGCGTGAAGCCAATGCCCTACATTGGGAATAGTTTCAATTTTTGAATTTGGAAAATGCTTTTCAATGTTTTCGAAATCGCTGTCCAAAATATAATTGGAATTTCCGCCGCGTACAAAAAGCGTTGGTTTATTAAAAATGACATTCTCGGGAAGTGGTTTTCCTATTTCGTCCATTTTAACATTAAAAACTGCCAAATTAAATCGAAACGCCAATTGTCCGGGTTCCAGCCAATAGAGGCTTTTCAACAAAAATTGTCTGGTTCCAAAATCAGTGATGTATTTTGACATGATTTCTTCGATTTCGGCTCGGCTCGGTTTTTCGGAAAAATCGACCGCATTCAAGGCTTCAAAAATAGTTTGATGATGTTGCGGATAGAATTTTGGACCAATGTCGGCAACAATTAATTTTTCGACCATTTCTGGATGGTTTGCCGCAAAAAGCATTGCCGTTTTTCCGCCCATGGAATGTCCAAGAATGTTCACTTTTTCGAGATTATTGGCTTTGCAATAGTCAAAAACGTCTTGAGCCATTATTTCATAACTGAACTCATCGGAATGAAAACTTTTGCCATGGTTGCGCAAATCCAGCAAATGAACCTGAAATCCATCGCCGGCAAATTGTGTTCCCATTGTTTTCCAATTGTCGGACATCCCCAAAAATCCGTGAATGATTAAAAGTGGCTTGCCTTGACCTTCTATTTTTGAATACAACATTTTGATTATTTTTTTCACCATATAAGGCATATGAGATTTTAAATATCCCAACAACTTAAATGATATTATATGTCTTATATGGTTTATTTTAATTTCTGCAAATACATGTTAACCACATTGTCCAATCCAAGATAAATTGCTTCGGAAATAAGTGCATGGCCAATGGAAACTTCGAGCAAACCCGGAATATTTTGATTAAAAAACTGGATGTTATCCAAACTCAAATCGTGTCCGGCATTGATTCCCAAGCCAAGTTCATTTGCTACAATTGCCGATTTTACATAAGGGTCGATTCCGTTTTTGTTTCCAAGGCTGTATTCGTGGGCAAAAGCTTCCGTGTACAATTCGATTCTTTCGGTTCCAATGATTTTTGCGCCTTCAATCATTTCGAGAACCGGATCGACAAAAATGGAAGTCCTGATTCCGTTTCTTTGAAATTCTTGAACAATTTCTGTTAGAAAATCCTTGTGTTTAACAGTGTCCCAACCCGCATTTGAAGTTATGGCATCAATGGCATCAGGAACCAAAGTCACTTGTGTTGGTTTTATTTCGAGAACCAAATCAACGAAACTTTTTTCGGGATTTCCTTCAATATTGTATTCGGTATAAACGATTGGTTTCAAATCTCTGGCGTCTTGATAACGAATGTGACGCTCGTCTGGACGGGGATGAATGGTGATTCCTTCACCTCCAAATTTTTGAATATCGGCAGCCACTTTTAATAAATCAGGAACATTTCCTCCACGAGCATTTCGTAAAGTAGCTATTTTGTTAATATTTACACTTAACTTTGTCATTGTAATAATTTTTGAGAATGTATTTCGTGGTTTGAAATGCAAAAATACAAAGTAAAACTAGCTGTTATTGCATAATTTTGATTATTTTGCATCAACCTTTTTTGGATTAGATTATGACGGAAATTACAAATTACATCAGCAATGATTTTAAAGCCATTGACAGCCAGGATACTATCGCGGCGGTTCAAGGTTTTTTTGATGAATTTACTTTTTCCCATTTTCCCGTGGTTGAAAAAGAGATTTACATTGGCAGCATTGCGTCTGACGAGATTGAAACTTTTGACAGCGCTAAAAAAGTAATTGATTATCGTTATACTTTAGAAAGATTTTTTGCCAGAACAACAATGGTTTGGCTCGATGTTTTGGAAGTGTTTGCAAAAAACAATACCGATTTGGTTCCCGTTTTGAATGAAGACAACAAATATGTAGGTTATTATGAACTTGGCGCTATCATGAAATTCTTCAACGAAACCCCTTTTTTGCGCGAACCGGGAAGAATTATTGTTGTCAAGAAAAGAGTGATGGATTATTCAATAAGTCAAATTACCCAAATTGTGGAAAGCAACAACGGCAAACTGCTTGGCTTATTTGTGTCATCTGCCGATATTGAAAACATTGAAGTGACCTTAAAAATAAATGTTGGCCCGATAAATGAAATCATCCAAACCTTTAGAAGATATGATTATGAAATCATATCCGAACATCAAGAAGACAACTACATCAACACTCTAAAGGAACGTTCCGATTATTTTGACAAATACCTTAACATCTAACAAACAAATGAAAGTAGCTATTTACGGACAATATTATCAAAATAGTACAGGGCCCATTATCAAGGATATTTTCGTTTTTTTTCACAAGAACAACGTTGAGATGGTCATCGAATCCAACTTTTTGAACATCTTGAACGAAAAAAAAATCATTGAAAAAGAATACAAAACTTTCTCATCGCATACTGAGTTAAACGACAGTTTTGATATGCTGATCAGCATCGGTGGTGACGGAACAATTTTGAGGGCAGCAACACTTGTTCGAGATTCTGGCGTACCCATTTTGGGAATAAATGCAGGTCGATTGGGTTTTTTGGCCACAGTTCAAAAAGACAACATCGGCAAATTTATGCAGTTTATCATTGACAAAAAATATACGATTTCAAAAAGAACCTTGTTAAGTTTATGTTGTTCCAATGACAATGCAGAAATTGAAGACATCAATTTTGCAATGAACGAGATTTGCGTGAGCCGGAAAGACACCACTTCAATGATTACCATTGAAACATACCTGAACAACGAGTATTTAAATTCCTATTGGGCAGACGGATTGATTATCTCGACGCCTACCGGTTCCACAGGATATTCGATGAGTTGCGGCGGTCCAATATTAACCCCAGACGTAAAAAGTTTAGTGATAACCCCTATTGCTCCGCACAATTTAAACGCACGTCCACTTGTAATTCCAGATGAAACAGAAATTCGATTGAAGGTTTCCGGCAGGGAAGAAAACTATTTGGTTTCCTTGGATTCTAGAATTATATCCATAAAAAACGACACCATATTAAACATCAAGAAAACTCCTTTTCAAATAAATATGGTAGGAATTCCTGAAGAAACATTTTTGAAAAAACTTCGCAACAAGCTTTTTTGGGGAGAAGATCGACGAAATTAAATCATTTTTACACTTTCCCATACGAATAGCCTTATTTTTTCCGTTTGGTTATTTTCAAATCACTGTGCCTCTTCTTTTTTGGTGCGTTTTTCAATAAAAGACACATTTAATACAATGCGTATTGATTCGTGTTGATAATTATTATATTTGCACGCAATTTTAAATAAATGTATAAACTATTTCGCCTATTTTTTTTGTTGTTCTTTTTTACAATGAATGCCCAAATTCACGAGGTTGGTGTTTTTGTGGGCGGAAGCAACTACGTGGGAGATGTTGGACTTACCACTTATATTTCGCCCAATGAACCCACTCTTGGCATTCTTTACAAATGGAATAAAAGTCCCAGACATTCCTACCGTTTTTCTTACACACAATCAAAAATTTCAGCAAACGACCTTGACTCGAAAGAGCCAAGTAGAAATCTAAGAGGATATCGTTTTGAAAATAGCATAAAAGAAGTATCTTTAGGCCTTGAATTTAATTTTTTTGACTTTAATTTGCATGAAGTTAAAAGAAAAATAACTCCTTATGTATATTCTGGAATAAGCTATTTCAGATATGACGAATTGTATGTTTCGCCGGGAGAGATAGTAAAGGATTCAGGCACAGGTTCGTTTGCAATCCCGATGACTTTAGGCATAAAATCAAACGTTTCGCCTCACATTGTACTGGGCTTGGAAGTTGGCGCAAGATATACGCTAACGGATAATTTAGACGGGAGTAATCCAAAGGACGAAAATTGGTTAAAATTTGGAAATATAAATAATAATGATTGGTATGTTTTTTCAGGGCTGACACTGACCTATACCTTTGGAAACAAGCCCTGTTATTGTGCAGAATAAAAAAATGAGTTTACTAGATAAAATAGACACCACAAATTTACCCAAACATTTAGCCATCATTATGGACGGCAATGGTCGTTGGGCAAAACAACAAGGATTGCTTAGGGCTCTAGGTCATGAAAGCGGAACAAAATCCGTAAAAGTGAATATAAAGGCTTGTGCCAAATTAGGGATAGAAAACCTTACCTTGTATGCCTTCTCGTCTGAAAATTGGAATAGACCAAAACTGGAAGTCGAAACCCTAATGAAAATCTTGATAAAAGCATTAAAAAAGGAACTCAAAACCCTGCAAGACAACAACATTAAGCTAACCGCAATTGGCAATTTAGAAAAATTACCGGTTTCCGCCCAAAAAGAACTTTTCGACGTCATAGACAAAACCAAAAACAACTCTCGGATGACACTAACCCTGGCATTGAGTTATGGTTCACGAGAAGAAATAGTAAATGTTGTAAGAAACATTGCCGATAAAGTTAAAAATAATATAATTTCAATAGACTCTATTGACGATTCAATTATAAATGAGCATCTTTACACGCGAAATTTACCTGAGGTAGATTTATTAATAAGAACAAGTGGAGAGCATAGAATAAGTAATTTTTTGTTGTGGCAAATTGCCTATGCAGAATTATATTTTACTGATATATTATGGCCTGACTTTAAAGAAG
>NZ_PNNA01000059.1 GCF_013823965.1 Flavobacterium sp.
TTTTTATTTAAAATTAATTTGGGCGCGAAAGTAATCATTTTATTTTAATAAACAAATGTTTTTTACATTTATCCGTTGTAACGCAAAAAAAGACGATAAAGATTAGGTTATTTAAAAAACGTATAGTACTTTTACTATCCCGAATCTTAAATATCAAAAAATATGAAACTAAATTGTGTCGTTGTAGATGATAGTTCCATTCAAAGAATGATTATCACAAAGCTAGTAAATAATCACCCCAATTTACATTTAATAGGTGATTTTTCGAACGCTATTGAGGCAAAAGGTTGTATGACCATACACAATGTGGACTTAATTTTCCTAGACATTGAAATGCCTGTTATTAGCGGTTTTGATTTTTTGGATGGTTTAAAAACCAAACCCCAAATTATTTTTATCACTTCCAAGGCGGAGTATGCCATGAAAGCATTTGATTATGATGCTACCGATTACCTTCAAAAACCAATAGCTATTGACAGATTCAATGCTTCTGTAAAAAGAGCGATGGATTTGCAGGCGCTGCGGTCAGAAACCCACGAAGAAGATGGTGAACACATTTTTATTAAAAGTAACCTCAAAAAACTTAAAGTTTTTACTTCTAAAATAAAATGGATTGAAGCTTTTGGTGATTATGTAAAAGTAGTTACCGAGGATGACAGTAATTTGGTTCTTTCCACCATGAAATCTTTCGAAAAAGACCTTTCAAAAGACAAATTTGTAAGAGTGCACAAATCCTATATTATTAATATAGACAAAGTGGAACGCTTCAATAGTCGATTTGCAGAAATTGGAATTACTAAAATTCCACTTAGTAGAAACAAAAAAGAAGATTTAGTTAGGGCATTGTCCATCAACTAATAGAAATCAACATTTACAGAGACTTTTATCGCTCTGTATTGTGCCACAGCCTCAAAACTATTCAGTATTTTCTGGATAGTTTTTTTTGTGCCTTGCAAAGACTGATTGGTCGGAATTTTGATCATTATGGTTCGAATGTATTCGTTTCTAATGCGAGAAACTGGTGGCTCTTCCGGCCCGAGAACTGGAATGGCCAAGCTTTGTTTCATCACTTGATACAACCACATGGAACCTTCTTTGAGTTTATCAAAATCCCTGTGTTTTAAAGTCAATTTTATGAGTTTACAATAAGGAGGATAATTATAAATTTGTCTTTCATGTAATTGCTCTTTATACATTCCCGCATAATCATTGTAAACCACTTGCAGAATCGTATTGTGATCAGGATTATACGTCTGGATGACTACTTTCCCTCTTTTTTCTGAACGACCGGAACGCCCCGAAACTTGTGTCATCATCTGGAAACTTCTTTCGAAAGCCCTAAAATCAGGATGATACAACATATTGTCGGCATTCATGATTCCCACTAAACTCACGTTGTCAAAATCAAGACCTTTGGCAAGCATTTGAGTTCCTACCAAAATATCTATTTCCCGGTTTTTGAAACTATCGATAATTTTTTCGAAGCCAAATTTACCCCGAGTCGTGTCTTGATCCATTCGACCAATTTTGGCATTGGGAAACAATTCAACCAATTCCTGCTGAATTTGTTCGGTTCCAAAACCTTTGGTGGTTAAATCAACACTTGAACAAATGTGGCAATTCGTTGGTTTTGCCATCGAATATCCGCAATAATGGCAACGCAACTGGTTTTTGTGTTTGTGATACGTCAAACTCACGTCACATTGCGGACATTGCGGCACGTGACCACAAGTCATGCATTCTATAACGGGAGAAAAACCCCTGCGATTTTGAAACAAAATAACTTGTTCCCCAAAAGACAAAGCGGTCGTTATTTCCTCGATTAAAGTGTCGCTAAAATGACCAGACATTTTTTTGCGGAAGTATTTGTCCTTCAAATCGACCAATTCGATTTCGGGCATTTTGACATTGCCGTATCTTTCGGAAATTTCAACAAGACCGTATTTTCCGGATTGGGCATTAAAATAGGTTTCAATACTTGGCGTTGCCGAACCCAAAAGTACTTTTGCTTTATGACTGTTGGCCAAAACAATCGAAGCATCTCGAGCGTGATATCGTGGCGAAGGATCTACTTGCTTAAATGTTTGTTCGTGTTCTTCATCGACGATAACCAATCCCAAGTTGGAAAAAGGCAAGAACAAGGCTGACCTTGCTCCAATAACAATTTGAGCATTTGGCGATTGTGCCAACACTTTTTGCCACACTTCCACCCTTTCGTTGTTGCTGTATTTCGAATGGAAAACGGCGACTTTATTACCAAAAAAATCTCTTAATCTTGTCACCAATTGTGTTGTAAGAGCAATTTCGGGCAATAAATAAAGTACTTGCTTTCCTGTGGCAATGCAATCTTCCAGGAGTTTGATGTAGATTTCGGTCTTTCCGCTGGATGTGACTCCGTGCAAGAGGCACACTTCTTTTTGGGTAAAATTTTTATTGATTTCGTCAAAAGCGATTTGTTGCGCTACGCTTAATTTTAGTTGGTCGTCTTTGGTTATTCCCGAGAAATTGACGCGATCCACCTGAATATAATATTCTTCGAAAATTTCTTTGTCAATCAATGCTTTTACAATTGTTGATGTTGAATTGGCAACTTCAACTAACTTTTTGACTGTAATTGGCTTTTTTTCGGAAGCGGAAATTTGAAAATAACTCAGTACAATTTCCTTTTGTTTATTGGCATTTTTAAGTATTTCCAATAATTCCCCCAAACCCTCGTTGGTTTCGTATTTGGAATTCAATTTTACGTATCGAACGAGTTTTGGCGCATAACTTTCCAACATTTCCTCTTGAAGAACCAGAATATTTTTGTCTACCAATTTTTGGATAACCGGAAAAATATTCTTCTTGTTCAAAATATTCATGATATCCTGAACTTTCAACGAACTTTGTTGCTGAAGTGCTTCGTAAACCAGAAATTCATCATCCGACAATAGGCTTTCATCCACAAAACCATCTTGCTTCTGGGAAATAATGGTTTCGCTTTCCAGCAAAAGCGCCGATGGCATTGCACCTCGATATACGTCGCCAATGGCACACATATAATATGAAGCAATCCATTGCCAATGGGCGATTTGAATTTCGGTTACTATGGGTTTTTCGTCAAGGATTTGGTGTATTTCCTTGGCATCGTATAATGTGGGTTTGTTTTCGTGGGTTTCGATAACAAGTGCAGTGTAGATTTTACTTTTGCCGAAAGGCACCGCAACCCGCATTCCTTTTTTAATGTAATGATACTCGGTTTCAGAAACGCTGTAAGTAAACGTTTTGGCAAGAGAAAGCGGTAAAATTACTTCAACAAAATACATTTTTTTTATTTGGAATTGCTTGATTGTTAATTATTTATGCTGCATCAACTTCTTTCTCTTTTTTCTTCCTTAATTTGTCTATGGATGCGTTCAATTCGAATCCAAGTAGTAAAATCATGCAGTTTATCCAAATGTAAAACATCAGGATTAATAACGTTCCTATCGAACCATATAATTCGTTGTACTTAGAAAAACGAATTACCCAAATTCCAAAAACATATGAATCCAATACTATTAATAAGGTAGTAAATACAGAACCTATGGTTATCAAAGGACCGCTTATAAAATGCTTGGTACCAAATCTAAAAAGTATGGAGGTCGTGATTAAAATCATCAACACTATAAAAACATAGCGTCCTAAAATAATCAGGGAAATAGTGTCACTGAACACATCCTGAATAATTGTTTTTTGAATAAACACCTCAAAAATTACGATTATGGCCACGGTAACCAATAATAAAAAGGACAATATTAAAGACATTCCCAAGGACACTAAATATTGATGGATAAAACCTCGCTTGATGAGTACGTGACGAGAAGATTCGAAGCCTCCCAAAATACCGTTCAAGCCATTTGCCATCAAGAAAATAGACAATATAAACCCTGTGGACAGCAATCCAGAATGACTGTTGTTCAGAATATCATTAACGATATTTGCTATTGCATCATAAGTGTTTGGAGGCACTCCATCTTTTACAAATTCAAGGAAATCCAACTGAAATCCTTCGATGGGAATGTATGGAATTAAATTCAAGATGAAAAGCGCAAAAGGGAACAATGCCATAAAAAAACTAAATGCAATCGCACTGGCATGGTAACCCAATGCTCCTTCCATTATTCCAAGAATATACAACTCCATTAAATCATAAAAGGACAATCCTTGCAACCATGGCAGTTTTATCTTTTTTAGCGGTCGAATTAAATTGCGTAATACGTGGATTCTTTCTATTCTTTCTTCAATTTCCTTACTCATAGTTTTTAGTTAGCTGATTTTAAAAAGCCTTCAAACTTAAATCCATGTTATAAATCGAATGGGTTAATGCTCCTGATGAAATATAATTAACACCGCATTCTGCATAACTGCGAATTGTATTTTCGTTGATGTTTCCAGAAGATTCCGTTTGACACTTATCGCCTATTAAAGCAACTGCTTTTCTAGTATCTTCAAAATCTAGATTATCTATCAAAATCCTGTGAATACCTTCATTTTCGAGAATTTCTTTTACTTCGTCAAGGTTTCTGGCTTCGACAATAATTTTCAGGTCCAGATTTTTTTCTTTGAGATAAGCTTTGGTTTTGGCTATGGCCAAAGTAATTCCTCCCGCAAAATCGTTGTGATTGTCCTTGAGCATAATCATGTCGTAAAGCGCAAAGCGATGGTTTTCACCTCCGCCTATTTTAACTGCCCATTTTTCGCAAGCCCGGAACCCAGGAGTTGTTTTTCTTGTATCGAGAATTTTGGTGTTTGTTCCTTCGAGCAAATCCACGTATTTTTTTGTTTTGGTGGCAATGGCACTCATTCGCTGCATGGAATTCAACAGCAGTCGTTCGGATTTTAAAATGGATTGCGAACTTCCTGAAACGTGGAAAACTACATCGCCTTTTTTTACAGGAGTTCCATCAACAATAAAGGTTTCTATTTGCAAAGTTGGATCAACATGTTCGAGAATCATTTTGGCAAAAGCCACACCTGCAATAATTCCGTCTTCCTTGACCAATAGTTTTGCTTTTCCGGTTGCTGATGAAGGAATGCAAGCTAACGAACTGTGGTCACCCTGGCCCACATCCTCGCGAATTCCGTTTTGTATTATGAGTTGTAATTCGGTTTCGAATTGTGTTTTACTTATCATTTTATGATGAAAATTTAGAGAATGCTAAAATACCATTTTATTTGGTGATTTAAAAAATTTGTTCCTTTTGTCTTTAGAAAAAAGAAGCCACAAAATCCATTTTGTAGTGTATTCCAATACAAAAAAAAGTTGCTTGAAATGCATACGACAAATTTGACCATCTTCCATCAAGAAATTTGAATTGACAAAAATTACAAATTTATAGCTCGGCTGTATTATTTAAAATCCTATATTTGGTATTGCTATCAAAAAAATACTGTTTATGAAATCTTTTTTAAGCTTACTTTTTGTAACCGCGTTATTGTTCGTTTCTTGCAAGAAAGAACTGGAACCACAAGACAGCACAACTCCATCTAAAATAGTCCCGTTTACTGAAGCGGCAAATACGCAACAGAACCAGACCGTAATGCCAACACAGACTCCTCAAAATCCTAACACGGTCAATCAAAACACAGCTGTATCAACTCCTGTTGCCGTTGCCAAGGGAATGAATCCTGCTCACGGCCAACCAAATCATCGTTGCGATATTCCTGTTGGCGCACCCTTAAATTCTCCTGTGGCTCCTGCAAAAAGTGCTCCAGTAGCTCCACAAAACACTACGGTTCCTGCAACTATTGCAACACCCGCAGCAGCCGTAACAACACCAACTCCAGAAGGAATGAATCCGCCACACGGTCAAGAAAAACACCGATGCGACATTGCCGTTGGAGCGCCATTGCCAAAAGAATAATTTTATTTTTGTGTTTAAATTTAGTTTTGATCCATCAAATACATCAAAGCAGCCATAGTCGCAGCGCCAAGTTCCAATTCTCTTTTATTAATGGCATCAAAGTTGTCGTTTGCCGCGTGATGGTAATCAAAATAGCGTTGTGAATCTGGTTTTAAGCCTGCTTTTATTATACCTTTGGAACTTAATGGGCCAATATCAGAACCACCGTGACCAATCACAAAACTATGAATTAGATACGGTTCAAAAAGACTTTTCCAAGCCGCAATTTTATTGAATCCAGCATCGTCGCTTTCTATTGAAAATCCTCTTGGTGAAAATCCTCCCGAGTCGCTTTCCATCGCAAAAACGTGGTTTTCTTTGTTGGCTTGGGCCAATTCTTCGTATTTTTTTCCACCTTTTCCTCCGTTTTCTTCATTCATGAAAAGCACGACACGAATGGTATTTTTTGGTTTGTAGCCAATGTTTTTGAAAATATTCATTACTTCCATGCTTTGTACGACACCAGCTCCATCATCGTGAGAACCGTCGGCTAGATCCCAAGAATCAAGATGACCACCCACAACCATAATTTTTTCAGGATGTTCGGTTCCTTTTATTTCGCCAATGACATTATAGGATAAAACGTCTTCCATTTGTTGGCAAGATTGTTTTAAATAAAGTTTTAAATTGGGATTGGTTTTTAAGGTTTTACTCAACAATTCGGCGGCATTTGTGCTAATTGCCGCCGCAGGAATATATTCCGATTTTGGAAGATCACCATAACTTTGCACGCCAGTATGAGGGAAATCGTCTAGTCTCAAATTCATTGAACGTACAATTGTTGCCACTGCGCCAAACTTCGAGGCTTCTTTTGCACCGGCAAATCTTTGGTCAACGCAACCTCCATAGGATTTGAATGTTTCTATGTTTTCCGGTTCCATCGGTCGATTAAAAAACACTATTTTTCCTTTTATTTTATTACCTAAAGCTTCTAATTCCTTGATGCCTTTTACTTCAATTACTTCAGCGGTAATTCCGTTTTTTGGTGTTGCAACAGAACCTCCAAGCGCACAAACGGGAATGTTAATTTTGGATTTATTGTCTAAAATATAAGCTGTTTCTTTTTCGCCTCGAACCCATTTTGGCACCATCACTTCTTGAAGATATACTCGGTCAAAGCCCAAGTTTTCCATTTGTGATTTGGTGTATTGAACCGCTTTTCCTGCATTGGCCGAACCTGATAGTCGGGCTCCAATAGAATTGGACAAATAATCCAGCCAAGAGTAGCATTGAGAATTCGTCAAAGATGATTTGTAGATTTGCTTGATGGTTTGTTCCTCTTTACTTTGTGCAAAAAGAAAAAAAGTATTTAAAACAAGTATAAAGAATACGATTGATTTTTTCATTATTTTTTTATTACTATTCGAAATTCAAATATATTAAAAAACAAGTTGGGTATAACTATAAAAAAAATTATACCCAACCAATGAAATTATGATACATTTTTTATTCCGATTTTTTGATTTCGGTTCGTGGACCAATGCCGTTGTTGTTGAATGCTTCAATTTGGAAATAATATGTATCTTCTCTATCCATCCCGGTAAAAAAATAATCATTTTTGCCATAAACCATGATGTTTCCGTATAATTTATCCGGCGATTTTCCAAAGTAAATCGTGTATCCATCGGCAGCATCATTTTGTTCCCATTTCATCCAAGAACTTCTTCTTTCGCCAAATTTATTTTTTTCTGAGCGAAGTACGACAAAATTTTCTACGGCTTTTGGTTTTTCTCCAGCACCTTTTCCAAAAACTCGAAACCCGCTTAAAGCAAATTTACCTGTCGGCATTTTCAGGTTGACCAATTTCAAAAAACGAGCTTTAATTGGGGTTTCCAATTCAATATAATCGTGCGGAACATCTTTCTTGTTGGTGCTTTTATCAACTGCAACAGTCCATTTCTTTCCGTCATTCGAAGCCAAAATTTTATATTGATGAAACTTGCCGATTGTTTTTCCCATAAACTCCACATCCTGATCGGCATAATTAATTTGGATGGCATTTACAGTCGAAACTTCTCCCAAATCGGTTTGGAACCACTCGCCAGAATTGGCGGTTTTGGCACTCCAATAGGTCTTTAAATCTTCGTCAACAGCCAAATTCGGTTGAAAACCACCCAAAGTGGAAGAAACTTGTACAGGTTTATTATAATTTAATAGCATCCAACCCGTAAATAATCCCTTAATATGATCGGCATTTTTGGTTGGTAATTGTGTTGGATAATCACCATAGGCGGTATTGCAATACATCACGTCGTCTTTGTCAAAACCCGCTGGCCAAATCCCAATTCGGCGTTCAAAACTATTTTTGACTCCCAAAACTATGGTTGAAACGTGCCAATAATTTTTGAAATTATCCTGATAAGTTGCGCCGTGACCCGCTCCTCTGGCAAAACCTCCCGGTTTATACGAAAACGGATTGTGGGCTTGATACGCAAAACCAACCAAAGGATCGGTACTTACAAAAACACCATCGGCATAACCGCTAAATTCTGTTGCCGGTGCTCCGTATTGTAGATAATATTTTCCGTTGTGTTTTGTCATCCAAGCACCTTCCATAAAAGGTTGCAGAAAAGTATTATCGTTGTATTCCCCAAATCGTTCCCAACCGTGGTCTTCAGGATGCAGCGAAATCATCGGTTTTACAAAACCTTCCGATTGCAAGGTTTTGGTATTGATTTCGGTTCCCAAGATTGGAAATTCATTACTTGAATTCCAGTATAAAAACAGTTTGTCTTTTTCTTCATCATATAAAAATCCAGGGTCCCAAGCACCTACTTTCAAAGAATCGGTGGCGATTTCCCATTCGTCCATAGTTGGGTTTTTGCTTTTCCATATCGGGAAAGTTGGTTCATGTGTAGATCCTATAACGTACATTTCGTCTTTCATCACAAAAACGGCTGGAGCACACAATTCATCATATACTTTGTGTTGCGGCAGTAAAAATTTTCGAGGCACGAAATTCCAATCACTTATGTCATCGCTCCACCAATATCCCCATTGATTGGTCGAAAAAAGAAAAAACTTGCCTTTGAAATTTACAATTACCGGATCAGCAGTTGCGCGATGTTTTCCTTGGGTGACAAAATTGGGAATTGGACAATAGCCATAATCTACATTGATGGGATTGCAATACGTTTTTTGCTGGGCGTTGACGTTTATAAAAAAACAAATCAATATACCGAAGAGCGTTTTTTTGAATATTTTCATTTATTGTTTTGTTTTTAATTGCCTGAATTCCAAAAAATAAAAGACTAATTACTATAAAAAAACCTTAATTAATTGGTTCAAAACTTATGGCCGTTCCACCTCCGGGAGCCAAATTCAAATTGATTTTTGATGTATGGGTAACCACAATTGTTCTTATTTTATAAGCTATTGGATTGTTTTTCCAGTCGGCATCTTTTGCATCTTCATAAATGATGGCTTTGTATTTTTTTCCTTTGGAAAGAAAGTCCAGTTTAATTTCTGATTTTCTGGTATTTTCATCAGTGATAGCGCCAAGGAACCAAGTTTCCTTGCCTTTTGTTTTTCTGGCAACCGTTAGATAATCTCCGGGTTCTGCTTCAAGATATTTGCTTTCGTCCCAATCGACTGCCACATCTTTGATGAACTGGAAAGCATCCGGATATTTTTCGTAGTTTTCAGGTAAATCTGCAGCCATTTGCAAAGGCGAATACATCGTTACATACAATGCCAATTGTTTTGCCAATGTGGTGTGAACTTGTTCTGTTTTGGTTTTGTCGTAATAACTCATTTTTATTTCAAAAATTCCCGGCGTGTAATCCATTGGACCACCAAGCAATCTTGTGAAAGGCAAAATCGTTTCGTGCATTGGAGGGTTTCCATTACTCCAAGCATTGAATTCATTACCTCGAGCGGCTTCAGCGGCGATGTAATTTGGATAAGTTCTGCCGTAACCTGTTGGACGAGAACTTTCATGGGAGTTGATCATTAATTTATAATCGGCGGCGCGTCTTGCTACAAAATTAAAATGATTTACCATGGTTTGTCCGTCATGGAACTCGCCACGCGGAATAATTTTGCCCACATATCCTGATTTTACTGCTGGATAATCGTATTTTTTCATCAAGTCGAAAGCGCGGTCTAAATGTCGTTCGTAATTCGCCACTGAACCCGAGGTTTCATGATGCATAATCATTTTTACATTTTTGGACTTGGCGTAAGCCGTAACCGCATCAATATCAAAGTCAGGATAAGGTGTCACGAAGTCGAAAACTTCTTCTTTCCAATTGCCGAACCAATCTTCCCAACCCGTATTCCAGCCTTCGACAAGAACACCGTCGAAGCCGTTTTTGGCAGCAAAATCAATGTATTTTTTGGTGTTTTCGGTAGTTGCACCATGTTTTCCTGACGGTAATAAATCTTGTGTCAAAACATTTTGTGCATTTTGCGAACCGGCGTAATCCCAAGTTGATTTTCCAACGTGCATTTCCCACCAAATCCCGATGTATTTCATTGGTTTAATGAAAGAAGTATCGTCGATTTTACAAGGTTCGTTCAAGTTCAGAATCATCTTTGAACCCACAATATCCCTGGCGTCATTGCTCATCATTATCGTTCTCCACGGAGAAACGCAAGGTGCTTGCAGATATGCTTTGTCACCAATGGTATTTGGAACTAAATTAGCTGATAATTTATAGTTTTTTACATCCGCATTCAAGTGCATAATTGGGTAATTGACCACGGCGGCTTCAAAAATATTGAGGTACAAACCTGTTGCCGATTTCATCATCAAAGGCGATTGAACTGCATATTTTCCTGCAATCGATTTTACTCCGATTCCGTTATTCAAGTCTATTTTTTGGGTATTTATGTCTGAAAATAAAGTTTCATTATAGGCATATTCTTGACTGTCAAAATCTCCGGGAAGCCAAAATACATTTTGGTTTTCAGTCAAATTAAACTGGGAAACCTCATCAGAAATAATGAAATAATTCAAGTCTTTTTGCTTTGGAAAATCATATCTAAAAGCTACACCTTCGTCAAAAACCCTGAAAATAACATTCATTTTTATGTGGGTTTCTTTTTGTGTCAGAGAAACTATTAGTTCATTGTAATGATTTACAATAGTGGATTGTTCGCCTAAAACGGGTTTCCAAGATTCGTTGAAAGTGGCCGTTTTTGAATTTTCTATTTCAAAATTAGCGTCTAAAGCTGGTTTGTCCTTAAGTTTTATGCCTAAAGCACTTTCCAAAATTACCGGTTTATTTTTGTAATTAACAGAATATGAAGGTTGTCCGTTAGCTGTTAATTTAAAATTTACCGAAATTTTATTGGATGGAGATTGCACACTTTGCGAAAAACCAATGTTTATCGCAAAAACGAAATAAAGGGGAAGAAAACGTTTCATTGTATTTAGTTATTTTAATTATCAAATATAAAAAATATTAGGCCAAGATTTAACTTAAAAAAAATCAAAAAAACCCTCCAGTATTTATATACTAGAGGGCAATTACTAAATAAACTAACCAAAATTTATTTAACCAATTCAAAACTTACTTGTCTGTCTGTCCCTGAATTTTCACCTACAAAAACTTGAAAGGTGCCTGGTTCAGCAATAAATTGTAAATCTGAATTATAAAACTTTAACTCATCAACGGAAATTTCAAAAGTTACGGTTTGTTTTTCTCCCTTTTTTAGAGTAATTTTCTGAAATCCTTTTAACTCTTTTATAGGTCTTGTAACAGAACCTACCATATCTCTTATATACAATTGAACTACTTCTTTACCATCAAAATTTCCAGTATTTGAAACATCAATACTAACATTTATTTTTTGGTTATAATTCATTTTATCCGATGAAATTTTCAGGTTTGAATAGTCAAATGTGGTATAGCTCAATCCAAAGCCAAAAGAGAATAAAGGTTCATTTCTTTCGTCAATATAATTCGATTTGAATTTTTCGAATTTTCCTTCTTTATTTAAAAGTGGTCTTCCTGTATTTTTTTGATTGTAATAAATAGGCACTTGTCCAACACTTCTAGGGAAAGTAGCGGTCAATTTTCCCGAAGGATTTTCATTTCCAAACAAAACATCAGCAATGGCAATTCCTGCTTCACTTCCTGCAAACCATGTATTCAATATTGCTGGAACAGTTGCATTTTCGTGAACTAAAACTAATGGGCGCCCAGTAAACAAAACCAAAACCACTGGTTTTCCAGTTTTCAATAATTCCTGTAATAAATCTTTTTGAGCCTGTGGAATTTCTAAATTAGTTCGGCTGCTGCTTTCTCCACTCATTTCCGCAGATTCACCAAGAGCTGCAATAATTACATCGGATTGATTGGCAATTTTCAAAGCTTCGGCCAATAATTCTTCTTTAGTTCTACTGTCACGGTGCAAGGTTTTACCAAACATGGTTGCATTTTCTTCGAAAGCTGCATCATAATCCAGATTACTACCTTTGGCGTAAAGCACTTTTGCAGCATTTCCAACAACTTTATTGATACCTGCCACTAATGAAATCGATGTTTGCATGTTAGTTGCAACACTCCAAGTACCTGCCATATTCTCTTTGGCATCAGCCAATGGTCCAATCACGGCAACAGTTCCTGATTTTTTCAAAGGAAGCAACTGGTTTTGGTTTTTAAGCAAAACCAAAGATTGAGAAGCAATTTTTCTGGCTTCATCTCTATTACTGTTCGTGAAGATTTCAGTTTTCGCTCTTTTCTCATCACAATATCTATAAGGATCTTGAAACAGTCCTAAATCATATTTGGCATTCAAAATAAGTCGAACGGCATTATCAATTTGTTCCATGCTTACCTTTTTTTCATCTAATGATTTTTTTAAAGTAGTAAGGAAACCGTCACCAACCATGTCCATTTCAATTCCGGCATTTAGAGCCAATGCAGATACAGTTTGCAAATCTCCCATTCCGTGTTCTATCATTTCAGGAATTCCTGTAAAATCAGTAACCACAAATCCTTTAAAACCCCATTGTTTTCTCAACACATCAGTCATTAACCATTTGTTTCCTGTTGCTGGAATTCCGTCAATTTCATTGAAAGATGCCATAACTGAACCTACACCTGCATCAACAGCCGCTTTGTATGGAGGAAAATAATCATTGTACATTTTTATTCTGCTCATATCAACGGTATTGTAATCGCGTCCCGCTTCCGGTGCACCATACAAGGCAAAATGTTTTACACAAGATAATATGGTATTGTTTTTTGACAAATCATCTTGTTGGTAGCCATAAACCATCGCCTTGGCAATTTGGCTTGCCAAAAATGGATCTTCACCCGAACCTTCAGAAACTCTACCCCAACGCGGATCGCGAGAAATATCAACCATGGGAGAAAAAGTCCAGTTGATTCCATCGGCACTAGCTTCTTGAGCTGCAATTTGAGCACTTCTTTCAATCAGTTTCATATCCCATGTACAAGACAATCCAAGGGGGATAGGAAAAGTTGTTTCATAGCCATGAATAACGTCCATTCCAAAAAGTAATGGGATTTTCAATCGGCTTTTTTCGACTGCAATCTTTTGCACTTCTTTAATTTTCTGAACCGATTTTATATTGAATAAACCACCTACTTTACCTTCTTCTATATTTTTAGCCACATTAGAACTATTAGCAGTTCCAGTCGTAATATCGCCCGAAGTAGGCAGATTTAATTGCCCTATTTTCTCCTCCAAAGTCATTTTTGACATTAAGTCGAATACAAATTCGGTTTTTGGTTTCATTTTAACCGTCTTTTTAGCTGTCTTTTTTTGGCTGTAGCCAAAAAGTGAAAGACCTAAGAGAAGTATAATTAGTTTAATTTTCATTTTATATTTTTTTTATCTGTTTAAACATCCAATCATCAATTTCATGGTTGTCATATTCTCTTGACCAACTGTCGTGATCTGCATCATCAAAAATGGTTAGGTCAACATTACCATTACATTTTTTTATTTTTTTAAAATGGTGATTACATAATCTGGATTCACGACATCATCCATAAAACCATGAAGAAAAACCATTAACGATTTTTTAGCTTTAATATTCACTGAAATATGTAATGCATGACCCATTTCGTGTTTTTGCACGATTTCGGTTTTCATTTTTCCATTTACCTCCGATTGTGAAAAGGCATTCCATGAAAACAAAAAGGCAATTATTATAATTTTATACTTCATAATTCCTTAAAAATTATATTTCCCGGAATGAAAACCGAGTTTTACTAAACCCTGTTTTACCTCTGGCGAATTCATAAATAATTTCCATAATAAACCGGTACGATAATTTTCTATCATTGGGGCTATTGTACCTTGATCGATTGCCAAATATCGTGGTGTCACCCAATTATAATGTGGAGAAAAAGCGTCATAAGGTCCCGCAATTCCAACTAAAGAACTCTTTTTCTCATCATATAAATAATGTAGAAATTTCATTGATTCTATTGGCGTATAAGGAAAAGAGGATAAGGCAGCCGTAGGTGAAATCACCCCTAAATCATTATTGGGCTGATGTGCTGAATATCCTGTAGACCCGTCGCTATTACGAGAATAACTTGCCGTTAATCCCCAACATTTATCCGAATATCCATTCCACTGATGTGGATTGGCAATACAATATTTGTTCATAATTTTAGCATGGTTTTGAGTCAGCGTCCAATAATCTGCATATTGATCGGTCAAGTTAGTGGGATCTAATCCTAAATAAGAATATTGTGCCCAAAACATAGGCCCTACATTTCCTGTCGCTCCATTATAATTGAATACCACTGGAATTCCGTATTGTGCACTGCTATTTACAATTGCTCCGTTTCTTGCCCAAGCTTGATGATATGCTGCAGCGGGAATAGAATGTGTAGGAGACGCGGCAGCCATTATATAGGTAATCAAACATTCGTTGTATCCTTCGAGTTTAAAATTCATTTCCCAACCGTAATTAGGTGACCAATGCCAGTATAATGCATTTTCCCCTTTGGTATACCAATCCCATTCAACGCCTTTCCACAAATTATCTGCTTTAGTGGCTAAAGCTTGTTCTGCAGCAGTTCCATTTTTGAAATATTCTCTCACAATCAATAAACCCTGACATAAGAAAGAGGTTTCTACTAAATCTCCCCCATTATCTTTTGTACCAAAAGGTATTACTTTTCCTGTTGTTCCATTAATCCAATGTGACCAAGCACCATGAAACCGATCAGCATTTTCTAGAAAAGTCAAAGCAGTTGTAAGTCTGGAAACAGCTTCACTTCTATTAACAAATCCTCTCTCTACTCCAACGACTATTGACATTAACCCAAAACCTGAACCTCCAGTGGTGATTATATTGGCTTCAAAACTTGGATTATCAGTTAGATAACGTTCTCTTGCTAATTTCGAATTGGTTTCAGCATAATCCCAAAAATATTTGATGGCATCTTTTTGGACTTGATCCATAACTTCAATATCTGTTAAAACAGGCACAGGAGTTGTAGGAGTCGTTGGTAATGGGGTGCCGCTACCACTATTTCCCCCAGGAGATGAAGATGAACAAGAATTAAAAAAAATCAAAAAAAACATTATGAATAAACCGTTTTTCATTTTATATAAAATAGGATTAATAGTTGAAAAATACACACCTAGTTGTATGTGAACTAGGTGTGTCGATAAATCTTTATCGGTTATCTTTTTCTAATTTATATAAAGCAACAACTTCATTGTCAGATAGTGCCGTTTTATAAATTCTAAACTCGTCCATTAGACCTGTGTAATTCAACATCCAGCCATCAGTAGCACCCCATGGGGCTCCTAAATGCTGTTGATATCCACCAATAATGAATTTAGAAACATTAGAATTGGCAAGTTCGCCATAACCAACTCCACCAGTAAGAGGATCGCTTGCATATCGTTTTGCTATTGAAGCAGGCAAATCAAGCTTTTTTCCATCAATGTACATACTGTAAGTTGAACTCGTTCCATTATATGTCCATACTATATGTTTCCAGACACCAAACATATTTGTTAGAACATTAGCACCACTATGTTCTATAAACTGACCTGACCAAGCAATACTGGGTGTTACATCTTTTTGAAGATGATTTTTCATTAACATAGTAGCTGCCGGACCTGTTCCTTCAATCAATGAGAAAATATTTCCCCAAAAATCTGTAGTTTTTGGTAACATAAATAACGATTGTGCTCCCCCAGTGTGTGGACTCGTATTAATCCACATAGAAACTGTAATACTTTTTACATCTACCAAAGAACTTGCCACTGTACTATATGCAATAAAAGAATTTGAAGATCCTTTATAGGCCTGCCCTTTGATTCCCTTTTCATAGGTTACATTTGTCCCTATTCCACCAGTTATTACGTTTTTTGAATCTGCAATACTATTCTCAAAACTAAATTTAGTAACTAAGTTAGCGGCAGCAACATCATCTGAACTTTCATATCCACCAATTGCTTCATAAGGAATTGGGCTATTTACTTTATCTATACTGTCCTCATTACAGCTCACAAAAAATTGAGAAGCCAGAACAGAAGCAAATAAGAAAATATATTTATTTTTTTTCATTTTACTGTTTTTTTTTAAATTAATAACCCTGATTTTGTATTGATAATCCGTTTGCTTGCGTAATGAATGCTTGCGGTAATGGAAACAATTCATGTTTACCGGCAACAAATGTTTTTCCATCAATAGCAAACGCAGCAACTGCTTGACCAGTTCTTACTAAATCAAAGAACCTGTCGTGTTCGAATGCCATTTCAACTCTTCTTTCTTTCCAGATTGCAGTTCTCACATCTCCTTGAGATACTGCAGGTGTATTCCCTAATCCAGCTCTTGCTCTGATTTGGTTCAACAAAGGAATAGCTGCGGCAGTCTGGTTTAATTCGTTTAATGCTTCGGCTTTCATTAGTATTACTTCGGCATATCTCAGATATTTGATATTTACATCAGTTTCCCAACCATCTGTGAAAGCAGAAGAATACGCTTTATAATTGTATCTAGGATTTTCAACCGTTGTTGGCACAACTCTACCATCGTATAAAGTGGTTCCTGCAAAAATGATTGTTGCATTTTTTCTAACATCACCGGTTTCATAAGCATTTACTAAACTTTGAGACGGTGTATTGAATCCCCAACCCCAGCCACCATTACCACGTGCGCCTTGTGTATTGGAATATCCTGAGATTCCTTTAGCAGGAACTGAACCCGTACCTTGAATTTCAAAAATAGATTCGGCATCATTCTCGCCTGCTAATCTAAACATGGAAGCATAATCTGGAACGATAGCATACCCTGTAATCAAATTACAGTTGTCTATTACTTTTTGCCAGTTTTTTTGGTATAAATTTACTTTTGCCAATAATGCATAAGCAGCTCCTTTTGAGGCTCTTCCTTTTTCAGCAGCAGCATATTCTGATTTATTTGGCAGTGCCGCAATAGCATCGGTCAAATCCCTTTCGATAAAAGTATAAACTTCAGCACTTGTTTTGCGTGTTAATTGCATAACTCTATCATCATCAGAAGATGGATTTGGCAAATGATCCACAATTGGCACACCTCCATATGCTTTTACCAAAGTAAAATACATAAAAGCTCTTAAAAATTTTGCTTCACCTAATAATCTGGCTCGTAAAGCAGGATTAGCCTGATCTAATTGCGGAATTATGCTTAATGCTTGATTGCATCTGTTAATTCCCTCATAATTAGCTGCGAAAATTTCACTTGTTGATGGAGTTGAAGCATTGTATGTTAAGGCGTCCATTAAATCTTTATCCGAACCTGTATCCCCTGGAGAAGATCCTTTGTCGGCATCATCAGAGGCAATACTTGACAACCCAATCCAAGAAAATGAAGTCATATTCCAATCTAAAAACTTACTATAGATTGCCGTTACAAAAGTAGTTGCTCCTGCATCATTGTTGAACAATGCTATATCTTTCGTAGAAATAGATTCTGTTTGATCTGCATCTAAATAGTCGTTTGAACATCCAGAGAAAAAGTATGCGGATAGCGCAAAAATTGATATATATATCTTTTTCATTATATTAAAATTTTAAATTAGCACCGATAACGAATGATCTCAATGTTGGGTAGGCATCCAATTCAATACCTTGTGTTCCATAAGGATCTCCATTACCATTTAATTCCGGAGAGAAACCTGAGAATTTTTGAGTAATAAATGGATTTATTGCGTTCACATAGATTCTACATGAATTCAAAAATTGACCTTGTAATGGAATTTTATATCCAAGCGTAATATTGTTAATTCTAAAGAAATCGCCTGATTCTAAATAATAAGTAGAAGCTACAGGAACTAAATTAAATGGTCCAGGATTTGCAGCCGTAGTATTATTTGCAGTCCAGAAATTAGTAGCCAATGATTCTTCTACGTTTTCTCCGCTAAAGCGTTGCGCTTTTTTTCCATTGTATACTTTTGCTCCAGAAGTAGCATATCCGTCAACTGATAAATCAAAGTTCTTATAGTTCAACCCTAAAGTAACACCATACGTAGAAGTAGGTAAAATTGAACCTACATATTTTTTATCTGCATTCGCATTTAAAGCGTCTTGAGTTACTTTAGTTCCTGCTGCCGTATAATATAACATTTTACCATTTGTAGTATCAAAACCAGCATATTCATACATATAGAAACTACCTAATGGTCTCCCTACAGAGGTATTATCTAATAGTTTTGTCCATTGACCATTTGCTAAATCTCCACCAGTAATTGGCGCAAGGGTAGCATTTTTTAAACCTGTTAATTCATTTTTGTTATTAGAAAAATTTCCTCCAATCCAGTAACTCAAATTGTCAGTTATTTTATCATCCCAACGTAAAGCAACTTCATATCCTTTATTCGATACTTCTCCAACATGGGCTGGTGAAGAATTACTTATTCCAGAGGTCATATAGGGTTTTGTATTTAAAATAACATTAGTTGTTGTTTTATCATACAAATCAAATGAACCTTTTAATTTGTTGTCCAATAATTCAAAATCGATTCCTACAGAAATTTCCTCGGTAATTTCCCATGATAAACTTGGATCTACTTGAGAATTGATGGTAGTTCCTTCATTCAATATAGAACCTCCTAAATAATAACTAAGACCGGAAGTATAAGCTTGGTTGTTAAGAGGAACATTTTGGTTTCCTAATTTACCCCAACCTCCTCTTATTTTCAATAAATTGATTCCTTTTACATTAGACATAAAATCTTCTTTGGTAACAACCCAACCTAAACCAAAGGCAGGAAAAGTTCCCCAACGATAGTCTTTACCAAAATTTGACGAACCATCGTGTCTAATTGTACCTGTAAATAAATACCTGTCCATTAATTTATATTGGAAACGACCGAAATAAGAAGCTATCTTATTTTCATTAAAAATTTCATCTTTATAACTGGTAACCGTTCCTACATAATCAACATCTTTTAAAGACCAATAATTAGCAGCTACATTTACATTTTTTCTGGCAATGGTCAATTGTTCTCTTGCTCCTTTAATAGAAGTTTCAATACCTCCGGTTACTTCAATATTATGGATATCACCAAATACTTTATTATAAGTAATGTAATTGGAAAGATTCCAATTGAAATATTGGTTTCTTCCTTTTGTCAATAAATTGATATTCTTATCGGCTGGATAGAAAATCGTAGCTAACTGACCTGGATTATTGTTGGTTTGCCAAATGGCTTTAGTGTCTTCAAAATTGTAATTTTTCCAAGAATAGTATTCACCGTTAAACTGAGAAGTGAATTTTAATGATTTTACAATTTCATAATCTAATTTCAAACCACCCTGTAATATTATGCTTCTTTGTTGCTCATTAAAATAGTCTAATTGAGCTACCGGATTACCAACATTATTAAATGAAGAACCTGCTGTTCCTGCAAAACCATCGTTTCCTACATAAGAAACACCATATTGCCCATTTGAAAAGCGAACAGGAACTATTGGAGATTGTTTGTAAGCATTAGTAAAAGCACTTAAAGGTTTTGGAGTTGAGTTCGTTGAACCAAAACTTAAATTTTGATTTAACGTCAATTTTTTAGAAATCTTAAATTCATTGTTATTTCTAAAAGTGGTACGGCTATAATCCAAACCATTAAGAATTGCTTTCTCTTGGTAATTTCCTAAACTGAAAAAGTATTTTATATTTTCAGTTGAACCAGAAACCGAAACGTTGTTTTGAACATACGATCCTGTTCTTGTAATAGCATCAAACCAATCCGTATTGACCGGTTGATCTTGAGAAAAAGTAGTCGTTTGCAAAGCTGCATTCGAATAATGTGAATATTTATTGCTTCCAGCCATTTTTACTTTTTTCAAAGGCTCTCTAAAACCTGCATAGCTTTCGAACTCAACAGAAACCTTGTCGCCTTTTCCTTTTTTGGTAGTAATAATGACTACCCCATTTGCAGCTCTGGTCCCATAGATGGCTAATGAAGAAGCATCTTTCAATATCTCATATGATGTAATATCATTAGTATTGATGTTATTGATATTCTCGGTGGGCATCCCATCCACAATAAACAAAGGAGTTCTTCCGCCTAATGCAGTTCCTAAACCTCTAATAACAACAGAAGGTGTACTTCCCGGCAGGTCTGAAGAAATTACTTGAACACCGGCAGCTTTACCTTGTATTGCTTGTGAAGCATTCAAAACTTTGGTTTTAGATATTTCTTCTGCTTTTAATGAAGTAATTGCGGTGGTATTGTCAATCTTTTTTCTGGTTCCATATCCTATGACAACTACTTCTTTTAATTCGGTGTCTTTGGCTTCTTTCAAAGTAATGTTCATAAACACGGATGTTGCATTCACTGATATGGCATCAAAACCTACCATGCTAATTTTTAATACCTCACCTACTTTGGCATTGATATTAAAATCACCGTTAAAATCAGTATCAGCAGAAGTCTTAGAATCGGCTGCAATTATCATTGCTCCTGAAATCCCAATCCCATCCTTATCCAATACTTTCCCCTTAATTACTTGACCAGACAGGTACGCTGGAAGTAGAATGAGTGCTAAAAAGCTAAAAATAAAATTTCTCATATATTAATAATTTGTTAAAGTTAGTGGGGCCAAATTAGATAATTACAACGTTGTAGTAACCACATTAGAGTTACTACATAAATACATCAAAACATAGAAACCCGATAAGAAATCTATGTTTTAAAGAACTTAAGAAAGATAATGAGGTGCCGTACTACATCGGCATGATGTAGTAATGATGTATTGTAATTTCACAAAAAAACAGTTGAAATAATATAGTATCTATAAAAATAGAACTTATTTTATATCGTTAATAAAAATTTAGAAAGGTTTTCATCCTGAACCAGGTTTAATTTCTTTCTTAATCTATAGCGATGCAGTTCAACACCTCTGAAAGAAATATTCATCATTGGCGCAATTTCTTTGGAAGAAAGGTTCATTTTTAAGTAAATACAAAGCTTAATATCCTTGAAAGTCAGGTTTGGATATTTTTTAGAAAGTTTAATTATGAATTCGTTATGAATTTGATTCAAATTGGTTTCAAAAGTTTCCCATTCATGCTTGTTAACCGCATTGATTTTTATGGCCTTTTTAATCTCACTTTTTAGTTTGTTGAAATCCGTTTCAGAATCTAAAATCTCTTGGATATTATCTATCATTTCACTTTGCTTGGCAATTGATAGCGATTTACCAGCTACTTCAGATGATTTTGACCGTAATTCGAGTTCTAAAATATGCTTTTCATACTCTTGCACATTCAACTCGTTTTCGGTTTTTAATTCCATTTCCAGAATTTTCTTTTGATGCTTTAATTCTTCTTCCTGCAATTTCAGTTTCTGAATATATTTCATCTTATTCCATTTATAATAAAGATATAATATGAACCCTATAACAATTAGGTACATTAAAATCATCCAAAAAGAAAAATACCAAGCCTTTGCCACAATGAATTGAAAATTGGAAATTTTATTATAATGCAAGCCATCGTTATCATAAATAGTCACATCGTGGGAACCACTAACGAGGTTATTCAAAATAATCAATCCTTCTTTTATAGGAATGAATTCTTTTGTTCGATTTATTTTATAAAATAAATCAGGCTTTGTCGCTCCGTAAATTCCAGATATTACATGTATTCTAAGCTCAGAATTATGCTTGATTTTTGATTTGTTTTCCACCAAAACACCATCGTTGAAAATTTCAATCTTTATATTTGTTTTTGGCTTATTTTTATATTTTAATTGAAGAGAAATAAAACCATCATCCAGATTTAAAAGATAACTGTCGTCATTCTTAAACACTTTCAAATTGTCGTTGATGATTTTTCCCTTATAATATTTTTCCTGAATACTATTCTTAATAAATTTAGTACCATTGGCATATACATGATACAAAAGCCCATCTTGAAGTACCATGAAGTTATTTTCATCAATGGCAACAATATCTGAGACTTTTTTGAAATTGGTATTAAACAATTCATTTCCTTCTAACTGATTGATGATTGAATTATAGGTGTACCAAGATTTATTGATTAAAAAAAGGATTTCGTCTCTGAACTCAAATATTTTCACGCTAAAATCATTACTTATTTTACTAAGTTGCGTAACATTTTCAACACTTATAGTTTCATATGCGTCATTATAAAGAATTCGATATAAACCTTTGTTATTATCAGCTGCCCATATTTCATTTTTCCTGTTTTGGGCAACATATTTTATGGGTTTCAGAATTTTTTCAATAACAATATTTTGTTTCAAATTGTTAACATCATTATAAATGATTACTCCGCTGTATGTTGCTTGCAAATAGGAATTATTAATGCTGCTTTTTGCTAAATTCCAACCGCCGTTAATAGTATTTAATTTATAGAACAACCCATTATCATAAACAAAAGTCCCCTCGTTATGACCTATGAGATATTTGTTATTTATTTTACTAATATTCCAAGCCTGGCTTTGTGTATTTGGAATCAATGAAAGTTTCTTGTCTTCATATGTAAAAACACCATGATTGGAAGCCATCAAATAGCCTTTTGAAGTACTTACAACAGAGTAAACAGACCCTAAAATCCCTGAACTGTCATAAAAAATAGAAATAGGAGAATTAACTTCAATGTGAGCAATCCCGTTGTCCAGCCCCAACCATAAATCATTCTCTTTGTCCTGACCAATACTTAAAATAGAATTGTTCATCAAGACGTTATTTCTATTGATGTTTTTATAAGAACCGTTATTCAAATCTAGAACATAAACCCCTTTATTTGCTGTTCCTATGACCAGTTTATTGTTTTTTATAAACTGGGCAACATTAATGTTTGCAGCTTTCAAAATGTCGTTTAATGGATTTTTCCAAGGAATCAAAGTTCCGTTTTCCAAAACATAAACGCCATTCTTTTTAGTAAAAAAATATGTTTTATCTTGGTATTTTTGAATGGAATGAATAACATTATTTTCTAAAATAGTCAATCCTTTTACTTTTTCTATATGCCCATTATTCATTTTATAAATTCCTTTCTCGACTGAAGCAACTAGCAATTCATTGTCAACAAGGAAGCAATAGGAAATGAGAAAGTCAAATTTATTTTCTTTAATTATTTTTCCATCAAACACAAAAATCCCATTAAAGGACTGGAAGTAAATTTTGTTGTTAAACTTAAATATCTTCCAAATTTCTTCATTATTCTTTTCATCAAAAACCTTATTACTATTAGAAAGAGAAGTATAAATCATTTTCCCTCCTTTTCGAACCCAATACCCGAATTCTTTATACGAACCGGAATAAATTTTGTCACCATCCACCATTATGGAACGTATGATTGTTTTATTTGGCAAAGTATATTTCTCCCATTTTACGCCATCGTAACGCAATAAATAATAATTATTGGCAAAATACATCGCCTTGTCATTCCCTTGTGCCACATTCCAAATCTGGTTGTCCCCTTGGTAATTTGATTTATTGTAGTTTTCAACAAAAGGCAGCAATTCTTGCGGATACAGTTGAATGGAAATAAGACCTATAAGAATGAATTTTAATGTTCTAGTTTTCAAGTTGCAAAGATTTATTTTCAAATATAAACAAAAAAGCTTCCGTTTAAGAAGCTTTAAAATTTGTATTTATAAAAATCGCGAATATCATTATTTGCCGTCAACATAATCTTGCAAATAGCTGAACCTTTGGGTAAGTTTTCCTTTTTCGGTCATTTTGGCTCTTTGCAAAATTCCGTCCTTGTCTCCGTTGAAAAAGGCTGGAATCACGTTTTCCATAAACATTTCACCAAAACCTTCACTGGCATCTTTTGGCAATTCACAAGGCAAATTATCTACCGCCATTACCACTATTGCCGCTGGATGAAAAACGTCGACTTCCTTGTTTTCAATAGGCAAATAACCGTACAGCGGTTCTGAAATGGTGGATGATCTTAGCGTGCAAGCAATAGAACCATCTACATCGCAAGAGATATCTGCAACCACTTTTAGCTTGCAATCTTTAGACTGGAGCATTTCTCTCGTGAGGATACTTGGAGCTCCATTGGCATGAAAATGTGCCGTTATGTATATATCAGATACTCTGGTAAATCGTTCAAAATTGGAGACATATTCTTGGGGATTTTTAAAAAAATCATTGAAATCCAACACTTCACCATCTTTTCGTTTATTATAATCCAATACGTCTATTTGGGTATAAACGGGTTGTGTATAGTTTTTTGACAAATAATTTTCCACGGAAACTTCCTTGATTTTTATGGCATCCAGAACTTCTTTCACTCCATTGCCTACTTTACCAGTTCCGGTAACCACAAATTTCAAAGGAGGCAAAACCACTCTTTTTAAATGGGCTATTAAGGCTTCTTTTCCGGAAAGTGTTTCCGCTTTTGGAAGTTTGAACAGTTCAAATTTTATTCCAAAAGCCCGAATACTGTTGTAAGCACCTACAAATCCTGCATATTTACCAAAACCAATTAACCGATGATCCTGCCCATTTACAATGGTTTCGTGATCATACAAATCAATGTTTTTTTCTAAAATGGCTTGCAAAAGTTTTCGGTTGTGAGGTTGTTTTTTGAGAGTATGTGAAAAAAAGAAGTAAGATTTGTTTGGAATTAAATAGTCCACGGGAACTTCCTTTACACCAAACAAAACATCACAACCACTGAGGTCATTGGTCACCTCTATTCCCATATTTTTATACTGTGCATCAGTAAAAACTCTAATATCGGAACTTTCGACCTTGACTGAAATATCTTGATGAAGTTGTTTCAATCGTGCCAGTTCATCAGGAGAAAATACGACTCTACGGTCTGGCGGGTTTTTCCTTTCTTTTATAATTCCGAATTTCATATGTTTTGAGCGCTTTAATTGTGATTTATTATAACTTATATACGTGTTTTTGTTACAAATATAACAACTTTAACTAATTAGACCTTCTTTTCTCTAAAATATTTCAAGCCCCAAAATCATTAAAAACTGGCAACCAATATAATGACGCCAAATCAAGCTGAAAATTTAAAAAAATACTGTTAAGGTTTAAAAAAAGATTGTATCTGAAGAGATTGATTCTATATATTTGCCTTTCTACTAATTTAAAAATGAATTTTATCAAAAGCGCAAATATACTACAAATACTCTTCCTGATTTTGGTTGCAAGTTCCTGTAAAAATGAAACTAAGGAAATTTCAGAAATGGAGTTAAAGGATGCTGAATTGCCAAAAGGCATCTTACCCAAAATGAAACCTTTAGAAAATGAAACTCCCATTCTTACTGCTGATTACCTAGCCGAGAAAAAAAGGAAAATAGACTCTTTTTACAATAAAAACTGGCCCAACAACAGCATGAACGGTGCTTTTCTTGTAGCACAAAATGGCCAAATTATCTATGAAAAATATGAAGGTTATGCCAATTTCAGGGATAAAACGCCTATAACAAGTACTACTCCCATTCATATTGCATCTGTCAGCAAAGTCATTACAGCCACGGCAATTTTGAAATTAGTCAATGCCAAAAGAATTGACTTGGATCAAAAAGTAACCCATTACCTAAAAGAATTTCCCTATCCAGAGGTCACTGTTAGAATGCTGTTGTGTCACCGAAGCGGGATGCGCAGTTACGCTTATTTTACGGACCGGGACAAAAGTGTTTGGGACCGACACAATACATTGACCAATCAAGATATTTTGACCATAATGGGAACCAAAAACATTGGATTGGAACAAAAAACCGGCACCCGATTTGCCTACTGTAATACCAATTATGCCATGTTGGCCCTCATTATCGAAAAAGTGACCCAGCTTTCCTACAGAGAAGCCATGAGCCAAATCATATTTAAACCATTAGGAATGACCAATACTTTTGTTTTGGATTTTGATAAGGACAAACATAACGTGGCTCCTTCCTACAAAGGCAATAAAGTAGAAATTGGGATTGATTATCTGGACAAAATATATGGCGACAAAAACATCTATTCCACTCCCAGAGATTTGTTGAAATTTGACAGAGCACGAAATTCACCTTCCTTTTTAGAACCCGAATTATTGGCCCAAGTCTATGTTGGCTACAGCAACGAGCATCCCGGTACCAAAAATTATGGACTGGGCATTCGAATGGTGAATTGGCCCAATGGAAAAAACTTCTATTTTCACAACGGTTGGTGGCACGGTTTCACGTCTTCCTACATCACGCTAAAAGACGAAAATGCAACCATAATTGCCTTGTCCAATAAATATACCAAGAGCACTTATGCCGTTCGAAAGCTTTCGGTAATCTTTGGAGATTATCCATTTAAAGTAGAAGATGAGTAGTTTGGAAGTGGGAAGTTAGAAGTGGGAAGATGGAAATTTTATAACAGAAATTTAAACATTTATATATTGGCATTGAAATTGATATTGCTATTGAATTATTGTATCTTTGCACAATATTACATTTATGCTATTTAGATTCTAAAATCTAATATCATAAATCTAAAATAAAAATGGGGTCGACTGGTTTTGACAGCAAGTCGAATTGAAAAGTAAGCACGCCGAGAACTGGGATAATTCTCGTAAATAAAAGGTCTCAAAACACTTACACGGCGAAGGAAACTACGCTCTTGCTGCATAATCTGAATCATAGTAAGATTAGCCTCGTCCTACCAGGTAGGAAAGCAGGATTCACCTCGAAAGCTTTGGTTTATGGCGGTCGATAAAGGTGAATCGTAAATTTAAACCTAGATTTCCGCAAGCTTCGGGTGGATTTCGAAATTAAAGAAGCTAAGCAAAGAGCGGTTGTTCCTGACCTAACTCAGAGTCGAAAATCCAATCAGGGAATAAACGTGTAGAAAGCTTTTTAGTTGCTTGTTTGGACGGGAGTTCGACTCTCCCCGACTCCACAAATCTATTGTTAAATAGAACTAAAAGCCCGTAAATCGTATGATTTACGGGCTTTTTTGATTGAACTGCTTTCAAAAACTAATAGTGAACCTTAACGAACAGGGTTCAAAAAATCATGCATTTTTAACACTATTTCCAGGTTCCATTTTTTCTAGTTTCATTTGAGTTTTCTTCATTTGCCATTATAATTGCTTAGTTTTAAAACTATTTCGCATTTCAATAAAACTTAAAAAAAGAATACGGGCGATGTTCCTTCCCAATACAGAAAGACGATTTTGGACAGTTGATTTTCATCAAAATTTCATTTGAAACAATAAAAAACCCGAAAAATTACTTCCGGGTTTTGAATTATGAATCTAATTTTGAAATCTAATTGTTCCAATTGGACTGACTTCCAAAGTTTCTGTTTATTTTTTTACGGAAAATTTAAAGGATGTTTTTGTTTTGTAGTTTTCTCCAGGACTTAACACGGTCGATGGGAAATCTTTCTGGTTTGGAGAATCAGGATAGTGTTGCGTTTCCAGACACAAACCAGTTCTGTGGGCATAAGTTCCACCGTTTCTCATGGGTAAAGTTCCATCCAGGAAGTTTCCTGAATAAAATTGTATTCCCGGTTGGTCCGTGTAAACTTCCAAAAGTCTTCCGCTTGCTGCATTATAAGCAGAGGCTGCAAAACGTTCTCCCATGTCTTGGTTGTTCAACACCCAGCAATGATCGTAGCCCAATCCTTTTTTGATTTGGTCGTCTTTGGCTTCGATGTCTTTTCCAATCAATTTAGATTTTCTGAAATCGAAAGGTGTATTGGTTACATCGGTTAATTTTCCTGTTGGAATCAAATCGGCATCCACGGGAACCAATTTGTCGGCATCAATCACGATTTCGTCATCCAAAATAGGTTTTGTGAAATCTCCGGACAAATTAAAATAAGAATGTTGTGTCAGGTTGACAATTGTTTTCTTGTCGGTTGTGGCTTCGTAAATCACGTCCAATGAATTGTCGTTGTTCAAGGTGTAAGTCACAAAAACGGTCAAGTTACCCGGGTAACCTTCTTCCATGTCTTTGCTGACATACTTCAATTTTAAAGTAGCAACATCACCACCTTTGGCTTCTTCGGCAGTCCAAACTCTTCTGTGGAAACCTTCCGGTCCACCGTGTAAAGCATTTTTACCATTGTTAGTCGCTAATTGGTATTCTTTTCCGTCAAGGATAAATTTACCTTTTGCAATTCGGTTTCCGTATCTTCCGATAAGGGCGCCAAAATAAGGATTGTCTTTGGTGTATTGTTCTAAATTATTAAAACCGATTACCACTTCTTCAGAAACACCATCTTTGTTCGGAACTTTTAAAGAAGTTATGATTCCACCATACGTCATGATGTTTACTTCCATTCCTTTTTGATTTTTCAGTGTATAAATAGCCACTTTTTGACCTGCAGGAGTTGTTCCGTATTCTTTTTTTTCTATCGACACGCTATCCGTTTTTTGAGTTGTATTTTCTTGTTTTTCGTCTTTATGATTCCCTTTACATTGTACCGTAAGAAAGGCTAAACTTAGTAAAGAAAATCCATAAATGCAACGCTTTAATACATTCATAATTTGTGGTTTTTTTGGTTAATTATTAATAGTTCGAAAGTTTGAATGTCAAAAAACACATTGTTCTAGCATTCAAACTTTCGATTTTTTTAGCTATAAACCGTGTTGAAAAATGTGAAAATACGCTTCATTGGCATTCAAAGTATCTTTGAAGTTGCGAATTGTGGTTTGATTGTCAATTACAACTAATTCAATTCCCGCAATATCGGCAAAATCTTCCATAAATTCAGTAGTAACCGCTTGGCTATAAACGGTATGATGTGCTCCACCCGCAAGAATCCAAGCAGTAGCGGCTACGTCAAGATTTGGTTTACAATCCCACAATACGCGTGCAACCGGCAATTTTGGCAATTCTGCCATTGGTTTCACGGCTGTTACTTCGTTTACAATCAAACGGAAACGAGTTCCCATATCTACCAAAGAAACGTTGATTGCGTCGCCAGCAGGAGAATTAAACACCAAACGAGCTGGGTCTTCTTTACCGCCAATTCCTAATGGGTGCACTTCACAAGCGGGTTTTCCATCAGCAATAGAAGGGCAAATTTCTAGCATATGTGAACCCAAAACGTATGATTTTTGAGGTGTAAAATGATAAGTGTAATCTTCCATAAAAGAAGTTCCTCCTTCGAGTCCAACATTCATCACTTTCAAAGCTCTTACCATTGCGGCTGTTTTCCAGTCGCCTTCGCCACCAAAACCATAACCATCAGCCATCAAACGTTGGGTTGCAATTCCAGGTAATTGTTTCCAAGCACCCAAATTTTCAAAAGTATCCGTAAAAGCTCCAAAACCACCTTCTTCAAGGAAAGCTCTTAATCCTAATTCAATTTTGGCAGCATCAACAAGTGAATGTCTTTTGGCTCCACCTTCTTTTAAATCGTTGGTTAAACTGTAAGAAGCTTCGTAAACAGCCAATAAATCAGCCAATTGTTTCTCGGTTACTTTCTCGATATGTTTGGTCACATCCGAAGAATCGAAACCATTTACAGAAACTCCAAAACGAATTTGAGCTTCTACTTTATCGCCTTCTGTTACGGCTACTTCACGCATATTGTCACCAATACGAGCTACTTTTAGGTTTTGCAATTCGTTCCAACCCAAAGCTACTCTCGTCCAGTTTCCTAATTTGGTTTGAACGCGTTCGTCTTCCCAATGTCCTACAATTACTTTGCGTTTTTTACGCATTCTTGACATAATGAAACCAAATTCTCTGTCTCCGTGAGCCGATTGGTTCAAGTTCATAAAGTCCATATCGATGGAACTCCAAGGAATCTCGGCATTGAATTGGGTGTGTAAATGGCACAATGGTTTTTTCAAGATGCTCAATCCACCAATCCACATTTTGGCTGGCGAAAAAGTGTGCATCCAAGCCACGATACCAATACAGTTTTTATTAGAATTAGCTTCTAAACATACATCCAGGATTTGAGCTGGTGATTTTACCACATCTTTATATACCAATTTTACTGGTATTTTAGACGATGCGTCCAATCCTTTTGCAATTATCTGCGAATGCTCGGCTACTTTTCTTAGTGTTTCTTCACCGTATAATTCTTGGCTTCCTACTACAAACCAAATTTCTTTTTGTGCAATATCTATCATTATATATTTTTTTATTTAACTATTTAATTGTTTTATTTATGTAATCTAAAACCTAAAATTTACTGTCCGTAATACGAATCTTTTCCGTGTTTGCGTTCGTAATGTTTTTTAATTAAGGAATCTTTCAATCTTGGCGCA
>NZ_PNNA01000099.1 GCF_013823965.1 Flavobacterium sp.
AAAATAATAAGCGTTCAAAATAGGGTAGAGCGTTTCATTAATCAAAGTCGATTTTCCACTTCCCGAAACTCCGGTTACGCAAATCATTTTACCCAAAGGCAGATCAATCGAAACATTTTTTAAGTTGTTTCCTGTTGCTCCCGTTAGTTTTAGGAAATTCCCATTGCCTTCCCGGCGTTTTTTAGGGATTTCCAATTTCATTTTTCCATTCAGATACTGTGCGGTAATCGTATCCGATTTTAAAGTCTCGGCAGGAGTTCCAATGCTAATGATTTCGCCACCATATTTTCCGGCTTTCGGGCCAATATCAATCACGTAATCGGCACGTTCCATAATGTCTTTGTCGTGTTCCACCACGAGAACCGAATTGCCAATGTCACGCAATTGTTCCAAAGAATGAATCAATTTGTCGTTATCTCTTTGGTGCAAACCAATGCTCGGTTCGTCCAAAATATATAAAACACCCACCAATTGCGAACCAATTTGGGTCGCCAATCGGATGCGCTGTGCTTCGCCACCGGAAAGTGATTTCGAGCTTCGGCTTAAAGCCAGATAATCCAAGCCGACATTCATTAGAAAGTTTAATCGGTCTTTGATTTCCTTGACAACTTCCGTGGCGATGTTTTTTTGTTTATCGGATAAATGATTGTCTAATTCCAGAAACCAAGCGGTTACATCTGAAATATCCATATCGCACAATTCGGCAATATTCTTTTCGTTGATTTTGAAAAATAAAGCTTCTTTTTTCAATCGTGAACCTTCGCAAACAGGACATTTTACTTCGTCCATAAATTCCTTTGCCCAACGTTTTATGGTTGAAGAACCACTTTCGTCATATTGGTTTTTGATGAAATGCGAAATCCCTTCAAATTCAATTTTATATTCTTTGGTTACGCCCAAAACTTTCGACTCAACTGAGAATTTTTCTTTTCCACCATTCAAAATCATTTCCATCGCTTCTTCGGAAATAGTTTCGACAGCATCGGTTAGTTTGAAGTCGAATTTTTCGCCTATGATTTCGAGTTGCTTGAAAATCCAACTAGATTTATATTCGCCCAAAGGAGCAAAACCGCCACTTTTGATGGACAATTTTGGATTGGGAATAATCTTTTTAAGATTGATTTCGTTCACTGTTCCCAGGCCTTTACAATGATCGCAGGCACCTTTTGGAGAGTTGAAAGAAAATAAATTCGGTTCCGGATTCTGATACGAAATTCCAGTGGTTGGACACATTAAATTTCTACTAAAAAAACGGATTTCATTCGTGTCCTGATCTAAAACCATCAATACGTTTTCGCCCTGATACATTGCCGTTTTGATACTTTCAGTCAGGCGTTTTTCGTTATCGGGTGTGTCCTCAACAACCATTCTGTCAATCACGATTTCAATGTCGTGGGTTTTGTAACGGTCGAGTTTCATTCCTGGAGTGATGTCTTTGATGTCGCCATTAATACGAACTTTTAGGAAACCCTGTTTGGCAATTTGCTGGAATAATTCGGCATAATGACCTTTTCTCGCACGAATAATCGGAGCCAGAATATTGATGCGTTTTCCAGCAAAATTTTTAGTAATCAAATCCTTGATTTGTTCATCATCGTAAGAAACCATTTTTTCGCCCGTGTTGTAGCTGTAAGCATCTCCTGCTCGGGCATACAACAAACGCAGGAAATCGTATATTTCGGTAATGGTTCCAACGGTCGAACGCGGACTTTTGCTGGTCGTTTTCTGTTCGATGGCGATTACTGGCGAAAGTCCGTCAATTTTATCTACATCGGGACGCTCCAATCCACCGAGAAATTGTCGGGCATAAGCCGAAAAAGTTTCCACGTAACGGCGCTGTCCTTCGGCATAAATGGTGTCGAAAGCCAAGGATGATTTTCCAGAACCCGAAAGTCCGGTAATAACCACGAGTTTTTCTCTTGGAATTGTGACATCTATATTTTTTAGATTGTGTACTCGCGCACCCAATACTTCAATGTTGTTATCGTTTTCTAACATAAATTTTGGCAAAACGCAAAGTTACCATTTTAAGAATAACTTTAGTGTATGGCCAAGTAAAAGAATTGGTTTTGATTGTTCATAAAATTAATCATTGCCAAAGCAAATTAATACAGGATTTTCTCAATTACTTGATGGTGAAATTTGTTTAAGATCTTTATATTTGGAGAAAATAAAAAAGTATGATTCATTTAAAACGATTGTTTTTTGTCTTGCTGCTATTCCATTTTAATTGTTTGTTTTCCCAGCAATTGGAAAATGTTTCCCAGGAAATAATCACCACAAAAGACAGTATTAGTTTTTATTTAAATAAACTAAGGCCAATTTCAAGTTCTGTCAGCTTTTCTAATTGTAAGTTGATGAGAGTGAGTTATGTTTATTTGGATGGTTCTAAGTTAAATATGCAAGAGATTAGTGCTTTGAGAAAAAAAATAATTGCTGACTATAATAACGGAGTTTCATTTGCAACATTAGCAAACACTAATACAATGGACAATGCAAAAGATGGAGATTTGGGTTGGTTTTATGAAGGTCAAATGGAAAAATCCTTTCAAGATGAAATTTTGAAACATAAAAAAGGGGAAATTTTTACGGTAGATATTCCAGCTAACAACTGGTTTTATGTAGTTTTGAAAACTTTTGATGACATAGTAAAAGCAAAAATAACGTATATTTTAAAATAAAAAAGATGAACATTTTAGGAATTGGCTCACGCATAAAACACCCCGATTATGGACTTGGGGTAGTAACGAACGTAACTTCAAGGCATTATTGGGTTACTTTTATCGAAAGTGGATTGGAAACCATTGATGTTGACAGTAATTTCGAAATTATTGAGGCTCTTGAAGGCGAAGTGGATTCGGTGAGTTTTTCGGATGTGGAAAAATCATTGAAAAAAATCCTCGAAAAATGGAGTGATGTTTCCCAGATTGTCCCCATTGCCGACAAATGGAAAGGCGGAAAAATCATTTTGGAACCGGGAACCAATACCCAAAATAAAGAAGTGCCCATTGACACTTTTTTTCATAAAATAACGATGGTTCGCGACAGAATAAGGGTGATGGAGCAAAAGATCAACGCCAGTAAATTGGACGAAGCCGACAAAATCGATTTGCAGCAATACATTACCAGAATATATGGCAGTTTGACCACTTTTAATGTTTTATTCAAAAATACCAATGATTATTTTGTTGGGGAGAAATCTAAATAGAATTCAGTTAGCAGTGTTCAGTCCGCATTTTGACTGAACATTGCTAACTTATAATTTTTCCTTCAAATATTTCGCCGTAACCGATTTTTTGATTTTTATAATTTCTTCCGGAGTTCCTTCAGCGAGTAACTGCCCACCGTTTTCGCCACCTTCTGGGCCTAAATCAATAATCCAGTCGGCACATTTTATCAAATCAAGATTATGTTCAATGACTAATATCGAATGGCCTTTATCAATCAAGGCATCAAACGAAGCCAATAGTTTCTTTATGTCGTGAAAATGTAGTCCAGTTGTAGGTTCGTCAAAAACAAAAAGTGCTTTTTCTTTCGTAGCGCCTTTTACTAGAAATGAAGCCAGTTTGATACGCTGAGCCTCACCACCAGAAAGGGTAGAAGAGGATTGTCCTAATTGCACATAACCCAAACCAACATCTTGCAACGGTTGTAATTTCTGTGTAATTTTTGTTTGTTTATTGGCACTGAAAAAAGAAATCGAATCGTCAATCGTCATCGTCAGAATATCGTGAATATTCTTGCCGTCAAACATTACTTCCAAAACTTCTTTCTTGAATCGCTTACCGTTGCAGGTTTCGCAATGCAATTGAACATCCGCCATAAATACCATTTCCACATTGATGGTTCCTTCGCCTTTGCAGGTTTCACATCTTCCGCCATCGACGTTAAACGAAAAATGTTTGGCTTGATAACCGCGAATTTTTGACAGTTTTTCTTTGGAAAACAAATCCCGAATATCGTCATACGCCTTTATATACGTCACGGGATTGGAACGTGAACTTCGCCCAATCGGGTTTTGATCAACATATTCTATGTGTTGTATTTTGTGATAATAACCGCGCATTTCGGTAAATTGTCCTGCTTTTTCGCCAATGCCATCCAACTTTTTCTGCATTGCCGGAAACAGAATTTTTTTGACCAAAGTACTTTTTCCACTTCCGGAAACTCCGGTAATCACGGTCAGGCATTCCAAAGGAAATTTGACGTCTATATTTTGTAAATTGTTCTCACGTGCGCCAAGAATTTCAATGTAATTACTCCATTTTCTACGGATGCGAGGTGTTTTGATTTCTAATTCACCATTCAAATATTTTGCTGTTAATGAAGTTGATTTCAGTATTTCATCGAAAGTGCCTTGAGCAACTAATTCGCCTCCAAAAGTTCCCGCTTCTGGACCAATATCTATAATCATGTCAGCAGCTTTCATAATGTCTTCATCGTGTTCGACCACGATAACGGTGTTACCCAAATCACGCAAAGATTGCAAAACTTTAATCAAACGTTCGGTGTCTTTTGGGTGCAAACCAATACTCGGCTCGTCTAAAATATACATCGAACCCACCAAGCTGCTTCCCAATGAAGTCGCCAGATTGATACGCTGTGATTCACCTCCCGAAAGTGTGGATGAATTCCTGTTTAAAGTAAGATAATCCAAACCTACCTCGGTCAAAAACGACAAACGGTTGTTGATTTCCAGCAATAATCGTTTGGCAATCTGATGTTCATAAACATCTAAATCTATGTTTTTGAAAAAAGTAACCAAATGTTTTATCGGCAAGTCAACCAAATCCGAAACGGTTTTGGAATTGATTTTTACGTAAGAAGCTTCGATTCGCAGGCGTTTTCCTTTGCAGGCATTGCATTTGGTTTTTCCACGATAACGCGAAAGCATCACGCGATTTTGAATCTTATAATTTTTGTCTTCCAATTCCTTGAAAAAGTCATTCAAACCTTGAAAATAGCTATTTCCCGTCCAAACCAAATCTTTTTGTGCTTCAGAAAGTTCGAAAAACGGTTTGTGTATTGGGAAATCAAACTTGTAAGCGTTGTTGACCAATTCGTCCCGAAACCAACTCATACTTTCGCCACGCCAGGGATAAATGGCGTTTTCATATATCGACAAGGAAGTATTTGGAATCACCAATTCTTCGTCAATCCCGATAATGTTGCCATAACCTTCACAAACCGGACAAGCGCCATACGGATTGTTGAAACTGAACAAATGGACGTTTGGTTCCAAGAAACTGATGCCGTCCAATTCAAAATTATTGCTGTACGAAAAGCGTTTGTGGGTGTTCAATTCCTGCAAATGACAAATTCCTTTTCCTTCATAAAAAGCCGTTTGAACTGCATCCGCAAGGCGATTATAGAATTCTTCTTCGTCTTTGACAACGATTCGGTCGATAATGAGAAGAATGTCTTTGTTGTCTAAAGTATGTTCATCAATATCGTCCAAACGAACGGTTTCATTATTGACCAATATTCTGGAAAATCCCTGATTGAGCAAAGCTTTCAATTTATCTTCCAAAGCTCTTCCGTGCTCCAAATGGATAGGTGCAAGGAGCAACCATTTACTGTCGATTCCAAATTTTTTCACGTCTGAAATAACATCCGAAACGGTGTTTTTTTTGACTTCTTGTCCTGAAATGGGCGAAAAAGTCCTGCCAACTCTGGCAAACAATAATTTGATATAATCGTAAATTTCGGTTGAAGTTCCCACGGTAGAGCGAGCATTGGTCGTGTTGACTTTTTGTTCGATGGCAATTGCAGGCGCGATTCCCTTGATGTATTCTACTTTTGGTTTGTCCAGTCTTCCAAGGAATTGACGGGCATAAGAAGATAGACTTTCCACATAACGGCGTTGCCCTTCGGCATACAAAGTGTCGAAAGCCAAACTGGATTTTCCGGAACCCGAAAGTCCGGTAATGACCACTAATTTGTTTCTGGGAATCGCCACATCCACATTTTTTAGATTGTGAACTTGGGCACCTTTGATGATTATATTTTTCTTTGGATCGAGTGTAGAAAGGTCAATTTGCATGTGAAAACCGAATTTTCACAAAAGTAATCAATTTTAAAATGAGAATTGACATTGAAGTATTTCCAAATTTTCAACTAGTTTTTATATTTTAAAAGCAATGAAAATTTTCTGGTTTTTGGGTTAATATAACGGCATAATCAAAAAAAAAGTATGTGGCTTTCTTGATTGTTTTTTCTTTTTATGTTAATTTTTGCAGTTTTCTTTGTGTTTTAGGATAATTATTTGTTAAATTTGACCAATAAATAACTACAAAAAAACTTTAGCCTATAGTATAGAACTACTTTTTAGAAGAAATTGCTTCAATTTTATTAAAAAACTAAAAGGTATAACTATGGCTGATATTCAACTTCCTGATGCTTTATTGGTAAAGAAATATGTCGAAGGCGATGAAAATGCTTTGAACGTATTAATCAATAGACATCAATCCAAAATTTTCGGTTTTATATATTCTAAAATATCTGACAAGGACATTTCGAATGATATATTTCAAGACACTTTTATTAAAGTCATCAGAACTTTAAAATCTCAATCTTATAATGAAGAAGGCAAATTTTTGCCTTGGGTGATGCGAATTGCGCACAACCTGATTATTGATCATTATCGAAAAAACAAAAAAATGCCAATGTTCAGGGAAACAGAGGAATTCTCCATTTTTTCGATTATGTCTGATGATTCGCCAACAATTGAAAACAAAATCATAAGAGATCAAGTTGAAATTGATTTGAAAAAACTAATCGAAGAACTTCCTGCCGATCAAAAAGAAGTATTGGTGATGCGAATGTATCAAGACATGAGTTTCAAGGAAATCTCTGAAATAACAGGGGTTAGCATCAATACTGCTTTAGGTAGAATGCGTTACGCTTTGATGAATATGAGAAAAGTTATTGATAAGCATCAAATTATTTTAACGAATTGATACTATAATGTAAATTTTAGCGTTGTAATAAAAAATCAAAATTTATTACTTTATGGCAAAAATTTACTCTAAAAAAATATTAGTAACTAATTCGATGAAACCTAAAAAAGAGACCATTTCTTTTTTGTTGAATTACTCAAAAGCGTTAAGCGTAATAAAAGTAAATGACAAAAGTTTCGAAATTATAGCTAATTAAGAAAACGTCCCGAAATTATCGGGACTTTTTTTTGTGGTATTCTTCCAAAACAGATTTTTTGCCAACCGTTTTAGTTATAATATCTTTTTCTAAATCCCAGCCTCGAGCCGGCGAATATTCCCGTCCGTACCAAATCATTTGAAGATGTAAATCATTCCATGTTTCTTCGGGGAAAATTCGTTTTGCATCTTTTTCGGTTTGGACAACGTTTTTTCCATTGGATAAATTCCATCGATACATCAGTCGATGAATGTGGGTGTCCACCGGAAAAGCTGGAACGCCAAAGGCTTGCGACATCACGACACTCGCCGTTTTGTGTCCCACGGCCGGCAATTCTTCCAAATCTTCAAAACTTTGGGGTACTTTTCCACCGTGTTTTTCAATCAATATTTGTGACAAACCATAAATTCCTTTTGATTTCATGGGCGACAATCCACAAGGGCGAATAATTTCCTTGATTTCTTCAATCGACATCTTGATCATATCAAACGGATTGTCGGCTTTGGCAAAAAGCAAGGGCGTAATTTGATTGACGCGAACATCCGTGCATTGTGCCGAAAGCAAAACCGCTATCAATAATGTATAAGGATCCTTGTGGTTCAAGGGAATTGGAATTTCGGGATACAATTCTTTTAACGTATTTATAACAAACGTTACACGTTCTTGTTTGGTCATTTTAGCTTAATTTTGAATGGTAAAGAAAAGGAATTTCAATTTCAATAGCAAAAATCAAATTCAATTTAAAAACATATGACAACATTAAAAAAAGGAGACAAAGCTCCGAGCTTTTCAGGAATTGATCAAGATGGAAAACCTCATAAATTAGCTGATTATAAAGGAAAAAAATTGGTGGTTTTCTTTTATCCAAAAGCAAACACGCCAGGTTGTACTGCTGAAGCTTGTGATTTGAGAGATAATTTTGAGCGCTTTCAAGCCAATAATTACGAACTTCTGGGAGTAAGTGCCGATGCTGCAAAAGCACAAGCGAAATTTAAGGAAAAATACGATTTTCCGTTTCCATTATTGGCAGACGAAGACAAATCGGTAATTGAAGCGTTTGGTGTTTGGGGACCAAAAAAGTTTATGGGAAAAGAATATGACGGCATTCACAGAACCACATTTGTGATAGACGAAAAAGGAGTCATTGACGAAGTAATTTCTGACGTGAAAACCAAGGCTCATGCTGCGCAGATTTTGAAATAAAATTTGACGTTTATTAAAAAAAGCCAAGAAAAATCAATGCTTTTCTTGGCTTTTTTTATGTAATATCTGAATTAGGCACTAATTGCTTTTCTCTAAAAAAGCATTGGGATTGTACCCGAAAAGTTCTTGTTTTTTAATGATTTCGGCAACTCCCGAAGGCAACATTGTTTCCCATCCAGGTTTGTTTTCACCAATCATTTTTAATACTTCTCGAGAGAAAACTTCTAGATTTTCGGGATTAAAATTCGTAATGTCCACCACTTTGCCATTAAATTTGAAGAATTTATACAATTCTTTCATTCTGGGATGAACTCTTAATGTTTCGGAATTCATGATTAACCCGTTTTCGTCTATCATTGGATACAGGTATACTTTCATGTCCCTGTAAAATAATTTCCCGAAAGATTCCAATATTCCACCACTCAAATGGCGATAGTATTTTTCGTCAAAAATATCAACTAGATTGTTTACACCCATGGCTAACCCCATTCTGGCTTTGGTATATTTTGCAAAATATTCGACCACTCTATAGTATTCTTGAAAATTAGAAATCATTACGGTTTGACCCAACGAGCAAAGCAATTCAGCACGATCCATAAAATCTTTTTCATTGATTTCACCATCGGAACGCAAGTTGGACAAGGTGATTTCAAAGATGACCAAGGTGTTTTCGGCATCAACTTTGTTTTCTTCCAAAAACATTTTTAAGGATTCTTTGTACATATCCATATTCACCTTTGTTACCGGGCGAAAGCTTCCCCTTAAAGTGAGGATATTTTTTTTGTACAGTATGGCAGCCGGTAGCACGTTTCTTCCTTCGGGGTCGAATATTACGGCATCGGTCATGCCATTTTTAACCAATTGCAAACTCATTAAACGATTGTCGACTTCTGCAAAACGCGGTCCGGAAAAATTGATGGTATCTATTTCTAATTGGTCTTTATCCAAGTGGTCATATAAATAGCGCAATATTTTTTTAGGATCATTGAACTTGTAATACGCTCCATAAATTAAATTTACGCCAAGTACACCAAGTGTTTCTTGCTGCAAACGGACATCAGTTTCTTTGAAACGAATATGGAGAATAATATCGTTGTATGCTTCGTCAGGTTCAATTTGGTAGCGGATTCCAACCCAGCCGTGTCCTTTGAATTGTTTGGCAAAGTCAATGGTCGCCACCGTATTGGCATAGCTAAAAAACATTTTATTGGGATGCTTGATACGACTTAATCGTTTTTCGATTAGATTTGATTCGTGTGTAAGCATTTTTTTGAGTCTGCTTTCCGTCACGTAACGGCCGTCTTCTTCAACTCCATAAATAATGTCACTAAAGTCTTTGTCGTAAGCAGATGTTGCTTTGGCAATGGTTCCTGAAGAACCTCCAGCTCTAAAAAAATGTCTTACAGTTTCTTGACCGGCACCAATCTCGGCAAAAGTCCCGTAAATATTTTCGTTCAAGTTGATACGAAGAGCTTTGTCTTTGATAGAAGGAATTTGTTCGATGACTTTGTCACCTTTCAGTTTTATTGCTGTATCCATATTGTTTTAATATAGGGCTTATTTTTACAAAGTTAATTAAATAGCTTTCTAATGAAAGAGAATTAATCTCTATTTTTGTAAAATAATTAGCAAAAATCGTGCTAGATGAAAGTATATTTTTTAGGAACGGGGACTTCACAAGGAATTCCAGTAATTGGCAGTAGTCATTCTGTGTGTCAAAGTACTGATTTTAAGGATAAAAGGCTTCGGGTTTCGATCTGGATTTCCTGGGATGACCATTCTTACGTTATCGATTGCGGACCTGATTTTAGACAGCAAATGTTAGCTTCAAATTGTCAAAAATTGGACGCGATTTTATACACACACGAGCACTCGGATCATACTGCCGGATTAGATGATATTCGTCCGTTTAATTTCAAGCAAGGCGAAATTCCAATTTATGCACATCAGCGCGTATTGGATAATTTAAAAAAACGATTTGATTATGTTTTTGAAAAGGAGAATAAATATCCAGGCGCCCCTTCCGTCCAACCGATTGAAGTTGTAAACAATCACCCTTTTTCCATTGGCAACAAAATAGCAATTCCCATCAACGTGATGCACGGAAATCTTCAAGTTTTTGGGTATAGAATTGATGATTTTGCCTATCTGACCGATGTTAAAACGATAGATAAAAGCGAAATGGACAAATTGAAAAATCTCAAAATATTGGTCATAAACGCTTTACGCGAGGAGCCTCACGCAACACATTTTAATTTGCAGGAAGCTCTTGATTTCATTACTTTGGTCAAACCCCAAAAAGCATATCTTACACATATTAGCCATATTATGGGTTTTCATGAAGAGGTACAACAAAAGCTTCCTGAAAACGTTTATTTGGCATATGACAACTTAGAAATCATTATTTAATATTACCCGAAAAATGAAAAAATCATTACTGCTTTATCTTTTTATTCTTGTGCTTCTTTTTAATGTTTTTACCTATATGTATTTCAGCAAAGAATTAACTTTTGAACAAAATAAATGTGCAAAAACAGAAGCAAAGTTGAAGAAGAATTTGGAAGTTGCCAATGCCAAACTGGTTGATGCCAATTATTTTTCATTGGAAAAAAATGAAAATGCCCAGAATTATTTCAATCCCGATAATGCCACAAAAACAATTCAAGTTGAAAAGTTGATTCCCTTCGTTGCCGAAAAACTGATGGATTTGAACAATAATCCCAAAGGGAATCCTTATGTTGGTCAAGACCAAATAGGAGCCAATAAATTTATCATCAACAAGGTGAAAATTTTGAACCACCGTTGGATTATTGCCGATTTCAGTGACGGAGAATATTGGGGCGAGGTTTTGATAAAATATTTTGTCAATGATGACGAGACGGTTTCGTTTGAGACGTTTCAGTCTTTATTGTACCAGAAATAAAGTGTTCAGTGTTCAGTTGAGCACCTGAACACTAAAAACGGACTACTGATTACTAATCAAGAAGCCAATTCTTAAAATCATTAAATTCCTGCGGAGCAACCCCGTGACCAATTGGATATTCTTTATAAATCGAATTGATTCCGAGATTATCCAGAAATGGTTTTGCTTTTCGTGCCCATTCTACTGGAATTACTTGGTCAACCGTTCCGTGAGCTGCGAATATTTTAAGATTCGAAAACGAATTTTTTAAATAATTTTCTTCTAGAATTTCGGTATTCAAATAACCACTCAAAGCGACCACTTTTTGAACTTTTTCAGGATGCGAAAGTGCTACGGCATAACTCAAAATAGCACCTTGGCTAAAACCAATCAAAGTTATATTCTCTGAATCAATACGATAATTAGCAGTTAATTCCTCAATGAATTGAGCAATCAAATCTCTGGAACTTCTGGCTTGATCGTTATCTGAAAATTTGTTTTGGTCGGCATCAAAGTTAATGGCGTACCAAGCATAACTTCCATATTGTATGTCATAAGGGGCGCGAGCCGAAACAATGTAGTATTCGTCAGGAAGTTCCGATGCAAACGAAAATAAATCCTGTTCGTTGCTGCCGTAACCGTGAATTAACACTAAAAGTGGATTTTTATCGAGCTTTGTTTTGGGTTCCCTGATGAGGTATTCTAAGGATAAATTCATGGTAAGTGTTCAGTGTTCAGTTTTTAGTGTTCAGTATTGCCATCTGCAATCAAAAATCGTTAATCAAAAATCTAAAATCAAGAAATTGATGCAAACCATTTCTGGAAAAATTCTCCCAATAAAGGAACAGGTTTTGTTTGCCCATTGATGGCGCTAAATATGCCGTAAGTCCATAAAACAGAAAGGAAAACCCACATCGATATCGAAATCATTGCGCTGTCGAAATTACTGATGATCAATCCCAATGAAATAAAAGTGAGTGATAATCCCAATGCTTGGCGAATGTGGAATGAAGCAAATGAATTTTTGTCTTCTCCAGTATTCATCGACATTGCGATGAAAACTCCAATGATTAAAATATAGCTTGTGATGGCAGCTGTTTTTCCTTTTTCGATATTGTTGTCCATTTTTTTATTTACTATACCTGACAGGTTTCAAAAACCTGTTAGGTATGTTTATTAATTCAAAACTAATTTTCCCTGATTATAAATTCCGTATGCTTTTCCTTTAATTTCCGTTCCCAGAAAAGCTGAATTTTTAGATTTTGACAAAATATTTTCGTTGGTGAAAACGTCTTTTCCTTCAGGAGTGAACAAGCTGATATTGGCTTTTTTTCCTTCGGCAATGGTTTGAGATTCAATTCCGAAAGTTGTTTTTCCTGAAGTCAGTTTTTCGATTACTTTTTCCAAAGGCAAAGCAGTCAACAAAGCGCCAAAAGCACTTTCTAAACCAATTGTTCCGTTTTTGGCCAAATCAAATTCCATTTTTTTGTGTTCAATGTCAATTGGATTATGGTCTGTGGTAATCATGTCGATGGTGTTGTCCAGAATTCCGGCAAGCAAGGCTTGTCTGTCCGTTTCTGTTCGCAAGGGTGGCGAAACTTTGCATCGGGTGTCGAAATTTTCCAATTTTTCATCGGTCAAAACCAAATGATGTACCGAAGCACTGCAACTCACTTTCAATCCTTTGGCTTTCGCTTCCCGGATTAATTCCACCGATTTGGCAGTAGAAACGGTTGGAATGTGCAATTTTCCTCCAGTATATTCAAGCAGAAACAAGTTTCTGGCGATTTGCAATTCTTCGGCCAAGTTTGGAATTCCTTTCATTCCCAATCTTGTAGAAACGATGCCTTCATTGGCAATACCGTTTCCTTTTATGTTGGCATCTTGGGCAAAAGCAATCACCAATCCGTCAAAATCTTGAACATATTGCAAGGCTATTTTTAGCAAATTAGCGTTGTCCAAGCTCTTGTTGTAATCTCCAAAAGCAACGGCACCGGCATTTTTCATATCGAATAATTCCGCCATATCTTTCCCTTCGCTTCCTTTGGTCAAAGCACCGATGGGGAAAAGTTCTGTCGCAAAACCATTGGCTTTGCTTTTTACGAAATTAATTTGCGATTGATTGTCAATAATCGGGTAGGAGTTGGGTTGCAAAGCAATGCCCGTGAAACCACTTTTTGCAGCGACTGTCAAACCGTTTGCAATGGTTTCGCGGTCTTCAAAACCGGGTTCTCCAAGCGAAACGCTGCTGTCAAACCAACCTTGGGAAATGTGTAAATTCTCCAGTTTTACTTCATCAGCATTATCAGGATTGGGAAGCGAAGTTCCTATTTTTTGAATGATACCATCAATAATCAAAATATCAACGGTTTGGTTGTGAAAAGGATTTTCGGAATCGATAATTTTGGCTTCCCGGATGATTGTGTTCATAGTGTTTTCTAATTATTTTGGGTTCTCCAATGATTTTATTCTTTTATAGTCAAGTCTTTTGATGTTCTTTTAATTCTAGCTAAACCAGTTCTACTCGAATTACATTCTTTTCGAACAATACGCAAACTTGCTTTTTCCATATGATATTTTCGGAATTGTTCTGTCAAATTATCATTTTTGAAAATTATATGATTTTGGTCGTTAGAAGTATATTCGATTGTGTCTAATTCAAATTTGTTCACTTCTTTAAACCTGTCAATAATTATTGAAAAAGTATTTGGTTGTCTATGATCAACAGCTAATTCATTCCAATTTGATAAAATATTTGTTTCTTGACATTTTACTTGTCCTTTCATTGAATTCTTGTCAAAATATTCTTGTTTAACTGCTTTGATATCGTTGTGAATTGAATTTCTACAAGCGACATAGAATAGTTTTTCAGGTGTATATTTTGTATTGTTTATTATCATTAAGTATGATATATACTGACTTGTTTTATCGCTATAAAATATTTCAAAACACTTGGTATTAAATTGAACTCTTGCAACTTTTATATCTTCAATTGAAATTTCTACTTCATTATTTTTATTAATGTTATTTATTTCAATTTCATCATTTAATTCTTCTTCAATGTTATCTTCATTTGTTTCAGTTTCAGCTAAAGAATTAAAATATTCATAATCCAGTAAATCGATAATGTCATCAAAATCAGAGTCATTCAATGATTGTCCAAAGTCATAGGAATTTAAGATAGTTCGATAATGTGTAATTGCATCTTTTTTGAATTTATACTCTTTTTGTCCTATTTTAAATGGCTTTCTCATTGCGTCAGCTTTTTACTGAATTTGTGCTAATTCGTGAAATCTGTGTCTAACTTTTTTACTTCACGAATCGTATAATCGCCATTTCGGTTAACAGAAAAAGCAATGCAAAGATAACAAACCATTTCCAAATTTGATTGTCGGTTCGGTCGGTTTGTATCGTGTCAAAAAGTGTATTTATGGAATCGATGGTTTTGTATTCGGACATGGCATCTTGATTGGTTTGTTCCAGATTACTTTCGGTTCTGTTGTAGTTGAAACTGATGTTTTGCAGACGATTTTTTTGGTTGTAAATTCCAAAATTTCCGGCTTGTTCCGGATAATCGTTGAAAGTCAATTTTACTTTGTCGTTCAAGATTTGTTGTACCGGAATAAAAGTTTCAGTTTCGTTTCTGACTTTCAAAATTTCGTCTTTTGACAAAGTTTCGTCAACCAAAAACGGATTGTTGTTGCCAATGGTCAACGCATTCACGCCATTGTTTTGATTGTTGATTCCCATTTTGTAAAAAACAGGAACAATCAAAGGCGATTGCTGAAAATTAGAATTTTCCAGATTGATTGGTGCGGTAAAAATATAAACCGACGAAAGAGGATTATTGATGGAAGTCAAAAATGCAGTCTGGTCTTCATAATACAAAACCGCAGGAGCTGAACCCACAATTTTAAAGGAAGTTCTGGTTTTCGGATATTGGAAATTATTGATTTTATTTTCAAAAACCCTGCTAAATAAAGGATGGTTGAAGTTGATTTTTGTGATTAATTTTTCCTTGTTTTCCAAAGATTGAAATTGGATGTTTCCAAAGATTCTCAAAAACGGATTAATATTCGCCGTTGCTGTTTTTGCCGATGGAATAAGAATCAGATTTCCGCCTTTTTGGACAAAAGATTTTAAAGTAGTCTGCAAAGCTTGTGGAATATCTTCCAATTCGTTCAGGACAATAGTATTTTGTTTTTCAAGCGAATTATAGTCTAAAGTTTCAATCGCAAAATTGTTGAAATTGAATTCATCATTGGTATAAATTCGAGACAAAAAGTTAGATTTTTCAGCTTGACCAATACTGATAATATTATTTTTACGAGGCTTTGAAATGCTGAAATACAAGTTATTATCGTATTCCAATCCGTTGTCGGTAATGGATGCGTAACCGTGAAAATCTTTTTTAGGAATAGTAAAATAGATTGTTTTGTCCTTGGTTTCAAGCTTTGTTACAGTCTTTGCAATCAGTTTGTTTTGATTGTATAAGGCTACTGGAATCTCCTTGTTTTTTTCGCCAAAAGCAGATAATTTTAAACCAATTTCATAGAAATCGTCTAAATTTTGGTGGATAAAAACACTGTCGATAGAAACGTTGTTTTTTTGTTCCGCTTCGGGATAAATGAAATAGGTGTTGAAATTGCTGTCGATACTTTTCAGTTGTTTCGATTCCAAACCAACCGCATCCGTAATCACGACTACATCTTTGTTAAAGGCTGATTTTCGGGATTTTATCTTCGCCATGGCGCTTTCTAATTGAAAAGGTAAAGCGCTGTATTTCAGGTTTTGTAATTCGGTTCGAATGGATTTGATATCGGTATTCCAAAACGTTTCAGAATTGGTAATCAGGGAAAAAGTTTGGTTTTCGGGAGTGTTTTCGAGCAATTCCTGAACGGCTCTTTTTAGCAGTTCTCCTTTTTGTCCTTTGGCTTGCATCGAAAAGGAATTATCCAAAACGATATACATTTCGTTGGAATTGTTTTTGGCTTCTTTAGCCTTGAAAAAAGGCTGGGCAAAAGCTATAATGATACAAGTCAAAAGAAGCAAACGCGTGGCTAACAGTAACCATTTTTTGATTTTAGAACTCTTTCGGGTTTGAATGGAAAGCTCTTTCAGAAAACGAACATTGGTGAAATATTCTTTTTTGAAACGTCGCAATTGAAATAAATGAACCAGAATTGGTATGACCAATAGAAAGAGGAAATAAAGGATTTCTGGGTGTTTGAATTGCATTCCGTTATCGAGTTTGTCAAAGATAGTATTTTGATTTTAGATTTTGGAATTCGGATTTCAGATTTTGCAGGAATTTAGATTATATTTGAGGAATGGAATTAAATTATCAAATACTATACAATTATGAAAACCATTTATGCCGTCTTTCTTTCTGTTTTTGTTTTAGCGACCGTCCAAGCTCAGGAAAGCAAACTCAATTTAGTCGTTGGGACTTATACCAAAAGTTGTGAAAGCAAAGGGATTTATGTGTATGAATTTGATTCCAAAACTGGTGATTTCAGTTTTAAAAATAGCACCGAAAATGTTTTAAATCCAAGTTATTTGACGATTTCCGGCGACAATAAATTTATTTATTCGGTGAGTGAAAACGACAAAAAAACCAAAATAAACGCTTTTGGATTTAATTCAAAAAGCGGTAAATTGGAATTTTTGAATTCGCAAGACCCAAAAGGGCTGAATGCTTGCTATATCATCAATGATGATAAAAACGTAATAACAGCAAATTATTCGAGTGGCAATGTTTCAGTTTTGGGCAAAAACAATGACGGAAGCATTGGTGAAGTGAAGCAAGTAGTGCAACACACCGGTAAAAGTATCAATCCCAAACGACAAGAAGCACCTCACGCTCATATGGTGTATTTCTCGCCAGACAAGAAATATGTTTTGGCCAATGATTTAGGAACCGATAAAGTGTATGTGTACCAATACAATCCCAATTCGGCAACGGAAGTTTTGAAACTAAAAAGCAGTTTTGACGTTAAGTCGGGAAGTGGACCAAGACATTTAACCTTCAGCAAAGACGGGAAATTTGTGTATTTGTTGCAAGAATTGGACGGTACTTTGACTTCATTCAGTTATGCCGACGGAATTTTGAAAAAAGTGAGTGAAACAACAGTTGTTGCATCAGACTTTAAAGGAGATGTTGGTGCTGCCGATATTCATATTTCACCCGATGGAAAGTTTTTGTACGCTACCAATCGAGGAACTGCCAATGATATTTCGGTTTTCAAGATTTTGGGAAAAGGAAAATTGGAATTTGTGCAAAGAATCAGTGTTTTAGGAAAAGGTCCTCGAAATTTCACGATTGACCCAACGGGAAATTTTCTTTTGGTTGGTCTTCAATATACCAATGAAATCGTGATTTTCAAAAGAGACAAAAAATCGGGAATGCTTGCGGATACTGGGAAAAAAATAGAATTGTGTTCACCGGTTTGCTTGGTTTTCACAAAGATTTAATATTTAGTGGTCAATGTACAGTGTTCGACTGAATACTGAACACTGATCACTTTTTTTTGCGCTTCTTGGCTTGATTTTTAAGCATATTTCTATTGACTGAACCGTGCGTTTTTTTCTTGGTTACGCCAGGACCACCCAGATTGACTTTTTGGTTTTTCTTGCTTTTTTCGTGAAAAGCGCCATCGCCTTCTATTTTTTTAGTTTTTATTAAAACTTTGAATGCTTGTCTGTCTTTTTCGGGGCCAATTAGTTTGTCTGAAATGGCAACTCCTTCCGGGAAAGTTTCGTAATCCAGTTCCATTTCCATCAAAATTTCAATGGCAAATTTCAATTCTTCTTCGCGTGGAGAAACAAAACTGATGGCTGTTCCCGTGGCGTCGGCACGACCCGTACGACCAATACGGTGCATATACAATTCGGGAAGTTCCGGCATTTCAAAATTGACCACGTGCGTGATATTGGAAATATCCAAACCTCTCGCCATGATATCGGTGGTGATGATTCCGCGAAGGTTGCCTTCCTGGAATTCGGCCATCGTGCTCAAACGATAATTTTGAGATTTATTGGAGTGGATTACCCCAAATTGACCTTCAAAATCTTCTTCAATGCTTTCGTGAACCATATCCGAAATTTTCTTGTTGTTCACAAAAACCAAAACACGACTCATATCCTCATTGGTTTGCAACAAGTGTTTCAATAAATTGATTTTGGTGTTGAAGTTGGGAACATTATAAGTAATTTGAGTGATGTTTTCCAAAGGTGTTCCCGATGGCGAAAGCGTCACTTCTTCAGGATAATCGAAATAATCATCCAAAACTTTATCCACTTCGTCCGTCATTGTGGCCGAAAATAGAATGTTTTGACGTTTTTTGGGCATCATTGCCAAAATAGCGGTCAATTGGGTGCGGAAACCCAAATTGAGCATTTCGTCAAATTCGTCGATGACCAATTTTTGCATGTCTTCAAAACGGATAACATTGTCCAAGGTTAAATCCATAACGCGTCCAGGTGTTCCCACCAAGATATCGCAACCCTGATAAACAGTGGTTTTTTGGGTGTTGATGTTCACCCCTCCAAAAATACCAATGGTACGAGCTGACATGTATTTGGTCAATTTTTCCACTTCTTCCACAACTTGAACAACCAATTCGCGAGTTGGAACCAAGATTACTATTTTGGGAGTATGAGTTGGCGTAAACTTGTAAAGTTTTAATAAAGGCAATAAATAAGCAAACGTTTTACCAGTCCCGGTTTGTGCAATTCCCATCATATCGCGTCCTGACATTATCACGGAAAAAGTTTTTTCCTGAATAGGAGTTGGTGTGGTAAATCCTAAATCATCAATTGCTTTTTGTACTGATTTTGGAAGATTGAATTGTTCGAAAGTGGTCATAAAACGTAAATTTTGTGCAAAGGTAGGTTATTTTTAAGGATACTCCTATTTACGATGTTAATGACTTCATTTCAAGACCTAAATGACGAACGGTTTGGGTTATTTGAATTTTACTTCCCAAGTTAAGGCCAGCGTATAAATCCAAAAATAATTCCCTTGGTCAAAACTCTTTTCCTGGTGGGTCACTCCAAATTGTGTTCCCCAATTATTTCTTTTGTTGGCGGAAGAAAAATAATATCCAGTATTGATTTTTTGTGATTTTAAACCGATAATTTGTGTAAAATTCCCTATATTATTATTCTGGTTATTTTCAGGAGAATAACCCATACCTGCTGAAAGTTCCAAATAATTGTCGGCATCGCTTCGGTATTTTCTAAAAATTAAATTACCGGATTTACTAGTTCCCGAGTCTCCAGGAGTCAGGTAAGTACGAAAGGACCAATAATTGTTCCCGGTATACCAACCAACAGAACCTGTGTAGATATTTGTCGTAGATGTGTCATATTTTAAAGTTCGGAAACCAGCTGAAATTTCAAAGCTTTTAGGCAAAGATTTGTATAATTCAGCTCCATATCTCATTTCGGGAAAAAGGAAAGAATTGGCCAAGCCAAAATTGACGTAGGCATAAAGTCCCTTGGTGATTTTTGGGTACAAGTCAACTTCGTATTGGGCGCCATTTTCACCAAATCTCCTGTTCAAATTCACTTTTGCGATGATGCTTCCGTATTTTGTTTGTCGTCCATATCGGAGCGTGTAGTACTGCATTGGGTCAAATGTGTCCGAATAAATATCCACCGAAGAATTGATTCCAATAGTGTTTTGGCTGAGCGATTTGTTTAAATTGATTTTAAAATCTTTGGCTTCTTGATTGTCGGGATTTTTGTCCAACACCAATTGAATGGTGCTCATGGCTTCCAGAGGATTTTTGGCTTTTTCATAAGCATTCGCTTTCAAGTACAATATTTCGGGATCATTGGGGAAAAATTTCAAGGCATCATTTGACTTATCCAGCGCTACAAAAGGCGTGTTTGCCCATAAATCATTTTTGATGGAAGCTATCCAAGTGCTTTTTCGTTTGGAATCTTTGTCCAAAATATAGGCAAACTCTTTTCCTGCTTTTTTATATTCTTCGTCCCAAGAGTAGGTAGTTCCCAAAAATTCTCGAATGTCGTGGTAATCGGGATATTTTGTCAAAATAAAAACGAGGGTATCCTGGGCTTGTTTTCGTTGCTTGTTGAATGCCAAATCTCGAGCCGTTTTGAACGAACTGTCAGGATCTCCACTGAATTTTTTTTCTTGCCCAACCATTTGAAAGGCAAATAAAAATAGGAATATAAAAGCCAGTTTGGTAACTATTTTTGAAATCATTTTTTTGAAATTAAGTGTTTTTATTCTCAGATTCAATTGCTGAGATATCCTTGATGTTGTAATTTAGGTTTTTTGAATACTTTTGTATGCTTGTGCTAATTTGACTTTAATTTCAGGGTTTTTTATGCCGGAATCTATGGCTTTCTTCCCAATTTCGATTGCTTTTGAATTCTGGTTTGACCATTTGTAAACATCCATTAACGCTAAATAAGCGTCGGTTTCAAAAGGGGTTCTTTTGATGGCGTCCAATAATTCAGATTCTGCTTTTCCATAATTTCCTTCCCAAGCCAACATTCGTCCTTTTAATGTTCTCACTTCTGAATAATTAGGGATTTCATTCAAAATATAATCACACAATAATCTTGATTTTTTGTAATCTTTTTTGAATGCCAAATCTCTGGCAACCAGAAAAGTTTGGTCAAAATTCAAGTTTTTGGACAGGTCTTTTATTATGACTAATTCAGCTTTCGAAAATTGGACTGCCGGTTGCGAATAAACATTCATCGAAGCCGGAAAAATTTTGTTTTTCTTGGTCAAATACGCATTTAATTTTTTGAAACTGCTTAAAGAATCGGCCATAATTTTGGAAATGTTTTCTTCATAGACTTTATTGGTTTCAAAATTCTCGTTTATTTTATAAAGTTCTCCACCAGAATACAAATAATCTTTGTAGATATAATCGTTGATGCTTCCTTTATACCTCATTAAAGGGATTTTGTGAATGTTCCTGAATTCTTTGGCGGTGTCCAATCCTTCACCCATCCAAGCTGTTTTTTCAAGTTTGTTGAACTGGTAATTATTCATCAAAAAAGCAAGTAGGCTAGGAGTTACATCCCAATGCGAGGAAACAGATTTGAATTTTTCCGCTTTTTTCAGCATTGGACTGTAAATGAATAATGGAACGTGAAATCGGCACAATTCATCTTTTTGTGGCACGGGAATCAATCGGTGGTCACCAGTAATGATGAAAATGGTGTTTTTATATTCCGGTCTTTTGGAATAGGCCTCGATAAAATTTTTGATGGACGTGTCTGTATAATTAAGTGCTGCAAAAATATCTTTGTAGGTTCCTACTGCCTCTTTTATACCTTCCAAGCGTGGATTGGTTTTCATAATGTTATCCACTTTTTTCAAATAAACATCTTTCGAAGGGAAATCAAAAGGTTCGTGATTGGATAAGGTCATTATCACATCCAATCTTGGCGTTTTTTTGCCATCAATCTCGGATAATGTTTTTCTGAATATTTCGGCATCAGGATATCCCCAAGAAAAACCTCCTGAATTTTCTTTGGTTTTGACATAACCGGGTCCAAATTTCTTTATATCGGTTACATTATCGATTTGATTGTATTCGAGAAAATTTATTTTACGGTCAAAGCTCGAATCGTCTCCGCAATAATAGGAAGTCGTGTAACCATTGGCTTTTAAAACGCTCAAAAGTGAAATGTGCGAAGGCAAAGAACCCTGTTCCAAGAACCCCTTTTCTCCATAAGGAAGTGAAGCCAATAGCGAGGATGCCACGCCAAAAGTTCTTCCGGTATTGCTGACGAAATTTTCCCAATAAAGCGATTTTGAAGTCAAAGAATCGAGGAAAGGCGTAAAACCTCCGTATGAATTGTTCCCGATGAAATCACTGCCCAAACCTTCGGCCATAATTATCACGATGTTGGGTTTTTCGCTTTGCGTGTTGAAAAACGGAGCCAAAACATCTTTTGTTTCCTTGAATGGTTTCAGCAATGGATACTCTTTTTTGTAGACTAAATTCGAAATGTCCAATTCATTTTTTTCATTTTGGAAATTAATGATGTCTTTAGCCAAAAAGTTTAGTTTGTTTTGGAACACTGCAGCCGAGGAATCTGGGGTAACGAGTTTTAAACTTCCCAGAATAATTATGAAAAGGAATGAAGTTGCAAAAATTTGTCTTCCATTGGTAAACTTTTTCAAAACATAGTTTATCCCCAAATAAAGCAGGGGCATTATTATAAAAGGCAGGAAATAAAGCAGGGACAACGATTCCGAAGCGGTAACCGTGGTGTACATATCGTCAAAAGAATAACCCAATAAATCCGCTCCCAGATTGATGTGCGTGGTAAGACTGTATTTTACCAAGGCAAACTGAATGATGAGTATTAAAGCAAAAAATACTTTGATGAATACGACTTCAAGCGGCTTTTTTATGTAGAGAAATACAAGATATAATGGAACAAACAGTAATCCGATGACAACGCCGGCCCAAAAATCATTCATTAATTTATAGACTATCGAAACTCCAATATTCTGGTTTTCGGAATCATTAGAAATAATTTCAAACAGGCTTAATATCCAAAAAGCAATAATAATGGAAAAAGTTAAATAGATATACGCATGACTATTATCGAAATAGCGATTGTTTAAAATGCCTTTAATTTTTTTAATGTCCATTTTTTTAGAATTATACTTTAATTAAGCTTTGGTCATTCCTTTTCTTGTCATGTGTCCCCATTCTATTTTTTTGTTAAAATAGTAATCTATATTTCCTTTGATTGCCGAATATAGAATAGCTGGATGATTGACAAAAGGTTCCAAGAATGCTATCATCACCAATTTAAGTCCTGTAGATTTCTTTTTGTATTGATGATAGGTAAGTTCCTCAGAAACAATGGCAACAATGGAAAATAGAACCGAAAATAAATAGGCTAAAATAAGGAATGCAAATGCATAATCCCATCTCACTTCTTGTAAAACTATGAGCAGCCCAAAATAAATAATACCGGCAATTTCAATAATTGGTGCCATTCTTTCGAAAAAGAACCAATAAGGATAACTGATAAGTCCCAACGCTTTATATTTGGGATTGAACCCTATTTTGTGGTGTTTTTTAAGGGTTTCGATAGTTCCACGAGTCCATCTGTTTCTTTGTGAAATAAATGTTTTGTAATTGTCCGGCGCTTCCGTCCAGCATAGTGGATCGGGTATGTAGGCTACTTTGTATTTTTGTTTTTGGTCTTCCATGTAGCGTCTCATTCGCACAATGATTTCCATGTCTTCTCCTACGGTATTGGTGTCGTAACCGCCCACTTTGATGGCAATTTTTTTGTCAAACAAACCAAAAGCACCCGAAATTACCAATAAACCATTTAGTCTGCTCCAAGCCATTCTTCCTAATAAAAAGGCTCTCAGGTATTCTAAAATTTGTCCTTGCTCCAACCATGATTTAGGAAAGTTGACATCAAATAATTTACCGTCTTTGACAGTGCAAGAATTAGCGATTCTTATTACTCCGCCAGCCGCAATTACTTTGGCATCGGTTGTTTCCAGGAATGGTTTAATCATTTTTTGAAGGGCATCTTCCAATAATAAACAATCTACATCAATACAGGCAACGTATTTGTTTTTGCTGATGTTCAATCCCATATTCAAGGCGTCCGCTTTTCCACCATTTTCTTTGTCAACCACTATTAATTTATCAAAAGCAGGATTTGTAGACTTGTAAATACCGTTTCGCAGCGGTTTTGTTTTAATCTGTTCATTGATGTAATGATCTATTTGAATAAGGTCATAGGCTTCAATGAGTCTGCTTAAACTATCGTCTTTACTTCCATCATTTACGATGATAACATCATAATTTACATAATGACTCGATAATAAGGAACGCACATTTTCGACAATGTTTAAACTTTCATTGTAAGCTGGTGCAATAATCGAAATGGAAGGTGAAAAAGTGGAAGACAATATTTCTTTGTAATTGACAAAACTGTTTTTCTTTACGTATTCGATTGTTTCGATAGCTGAAATTATCGCTAATACGACATAGGAAAGAATGGCAAAAAATGAAAAAACAAGGAAGAAATAATGAATGATTGACATTATGATTTGTACAGTACTTGTATTCATGGTCGATTGGTTTTAGGCAGTTATTGGTTTTCTTAATTCGGCCTCATATAATGTGTATTCTTCAAAATTGATGTTTTTCAGAATTTCCATTATCAATAACTTGATTTCAAAATTTTTGTGATTTATGTGTTCCACTAAAAATGGTTTGTCGCTGTTCTCATATACATTTTCCATCATTTTAAGAAAAGCGATTTGTTCCTCTAGACTGCGGTCATTAAAATTGTCTTTCAATATGTTTTTAGCTTCAAATACGTTCAGGTGTCTTAATGCTGAAATGGCATTTGTTCGTACTTCCGGACTCTTATGATTCAGTAATTCGATGAGTTCATCTTTTGCTTCAAATTGGTTGTACACTTTAGCCAGTTTTAAAGTGAAAATAACCACAGAATCATTGGGAGATTTTAACCACGGTTTGATGTCTGCAATTTGTGTTTCATTGTTGAGCAGAAGGACTTCCAACAACTGAATTTGATCCCATTCAGATAAGGAGGTTTCCAAAACATCCAAAAACTCAAGTCCCTTGAAAGCATATAAATGAACCAAGTATAATTGCATTTCTTTGCGAACCTCTCTTTTGGGATGGTTGATGTTGTTCATGATTATTTTATGAACCGCCTTTATTTTAAATTGAGTAAGTTCCCGGATTCCAATGGCGATAACATCCCATTTTTTATCTCTCAACTTGGCCAATGAATAGCGTAAAAGACCTAATTTGACATAAAGTTTGTCAATAGATTCGCCCATTTCGCCAGAAATTTCATTTCGCAACTTCAATAGTGTCGAAACAATAATTTTTCTTTTAAAAGGGTCAGCGATGCATTCTTTTAATTCATTAATAATTGATTGTTGTACCGGACTAAAGGATTCATCTTCATTTCCTGCGTACAAATAGGTTACCAGTTGCGATTCATAATCTTTTTGATATTTTGCTTTTATCTTTTCGTTAACTCTTAAATGATTTCTTAAATATTTAAGATAAATTGTTAGCGCTACAATAAAAATGGAAAAAATACCACTCAGAACCCAAGTCAATTGGATTAGAGATGATGAGTATTTTAAATACTCTTGAATTTGTAGGATATAGTTCATAGCTTTGGGAGCTTAATTTAATTTTTCAAGTGCTAAATCAATAATCTTTTGACCCTGATTACTAATTCGTGAGGACTAAAAGGTTTACTCATAAAGTCTGTAGCCCCCAGATCAAATGCCTTAAGGACGATTTCTTCTTGTCCAGCCGACGAAAAAACTATGATTGGAGTTTGCAGATTCAATTTGTTTCTTACGTGGCTTATAACCTCCAGTCCACTGACAAAGGGCATCATGATATCAGTCAAAATTAATTCCGGATTGTGCTCTTCTATTAATTCAATTGCTTGTTTTCCGTCTACAGCAATCAGTAGTTGGTATCCTTCTTTTTCTAATCTGAATTTCAATAATAAGGATAGAACCGAATTATCTTCTGCCAAAACTATTTTTTTAATGGAATTCATTGCCTTATGATTTGAAATTGAACAATAATTATTTTTGTGCCAGTTCTGTATTCTTAATTTTAATTTAGTAAGACTAATCAGTATTCAAATATAATATAAAATATTGTATAAATAATCGATAAAAAGCAAAAAATATAGATAAAGTACATAAAATCAAATAAAAATAAGTTTAAGATTACAGTTTTTAACAAAGATAGCGATGCCTTAAAATCTAAATTTTATTTGGTTTAAAAAGAAAGAGAGGAATTTTTTTAAAGAACTTTCTAGGTGTATTTGGGATTTTTCAATTCCTTAATTTGGTTTGATTTTCTTTCATATTTGATAAAAAAAACAGCCTCAGATTCAAGTGATGTAAAATCTGTTCAAAAAAGGATTCAGCATTAATATGTTTATAAAGCCCTACTTTTTAAGTGATGTTGTTGTGTTCGGAATTTCTGACTGGATGAATTTGTCACTAATTCTGTTTGATGAAAAATGAAACAGATTCCATATTTTCAATTTAAAAAAGCGTTTTTTGAAAATGAAAGTCAAGATAATCCATTAAAAAAGATTTTTTTAATATCAAAACCCTTCGAAAACACCCAATCCAAACAAGGCAAAATCATATTTCACGGGGTCAATCGGGTCGAGTTCACGGAGTTTGGAGTCGAGTTCTGTTACTGCTTTTCCGTCGTTTTGTTTTCGGGCCAGCAAACCTAATTTTCGAGCCACATTGCCAGAATGCACATCGAGAGGACAAGATAGGAGTGAAGGCGAAATGTTTTTCCAGATGCCCAAATCAACGCCTTTGTTGTCTTGGCGACAAAACCACCTTAACATCATGTTAATTCGTTTCGCCGCGGAACCATTCATTGGGTCAGAAATGTGTTTCAGGGTTCGGTTTTGATGCGGAATTTCGAAGAATACTTTCTTGAATTCAGAAATGCTTTTTTGCATCGAATTCGATTCTTGGTGTTGAGCAAAAACGGCTTCAAGTCCATTGTGGTTTTTGTAAATATGCTGCAAGCTTCTGATAAAACAGGCAAAGTCTTGTCCGTTGAATGTTCTGTGAACAAAAGATTCCAATCGTTCCAAATCATTTTCGGTATGCGACATCACAAAATCATATGGCGAATTTCCCATCAAATCCATCATCTTGTGGGAATTTTTGATAATCATTTTGCGATTGCCCCAAGCAATGGTAGCGCTCAAAAAACCGGCAATTTCAATGTCTTCTTTTTGCGAAAACAAATGCGGAATCTGGACTGGATCACTTTCAATGAAATCTAACGTGTTGTACTGGATGACTTTTTCGTCAAGAAATGATTTGAGTTCGGATGAATTCATGTACAATAGGTGAATGAAATGGATTTGCTTCTCTCGACTGTGCTATCATTGACGTTTTTATTTGAGTAGGGTTTCGACTGCGCTCAACCTGACAAAACAAACGTCATTTTATATTGCTTTTTTGAGAAAAAAATTTCACTTCGAGTTGAAAAAAAAATACTGATTAAAAAGATTTATCTGTTTACTGAAAACTGAAAACTGTAATCTAAAAACTGCTAACTGATTAATCCATCGACCATTACCAGTTTTCGGTCAGCCATATTGGCCAATTCTTCGTTGTGGGTTACAATCACGAAAGTTTGCCCAAATTCGTCACGCAGTTTAAAAAACAATTGGTGCAAATTTTCGGCAGAATGTGTGTCAAGATTTCCCGAAGGTTCGTCGGCAAAAATGATTGCTGGTTTATTGATTAGCGCTCTTGCAACGGCAACACGTTGTTGTTCTCCGCCGGAAAGTTCATTGGGTTTGTGGTTTATTCGATGCGAAAGACCAAGGTATTCCAGTAATCTTTTGGCCTCAGTTTCCGTTTCGTGGCTGGATTTATTGGCTATGTAAGCGGGAATGCAAACATTTTCCAAAGCCGTGAATTCTGGCAATAATTGGTGAAACTGAAAGATGAAACCTAAATTTAAATTTCTGAATTTGGACAAGGTTTTGTCGTTCATCGTCAAAATGTCTTGACCATTGATTTTTAATTCTATCCCGTTTTCAATTGTTGGTTTGTCCAATGTTCCAAGAATTTGCAAAAGCGTCGTTTTTCCGGCACCCGAAGCGCCTACTATGGAAACAATTTCGCTTTTTTGAATATGCAAATCAACTCCTTTGAGTACGTGAAGTTGGTCGTAATATTTATGAATGTTTTTTGCTTGTATCATGAATTGGAACAGTTTTTACAAAGAAACAAAGATTTTGGTTATTATTGGGGAAATATTTTAAGGGTTTTAGTTCACTCCCAACGCTAATTTCAACCTTCTAATTTCTTTTGGCATTGGATTTGTATCTTTGTTTTGAAAATTTAATGAAATGAATGAAGAAATTCAATTGGAACAAATTGACCACAAAAACAGAAATCTTTTTCTAGGATTGTTATTTGACGGAATTGGAATGTTATCCTTCACGGTTCCGTTTTTAGGCGAATTTTCGGATGTGGTTTGGGCGCCATTGGCTGGATTTTTGATGACCTGGATGTACAAAGGGACTGTTGGAAAAGTGGGTGGAACTGTTGCTTTTCTGGAAGAAATTTTTCCTTTTTCGGATTTTATACCCACATTTACATTGACTTGGATTTACAATTATTGGATAAAAAGGAAAATTTAATTTACTTTTTTTCTTCTCTGAAGAAGAATCTCAATCCCATACTTTTCAACATTTTTTTTGAAAACGGAAAAAAGAATTTTGACTGTCCAAAAAGATAGCCAAAGAACATTAACATAAAGGGATACAAGGGCAGAACTAAAAGAATCAGGATTATATAATAAGGTATCCAATGAGTGTTTTCATTATTTATCCCAAAATAATTCATAGCAAAACCAGAAATTTTTGCAGACAATGAACCATTTATGGCAAAAACCACAAAAATAATTACAAGTTGAAAATTCGAGGAAATTCCCCAACGTTTTTTTAATTTCTCCATCTCTGTTTCAAATGATAGCAAATATAGTGAGATTATCTCGTTGGAACGTAGCCATTCAGTTTTTGTTTATAGGTATTTTGAAAATAAATCATGTAATTGTAAATTAAATAATTCACTTCGTAGCCATAGTCAATATTTGGCTGGTAATCGATGGTCATTTCATATAAATTAGGACTGTATTGCTGAGGTTGCAAAACACGCCTGTTCCATTCGCCTACATAAATTTGATTTTTATTTTCCAAATACGATTGGGAATGATACCATCGCGGATAAGCTCTGCTGGCAAGCCAAGAACTAAAGCCGGGATCGATGATGATGACTTCATATTGCAGTTCATCATTGGCAATTCTAATGGTGTCATTTTGGGTTTTCAATGCTTTGTCAGAACTTGTCATAGTCGACTTTGTGGTGTTGCAGCCCAGAATTGCCAAGAGAAATATTGCGAATATGTAAATACTATTTTTCATGACATAAAGAATGAACATTAAATTTACAAAAATAAATGATTGCTTGATGCCTTTTTAACATAAAAAAAGGCTGTCTTTTTCAGGACAGCCTCTTGCTTTATAGTTTTGGTAATTAACCCAATATGCTAATGATTTGTTGTGCTAATTCGGTTCCAATTCTGTCTTGTGCTTCACCTGTTGCTGCTCCAATATGTGGCGTCAACGATATTTTTGGATGCATTAGAATTGTCATTTCTGGTTTTGGTTCGCTTTCAAAAACGTCTAATCCTGCAAAAGCAACTTTTCCAGAATCCAAAGCTTTTATCAAAGCAACTTCATCAATTACGCCGCCACGAGCACAGTTTACGATTCCAACGCCATCTTTCATTGTTGCCAATGCTGCTTCGTCAACGATATAACCGTCTTGGGCAGGAACGTGCAATGTGATAAAATCAGCTTCTTTAAACAAGGATTCCAATGATTGGGAAACAATTGTAGTCGTGATGGATTGTCCGTCGAAAAATTCCACTTTTACATCTACTTGCGGGATGAAACTATCGGCAGCGATAACTTTCATTCCTAAACCAAGCGCCATTTTTGCGGTAGCTTGACCAATACGTCCAATTCCAACAATTCCAAGAGTTTTACCTCTCAATTCGATTCCGTTGGCATACGCTTTTTTCAAACCGTCGAAGTTGGTGTCGCCTTCAAGCGGCATATTTCTGTTAGAATCATGCAAGAAACGAACTCCTGAAAATAAATGTGCAAAAACTAATTCAGCCACAGATTCTGATGAAGAAGCTGGCGTGTTAATCACGTGAATTCCTTTGCTTTTTGCATAATCAACATCAATATTGTCCATTCCAACTCCACCACGGCCAATAATTTTCAGTCCTGGGCAAGCATCGATAATATCTTTTCGAACTTTGGTTGCACTTCTTACCAATACCACGCTTACATTGTTTTCGTTTACAAAATTAGCTACTTGTTCTTGAGCCACTTTTGTAGTTATAACTTCAAATCCTCCTTTTTCTAAAGCTAGAATTCCACTTTTTGAAATTCCGTCATTGGCTAATACTTTCATTTT
>NZ_PNNA01000009.1 GCF_013823965.1 Flavobacterium sp.
CCCTATTTTTATAAATAAATTGGCTTTTTATGTTTAAAAACATTATCAATCTATTTTTTCCACCCGTTTGTGCTGGTTGTCATTCGTTTTTGGTATCGAATGAAAACGTGATTTGCACGCTTTGCCGACACAACCTTCCACTGACCAATCATCATTTGAATCCTGAAAACGAGGCTTTCAAAAAATTTTACGGCCGAATTCCCGTCGAACATACCTCGGCGTTGTTGTATTTCCATAAAAAAGGAATTGTTCAGGAATTAATTCACAACCTGAAATACAAAGGACAAGAACAAATAGGAACAGTTCTTGGCGAATGGTATGCCGAAGATTTAAAAAACTCTGTAACAATCCAATCTGTCGATGAAATTATTCCGGTGCCTTTGCACAAAAGAAAACTTCGAGAAAGAGGTTACAACCAGGTGACAAATTTTGGAAATGCTCTTTCCGAAAGTTTAATTATTCCCTACAATCCAAACCTTTTAGTCCGAAATATTTATTCCAAAACCCAATCCAAGAAAAACTTGTTGAATCGCAGCGATGGCATCGACTCGATTTTTGATGTTAATTTTACCCAAAAAGACCACAATAAACATTTTCTTTTGATTGATGATGTCATAACGACAGGCTCGACTCTGGAAGCTTGTTCGCACGCCTTGTTAAAAATTCCCGGGGCGAAAATCAGCATTGTTTGTATGGCGATGGCGCATTCGTAACGCCTTATTTCTGGTCGAAATAAGTTCTTAAAAGCTTCATTTGAAAATGACCTCTTGTAAAAAAGCTTTGTGAATTCCTCCGTTCCAATATGAATTGAATAACAAATGTTTAGTCACGCCACAACATCTGTTGCTCAATAATTGATAATTTAAAAAATGGTTTTTCAATAATTATTTGAAATCCGTTTTATGGTTGTAGCTTTTTGGTTTGTTTTCCAACCTAGTTTAGTAAGCGCGGGAAAAAAATCGTACTCTCTTTCGAGAACTACATCTTACAAAACCGAGCAATTATTCGTTTTTTGCATCCCAAAACAAAATATTTGACAAATCAAATGCTAAAATTTTTTTACTGTTAAAATATGATTTAGCAAATTAATTATTTTCCTTTGTAATATATTAAGATTTACCTTGTGAAATACTATAGTTTTTTATCGCATATATTAGTTGGAATTTTCTCTATTTTACTGATAGCTTGTCAAGAACAACACGCTTCAGATTTATCAACTACAAAAATTTCTAGGCAGGACTTTAACAACAAAACCACTGAGACTTACTTTAGAAAGCAACCTACGACTAAGCGCTACAAATTTCTTGTCGATGTGATAAAAACACCATATAAAAATCAAGTGGAGGCCGAAAAATGGCTCATACTTAAGGTGGAAGAACTTTGTAAACAACCCAACGGATTGGATGAACAAACGGCTAGACTTTTAAATGATGAACTATACCACTCCGAGTATTATACGGCCGCTGAAAAAATGGCAAATTTCTTGTTGCATTCCTCATACGCCAAAACATTTAAAAGCACTCGTGGCATTGCAGGAGCCATACTCGCCAGCCATTATAATTTCCTGAAGGAAAAAGACAGCTTGTCCAAATATCTAAAAATTTTAGAACAAGCAATTGAAACAGATACCACGCAATGGCTGAAATTATCCTACTTTTCCAATAAAGCCAATTTAGCCGACTTGAATGGACAATACTTTAAAGCTGCGGTTAACTATCATCATGCCATCGAAATTGCAAGTCGTCAAGACAAGAAAAATTTGAGTACATTATACCAAAACCTGGCCACGATGTATCTAAATATGGACTATTTAGAAAAAGCTTCAGAATTTATTAATAAAGCAATTAATCTCGTTGGCATTGAAAATTCAACAATAGATCAACTCAATACAGCCGGCATTATACTAAAGAAGACCGGGGATTTAGAAAAAGCCGAAAATATTTACAACAGGGTTTTACTTAAAGCGAAAGAAAAAAATTTGAGAGGCATTATGGCCCAAACTTTCAGTAATCTTGGTAATTTGAAAACAAAGCAACTTAATTTTCAGGAAGCTTTAAACTTTTATGACGCTTCGGATGCTATATGTGTTGAATTAAATATTGGATTTGGCCTATTGATTAATCAAATTAACCGCTCCGAAGTTTATTTTTCACAAAAAAAATACGACCTGGCAATAGCACAACTTTTAGCAGCCGAAGTGAAGGCAGCCGAATTTGACAATACTAAAATCAACACAGAACTGTATGAATGCTTGAGCAAATCCTACAAAGCTTTGGGCAAACAGGCTCTTTCAGACAAATACTTTAGGAAGTATGTTGAAAACAAACAATCCTTTACGGGCGACTTGCCTCGAAGTGTTATTATCGAGTGGGAATTAAGCAAGGAAAGAGAACAAAATTTAATAAAGAATAATCAATACGAATTGTTGTTACAAAAAGGGAGAGCCATGCAATATCTAATTGCATTTATATCAAGTTTGTTTTTGCTGATTTTGAGTGTTGTTTTTTTCTATAGAAACAAAAAAAATGCGATTTATAACGAAAGATTAAAACTTGAAAAACAAAAAATAAGCTACGATTTAGAACTTAAATCGAAAGCACTGCTCATTGATTCCTTGAAAAATGCTTCTATTCAAAACACAAAAGACTGGATGAAACAGGAGTTACAGCAAATTATAAATGACTTGCCAGAATCGCATCACTCAAAGTTTACCGATTTAAAAAGAAAATTAAACACCCAAAATTCAAAATCATTCATAGACGAATTTGAAACCCGTTTTACAAGTGTATACGAAGAATTTTTTACCAATATTAAAAAAATTGCTCCTGATTTAACCCCGACCGAAATACGCTTGTGTGCCTTAATGCGACTTAATATTTCAACTAAGGAAATAGCCACGTTAACTAATCGTACTGTGGGCACAATTGACAATGCCAGAAGCAATATCCGAAAAAAATTAAAATTAGAAGACCACATCAATTTACAACAATTTCTCTTAGAGTTGTAATTAGCCTAAACAATGTTTTTCAACACATTATGAAAAAATGATGAGAAAAATATGAGACCCTTTTTTTATACTATGAGAATAGTATTAGGCCTAGTTTAGTGTAAGAATTTATTATGTTTCGAAATTTGTGGTACCAAATTTTAATCATATCGATATGACAAACAAACCTACACACAAATTTCTTGCATTTATTTTAGTATTACTGCTAAACACCATTGTACAAGCCCAAGTAAGCATTTCTGCTTCATCAGGAACAACCGGCCCCACTAGTTATACCGATTTGACAACCGCGTTTACTTCCATTAATAACGGAACACACAAAGGCGACATAACAATTGAAATAACCGCCGATGTAAATCAAACTAATCAAGCTACCCTCAATGCAAGTGGAAGTGGAAGTGCAAACTACACTTCAATTTTAATCAAACCATCGGGTAGTCGTACCATTTCTGCAAACTTAACTGGAACGTTGATTTTGTTGAATGGAGCTGATAACGTAACTATTGACGGGTTAAATTCTGGAGGAAATAGTCTTGCTTTAATAAATTCATGGTATGCAGAAGGCTCACAGGTTATTGGTTTTACAGGTGGAGCCAATTCGAACACAATCACAAATTGCACTATCAAAGGAGCGTCACCTTGGAATCAATTAGGTAATTTAAATTTAATAGCCGCAGTTATTTCATTCAAAACAGGAGGGAATAGCAATAATACTATTAGCAACTGCGACATTTCGGGCGTAACAACCAGTCCATATTTTTCCAAAAAACCAGGGATGGTCATTTTTTCCTACGGATCAAGTAGCGTACAGCCAAATGCTAATAACGCCATAATTAATAACAGAATATTTGATTTTATAGAAGATTATGAAGTGCTTAACCATACCAAAACGTATGCGATTCATTTAAATGACTATAGTCCTGATTGGACGATTACTGGAAATAGTTTTTATCAAACTACGCCATTAACACTTACTATGGACAAAGAAATACGATTAATTTCTATTTCAAACACCAATGTTAATGATACTGGTAGTATAGGTAACAATTATACGATATCTAATAATTATTTTGGAGGAAGCGAACCCAATTGTGGAGGAACTCCTTGGATAAAAACAAATGCCACTAATAATGCTTTTTATGCCATATATGTAAAAGCGGGAACTACCACTGCCACAAACATTGAGGAAAACACCATTGCTAATTTTAACTGGTCTAACTCTGGTAATGCAGATTGGTCGGGTATCAGTGTTACTGGCGGAAATGTTAATGTAGGCACTATCAACGGTAATAAAGTTGGTTCTGTCACTGGAACAGGGAGTATAACTTTTGAAAGTGGGGCAACCAATGCCAATTTTTACGGTATTAATTTATATCAGTCAGCCAATAAAGTAGTTTGTCAAAACAACACAGTTGGTAGTATAACAACTGCAACTACTGATCCAGGACATGCTGTTAATTTTTGGGGACTGTATGGCGCTACACTTGATTTAAATTTTACAAATAATACAATTGGTAGTACAACTACCCCAAATAGTATTTTTGCAAGCTCACCAGCCACAGCCAATGCTCAAACCGTTTGTGGCATAAGAAGAGGCTCTATCACATCGGGTAATACTATTGCCAATTTAACTAATGGAACAACGAATGACAATGTAAGTACTCAAGGATACGTTATAGGAATCCTTGATGGACAACAAGTGTTAAATAATACAATCCATGGTTTAAAAATCTCAAATGCTAATAATTTAGGAAGTAACAGTCTGAACAATACAAATTTTCCATCCGCAGCAGGTATTTACTGTTCTTTAAATCAAGGAACGCTTCAAAATTTTGATTATTCACGAAACACCATATATAACATTAATAACGACAACCCCAATTTTGTTGGAGCAGTTAATGGAATTTGTTTCTTGGGGCCTACTGCCACAAATCACAATATAGTTTCCAGAAATTTCATTCATGGCCTTAGTGTGAATAATCAATCAACCAATGCAAACATTTATGGAATATTATCAGGTTCCGGAAAAACAAACTACAATAATAACATTGTAGCCATTGATTGCTATACTCAAACTAACGTTTATGGTATTGATGACAGAGCTAGTGGCACTGGTGGTACAAATTTATATTTTAATACTGTATACCTTTCAGGTCAAGCTTCGGCAGGAGCATTGAATAGTTATGCACTTTTTAGTCGTTATAACAATTTTGCTCGTGATTTCAGAAATAATATTTTTGTCAATGAGCGTTCCAACTCAAGTTCAGCAACTGGTGGCCATTATGCTGCTTGGTTTAATTACACGTCAAATAATTTACTAACCCTTGATTACAACAACTACTTTGTTTCTGGGACAGGTGGAACTTTAGGCCGTTATAACAATTTAAATGTTAGCGCTTTACCTTTGGTTACTGACAAAGATGGTTTTAGTTTAAGTGCCAAACCTCTTTTTGCCAATGCAGGAGGGGCCAATGCTTCAAATTATATGCCCTCGGAGGCCATTCTTTCAGGAATTTCGGGAACCAATATAACCATTGACTTTGCCAATAATACAAGAGGGACTCTACCTGCGATGGGTGCATTTCAATATCCAGTTTCACAGCGTATGAGCATTACTGCCACCGAAGGGGATGCCACTGGTAATTATGCAACCCTCAACGAAGTATTCGATGCTATTAATTCAGGAACGCACAAAGGTGACATTACAATATCTGTTAATGGAAACACATCTTTAACCACGACTGCAACATTAAATGCAGGAGGCAGCGGTCTTTACAACTCAGTTAAGATTGTTCCCAATGGAGGTGCCTCAACGATAATTGGCGGAAGCATTGCAGGAGCCTTAATAAATCTTAATGGCGCAACTAATGTAACTATTGATGGCTTGAATAGCGACGGTAACAGTCTAACTTTAAGCAACAGTAACACTGCTACATCTGCAACCACCATTATTTTCCGTAATGGTGCAAGTTCAAACACCATAACGAATTGTAAAATATTGGGCTCCCCGACTCAAACAGCTATAACAAATGCCGGTCTGGGAATTATAACATTTGCAGAGTCTACGGCGACAGCAGGAAATAACAACAACACAATATCCAACAACAGTATAACCCATGCGGGAACTGATTTGTCTAGGCCAATAAATGCAATATATTCTTTTGGCACAAGTGGTAAAGAAAACACAAACAATACCATAAGGGATAACAAAATCTATGATTTTTTAAAACATGGAGCAGCTTCCTACGGCATTCACATTAGGAGTCATTCTAAAGATTGGAGTATTTTAAACAACAGCTTTTATGAAACTACTTCTTTCGTGCCAACAACTATTGCTTCTGATTATAGAGTTATAAATATCTTTAACGCATCTGGGGGTAATTTCACGGTTTCTGGAAATTTTATTGGAGGAACTGGACCAAATTGTGAAGGAAATCCTTGGGAGAAAACAAATTTGCAAAACAATAGTTTTGCAGCAATTTACCTTAGTGCTAATGGCACTGAGGCAAGTAACATACAAGGCAATACCATTAGTAATTTTAACTGGTCGAATTCAAGTTCTGCGGCTTGGTATGGTATATGGATCAATAGTGGTTTAGTGAATATTGGCACTTTGACTGGTAATACTATTGGAGCTGAATTGGGAACAGAGAAAATAATCTACACTGGAGGAAACAACAATGCGAATTTCTATGGAATTTACCTTGGTTCTGGCGCCATCGTGAACTGTCATAATAATACGGTAGCCTCTATAAAAACCGCTGCGTCGATTGATGATTATTCTTCAAATTTTTGGGGAATCTATAAAACTGGAACAGGTGATACTGTCATCAAGAATAATAATATTGGTAATTCGGAGGTGTCAAACAGCATAATGGCAAGTTCCCTAGCTACTGGAAATTCTTCAACTCAAACTGTTTACGGCATCTATAGTCAAGGTAGTAATATCGTTGAAATATCAGACAACAGCATAGCAAATTTAACTAACGGAACAACCAACTTACAACCCTCAATTCAAGGTTTGATAAATGGTGTGGCTGTGCTATCTGGCACTATGACCATTGTTAATAATTTAATTCACGATTTGCGCATTGCCAATGCCAATACAACAATGTTAAACACAGCCTCAGCAGCAGGTATCGTTTTAAATAACACAACTGCTGTTTCTAATACCATTAGCCAAAATGTAATCTATGCTATTCTTAATACCAAGAATGATTTTGCAGGATTAGTATATGGATTATATTTTAATGGAGGAACGACAACTAGTACAGTTTCTCGTAATTATATTCACGGATTGCGAGTTGATGATGCATCTACTGCTGCCAAAGTGTATGGCATTTGTATCAATTCGGGAGCCGCAAATTATACCAACAACATTATATCATTAGGAGGCAACACTGAAACAACCCTATATGGAATTTATGAAACAGGAGCAGCTAGTAATAATAACAATCTATATTTCAATACCGTTTCAATAAGCGGAACACCAATATCTGGTTCCGCTTCCAGCTATGCTTTATGGAGTAATTCTTCATCAAATGTAAGAAACTTTAGAAATAACATTTTTTTAAATGAACGTTCAAACAACGGTACCGCTAGCGGCAGTCATTATGCGGGATGGTTCAATTATGCTGTAAATACAAACCTAACATTAGACTACAACAACTATTATGTATCTGGAACAGGTGGGGTGCTCGGACGCTACAATAACGCCAATGTAACTGCACTACCTTTGATTGCTGCCAAAGATGCCAACAGCCTTAATCTTGATCCTAACTTTGTCAACTCAGGTCAAACCAATGCCACAAACTACCAAACTGCAGTTTCACTTCCTGGTATATACTTGTCTGAGGTAACCCAAGATTTTATTGGCAATAATCGTGTTGTTTCATCGCCACAAATAGGAGCCTTTAATAACCAGAATCTTGGCGTCCCAACTTATAGCAAAAGAGTGGTAATGTATCCAAACCCGATAAAAGCAGGTCAGCAAAATTTTATGATTATGGGCGTGTCAAACACCTCCGTTGTAAATTTATATAATTTTCTAGGTCAAAAAATTCCCGTAACATTAACCCCTACAACCGATGGTATGCAAGTTCAAGTTTTACAAAACATTACTCCAGGTATATATATCATAGATATTATTGATGCTAAAGCTAAAAAGGAACTAAAATGGATTGTACAATAAAAATATTGAGCAATTTAGAATAAATTATTAAGCCCGGTCAACCCAAATAAGACAAAATCAAAAGAGATATAATGTTTATTGCATAAAAGAATAAAACTTTCTATTCATCTAATGTAAAAAAAACACATGACTCTTTGGGTTCAAAATAACACATTCTAAGCGAACAAGAACGAGTATCACTAATTTTAAACAAGCACTCTCACGGGTGCTTGTTTGTGTTTAAACTATTTCAAAAATGCTGTCACGAAAGGATTAGTGAGGTAGCAATATTTTTTTTGAAATGCCAATCATTTTTAGCCCAGATGAAAACGACATACTCTCGTGGCGGAGTTCACCTCAAAATCCAGGGTAAACAGTTGGAAATAACTCCTTCCTTCGACTGCGCTCAAGATGACAAAATGGAATGTAGAATTATTTTTAAAAGATTTCTTTTACAGCGAATATAATTGTTATTTTGTAGCTTCTAAATATTAATTCATTATGTTGAAAAACAACTTTAAATATATTCTGTTTCTACTGGTTTTGGCAATGGCAAGTTGTGCCAAAAGAGGCAGTATCACTGGCGGCTTGAAAGACACATTGGGTCCTGAATTGAAAATTAGTTTTCCCAAAAACTTTAGCACGGATTTTAAAGGCAACGAAATTAAATTAACTTTTGACGAATACATCAAATTAAAAGACTTGAACAAGCAATTGATCATTTCGCCACCAATGAAATATGAACCCTTGATAACGCCTACCAGTGTAAGCAAATATCTTACTATTAAAATACTCGACACCCTAAAACCAAATACCACTTATAGCTTCAATTTTGGCCAAAGCATCACCGATAATAATGAGGGAAATCCATACAACCAATTCAAATATATTTTTTCGACAGGCGCTTACATCGATTCTTTAACGCTTGGAGGAACCGTGAAAGACGCCTACAACAAGGAAGTTGAATCATTTGTTTCCGTAATGCTTTATGAGGTCAATGACAAATTTAAGGACTCCGTGGTTTATCATGAAGCACCCAGATACGTCACCAATACATTGGATAGTTTAAAAACTTTTAAACTGGAAAATTTAAAAGCAGGGAAATACCTTCTTGTTGCAATGAAGGATTATGGTTCCAATAATAAATTTAATCCCGAAAAAGACAAAATTGGATTTAACAAACAGTTTATCAGCATTCCAAACGACACGGTTTATGAATTAAAATTATTCAAGGAAGTACTTCCTTTAAAAGTTTTCAAGCCAATTCAAGCATCAGGCAACCGATTGATTTTACCTTATCAAGGAAAAACAAATGAAGTGACAATTACACTAAAAAATGGTGAATCCGTTTTACCGTCCATTACCACCAAATTCCCGAAAAAAGATTCCTTACAGGTTTGGTATAAACCTTTAAAAGTGGATTCGTTGGCATTGGCCTTTGCCAAAGACAACTACAAAGGAAAATTTACTTTTAAAATAAAAGACCAGAAAAAAGACAGCATAAACATTACCCCAATTCAAGCTGGCTTCTTGAATTTTAGGGAACGATTTACTCTGGAAACAGCTACACCATTGACTAAATTCGACAATTCAAAAATAAAAATCATCAATAAAGATTCCGTTTCAGTAGATTTTAAAACGGAATACGATGATTTTAACCAGCGTTTGTTTTTTGATTTCAAGAGTGAACCTTCCCAGAAATACACATTCAAGATTATGCCAGGCGCTTTGACCGATTACATGGAACAGTCGAATGACACCTTGACCTATACTTTAAACACAAAGAATTTAGCTGAATATGGAAATCTTGTGGTGAATTTGAGAAATGTAAAACGTTTCCCGGTGATTGTTGAATTGAGCAATGAAAAAGGAGATGTTCTAGCAAAGGAATATTCCGAAAGCAATACTAAAGTCGAATTTAATTTGGTTGAGCCTGCGCAATTTTGGCTTCGCGCAATTTATGACGACAACAAAAACAAGGAATGGGATTCAGGAAATTATCTAGAAAAACGCCAAGCCGAAGAAGTGATTTATTTTTCTACTGCGGTAGACGTTCGTGCCAATTGGGATGTGGAACAAGTTTTTGATTTGAGTATTCCTTACTCTCCAGAACCCAAAAAGAAAGTAGACAAAAAGAAGAAGCCCGTTCAATCAGGATTTTAATTCAAATGAATCACGATCATTAAGAAAGCCTAATTTTTTTCTGGTTTCAAGTAGCTTTTCTTTGCTCAATTCCACGATGAAAACACCTTCTATTTCTTTTGGTTCCAAAACATAATTCCCCAGGAAATCAATCGCTTGCGAATGACCAACGTGTTCGAAATGGTTGTTGTCAAAACCTATTCTGTTTACACCAACGGTATAACACATATTTTCGACCGAGCGCGCTTTGAGCAAAATATCCCAAGCTTGGACACGTGTTTTGGGCCAATTGGCAACGTAAATCAAAACATCATAATCTTCTGCATTTCTGGCAAAAACCGGAAATCGCAAGTCATAACAAATCAGCGGACAAATTTTCCAACCTAAATAATCCACAATCAGTTTTTGGTCGCCCGCAGTATAGACTTTGTCTTCTCCAGCCAGTGAAAACAAATGTCGTTTATCATAAAATTGAATTTCTCCTGACGGAAAAACAAAGACCAATCGGTTGTAGAAATTATTATTTTCCTTGATGACCAAACTTCCGGTAATGGCGACTTTTTTAGCTTTTGCCAAAGATTGTAGCCACAAAACCGTTTCGCCTCCCATCGCTTCTGTAACAGCTTCAGGATTCATCGTGAAACCTGTGGTGAACATTTCCGGGAGCGCAATCAAATCGATTTTCTCAGTGATAGCATTAATTTTTTCTTCGAAATAGTTTCGGTTGGCTTTTGGGTTTTCCCAAACTAAAGATGATTGGATTAAGGCGATTTTCATTTCATGAAATTACTGAATTTTTTTAAACAAAAAAACGTCCCAATTTCTCGGGACGTTTTTGATATAATCTATTTTGAAATACTATTTCAAACTGGCTGACAAAAATTCTCTGTTCATGCGAGCGATGTTTTCAAGGGAAATTCCTTTTGGACATTCGATTTCGCAAGCTCCAGTATTGGTACAGTTACCAAAACCTTCTTCGTCCATTTGACGCACCATGTTCAATACACGGTTTGTAGCTTCCACTTTACCTTGTGGCAACAAAGCATATTGGGAAACTTTTGCCCCAACAAACAACATGGCAGAACCATTTTTACAAGTAGCCACACATGCTCCACAACCAATGCATGCTGCCGCTTCAAAAGCTTTGTCGGCATCATCTTTAGGCACTAGAATCGTATTGGCATCAATAGTGTTTCCAGAAGTATTAACCGAAACAAATCCGCCTGCTTGCTGAATTCTTTCAAAAGCAGTTCTGTCAACCACTAAGTCTTTAATTACTGGAAAAGCGGCGCTTCTCCATGGCTCAACCACAATAGTATCACCATCATTGAACATTCTCATGTGCAATTGACAAGTGGTGATTCCGGTATCGGGTCCGTGTGCACGTCCATTGATATACAAAGAACACATACCGCAAATTCCTTCGCGACAATCGTGATCAAAAGCAATTGGCTCTTTTCTTTCGTTTACTAATTGTTCGTTCAATTGATCTAACATTTCCAGAAATGAACTGGCTGTAGAAACATCATTTAGTTTGTATGTTTCCATTTTTCCCTTTTCTTTGGAGTTTTTTTGACGCCAAATATTAAGGGTTATATTGATATTTTTTGCTGCGCTCATAATTTTTTTATTTGTAATTTCTTGCGGCTATTTTAATAAACTCGTATTTTAATTCTTCTTTGTGAAGTTCTTCTTTGCTGATGTCGTCTCCTTTGTATTCCCAAGCACCCACAAATTTGAAGTTTTCGTCGTCACGAAGTGTTTCCCCTTCGGCATCTTGATATTCTTCACGAAAGTGACCTCCACAAGATTCTTTACGTTGCAATCCGTCGATGGCCATTAATTGTCCCAATTCGATGAAATCGGCAACACGAAGTGCTTTTTCTAATTCTGGATTCAATTCGTCAGCGCTACCCGGAACGTAAACGTCTTTGTAGAATTCTTCTTTAAGAGTTGCAATTTCCGAAATGGCCTCTGTCAAACCTTTCTCGTTACGACCCATTCCTACTTTGTTCCACATAATCAAACCTAAACGTTTGTGGAAATGATCCACTGTTTTTGTTCCATTATTTGAAAGGAATTTATTAATTGAATCTCTTACGTTTTTTTCAGCTTCAACGAATTCAGGTAAATCTGTAGAGATTTTTCCTGTACGAATATCATCAGCCAAATAATCAGAAACCGTGTAAGGCAATACGAAATAACCGTCGGCCAAACCTTGCATCAAAGCCGAAGCTCCCAAACGATTGGCTCCGTGGTCAGAGAAATTCGCTTCTCCCGCAACGAAACAACCTGGAATTGTAGATTGCAAGTTGTAATCTACCCAAACTCCACCCATGGTGTAGTGAACCGCAGGGTAAATTTTCATTGGCGTTTCATACGGATTCTCGTCCGTGATTTTTTGGTACATGGTAAACAAGTTACCGTATTTTTCTTCCAACCATTTTTTTCCCAATGAAAGAATTTCTTCTTGAGAAGGATTGTGATTTCCTTTGGCGTATGCCGTTTGTTTTCCTTTAGATTGAATCTCTGTGGAGAAATCCAAATAAACGCCTTCATTGGTGTCGTTAGCTTCAATTCCGTGACCTGCGTCGCAAACTTCTTTTGCTGCTCTTGAAGCCACATCACGAGGCACCAAGTTACCAAATGCCGGATATTTTCTTTCCAAATAGTAATCTCTATCTTCTTCGGCAATTTGTGTTGGTTTCAATTTACCGGCACGAATCGCTTCGGCATCTTCTTTTTTCTTTGGCACCCAAATACGTCCAGAGTTTCTTAACGACTCAGACATCAAGGTCAATTTAGATTGATTGGTTCCGTGAACAGGAATACAAGTTGGGTGAATTTGTACGTAACAAGGATTGGCGAACAAAGCACCTTGTTTGTGCACTTTCCAACCAGCTGTTACATTCGACCCCATTGCATTGGTAGAGAGGAAATATACGTTTCCATATCCTCCTGTTGCAATAATTACGGCGTGAGCAGAATGTCTTTCTAATTCTCCAGTAATCAAGTTACGAGCAATGATTCCGCGAGCTTTACCGTTTACTTTTACCAATTCCAACATTTCGTGGCGGTTGTACATATCCACTTTACCTAAACCGATTTGTCTTGATAAAGAAGAATAAGCTCCCAACAACAATTGTTGACCTGTTTGTCCAGCTGCATAAAAAGTACGTTGTACTTGTGTACCACCAAAAGAACGGTTGTCCAAATATCCTCCGTAATCACGTGCAAAAGGAACCCCTTGGGCCACGCATTGATCGATGATATTACCGGAAACTTCTGCTAAACGGTGAACGTTTGCCTCACGAGCGCGGTAATCTCCACCTTTGATGGTATCATAAAACAAACGGAACGTACTATCACCATCATTTTGATAATTTTTGGCCGCATTGATACCTCCTTGTGCAGCGATGGAGTGTGCACGACGTGGAGAATCTTGGTAACAAAATGCTTTTACGTTATATCCCATTTCGGCAAAAGACGCTGCTGCCGAAGCTCCAGCCAATCCAGTTCCTACTACAATAATATCTATTTTTGGTCGGTTGTTTGGAGCAACTAACTTTAGGTGATCTTTATAATCAGTCCATTTTTGTGAAATGTGACCTTCTGGTATTTTAGAATCTAGTTTCATTATAGATTGATATTAATTATTAAAATGATGAAATAGTGCAATGAAAATAAATCCAAAAGGAACTATAATTGCAAAAGCATGACATATTTTATGCAATGATTTTCCGATTTTGCTGTCAAATCCAATTGATTGCAAAGAGGATGTGAAACCGTGCCAAAGATGTATGGACAACAATATAAACGCAACACAATAAAATCCTGTACGAACCGGACTTTCAAATTTGTGAACCATTTCCGGGAAATATCTTGTTTCCTCAATTGCGTTAACATTTACATATTTATACATCATTTCTGCAAACCAAAAATCATAGAAATGAAGCACTAAAAATGCTAAAACAACCAAGCCAGAATATATCATGTTTCTGGATGCCCATGAAGCATTTGCTGCTCCATCATATTTTACATAAGCGATTGGTCTAGCACTTCGATTTTTTATCTCCAACACAAAACCCATTACAAAGTGAAAAACAACGCCTGCTACCAATATTGGCTGCATAACGAATTGGATTAAAGGATTATAACCCATAAAATGAGACATCACATTATAAGAATCGGCACTAAAAACCGAAACCAAATTGACGAAAAAATGTAATGCCAGAAACAGAATCAGAAAAATTCCAGAAAGTGCCATAGCCACTTTTTTTGCTATTGACGACTTCAACAACGTAGATTTTGCCATAAGATTTGAAATAAATTATTTAATAAAATTTTATACAAAAATAAAGTAAATAGAAACGAACCACAACCTTTTAGTTGTTATTTATAATAATTCTTTACTTGTTTTAAACAAACAACAAAGATTCATTATTGGCCTTGCATTTTGGAACATTCTCGTTTTTCATACATAAAAAAAGAACCCATAATTAACTCCTCGAAAAAATATTAATTTCCACCACCTAAAAAAACTTCCACGAAATCACAAAATGAAACAATCAGGTTTCATTCCTTTTTTGCTAAAAAACAAACTGAATTTAACTGAATTTAGCCATATATTGTTGAACAATAAAATCGGTTTTTTCGTTTCTAATCTTTTGCTCTAAATGAATCGGCGCCGATGCTCTTTCAAGACAATCTTTTACCGCACAGGTTTCACAAGTAACACCCACCAGCTGTTTTTGCAGAGATGGACTGTCGATAAACTTGAACTTTTTCTTCATTCCTGGCGTAATCAATATCCCCACCGTAATACTCCTCAAACAATCTTTCTTGAAAGGATCTAAAGTGGCCGACGAAAAGACCAAGAACTCGTTATTACTGTTTTCGTAGCGAGAAATCTGCGCGTCAAAAAAATGTTTTTTGTTTTGCTTCAATGCGCCTGCCATCGTTTTTATGGAAACCCATCTTCTACAATAATGTTCGTTCATCTCGTTGGCGTGCGGTTCTTGCTGATTCGTGATGTGCAGTTCTTTCTTGATTTGATAGGTATTTGTCCCTATTTGATGCGACAACCGTAGAAAAAACAGATTTTTTAATTGAAAATCTTTGGGCAAAATATTAGTCAACCTTTGATAAAAAGATTCAGGAGAAACATTGAATTTTCCCATCAGCTCAATCATTTCCTGCGGTTTTGGATCCGTTTTCGCCAAAAACAAATTCAACTCGTCAATCAACAATTGTCGAGGCAAAAGCAAGGCTCCAGCAAAGTATGAAGCATAAAAATTATTCAATACTTGGTCGAAATTATCAAACTTAATCCAACTAAAAGTATACAACCTTTCAGTAATTTCAAGATAATTATACGCAATTTCCTTGGCTAGAATAAATGCTTTTTGATGGTCATCAATTTCTGTCGACAACAATAATGTTTTACTTTTTGGAACATAAATAGACCTTAAATCACCCAATTCCTCCCTTTCAGTAAAAGCAATTTCCTTGATTGAATAGCCATATTCTTCTATTAAAATAGCACTTAATTCCTCTAGAGAAATCTTTGCCTCCATATTGACATGAAATGCTTTGCAAAACGAGAGCACCTTTTGTTCTAAATCATCAAAATAATTATTGTGGGCTTCTTGGTACGAACGTAAAGATGCCAAGAAAAAACTTTCGCGTGTTAAATTGTAATGTTGGGCAATTTCTATGATGGTACTTATAAACGCATTGACCTTCGCCGGCGCATTGGCAATAATATCTATTAAATCATTCTCTTGAATGCCAAAAAGATCCAACGGAATCTCTTTCAGAATTCCCGATTTCAGGATTTCGCCAATAGGAGCCAGATTATTATCCAGCTTCAAAGAAACCATATGATCGTAAGTGACATCTAATTTTTCAGCCAAAAGAATTATTTTATCCGTCTTTGGATATTTTTTTCCCTTTTCAATTTCATTCAAATACGACTTCGAAAGGTCTGTTATTTTAGCCAAGCCAAATAAAGACAAATTCTTGTTTGTTCGAGCCTGCTTGAGTTTAAGCCCAAAAATTAACTTGATATAATCCTTTTCTATATTCATAATAATCAAATATAACAATAAAAATAAAATCCACAAAAAATATTTTTTTCATTTTTAGCGTACGTTCGCTTATTTTGTAAAAAACTTTTTGTACTATTGCAGTGTTGAATAATTAAAAATTATCAACGAAACTAAATTTTTGTTAAATTAAACTCTACTAAAAATGGATTTAAAAGAATTATACACGACAAATCTGTTAAATTTTTCAGATGAAACCACAGCGCAGTATCCTGAAATCCTGACCGACGAAGCCATGACTTTCTTGTCTTTGCTTCACGAAAATTTTAACGAAAAAAGACTGGCTCTTTTAGAAGAAAGAAAAAAACAACAAGAATTATTTGATAGTGGCGAGTTGCCAACATTTCCCGTCGAAACCAAGAGCATAAGAGAGGGCAATTGGCAAGCGTCAAAAACTCCCAATGACCTTTTGGACCGCAGAGTTGAAATCACCGGACCAGTTGACAGAAAAATGGTAATCAACGCACTAAATTCTGGCGCAAAAACATTTATGGCCGATTTTGAAGACAGCACATCGCCTACTTGGAACAATTTAATGGAAGGCCAACAAAATCTAAAAGATGCCGTAAACAAAACCATCACTTTAGAAGACACAAAAAAAAACAAGAAATATGTGCTTAATGAAAAAACAGCAGTTTTAATTGTTCGCCCAAGAGGTTTGCATTTGAATGAAAGACATCTTTTGATGGAGAATCAAGAAACTTCTGGCGCGTTGGTCGATTTTGGTTTGTATGCGTTTCATAATTTTGAACAGCTAATGCAAAACGAAACGGCACCCTATTTTTATATTCCAAAAATAGAAAACTATCTAGAAGCCCGGTGGTGGAATGAAGTTTTGGAATTTTCAGAGGAATATTTAAAACTAAAAAACGGAACATTCAAAGTAACTGTTTTAATTGAAACAATCACCGCCAGTTTTCAATTGGATGAAATCATCTTTGAATTAAGAGACCATATCGTCGGACTGAATTGCGGAAGATGGGATTATATTTTTTCCTACATCAAAAAACTACGAAACAATCCTGCTTTTATTGTCCCAAACAGAGACCAAGTGACGATGACTTCACCGTTTATGAGTGCCTATTCACAATTAGTAATTCAGAGATGTCACAAAAGAAACATTCATGCCATTGGCGGAATGGCCGCGCAAATTCCGATAAAAAACGATGAAGAGGCGAATGAAATTGCGTTCAACAAAGTAATTGCCGACAAAGAACGCGAAGCGAATAACGGACACGACGGAACTTGGGTAGCACATCCGGATTTAGTGCCTATTGCAATGGACGTTTTTGATAAATACATGCGAACAAAAAATCAAATCCACATAAAAAGAGAAGATGTAAACGTTACCGAAGCTGATTTGCTGGAAGCTCCAAAAGGAACAATAACCGAAGAAGGCATTAGAAAAAACATAAATGTTTCCATTCTATATCTAGCTTCTTGGCTGAACGGACAAGGTGCAGCAGCGATTCATCATTTGATGGAAGATGCCGCTACCGCAGAAATTTCAAGGTCGCAATTATGGCAATGGCTGCAAAACGAAGTGACATTGGACGATGGAAAAGTGTTAAACGAAAAATACTATGATCGCTTGGCAATGGAAGAATTTGAAAAAATAAAAAAATTAGTTGGCGACAAAGAATATGAAAACGGCAAATACAAATTAGCTGAACAATTATTAGACCTTTTGGTTGTCAACCCAAATTTCATTGACTTTTTAACGATTGCAGGATACAAATACATTTAAAAAAAACCACCAAAAAAACAATAAATTATGAAAACCACAGAAACAAGAATTCAAGAATTAGTTACCGATTGGATTACAAATCCAAGATGGAAAGGTATCGAACGCCCTTACACTGCTGAAGAAGTGGTAAAACTCCAAGGTTCTTATCAAATAGAGCATACCATTGCAAAAATTGGCGCCAACAAATTATGGAACAAATTGAATTCCCAGGATTTCGTTGCCGGACTTGGAGCACTCACGGGAAATCAAGCCATTCAAGAAGTAGAAGCAGGTTTAGAAGCTATTTATTTAAGCGGATGGCAAGTTGCCGCTGATGCAAATGTTGCTGGAGAAATGTATCCTGACCAATCTTTGTATCCTGCAAACAGTGTTCCATTGGTGGTAAAACGAATCAATAATGCACTTTTACGTGCAGACCAAATACAAGTTGTAAACGGAACAGCTGACAAAAAAGATTATTTAGTTCCCATAGTTGCCGATGCCGAAGCTGGTTTTGGAGGCAATCTAAATGCTTTTGAATTGATGAAATCGATGATAGAGTCTGGTGCGGCAGGAGTTCACTTTGAAGATCAATTGAGTTCTGCCAAAAAATGTGGACACCTTGGCGGAAAAGTATTGGTTCCTACACAAGAAGCCATCAACAAACTAATTGCTGCCAGATTAGCTGCTGATGTTATGGGAACACCAACACTTGTTGTTGCCCGTACTGATGCTGATGCCGCTAACTTATTAACCAGCGATATCGATCCAAGAGATGCGAAATTCATCACGGGAGAAAAAACAGGCGAAGGATTTTTCTACGTAAATTGTGGTGTTGAACAAGGAATTGACCGTGGATTGAGCTATGCTCCTTATGCCGACTTGATTTGGATGGAAACCAGCAATCCAGATCTTGATTACGCCCGGAAATTTGCCGAAGGAATTCACGCAAAATTCCCCGGAAAAATGTTGGCTTACAACTGTTCACCTTCTTTCAACTGGGCTGCCAAATTATCGGTTGCCGAAATGGAAACATTTAGGGAAGATTTAGCGGCAATGGGATATAAATTCCAATTCATCACCTTGGCTGGATTCCATGCACTAAACACCAGCATGTTCGAATTGTCCATGGCTTACAAACAAAGAGGAATGGCAGGTTATTCTGAATTACAGGAAAGAGAATTCGCTTTGCAAAAACAAGGATTCAAAGCTGTAAAACACCAAGGATTTGTAGGAACTTCTTATTTTGATGCGGTACAAAACACGGTAACAATTGGAAAATCTACAACAACTGCCATGAAAGATTCTACTGAAACTGCCCAGTTCTAAGTCAATCTTTCTAACACAAAACTCAAAACGCTGCCGTTTAAAATGTAAATTTTAATCTACCGTGTTTTGAGTTTTTTATTTAAATTATGACGAATTCATAACAAAAAACGATTTAAACTTACTATTTTTGAGTAAACAAAAGTATAACCCTAATTGTTATGAAATACCATCAAATTGACCGACACCTTTTTATAAAAAATCGCGCCAAATTCACGGCTCAAATGAAGCCAAAAAGCGTGGCGATTTTCAATTCCAATGACATTTATCCCGTTTCTGCCGACAGTACTCTGCCATTTGCACAACACCGCGATATTTTCTATTTAAGTGGAGTTGACCAAGAAGAAAGCATTTTACTGCTTTTTCCGGACGCACCTTATGAAAACCAAAGAGAAATGTTGTTCCTCAAAGAAACCAGCGAACACATTGCAATTTGGGAAGGCGAAAAATTAACCAAAGAACGAGCTTTTGAAGTTTCAGGAATAAAAACCGTGCATTGGTTGCAGGATTTCGAAAAAGTTTTGTTCGAAATGATGACACATTCCGACACGATTTACATCAACACCAACGAGCATTATCGTGCTACGGTAGAAACCGAAACTCGCGAAGCCCGTTTCGTAAAATGGTGGAAAGAAAAATATCCTGCACACGCTGTCGCAAAAAGCAATCCCATATTGCAACGCATTCGTTCCGTAAAAGAAACAGAAGAATTGGATTTAATCCAAAACGCATGTAATATCACTGAAAAAGGTTTTAGAAGATTATTGTCATTCGTAAAACCAAACGTAACCGAATACGAAATTGAAGCCGAATTGATTCACGAATTCATCCGCAATCGTTCCAAAGGTTTTGCTTACACACCCATTATTGCTTCGGGAAATAACGCCAATGTTTTGCATTACATCGAAAACAACCAGCAATGCAAGGCAGGCGATTTAATTCTATTGGACGTGGCCGCCGAATACGCCAATTATTCCAGTGACATGACGCGAATGATTCCCGTTTCTGGTAGATTCAACGAAAGACAAAAAGAAGTTTATAACGCTGTTTTACGCGTGAAAAACGAAGCAACCAAAATGCTTGTTCCGGGAACTTTATGGAAACAATACCATTTTGAAGTGGGCAAAATAATGACTTCGGAACTACTTGGTTTAGGACTTTTGGACAAAGCCGACGTGCAAAACGAAAATCCGGATTGGCCTGCTTACAAAAAATATTTTATGCACGGAACTTCCCACCACATGGGATTGGACACGCACGATTACGGAATCTTGACCGAGCCAATGAAAGCCAACATGGTTTTTACCGTAGAACCAGGAATCTACATTCCTGCTGAAGGTTTCGGAATTCGATTGGAAGACAATTTGGTAGTTCAGGAAACTGGCGAACCGTTTAACTTGATGCGAAATATCCCGATTGAAATTGAGGAAATCGAGAGTTTGATGAATTAATTTTAGATTTCTGAGTTTAGAGTTTAGATTTAAAACGGTTTGCAGAAATGTGAGCCGTTTTAAAAAATGAAAAATGAATCTGAAATAGTATAAGTTTCTCGACCAAATTCACGATTAATATTTTCAGCTTTCAATTCAACAAAATACAACCTACCAAACTTATTCATTTCAAGAATCGTATTCTTATCTATTATACTAAATAAATTTTTCCATTTATTTTCTTTATCTTTTGCGTTATAATAGAACACACAAATTTTAGAATACTCAGTCTTATCAATCTTTAAAAACTCAAATAAATCAATAATATATTCTTTGTCTGATTCATCAAGAGAATGTCCAATAATATAGAAAATTTTTTCATCAAAAATATCTTTTGCTGATTTTGGAATCTCTATAAATTTGTTGTTAGAGTTTTTATTTACCTTCTGATAATATTTAGTGAAATCAAACATCTTGCTTGCTTTAACATCTTTTGGCATTTCACTAATTCCAAGAACTATATTTTGTTTGCCACAATCTTCATTTATTTCACCGTGTAAATAAATCACTTTAGACTTACCTACTTTATAAATATTTTCCAAAGTTGGAGTGTAATTAAATGTGTAAATTTCATTCATTAAATGAAATGGAATCTCTATTTTTTCCTTTGTTTCAGCATAAAAAACACCAACAATATCAACTAAATAACGATTAAAAATCACAATAAATTCCTCAAATGATTTCGCTAAATCTTCAATTATTTTTTTAAAGTTAATACTACCCTTCCTTACATTAATATATTCTTCCTTTAATTTAAATATTTCGAAACTAAAAAATGTCAATACATTAAAAATCTCAAAATCAGTTTCTTTCATTAATGAATCACTAAAGTAATTTTTTCTAATAACTGATTTATCTTCATATTTATTAAATATTGCTAATTGATTTAAAACATATTCAATTTCCATTTCAAAATCAATCCAAGTATCAATTTCCAAAACAGTTTTAAAATATTTATACCAAAGATTGGTTTTTAATAATTCATCTATTTGTTTAATTTTTGAATTATCAAATTTGATTTGTTCAACATTATAATTATCAATAATAGAATTATAATCATCTAGATATTTATCTTTAAATATTCTTCCGAACAAATCTCCAAAAGTGGCTTCTTTACTAGGCTGAAACTTTTCGATAGTCTCCATTATAGAAATAAAATGATGGTATTTCGTTGGTAAATGATGGAATAAATCAAATCCGTTTCCTGTTATTAAAATCTTGCTCATATCTAAAAAATCTTTATTCAAATGTAGTTATTTTCTTTAACAAATTAATAATCAACTCTCTTTAAGATTTTCTTACATGAACTTATATTTCTTATGTGGTTTAAAAAATTTTAGCCTTATTTTTGCAATAAAAATTCCTGTTTTGAATCAAATCGACTACAAAAACACGAAAATCTCCTATTTCGATACCGGCAAAGGCAGTGCCGTTGTTTTGCTGCACGGTTTTTTGGAAAACCAAACAATGTGGCAGGATTTAATTCCGGAATGGAACAAAAAAAACCGCATCATCAGCATCGATTTATTGGGTCACGGCAAATCAGGATGTTTGGGTTATGTGCATTCCATGGAAGACAATGCCGAGGCTGTTCAAGCGGTTTTGTCCAAATTGCGAATCCGGAAAGCCATTTTTGTCGGGCATTCCATGGGCGGTTACGTGGCTTTGGCTTTTGCCGAGTTGTATCCTGCGATCGTAAAAGGTTTGGTCTTGATGAATTCGACTTCAAAAGCCGACAGCGAGGAACGAAAAACCAATCGGAATCGTGCCATAAAAGCCGTGAAGAAAGATTATATTGGGTTTGTAAGACTGTCCATTGCCAATCTTTTTAACCCAGACAATCGGGAACGATTAGTTGACGAAATCGAAAAAGTAAGAGCCGAAGCCTTAAAAACACCATTGCAAGGAATCGTCGCTTCACTCGAAGGAATGAAAATCAGAAAAGACAGAGAAACTTTACTGCGCTCCGCTACTTATCCAATCTTGTTTATTTTAGGGAAAAAAGACCCCGTTTTGAATTATGAAGACGGCTTGAAACAAATTGAAAATACCACTGCAAAACTTGTCACTTTTCCTGACGGTCACATGAGTCACCTTGAAAATCGAGAAGAATTGAAAAATGTATTATTAGAGTTTTTTAAAGAGGTTTAAACTTTTATCGAAATGACAGAATAAAAGTTTATGCTAAACTAAATGGTTAAATTTTCTCCTCAAAAGGGATTTCTTTATCCAAAATTTCATTCAACAACAAAACCATTTGTTCCAAATAATTGGATAGAATTTCTTTACCAATTATAGCATTTTCCACTTTACCATCTTTGAAATTAAATGGTAAAAATCCGGATTTCAAGTTTTTGAAAGAAATAATTCCGGCTTCAATTGGCTTTCCATTTACTTCGTTTTCATACATATAAGCATAGGCCAAAACCTGGATAATTTTATCGTTTTTGATTTCTGCCGTTAGGCCTTTCCATGATTTTAGAGTAACATTGGGCTTTTCGACTTTACCCGTTTTATAATCGATAATCCTGATAACTCCGTTGCACTCTTCAATCCTGTCCACATTCCCCTTGATTAAAACCGGGAAAGGCAAACTCGGATGTTCCAACTTTCTTTCAAAAGTTTTTTCAAGTTCCAAAATCTTGACGGCATCACCATTTTTGATGCGTTCCAATTCAACTTTCAGAAAATTGAAGACATTTCGTTTTGCCACTTCAAAAGCCAGCAAGTTTCGCCCTTTTTTGATTTCGCCTTCTTTATAAACCAATTTGAATTGCTTCAAAACTTCGGCATCCAACAATTTGAAACAGTTTGAAATGTCAGTTTCGGATAAAAACTTTCCAATAAATGGAGCATATAATGCTTCCAAGGTTTCGTGAATAATAGTCCCCAAAGTATTCAAGGCAATATTTTCCTCGACTTCCTCGACTTCACTGATGCGCAAAATCTTTTGGAAATAAAAATCAATTGGATTTCGGATATAACTTGTCAAGGCTGATGGAGAAAATCCTTTTTCGGCAATTTCCTTCAATCGCAACATTACTGCCTGTGATTTTGGAATTACCATTGGCTGATAAGCCGTTTCGGGCAAAACTGCATTATAAATCTCGTGGGAAAGTGTATGTTTGGGTTGTTTCTCCACTTCCAATTGGGTGATAAAACGACTTTTTTCGCCTGCATCCAAGCCTTCGCTTTCAGTGTTGTAAAGCAAGTAAATGTTCTTGGCGCGTTGCAATAAATGATAGAAATGATAGGTGTAAATCGCATCTTTTTCCTTGAATGTAGGCAAACCCAATTCCCTTTTCACATCGTAAGGAATGAATGAATTCTGCGATTTTCCAGCTGGAAATTTCCCTTCGTTCATTGAAGTGACGATGACGGTTTCGAAATCCAAAACACGACTTTCCAAAACACCCATGATTTGCAAACCATTCAAAGGTTCTCCTTCGAAAGAAACCTCAGCCAAATCTATTACTTGTTTGTAAATCGCATAAAGCGTTTCGATTTTGTCGATGTGCGAATGTTTTGCATAGTAATTAATCAGTTTATTGATTACTTTGAAAATGGCATAAACAAAGGCTTTGGTGATTTTTTCCTCTTCATTGTCGTTGCTTAAATTTGTTTTAATGGTTTGCAACAAACCAGAAATAGTTTCCAAAACCGCCATCGAACCTTTTTCCCATTTTTGGAACAACAACAAGAACAAATCCGTCGGATTGGGGTTCAATTCCATCAATTTATGATGCGTGACAAAGGTGTAATTGTTTTGATTGATGACGTTTACCAACGCACTGGTTTTTGCATAAGGTTCCACCAATGGATGTGTCAAAATATCCAAAACATCTTTGTAATAAAAGACATAACTTTTGGCATTCCTGGACAAGGAATTTGTGTGCATTTTAAACAATTTGGCAATCAAAATCTGTGCTGGATTATTCTTGCTTGAATAACCCATCGTGATATTCAAAGCACCAACAGTTGATGGCAGTGAATACAAAAGCGGCACCAAGAGGTTTTCCTCTCCAAGCACTACAGCCACTTTGTCCAAAGTTGTATTTGGATTTTCGTTGATAATATTTTCGATTGTGCTTCCAGTAATTTTGGCTTGACCTATAGTTTTAGGAGTGCCAATAATTTGGATGTTTTTAGACTGTGAAAAATCGTCCACAATCCATTCAAAAGGGTTGGATTTATAATGTTTCCAGCTCGATTTGAAACGTCTTACAAACAATCCTGCATCGTGAAACGGGTCATTTAAAAACGTTTGATCTACATCCCAATATATTTTGGCTTGATCCGAAGCGATTAAATGTTGAATGATTCGCTCTTCGGCGGCATTCAAGGCGTTGAAACCGGCAAAAACAAATTGTTTATCTTTTACGGAATCTGAAAAATGATTGAGATTGTTGACTGCTTCCCGATAAATCAAGCCTTGGTAACCAATTCCTTTGTTTAACAAATGATCGTAAAGCGATTGGTAATAAGTGGGCAATAATTTCCAAAAGTCGATGTAATTTTCAAGTAATTGCGTTTTGTTTTCGACTTCAATTCCCCATTTCTTGATATCTTCAATATCTTTTAGATAAGAAAGCACGTGTGATGGTTCCAATAAATAACGGTCTATCTCATTGAAATCCTGAAGCAATGTTTTGGCCCAATTGGCAAAAAGTTCAAAAGATTGTTGGTTTGGTTTTTCGGTTATGGACAAATAGACTTCATGGAATTCGAACAACAATTCTATTGGATCAATGTTTCGAATACTGGCAATATCTTGAATAAATTCTTCAATACTAATAATCTCAGGAGACAAAATATTGGTTGAAACCTGCTTTTTTAATGCTTCGACCAAAAATATTTTAGCTCTCTTATTAGGCAAAACCACAATGATATTAGATAGTTTTTCCGAATAATTCTCAATTAAAACCTGTGCAATTTTATCTAAAAATGAAATGTTTGTCATTTTATAAATATAAAAAAAGCCGTTCAATTAAGAACGGCTTTTTAAAATTATTTACAGATGTAAATTACATTTATTTAGAATGTAGAACCGATGTGTTTTACTTCTGTTCTTCTGTTTTTAGCTTTACCAGCTTTAGTTTTGTTTGAAGCAATTGGTTTAGATTCACCAAAACCTACAGCAGTCAAATTATTAGCATTTACGCCTTTTTCTATTAAAGCAGTTCTAACAGCATTAGCTCTGTCTTCAGAAAGTTTTTGGTTAAATTTAGTAGAACCATCGCTGTCTGTGTGTCCTTCGATGCTAAATTTAGCATTTGGATAATTTTTAAGGATTTCTCTCATTGCATCTAAACTAGCTACAGTTGCAGCGTCACCAACTTTGAAAGTAGATTTACCTGTATTAAAGTAAACTGATTTAGCTTGAATTTTAAGACTTTCAACAACTTCTGGAGTTACTTCAGGACATCCTTTATTGCTAGCAGGACCAGCTACTGTAGGACAATCATCATCTTTATCAGCTACACCATCTTTGTCAGCATCCAATACTGGACATCCACCATTTTCTTTAGGACCAGCTACTGTAGGACATTTGTCATCTTTATCGGCAAGACCGTCTTTATCTGTATCTGGACAACCTTTGAAAGCAGCTAAACCAGCAACTTCTGGACAAGCATCATCTTTGTCAGCAATACCGTCTCCGTCAGTGTCAGGACATCCGTTTAATGCAGCTAAACCAAATACATCTGGACAAGCGTCACTTCCGTCAATAATTCCGTCTCCGTCAGTATCAGGACATCCGTTGAATTGTTTTAAACCAGCAACTTCTGGACAAGCATCATCTTTGTCATAAATTCCATCACCATCAGTATCTTTTCCACCAAATTGGAAAGTAATACCAGCTGTGTGTTGGAAATGAGAAGGAGAGTTTGGAATATATTGATCTCCAACAGCATTTCTGTCTCCAAATGATTTTTTGTAAGAAGTCTCTAAAGAAAAACCAACGTTTTCAGTAAACCAAAATGTCAAACCAGCTCCTGGATTAACAGTTCCGTAACTGTTGTCTCCCAAGAAAGTATAACCTCCACCTAAATGCAAGGAAGGATCAATTACTTTAGATTTGATCAAAGACATAAAGCTATATTTAACGCTTGCGTCAATACCGTAATACATTAAATCTCCAGGATTTGTTACTGCATATCCAGCACCATTATGAACAGGAGCAGTAGGATCAAAAACTACAAATTTGTCAATTTTATTTATAGACCCTTGAATTCCAACAGAAAAATTGTTCCCAACTGATCTAGCAATGCTAAGATAAGACACAGAAGGTAGAATATTCCAGTTATCACCTACATTGAACGCTTGAGAAAAATGTTTGTCTAGCCAATTTTTTCCTCCGCCAGCACTAGTTCTTGTGTCAACTGCGTTAACGCCAAACGAAAGTGCCCATGGGTTGTTGCTGTTTTGTGCATGAGAGCTCATAGCCATCACCATCATTACGGCAATAAAAA
>NZ_PNNA01000079.1 GCF_013823965.1 Flavobacterium sp.
TTTATTGCTGGTGATTATTGGTTTTGTGTTGATGATTCTGGGTGTTTTTGGCAGTTTTATGCCTGTCTTGCCTGGACCAAGTTTAAGCTGGATTGGGTTGGCATTGCTTTATTTTACTAGTGCGGTTCCGGTAAATTATTGGATTCTGGGAATTACTTTTTTGATTACTGTTGTCATTTCAATCTTGGATTATGTGATTCCGGCAAAAGGCACCAAGAAGTTTGGCGGAAGTTCGTACGGAATTTGGGGAACGAATATCGGTTTGATTGTGGGAATTTTTGCCCCAATCCCTTTCGGATTCATCATTGGTCCATTTCTGGGCGCTTTTATTGGAGAATTGCTATACGATTACAAAGACCATCGCCGAGCCTTGAAAGCTGCCACGGGTTCTTTTATGGGTTTCTTGGCTTCCAGTTTTATGAAGTTTGTGATTTGCATGATGTTTTTGGGATTGTTCCTTTGGATTGTTTGGAATAATAAATCCGAGTTGTTTTAAAAATAAAACAGTCAGCCCACTTCACCGTTTTAATTACATGCTACCAATACCAAAAAACAAACACACCATAGTTTCGATGCAAATTTTTCTGGAATTATCCGTTGAATTTTCAGGAAAATAAATAGGATACCATTCAACAGATTTAGTGTTTCCCATGGATGGTTTTCCTACATTCGCGCTCGAAGAAGACATGAAAAGTTTGTTTTTTGACAAACTAACATTAGACATAGACTGGTTTTCAGGATTGCAGTTTTGAACCACCATTACTCCCAATCGATCATCGCCGGATCTTATTTCTATAATTCCTCTGTTCTCGTTATATTCGGCAAATAGCGGTTTGTTATATAAGGAGCCTTCAATCCGGTGAATTTGCTCAATTCCCAATGTGTTTTGCGTTTGATAACCCGTAAATGGATTGAATTTCACTTCCGTTTTAGCAGTGTTGCGGACATTTTCCATACGCGTATATACAAAATACCCTATTTGCTCTTTCTCGTCATACAATTCAGCCGTTAAAGGATTGGAAACTCGTTGCGTTGTCACTTCATCACTCATTGTTGACTTTGTTTCCATTTCAATCCATTTTAGATTGATTCCAAACTTTTGACCATCCGAAAAAAGCAATGTTCCTTTTTTCTGGTTGGTTATTTTATTGTCATATAAAATTTCTATTCCGGTAGCGTCTGTAAATAATGGAGCTAGAAAATCTGACAAAGTAGGTTTAGGAAATTTCCATGTCATTTCATCCTTGAAATTAAAGTTCAAAATGGTATCGTTGGCTGCTTCGAGAATAGCCGAGAAATTTTTGGCAGACTTCCACGCTCCGTTTATTTTTAAAAGATGACGTTTGGGTTGCCATAAAAGAGCACTCGCCTTTTTTTCCTGGGTTTCCAGTGAACCAAGGACAATCTTCTCGTTGTTTGCCGGCAATGTTCCCAATGCTTCTTTTATCATTTTTTTAAAAACAGCCTGGAATTCCTCGGGCAAAATCCATTGTTGCGAGGCGACATATCCTGAAACATTAAAATATTCCAGTTCATGGCTAACCTCTTTTTTAAGGATGATTTTATTGTTCTGTTTAATAATAATATTGAGTTTCCAAAACATTAGTTCACCGACTGTTGCCCTGGTAATAAAGGAGAAAACTCCTATTTCAAAGTCATTGCCAGAAACTGCTTTAGGCAATTCAACCTTTTGATTGCCAAATCCGTTAATAATCTTATACGAAACCGTTTCGGGAAGTTGAACCTCTGGAACCTTGAGGTAATTCATTAATTCGAGCCTGGTTTCTTTAAAAATAGAATCATGAATGTCCTGATACAGAAAATAGTTTGGGAATCTGGTTTCGTCAGTCCAACGCAATTCGTGTTTAAAAACAACGACTTTCGCATACTGTGCAAAACTGTTAATGGACAGAAGAATTGCCACTATACTTAAAAAAAATGTTTTCATGAGGCACCACATTATATTAAACAATTAAATTACAACTGGAACTTAAAAACAAGGTTTGTGCAAATAATGAACTAAGGTAGCAAATTATTTTTTTGAAACTCCATTTTGGATTGTTTGTATTATTGAAGAATTGAAAAAGGATGTACGCCTTTTTAAAATAGGATGCACACCTAATTGTACACCTTTTTCGCTTAAGATTGAGAGAATTTACGGTTTAGAAACACCCTAAAATCAAAAAAGCTATCCACAAAAGTGGAAAGCTTTTCATTGGTCTAACTACTAAACCGTGCTACGAGTTACAAAGTCGTAGCGAAAACAACACAACTATTTTAGATGCTTTTTTGGGGCAAAAAAGCGATTCATTTCTGAATCGCTTCTCCCCAATTTAGCGGTCTGGACGGGACTCGAACCCGCGACCCCATGCGTGACAGGCATGTATTCTAACCAACTGAACTACCAAACCTCTGCTTTATTGCGGTTGCAAATATACTATAGAATTTTGTTTCTACAAGCGTTTCTGCAAAAAACATTTCATATTTTTTTTATGCCTCACCCAAAGTTTTGTTTTTCAACTAAATATGTAGTCAAAATTTTTTCGAAATTATCCCCCACGCCAACAGGAACGTACTTAATTTTGTTTTGCGAACAGGTCAACGCCAGTTTTTTGAAGTACTTATTTACTCCTTTTTCATATTCATCCTTAACATTATCGGCAAAAACCGAAACCTCATCACCGGTTTCCATATCAATAAATTTCCTTGGAGTGTTGTCAAAATCGAGATTCAATTCGGTTTTGTTGTCAATTACGTGAAATAAAACCACTTTATGCTTGTTGTGTTTCAAATGTTGCAAGGCAGTAAAAAGCGCTTCTTCGTTGCCGGATTGAAACATGTCCGTAAAAAGGATAATCATCGAACGGCGGTGAATTTTTTCGGCTATTTGATGCAAAAATTTTATTGTATCCGTGCTTTTCTGAACTTTTGGTTGTTCCAATAGATTTTCGAGAGCATTCAAAATCATTCGATGATGGCGATCACTCCCTTTCTCTGGCGAATAATATTCATAAGTGTCTGAAAAAACACTCAATCCAATGGCATCGCGCTGTTTCTTTAGAATATTCATCAAAACTGCCGATGCCAATACGGAGAAACCAATCTTGTTTTGGAAAAAATTTTCGGTGTCTTTTAACTTTGGATAATGCATCGACGACGAATTATCGATAATGATGTGGCAACGTAGATTAGTGTCTTCCTCAAATCGCTTGGTATACAATCGATCGGTTTTGGCAAACAATTTCCAATCGATGTGTTTGGTGCTTTCGCCAACATTATAGACTTTATGTTCGGCAAATTCAGCAGAAAAACCATGAAAAGGACTTTTGTGCATTCCCGAAATAAAGCCTTCCACAATTTGGTTAGCCAATATTTCAAGATGCTGAAAACTGGAAATTTTCTCTATTTGCGATTCAATCTTCATCTTTCAAATGTATTAAAAGATTGAATGATTAAAAAATTAATAGATTATAAAAACTTTAACCGCAGATTCGCGAATTAAAAGATAATTGTAAAATGTTAATTTCTTTAGCACGTACATTATTCAGCTATTTTAAACTAAATTTGTTCTAACACACAAAATCCTAATTCGTAATCCCTATAGTATTTATGCGCTGGACCATCAAACCAAAACCTTCGGAAGAAAAAGTAAAACAGTTGGCAGCCGCTTTGAATATTGAAGATTTTGTGGCGACACTTCTCGTGCAACGCGGTATCGAAACTTATGAAGAAGCCAGACAATTTTTCCGTCCGACTCTCGAAGATTTGCACAATCCGTATTTGATGAAAGATATGGACAAAGCGGTCGAACGCATTGAAAATGCGATTGAAAGAGGCGAAAATATTCTAGTTTTTGGCGATTATGATGTCGATGGAACAACGGCGGTTTCCTTGGTTTCGTCATATTTAAAAACGTATTATCCAAATGTGGCAACTTATATTCCCGATCGTTATGACGAAGGTTACGGCATTTCTTTCAAGGGAATCGACTTTGCCGACGACAATGGTTTTTCGTTGATTATCGCCTTGGATTGTGGTATAAAATCCATTGATCACGTAGCTTACGCCAAAGAGCGAAACATCGATTTCATCATTTGTGACCACCACCGACCGGGAGCAACTTTGCCCGAAGCAGTAGCAGTTTTGGATCCAAAACGAGACGATTGCAGTTATCCGTATGACGAATTGTGTGGCTGTGGCATTGGTTTCAAATTGATTCAGGCCTTGGGTAAAAACCGAAACCAAACTATCGAAGATTTGACTTCTTATCTGGATTTGGCAGCAGTTGCCATTGCGGCAGACATTGTTCCGATGACGGGTGAAAATCGGGTTTTGGCTTATTTTGGTTTGCAGGTCATCAACTCTGATCCGAGACCGGGATTCAAGGCTTTGACGCATCAAGTAAAAAAGAAAATTTTGGATATTACCGACGTGGTTTTTATCATCGCACCCCGAATTAACGCGGCGGGACGAATCAAACACGGGAATCACGCTGTGGAATTGTTGACGGAATTTGATTTTGAACAAGCCCAACAATTTGCATCTGAAATTGAAGCCTATAATTCTGAAAGGAAAGATTTGGATAAACAAATTACTAAAGAAGCGCTGGGGCAAATTGTCGAAAATAATGAAGAAAAACGATTTACGACGGTGGTTTTTCAGGAAGATTGGCACAAAGGCGTGATTGGAATCGTGGCTTCGAGATTGATAGAAACCTATTATCGTCCGACCTTGGTTTTTACCAAAAGTGGTGATAAATATGCCGCTTCGGCGCGTTCGGTCAAAGGATTTGACGTTTACAATGCCTTGGAAGCTTGTTCGGAACATTTGGAGCAATTTGGTGGACACATGTACGCGGCGGGAATGACGTTGCTGGAAGAAAATTATTTGGCTTTCAAAAATGCTTTCGAAAAAGAAGTCGCAAAAACCATTCATCCTGATATGTTAACGCCCGAAATTTCGATAGATGCCGAAATCAATTTGTCGGACATCACGCCAAAATTGACCCGAATTTTGAAACAATTCGAGCCTTTTGGACCCCAAAATATGACGCCGGTTTTCTTGACCAAAAACGTGAAAGACACCGGTTATGGACAAAAATTGGGAGCCGATGAAGAACATTTGAAACTTTTTGTACGTCAAAATAATTCCGAAGGAATGGCGGCCATTGGTTTTGGATTGGGCAATAAAATGGATTTGACCACAAACAAAAAGCCGTTTGAAGCGGTCTATTGCATAGACGAGAATGAATGGAATGGCAAAACTTCCGTTCAATTGCGATTGAAAGATATTAAATAGAAAAACAAATCTTGAATTGGAAAACGTTAAATTAGCAATAATGACAAGAAGCATGAAATCTTTATTATCTGCATCAATCTCTTTTTTGATCCTTTTTCTATTCGCGAATTGTGGAAACATGGATAATGACTATATTGATCCAAGGGGAAATGTCTATGCGGGATCCGTTAGTTGCAAGGAATGCCATCAGGAAATTTACAATGATGCTTTAAATAGTTCGCATTACAAGGCATCGGCACCAGCTACAATGGAAAACGTTCTGGGAAATTTTAGTTCAGGTCACAACATCTATTTTTATGACAAAGACACAAAAATTGTAATGGAGCATAGAAATAATGGCTTGTATCAGGTTCATTATAAAAATGGAAAAGAAGTGAAAGCCTATCGTTTTGACATAACAATGGGAGCTAAAAACGCACAAACCTCATTGTTTTGGGACAATGACAAAGTGTATGAAATGCCTTTGTCCTATTACACTTCAGTGCAGAATTGGGGCACGAGTCCTGATTATCCCGTGCATCAACCTTATTTTGACAGATTAATTGCAAAAGATTGCTTTGAATGCCACAGTTCATATCTGGAACGCAAGCAGGAAAGAACACCGTCTGAAGAATATTTTGGAAGAGAAAAAACACCTGAAGTGATGAAAAAAGAGTCCTTGGTTTATGGCATTGATTGCGAGCGATGTCACGGACCGGGAATAAATCACGTGAATTATCACACCATTTATCCAGAAATAAAAACCGCTAAATACATGGCAACCAACAAATCACTCACTACCCAACAAAGAGTGGACAGGTGTGCGATTTGCCATTATGGTGACGATAAATTGAAATTGCAATCTCGTTTTCAATTTATGCCCGGTGATGCCATATCTAATTTTTATAGTGAATCCTACCCAAATCCTGATGCTGATTTAGATGTGCACGGAAACCAATATGGCATGCTGTCACAAAGTAAATGTTTTCTGGAAAGTAAAACCATGGATTGCATAAGTTGCCATAATCCTCATAAAGATGCTACGGAAGGTCTGTTGTATTATTCGCAAAAATGCATGAGTTGTCATAAAGAAACCAATAAAAATTTCTGTACGACCAAAACTCCAACTGGAATTTCACTCAAAGACAATTGTATCGATTGTCACATGCCTAAAAAAGCTTCGGGAGCCATTAGTTTTATGCTTTCGGGAAAATCCGAGATGTCGTCCTATATGCTAAGGTCACACAGAATAGCCATATATCCAGCCGAAGAGCAGAAAAAAACGACAGTAAAGAAAAAGTAAAATTAAGAAATAGTAGATTATAATTAGATGAATAAAAAAGATCCTTACGCAGCTTTGCGTTATAAAGAATTTAATGTGTTTTTGTTATTGCGATTCGCCATGGTTTTTGCTTGGTCAATGCAATTTATCATCATCGAATGGGAAGTGTATAGTTTGACAAAAAGTGCCCTTTCACTGGGAATGATTGGATTGATGGAAGTAATTCCAGCAATTGGAATGGCATTGTTTGCCGGTCACATTGTAGACCAAAAAGAGAAAAAAGGAATGCTTGTTAAATGTATTTTGGGTTTTTCCATCATTAGTTTTGGTTTGTTTTTATTGACTTGGCCAAGAATTGTTAGTAATTTGTCGACCAACACCATTTTGTATTCCATTTATTTTTTGGTCTTTTTAGGAGGATTGGTTCGTGCGTTTTTGGGACCTACAATCTTTTCGCTTATATCCTTGATTGTTCCTAAAAAAGTGTATCCCAACGCAGCCACTTGGAGCAGTTCGGTTTGGCAAATTGCTTCCGTTGTTGGACCTGCCGTGGCTGGTTTTTCCATTACTTGGATAGGAGTCCATTGGTCAATGTGTACTATTCTTGCCTGTTCCCTTTTCGCCTTATTGATTTTGACACAAATTTCAACCAAGCCTATTTTGAATCCAAAAATTGGAGAACCCGTGATGGAAAGCTTGAAGGAAGGCGTGAAATTTGTGTACACCAACAAATCTATTTTGGGTGCTTTGACACTCGATATGGTGGCGGTTCTTTTTGGTGGAGCTGTGGCGCTTTTGCCCATTTTTGCCCAAGACATTCTAAAAGTAGGTCCTGAAGGTTTCGGGATTTTGAGGGCTGCACCGGCGGTTGGCGCTTTGTTGACGATGTTTGTTTCGGCTCATTTGCCTTTTTATAAAAATGCGGGGATTAAATTATTGGCCGCCATTTTCGGATTTGGTGTTTGCATCATTGTTTTCGGGCTTTCCACTTGGTTTTGGTTGTCGGTTTTTGCCTTGTTTATGAGCGGTGTTACCGATGGAATTTCGGTAGTGATTCGCCAAACGATTTTGCAACTCAAAACGCCCGATTCAATGAGAGGACGTGTTGCGGCAGTAAATTCGATTTTTGTGGGTTCATCCAATGAGTTGGGCGCTTTCGAAAGTGGATTGACCGCAAAGTTGATGGGAACGGTCACTGCGGTTGTTTTTGGCGGAAGCATGACGCTTTTAATCGTGGTTTTCACGGGAATAAAATTGCCGGGATTCAGAAAATTGGATTTGCAAAAAGATCTGGAAGAACACGAAAATCATAAATAATTGAAGCAGAAATTAAATTCGTTAAAAAACACAATCTCCGTTATTTTTAAACAAGGATTAACGCCCAAGGAATTAAACCAGAGCATTATTGTGTCTGGATTAATTTCGATCATTCCGATTCTTGGCGTGAGTACTTTTATGATTACCACTATATCTCTAAAAAGCAAATTGAATTTGCCGGTGATGATTGCGCTCAGTTATTTGATGTGGCCAGTGCAAATTTTATTGATTATTCCTTTTATACGCGTGGGAGAATTTATTTTTTCTATCCCCAGAAATCATCATACGGTGGAAGAAATTATTGGTTCCTTTCAAAACGGCTTTTTTCAAACTTTGAGCCAACTTTCCTTTGAATTACTTTGTGGATTTGGAGGTTGGTTGTTTACTGCAGTTCCTGTTGCGGTGGTTGTTTATTGGGTTTCGCTATTGTTTTTGAGGGGAAAACAAAGAAGAAATTAATTATTCTATTGGAATGCAAAAATCGACAATAGCCATTTTTTTAGGATGTTCGTTGAAGTTGTTGTGGTAGATTTCAAACGGATTTCGGTCGGCTTTTTTGTATCCGTTTTCGTTCATCCAAATAAAAAGACCCGTCCAAGATTTTTCAAATTCGTGGATTCCAATTTCAAAATGACCCACAATAAATTTCCCTTTTTCTATGGTTGTCAAGCCAATTTCGCCATCGACTTCTGTTTTTTCATTTAAAATCAGGCAAGCACTCATTCTCACTTTATCAGGTTCGGTAATTTTATAACTGTCGTGATAAATGGTTGCCATTTTCGAATCTTCCTTCAAAAGACCTTTCGGAACAGCCCATTGAATGAGTTTTGCGTAAGCATTTTCCAATCCTTTGTGTCCAATTTGTGTGACAAAAGCCAATTCTGATGTCGGCATTTCCTTGATTTCAATTTTTGCATTCATTTTAATCCAATTGATTAGGTTGTTAATGTTGCAAATGTATTCTTCTAAAAATCCTTTTTTTTGTCCATTCTTGCTTTCTACTTGACTAATCTTGCTATATTTTGGCTTTGATTTTCTAAATTCGGAAGGGCTAATTCCGTAAAATTTCTTGAATGTTCTTGTAAAAGAGGAGTTGCTGTTAAATCCGTATTGAAGGGAAAGTTCTGTAATGGAGATGTTTTTTTGATGCAAAAGTATTGATGCTGCTTTTTCGATTCTTTTGCGGGTGATGTATGAATTTAGAGTTTCATTTGTTATTGCTTTAAAAATGCGATGCAAATGAAATGGAGAATAAAACCCAACCTTGGCAATAATTTCCAACGACAATTCGGAGTCCAGATTTTCATCAATGAATAGTAAAATGGTATTTATCCGTTTGATGTAATCTTCGTTCATTCCTTTAATATCTATACTTTAGCTGCATTTTAAAGCAAAAAACTTAAATGACCTTAAATGACCTTAAATGACTTATATGGTTAAAGATTTTTTACTCAAACTTTTTCAGTTCGAAAGTCTCGCCATCAAAAACGCCATAAGTAAAATAACCAATCCAATCACCTAGATTTACATACTCGGAGTTTTTGCCAACAGGGACAATCATCGGTAAATGACGGTGGCCAAAAACAAGGTAATTGTAGTCTTTGGTTTCCAGTTTTCTTTTGGAATAAAGAATCAACCATTCGTTTTCTTCGCCAAGGAATTTCACGTCTTCATCGCCAGAAATCAATTTGTTTTTTACCGAAAGATAATGACCCAATCGAACTCCAATGTCGGGATGTAGCCATCGGAACAACCATTTCGAAAACGGATTGGTAAAGACTTTTTTCATTCGTTTGTATCCCTTGTCGCCGGGTCCTTTTCCATCACCGTGACCAATAAGGAACGTTTTTCCGTTGAAAGTATATTCTTGATTGTCGCGATAAATGGGAATGTTCAGTTCTTTCTGGAAATAATCGTCCATCCACAAATCGTGATTGCCCACAAAGAAATAAATGGGAATTCCGCTGTCGCGAATTTCAGCCAATTTGCCCAAAACCCGCACAAATCCTTTGGGAACAACGGTTTTGTATTCGAACCAAAAATCGAATAAATCACCCAGCAAGAAAATGGCTTCGGCATCACCTTTGACTTCGTCGAGCCAAGCAACGAATTTTTGTTCTCTGGGAAAACTCAATTCAGGGGTTGGTGCGCCAAAATGTTGGTCAGAAGCGAAATATATTTTTTTGTTGGGCGTGATTTGCATAAAGCTAAAATAGAGATTTTGAATTACAAATTATCACTGGCAAACCATTCGGCGAAAGAAGATTCGGTTTCTTGCAATTTCAAGGAAAAAAGCTTGATGTTTTGAGGCAATCGACTGATGATTCTTTTCGAAAAATCAACCACCATATTTTCGCTCGTGGGTTGATAACCTACCAAAATTACGTGGTGCCCGCGGGATTCTAATTCTGCAGCCAATTCGACATGAGGGGTATTTTTATTAAAAACCGAGGCGTGATCAAATTGGTCAACGATTTCTTCTTTCACGATTTTTTTCAAATCGGTAAAATCAATCACCATTCCGTTTTTTACATTATTGATATTGTCTATAGGTTCTCCAATTACGGTAACCGACAATTTATAGCTATGTCCGTGCACGTTTTTGCATTTGCCGTCATAGCCGTAAAGGGCGTGGCCGGTTTCGAAACCAAACTGCTTTGTAATCCTGATTTTGCTCATTCTGTTTTTATTTGAGTGCAAATTTAGTGAATCTACTCCTTTCTACCCGCTTTTTTCGCCCGATAATACATCCAATAGGCGACACCAACCAATAAAACAAAGGGGAGAAACGAACCAATGAGAACACCTATTTGATAACTGCTGTCTGGTGCATTTTTTAGTTTTTCTTCAACATTTACTTGTAGTAATGGCAAGACAAGATTCATCATTTTTTATTTTTTAAATTGATTTAATGCCTTTCTGGAAAAATCCGAAAGCACTAATTTTCCCGAAATTTCCGCTCTTTCATACAGTAAAGTATTCCAGTTTTCGGTTCCTTCCCAAAGTACTTTTTTCATTTCGACTAAGGCTTTAGGATTGTAATCGGCCAGTTTATTGGCGAAAGCCGTAATTTCTGTGTCTAATTCTGCCGTGGTTGCCAAAACTTTGGTGTACAATCCTTTTTGATTGGCCCAAATGGCAGTTTTCCATTCGGTGTCCAAAGTCATTTCGGTCGTGGCGCTTTTACCTATTTTTCTGCTCACGGCCGGTTCTATGACAAAAGGCCCAATTCCAATGGCTAATTCCGATAATTTTATGGAACTTTCCGAGTTTGCCAAAGCATAATCGCAAGCAGCCACAATTCCCACTCCTCCACCAACAGCTTTTCCGTTAATTCTTCCCACGATAATTTTCGAACAATTGCGCATAGCATTCAACACATTGGCAAAACCTGAAAAGAATTTGGTAGCTTCCTCTTGATTGGAAACGGCAAGAAGTTCATCAAAAGAAGCACCGGCACAAAAAGCTCCAGCACCACTACTTTTCAAAACAATCACTGAAACATCAGGGTTTTGGCTTAAATTGTTGAGTTCGGTTGTCAATCGGTTTAGCAAATCACTTGGAAAAGAATTGCTCGCAGGATGACCAAATTCGAGGGTCGCGATTTTGTTTTCGATTGTCGTGATTAGTATGCCGTTTGGGTTTTGTGTTTCCATTGCATGAATTTTGATGTAAAGTTATAAATATTAAGGGACGCTTGGTGTTTTTTTTCAAAATGCACCAATTTGTTTTTTTGAAATTTGCATTTTAGTTTATTTATGTGTTATATTTGCCGCACAATTGGGGGATTAGCTCACTTGGCTAGAGCGCTTGCCTGGCAGGCAAGAGGTAACCGGTTCGATTCCGGTATTCTCCACTTAACAAAACCGCAACAAATTGTTGCGGTTTTTTGTTTTTACTGCAACTCCCCGTTTGTAATATTTCATATTCAGAATTACCAAGGCAAAAGAAGGTTTTGAATTATCGAAGAAAACATCTTCTGTATTTGATTTATTCCTTTTTAACATTTTCTCCGATGTGTGTTATATTTTTATATTTTTGTGTAAATCATAAATCAAAGTTGGATGAAAAAAATAATATTAATACTGGTTATAACAACTTCAGTAGGTTCCTATGGACAAAAACAAAATAACGTGAAATATCCGCAAACCAAAAAAGGAGAAACAGTTGACCTGTATTTCGACACGAAAGTCAATGATCCGTATCGTTGGCTCGAAGACGATAAATCGGCTGAAACGGCTGCTTGGGTAAAAGCAGAGAACGAAGTTACGTATGATTATTTGTCGAAGATTCCCTTCAGAAAAGATCTTAAAGACAGATTGCAAAAATTATGGAATTATGAAAAAATAGGCTCTCCTTCCACTGAAGGAAACTTTTCTTATTATTTCAAGAATAACGGTTTGCAAAACCAATCGGTATTGTATCGAAAAGATGCTTCGGGTAAAGAAGAAATTTTTCTGGATCCAAACACTTTTTCCAAGGATGGCACCACTTCTTTGGGCGAAATGGATTTCTCGAAAGACGGTTCCAAAATGGCATATTCCATCTCTGAAGGCGGTAGCGACTGGAGAAAAGTGATTATTATGGACGCGATTTCCAAAAAAATAATCGAAGATACATTGGTCGATGTAAAATTCAGCGGATTGTCTTGGAAAGGAAATGAGGGCTTTTATTATTCCAGTTATGACAAACCAAAAGGAAGCCAATTGTCTGCAAAAACGGATCAACACAAATTGTATTTCCATAAACTGGGAACTTCACAAAAAGAAGACCAAGTCATTTTTGGCGCAGACCAAAAACGAAGATATGTTGGCGGCGGCGTTACCAATGACGATAATTATTTAATCATCACGGCATCGACTTCGACTTATGGGAATGAATTGTATTTCAAAGATTTAACAAAACCCAACAGTCCTATTATTGCCATTGTGGATAATTTTAACAGCGACAACAGCGTCATTGAGAATGAAGGAAGTAAATTGTACATCGAAACAGACTTGAATGCACCAAACAAACGCATTGTTACAGTTGATGTAAGTAATCCAAAACCTGAAAATTGGAAAGATTTTATTCCTGAAACAGAGAATGTTTTGTCACCTTCCACTTGTGGTGGTTTTTTCTATGCTAATTATATGAAAGATGCCGTTTCGGTAGTGCTGCAATATGATTATTCAGGAAAACTCGTTCGCGAAATCCAATTGCCGGGATTGGGAACGGCAGGAGGTTTTAGCGGAAAGAAAACAGACAAAACCGTATACTATTCGTTTACCAATTACATTACACCCGGAACCATTTATGCAATGGAACCTCAATCCGGACAATCTATGGTTTACGAAAAACCAAAAGTGGATTTCAAAAGCGAAGAATATGTTTCCAAACAAGTGTTTTACACTTCCAAAGACGGAACCAAAATCCCGATGATGATTACTCACAAAAAAGGATTGAAGCTCGATGGCAAAAATCCAACGATTTTGTATGCTTATGGCGGTTTCAATATCAGCTTGACGCCAAGTTTCAGCATAGCCAATGCAGTTTGGATGGAAAATGGCGGTATTTATGCCGTAGCGAATTTACGTGGCGGTGGCGAATATGGCAAAAAATGGCATGATGCAGGAACAAAAATGCAAAAACAAAATGTGTTCGACGATTTCATCGCAGCCGCCGAATATTTAATCTCCGAAAAATATACCTCTTCAAATTTTCTTGCCATTCGTGGCGGATCAAACGGTGGTTTGCTTGTAGGAGCAACCATGACACAACGTCCCGATTTGATGAAAGTCGCTTTGCCGGCCGTGGGTGTTTTGGACATGTTGCGTTACCATACCTTTACTTCTGGCGCGGGTTGGGCTTATGATTATGGAACTTCACAAGACAGCAAGGAAATGTTTGAGTACATCAAGAAATATTCTCCAGTGCATAACGTGAAAAAAGGAACGCAATATCCTGCCACGATGGTCACAACTGGCGATCATGACGATAGAGTGGTGCCTGCCCACAGTTTTAAATTTGCTGCCGAGTTGCAGGAAAAACAAAGCGGAAGCAATCCTACTTTAATTCGCATCGATGTAAAAGCAGGACATGGTGCTGGAAAATCAGTGGAAGCCACGATTCAGGAAAATGCAGACATACAAGCTTTTACTTTATACAATATGGGTTTCAAAACATTACCAAAACAGTAATGCTTTTATTCTAAATATTCTTAAAATCAAAAACCATAATTACTTTTTATAGTAATTATGGTTTTTTTTGTTTAGTCGTTTTAAAACTAAAAAATCAATTCATGCAAACTTGATTACCAGATTTTAACTCTTTTATCCGGAGCCAAGTATAAAGAATCAGTTGGTTTTACATTGAAAGCGGTGTAGAATTCAGGAATATTTCTCACTACACCATTAACCCTGAATTTTGAAGGAGAATGAGGATCACTTGCCACTTGGTTTCTCAATGCTTCTTCACGAGTTTTGTCTAACCATACTTGTCCCCAACCAATGAAAACACGTTGATCGCCAGTGAATCCGTCCAAAACAGGAGATTCTTTGCCATCAAGACTCATTTTGTATGCTTTTAATGCTATTGACAAACCTCCTAAATCACCAATGTTTTCTCCCAAAGTAAAAGCTCCGTTAACGTTGAGGTCAGGAAATACCTTGAACCCATCGTACTGTGCAACCAATGCTCCGGTTTTTTGTTTGAAGGATTCTAAATCTTTTGGCGTCCACCAGTTGCGCATGACACCGTCTCCATCAAAAGTGCTTCCTTGGTCATCAAAACCATGTCCAATTTCGTGTCCAATCACGGCACCAATTCCACCATAATTAACAGCATCTTCAACTGACATATCAAAAAATGGTGGTTGTAAAATAGCTGCTGGAAATACAATTTCATTAAGCGTTGGATTGTAATAAGCATTTACGGTTTGTGGCGTCATTCCCCACTCAGTTCGGTCAACAGGTTTTCCTAGTTTGTTGATTTGTCGGTTGTATTCAAAAGCAGTAGCTCTTTGCAAGTTGCCAAAAAGGTCTCCTTTTATGACTTTTAAAGCAGAATAATCTCTCCATCTGTCTGGATAGCCAATTTTTATAGTGAATTTAGATACTTTTTCTAGAGCCTGTTTTTTTGTTTCAGGACTCATCCAATCCAGTTTTTTGATACTTTCTTCATACGCTTTAAGAAGGTTTTTTACCAAGATTGTTACGTGTTCTTTCGCTTCAGGCGAAAAATGTTTTGCAACATATACTTTACCTACAATCTCGCCAAGGCTGTTGTTTACATTCTCGACGCCTCGTCTCCATAATGGTTTTTGTTTTTCTTTGCCAAAAAGAGTTTTTTCATAAAAATCAAAGTTTTGATTGTCCAAAGCGGTGTTTAGCGAACTGGCCGCTTCGTTAATTGCACTCCATTTTAGATAGGCTTTCCAAGTGTCCAATGGTGTTGTTTTAATAATGTCGTTGAGTGATTTGATGTAATCCACTTGTGTGACAATGATGTTTTTTTGGTTTGGAATTCCTGCATTTTTTAGCATCGAAGTCCAATCAAAATCTGGCATAAGTTGGTTCAAATCTTGTATCGCATACTTATTGTAAAGCTTTGCCATATCCCGAGTTTCCTCTTTTTTCATGTGTTTGGAAGCCAAAGTGGTTTCTAAAGCCATAATTTTTGGTGCAAGCGAAGCCCCGTTTTCGACACCGCCAAGTTGCAGCATTTTTTCAATATGAATTACATATTTTACACGTATTTCTTTTGATTTGGCATCTTCAAGAAAATAGTATTCTCTTTCAGGCAGACCAAGACCACTTTGCCAAGTATACAACATGTATTTCGTTGGGTCTTTGAAGTCTTCTGTAACTCCCACCGCAAAAGGAATGTTCCCGCCAGATTTATTGGCATAACCAAAATAATTGGCCAAATCTTTATAATTAGCGATAGCGTCTATTTTTTTGTATTCTGGAAGCAACGGCGAAATTCCTTTTTGATCTCTTGCCTTTACATTCATGAAAGCTTCGTAAAAATCGCCAATTTTTTGCTCGTTCGAACCCTCTTCAAAATCACCTTTGGAAGAATTCTCTATAATCGCTTTTACGTCCTCTTGCGCTTTGTCATTAATGATGTGGGCAACTCCATACGAGGCTTTGTCAGCTGGAATTTGATTTAATTTAACCCAAGTTCCGTTGACATAAGCGTCAAAATTATCTCCGGGTTTTACTAAAGTATCCATATTTTTTTGGATGACACCTGAAAGCAGTGTTTCGTTTTTATTGCAAGCCGAAAGCAATAGCAATGAGCCGACTAGCACAGGAATTTTAAATGAAAATGGTTTGATTATCATGGTTTTTGATTTTTTATAATATCAAAAGTAGGTAAAAAGATATGTTTTGTTACAAGGCATTAACAATTTTATTCCGAAAGTTCCGATACTCATAAGGAGTTTCCAATAAAATTTAGCGGGAAACAATAATATACTATTTGAAATCATCGGCAAACAGTAGTTCGGCCAATCGATGGTCTCTTTGATAAACGTCTCTATAAAAATTGACCATCCCGGAATCATCAACCCAAGCCGTGAAATAACCTATATAAACCGGTATTTTCTTTTTCAGGAAACAAGTAGTTTCCACGCCACCGTTTATGGCAGCATCTATTCGTTCAACAGGCCAATCGGGGTAATCTTTTAAAATCAATACGGCCAACTCTTTGGCTTTGTCCATATTGATGCAGCCGTGACTAAACATACGAACTTCGGCTTCAAACAATGATTTGACCGGCGTGTCATGCAAATAAATACTATTGGAATTCGGAAACATGAACTTTACCAGTCCCATCGAGTTTCTTGGCCCAGGTTTCTGTCTGACATTACCGTTATTCCATTCCATATTATGGGAAGCCAAATAATTTTTGTCGCGCTCCATTGCATCTTTTAATTCATTTTCGATAATACTCCTGGGAACATTCCAATATGGACTAAAAACGATATGGCTAATATTGCCGCTAAACACAACCGTTTCAGTCATAATTTTACCCACAAACACCCTCGATTCCAGTTCTTTTACTCCATTTCTTCGGTATATTAATTTAAAGGATGGAATATTTATCACGATAAATTCATCGGTTTTTGTCAACTCTGGATCAATCCAACGGCAGCGTTCCATATTCACCATAATGGTTTTGATGCGTTCTTCAACAGGCACATTCAGGTGCTCAATTTGTTCAGATGCGATGTGGTAATTTATTTTAAAGCCATTTCTTTTTTTATAATCCAAAACTGCGGCCATTAATTCCTCGTCGTACCAATTGCTCTTGGAATCTTGTTTTAAATCCCCCGTAATGGCGAGTCTTTTTCTAATTTGACCAATGACTTTTGAGCTATCATTTGGTTTGTAGTCCTTTATGAACGGATCCATTTTAATGGTATTCCAACCGCCATTTTGTTCTATTCGGCGGTATTTTTTCAATGCTTCACGCAGTTTGTAATATTGTCCCAAAAGCTGGTCTTCATTCCTGTTCAACAACTTGGAATCCACCAACAATGAATCCAATAAACCAACATAAGAGAGGTTTTTTCGAGGCAAAAACCAGCCTATTTCGGTCGTCTTTTCGTTGTCGATTCCTTTGTAAACTTTTTGAACATAATAAACATACATCGACGACAAAAATAGTTCAGTATCAATTTTGGATGGTTTATTCTTCGATTCTCCATCGAAAATCCTGTCGATTTCATCTTGGTAAGGCAAACTGGATCTCAATCCTTCTTCTTCAAGTCTATTTATCTTTGAATACAACAAATTGGCAAACTCGATCACCCCTTTTTTATCGTGCCAAATCCAAGTATAATTTCGTTTTTTGTACAAGGTGCTAACCTCGAATTGATAGGCTTTTAAATAAGGATATTTCTTGAAAAAATTAGACAAAACCGCTTTGTCGATAGGCAATATAATTTTGCCCACTATTGATTGGCGAGGTACTTGGGCAGAAAACCAGGCATTGTTGGCGCCGTTTTTTTTTATATTGCCATAAATGGTTGTGATGGCAAGAGTTGTCATTATAATTACAATGGCAAAAACAAGTTTTTTCATGACGTAATTATTTTCTACAAAGATAAAAAATATACAGATTATTCGTTAAAATTTGCCTGCAATAATGTTTTGGCCAAAAGGTTTTTTTGATTCCAATTTTTTCCAAATTTGGATTTTTTGTGCCAATAATGAAATCCAAGTCGAAAAAAATCAGTATTATTGAGGTGATTTATAGTGGTTTAACATGAAGTATCCCGAATACCTCCAACTTTCCTCCGATTTGCAGCAATTGCTGAAAACGATTCCGCTTCATTGGGGTGCGATTCAAAATGACGGAATGGATTGTAAAATCAAGATGTTTCAAATCCATTCCTTTGCCGACTTGGAAATCCAGATTCAAAATTTATCCGAGGAAGACAAGAATTATTTTCGAAGAAGATGGTTTCTCTGGAAATGTGCCCAATGCGACGAATATCTTTTTTGTGCCAACGAGAATGTTGCACCGAATCCAAATGCCAAAGACCAAGGTTACGACATCGAGTTCAACGGAAATCCAGCATTGCGATTTGATGTCAAGGGAACGGTGATTCCAAAGAAATTCCGGGATAATATCGATGCCGTAATCCAAGATCCGACCGAGATGGTTCGGTTTTTCTACGAAAAGCAAAGTTGTGGCGTTCGCGATCATGTTCAAAACCGATTGTTCATCGTGCATCATTCTTTTAGAAGTCCAGAGCGAGAAATGGTTTTGCGCTGTCATTGGGATTACAAGCAGCAATTGTACCAAGAATATGCTTCCAGAATTTCGCCAACATCGAATTTTATTCCTTATCAAAACGTTAAAGCCGATGTCGTGTTACTTTTCGAAAATTTGGACAAATCGATTTCCCATAAATTTTTTTAGCAGTTTGATTTTTGTAAATTGCGCACTTTAAACCGCAGCATTTTGGACAAAGAACCACAAAATAATTCCTTTTACGGCATCACCGAAATTTCCGAAAAACTCGGGGTTTCGCAAAAACTCGTTCGAAGACACATTGCGAGCGGCGCTTTGCAATCGACCAAAATAGGTGGAGTTTATAAAATTCCGATGCAATCATTGGAGGATTTTATCAATGACATCGAAATAAAAAACGAGGAATTATTGACTTCAGATTCCTTGGAAAAAAAGCCTAAAACCAATTCGAAATCAACCAACAATTACAAGAATAATTCCAAGGACGACGTGAATTGGGTGGATATTGTGGAAGATTGGAAGAATCCAAAAAAATCGAAACTCACTTTTGTGGACTTGTTTTCAGGAGCTGGCGGAATTACCAAAGGCTTTGAAATGGCAGGCTTGAACGGCGTTTGCGGACTCGATTGGTTCGAAGCGGCCGGAAAAACCTACCGACGAAATTTCAAGCATCCGTTCATCGAAGGCGATATCAAATCACCCGAAAAGAAAGCGGAATTTTATGCCACCGTACAAAAAGAACTCAAAGGAAGATCATTAAATATTGTGGCTGGCGGATTTCCTTGCCAAGGATTTTCCATGGCGGGCAACCGAATTGTTGACGACCCCAGAAATTCCCTTTACAAAGAATTGTTGGAAATCGTGACGACCCTGAATCCCGAATTTGTGGTTTGCGAAAATGTCGTTGGCATTCGCTCGATGCACAAAGGCAAAGTCGAGGAAATGATCATCAACGATTTCAAGGCTGCGGGTTACGAAATGAAAGTCACCGTTTTGCGAGCCGCCGATTATGGCGTTCCCCAAAAAAGAGACCGCGTTATTTTTGTGGGCAATCGCATCGACAAGACGAATTTTCACCCTAAACCTTTTTTGAAACCTGAAGAATACATTACTACGGGTCAAGCGATTGGCGACTTGATGGAAATGCGTGACAATCCCGAATTCAATCACGTGCAAACCAAGCACCGTCCCGATATGGCCGAAAGAATGCTGCAACTCGAAGAAGGCAAAAGTCTCTACAAAGGTTATTCTGATGCTTGGAAAAAATGCCCTTGGAACGAGGCTTCCTGTACCATCAAGGAAAATCATGGCGGCGTAAACGTGCATCCCAAATTGCCAAGAGTCCTGACGGCAAGGGAAATGGCAAGAATTCAATCCTTTCCGGATGATTTTATTTTTGAAGGACCCAAAAACAAACAATTGGTGCAATTGGGCAACGCCGTTCCTCCATTATTGTCGAAAGCCATTGGTCTGGCGATTCGAAAATCCTATGATTTGAAATAAAAACCGCTTAAAATCGCTAACTTTGAATTAGGTTTTAATCCATTTTTATGGACAATCTAACTTCCATCCAGCGTTCCAAAATTATGCGTTCCATTCGCAGCACCAATACCAAGGACGAAGTGCGTTTGGCCAAAGCCCTGTGGCATCTTGGCTATCGGTATCGAAAAAACAACCGAAAGGTTTTTGGCACGCCCGACCTAACCTTCAAAAAACTCAAAATTGCCATTTTTGTCGATAGCGAATTTTTCCACGGCAAAGACTGGGAAAACCAGAAAAACAGGTTCAAAACCAATCGTGAATTTTGGCACAAGAAAATTGAAAGAAATATGCAGCGCGATATTGAGGTCAACAATTATTTGATGGAAAATGGCTGGACAATCACTCGTTTTTGGAGCACGGAAATCAAAAATAATTTGGACGAATGCATTGCCAAAATTCAAGAAGAAATTGCTTTGAAAAAAGGTTGATAAAAAAAGAACTGTTCAAAAATAATCATCCAAAGGAACAAAACGTTAAAAAGAAATAGGTTTTGGATTTCGTCTTATTATATTTCCTTAATTTTGCCGAAATATTCAACAAAAGCGTGGGAAGTAAAAATAAGTTAAAAAGATTCAAGGAAAACGAAACATTCAACAATGTTTTTCAACCTTCAAGAGAAGAAGTAGTAGGTAATTTGTTTCCGCTCAAGGGCAAATGGAACGCCGATTTTTTCAAAAACGACAATCCAATAGTTATTGAATTGGGTTGTGGCAAAGGCGAATATTCCGTTGGTCTGGCCGAGAGATATCCCAATAAAAACTTTGTTGGAATCGACATCAAGGGAGCGCGTTTTTGGCGTGGTGCCAAGACTGCCGTGGAAGCCGGATTGCACAATGTGGCTTTCGTTCGTACACAAATTGAATTAATCAACCATGTTTTTGCCGAAAACGAAGTGGACGAAATTTGGATTACTTTTCCCGATCCGCAAATCAAGTACAAACGCACCAAGCACAGGATGACTAATTCTGATTTTCTGCAATTGTATAAAAAAATCCTCAAAAAAGACGGTGTTGTCAACCTGAAAACCGACAGCGAATTCATGCACGGTTACACGCTGGGATTGTTGCACGGCGAAGGACATAAGGTCTTGTATGCCAACCATAATGTTTACGTAAACGAGGGAAGTCCAGAGGAAGTGACTGCTTTCCAGACCTTTTACGAAAAACAATATTTGGAAATTAACAAAGCAATTACGTATATTCGATTTAAAATTAAGGAATAACTGCTTTTTTAATTGGTATAATTTGACCTTTTTTTAACGCTTATGCATCATAAATGAATTTTATAACGCCATTATTTTTCGGTTTTATTAGCGCTTTTGTAGGGATTATTCCTCCGGGATTGATTAATATGACTGCCGCCAAAGTAAATCATAAAGAAGGAAAACGAAATGCGTTATGGTTTGTTTTGGGAGCGATACTCATCATTTGTTTCCAAGTTTTTTTCGCAATTTTATTTGCAAAGATTATAAATAATCGTCCAGATTTAGTTGCTTTATTGCGTGAAATTGGGTTTGGCATATTTACAGCCTTGACCATTTATTTTTTATGGATAGCAAAAAAACCGAAAGGCAAATCAAAAAAGCTCAAAAACAAAAGTACAACCAAGAGGTTTTTTCTGGGAATGTTGCTTTCGGCACTCAATTTTTTTCCTATTCCTTATTATGTTTTTATCAGTATTTCATTGGCTTCATACAAGCTATTTTCGTTTGACACCACCTCCATTTTTATCTTTGTAAACGGCGTTGTAATTGGTTCATTTCTGGTCTTTTATTTTTATATTTCCTTCTTCAACAGAATTGAAAACAAGACAGATTATATAATGAAAAACATGAATACCATCATTGGCAGCATCACCGGATTGATTGCAATACTCACTTTGATCAACATCATAAACTATTATTGGTAACATGGCCGCGCCAAACGACAATTTTTTCGAAAGAGTTTATACTGTCGCGAGGCAAATTCCTTACGGAAAAGTCACTTCCTATGGCGCCATTGCAAAAGCATTGGGAACGGCTCGATCCGCTCGAATGGTAGGCTGGGCAATGAACGCTTGCCATAACATGGAAGATGTTCCTGCACATCGCGTCGTGAACCGAAAAGGATTGCTTACTGGAAAACACCATTTTGACGGCACTAATTTAATGCAACAATTACTGGAAAGCGAAGGAATCAAAGTCGTAAACAATCAAATTGTGGACTTTGACAAGGTTTATTGGGAGCCGGGAATAAGTGTTTAATTTTAAAAAAAGCATCCAAGAACTCCACTGAATTTGATAATTTTCACCTCAATAAATCATCCTCAAAAACTTTATAATAAGAACTTTTCATGGTATATTTGCATTCACGAATTTATAATAGAATCAGTTTAAATAAATATAATTTTTCGATTGTGAATCAACAATTGAAAATCACAAAAAACATATGAAATTAGATAAAAAAGAAATCCTTAAGGCACTGGAAACCATTACCGTTGCTGGCGAAGGAAAAAATATGGTAGAAAGCGGAGCAATTGCTAACGTGGTCACTTTTGGAGACGAAGTAGTGGTAGATTTAGTATTGCATGTTCCAGCGTTGCACATCAGGAAACGTGCCGAAGACGACATCAAAAAAACAATTCTCGAATTGGTTTCGCCAGAAGCTAAAATCAAGATCAATGTAAAAATTGAAGCTCCCGAGAAAAGCGAAGTTACAGAGAAAGCCATTCCCGGAATAAAAAATATTGTAGCCGTCGCTTCCGGAAAAGGAGGTGTTGGAAAATCTACCGTAACTGCTAACTTGGCGGTATCACTTGCTAAAATGGGATTCTCTGTAGGAATTCTTGATGCCGATGTCTACGGACCATCAATGCCAATCATGTTTGATGTGGAAAGTGCAAAACCTCTTTCTGTAACAATTGACGGCAAATCAAAAATGAAGCCTATCGAAAGTTATGATGTCAAAATACTTTCCATCGGATTTTTTACCTCTCCAAGTCAAGCGGTAATCTGGCGTGGACCAATGGCCGGAAAAGCTTTAAATCAAATGATTTTTGATGCCGAATGGGGAGAATTAGACTTTTTACTTGTTGATTTACCTCCAGGGACGGGAGACATTCACCTTTCGATCATGCAATCATTGCCCATCACTGGTGCTGTTGTCGTGAGTACGCCTCAAGCCGTTGCATTGTCCGATACCAGAAAAGGAGTTTCCATGTTCTTGTCTGAAGCCATCAATATTCCCGTTCTCGGAATTATTGAAAACATGGCTTATTTTACCCCGGAAGAATTGCCAAACAATAAATATTATATTTTTGGAAAAGAAGGCGCAAAAAACCTTGCCGAAGATTTACAAGTTCCATTTTTGGGAGAAGTTCCAATAGTGCAATCTATTCGTGAAGCCGGTGATTTTGGACGTCCAGCAGCAATGCAAACAGGAACGATAACTGAAACAGTTTTTGAAAACATTACCAGAAACGTAGTTCAAGAAGTAGTAAACAGAAACAAAAATTTGCCAGCTACCGAAGCTATTAAAATCACCACAATGGCAGGTTGTGGAACTGCAAAAAAATAATCCGGAAAATCGCTGGTAGTGGATAACATAAAACAAATGACAACAGAAGAATTAACAAATAATGTTTTAAAGGCACTTGAAGAAATCAGGCCTTTTTTAAATTCTGACGGCGGCGACATTAAACTCATCTCGATTGAAGATGGCAAACATGTAATCGTTCGTTTGGAAGGAGCGTGTATCAGCTGTAGCGTGAATCAAATGACACTAAAAGCTGGCGTGGAAACCACCATCAAAAAATACGCTCCACAAATCGAAACTGTTGTCAATATAGCATAATAATCATGTCAGGGCCATACTTTACCATAAAGCATGGTCCTGATTTTGTTGCAAATTAAATTCACTGCAACTCCTCATTAAACAATTATCACAAATATCAAATCTATAATTTCCAGTACTAACCGATGGATGTTACAATAAAAATTACGGATCGAAAAGGTCAAACTCACGAAGTAAAAGCACCTACAGATATGGGATTGAGCATGATGCAGGTTGTTCAGGCTTATGAACTGGAACCGATTGGAACCGTTGGAATGTGTGGAGGAAAGCTAATGTGTCCTACTTGTCAATGTTATGTTCAAAACGATGTTAACTTGCCAGAAAAAAAAGAAGAAGAAATAGGCACGCTTTCCAGATTAATGCATGTGAAATCCAATAGCCGTTTGAGTTGTCAAATTCCGGTTACAAAAGAGTTGGACGGACTAGAAATAGAAATGGCTCCATTGTTTTAAGTATTAATAAAAATAAAAAAGGCTTTTCATTCTGAAAAGCCTTTTCTTTTTATTTAAAAGCAGGAATTCCCGTAATGTCCATTCCGGTAATCAACAAATGGATGTCGTGTGTTCCTTCATAAGTAATTACTGATTCTAAATTCATCATGTGACGCATAATCGAATATTCGCCAGTGATTCCCATTCCGCCCAGCATTTGTCTGGCTTCACGGGCAATGTGAATTGCCATGTCCACATTATTTCTTTTGGCCATCGATATTTGTGCCGTAGTGGCTTTCCCTTCATTTCTCAAAACGCCCAATCTCCAAGTCAGCAATTGTGCTTTGGTAATTTCGGTAATCATTTCGGCCAATTTTTTTTGTTGCAATTGCGTTCCAGCAATGGGTTTCCCAAACTGGATTCTTTCCTTGGCATATCGCAAAGCGGTATCATAACAATCCATTGCAGCGCCAATTGCTCCCCAAGCAATACCAAAACGAGCTGAATCCAAGCATCCAAGTGGAGCACCAAGTCCAGATTTATTGGGCAATAAATTTTCTTTTGGCACTTTCACGTTGTCAAATATCAATTCCCCTGTTGCCGATGCACGAAGCGACCATTTATTGTGTGTTTCTGGCGTAGTAAATCCTTCCATTCCTCGTTCAACAATCAACCCATGAATTCTTCCTTCTTCATTTTTTGCCCAAACTATGGCAATATCAGCAAACGGTGCATTCGAAATCCACATTTTGGCACCATTCAATAAATAATGGTCGCCTTTATCTTTAAAATTGGTGATCATACTTCCCGGATCGGAACCATAATTAGGTTCGGTCAAGCCAAAGCAACCCATAAATTCTCCCGAAGCCAGTTTGGGCAAATATTTCATTCGTTGTTCCTCGTTGCCGTATTTCCAAATAGGATACATCACCAATGACGATTGAACCGAAGCCGTGGATCGAACGCCAGAATCGCCTCTTTCAATTTCTTGCATAATCAAACCATACGAAATATGATCTAAACCGGCACCTCCATATTCCTCGGGAATATATGGACCAAAAGCACCAATATCAGCCAAACCTTTGATAATTTGTTTGGGGAATTCAGCCTTTTGCGCAAAGTCTTCAATAATTGGTGAAACTTCACGTTTGACCCATTCACGAGCTGATTCACGCACAAGTTTATGTTCGTCTGTCAATAATTCGTCAAGGTTGTAATAATCTGGAGCTTGAAATAAGTCTGGTTTCATAGTTTTGTCATTGCGAGCGCAACGCAGAAAAGCGAAGCAATCTGTTGGTTATCTTTTACAAATCTACATAAAGAAATATAACAAAACAATGATGAAAAGTTATATTTATAAAACTACAAGAAACGGAATTTCTAAATTAGACTCCTTAACACCATTTTTGGGTTACATTTTCAAATAAAAATCCTGTGTTAAGGCGGTATATTCCAGAGTATAAATATGACGGGCAGTTTCGATAATTAATTCATCTACTGGAAAATTAGGTGTTTCATTTCGGCTAAAAGCCAAAAGACTACGTTTGATTTCGGTAGTTGGAGTTCCTTTTACTCGGGTAATTTTTAGTGGGAATAATTCGTGTGCTGTGGCTAAAACCAAGAAATTTTCTTCTTCCTTGAAAGGAATGATGACGGAGAAGATTCCGTTTTCGGAAAGCAATAAATCAGCAGCTTCAACTAAATCCTCGAAAGGCATGGCATCTTGAAAACGCGCCAAATCTCGCTGGTCGTTGCTGGATTTGTAATCTTCACTATAAAAAGGAGGATTTGAAACGATTAAATCGTACTCGTCTTCGGGTTCTTCGACAAATTCATCCAAACCGGCGTGAAAACAAAACAAGCGATCGTTCCAAGGGGAATTTTCAAAATTGTCCGTCGCTTGTTCGTAGGCTTCCTCGTCAATTTCCAAGGCATCAATTTGCTCTGCCCCACTTCTTTGAGCCAATATCAAAGCAATAATTCCGGTTCCGGTTCCAATGTCCAAAATACTGAAAGGATGATTTGTAACGGGAGTCCAAGCGCCAAGCAAAACACCGTCTGTGCCAACTTTCATCGCACAGCGATTTTGTTCAATAGAGAATTGTTTGAATTGGAATTTAGACATAGAAATTTCAGATTGAAGATTAACGAAAGCTGATTTCAGATTTTTGAGCAACTGAACACTAAATACTGAATACTGAACACTTTTATTAAAGATACATTTCAATCAAGCCTTCAGGCAAATCCATAATGATTTTTTTGTTTTCTCGATCTACTTTTACCAAGAAATGGTCAATCATTGGAATCAGGATTTCGGCTCCATCTTTTAGCACTTCAAAAAGCGGTTGTGCCGTGGTGTCGTTGATGGATTGAATGTCGCCAACATAGCCCAGGCGTTTGTCTTCCACTTCAAAACCGATTACTTCGTGAAAATAGAATTTGTTGCCAGTAAGTTTGGGCAACATTTTTAAAGGAAGGTATAGATCATTTCCGAGTAAAGCGTCGGCTTCCTCTTCGGTGTTGATGTCTTCGAAACGAATTCTGAGGAAATCGTTTTTGTGTAATGAGCTATTTTCAATAAAAAAAGGAACCAAGTGTTTGTCGCATTCAACAAACACTGATTCCAAGTTTTCGTATAACTCAGGCTCGTCCGTGTCTAAAT
>NZ_PNNA01000004.1 GCF_013823965.1 Flavobacterium sp.
GAAGCCGTATCGTGATGAATTTTAGCAGAAGTTCTGGAATAATTATCAAACGAAATTCCAAAATCAGAGAACGATTTACGAATAATGCTATCATATTTGTCGATTACCTCTTGGGGCGTAACCCCTTCTTTTTTGGCTTTCATCGAAATTGCCACACCGTGTTCGTCGCTTCCGCAAACAAACAAAACGTCTCTTCCCTGCAATCTTAAATATCTGGAATAAATATCCGAAGGCACGTAAACACCCGCCAAATGCCCAATGTGAATGGGTCCGTTGGTATAAGGCAATGCCGCCGTAATGGTATATCTTTTTGGATTCTGTAACATAATTCAGTTTAATTTGCTGCAAAAATAAGGAATATAATTTAATTCATCCTCTTTATCTATATTTGCAAACGGAAATAAAGAAGCTTGTGAATTATGCCAAAAGGACCCGAAAAAAACACCAAAAACAAGGCTTTGCACACCAAACTGCTCAATCGGAAAAAGGCTAAATTGCAAGAAGAGAAAAAAGAAAAAGCAGCACGACTGAAAGCTTTGGTAGCCAAAATGAATCAGCAAAAGCAGGCTGACGATTTAGGGTAAATGCGAGTATAATAAATGGATAACAACTTTACTGGAGTTGATATTTTTTATACCTTTAACAAACAGCATCTTACTAACTAAATCAGGATATTATGAAACAGTTTTATTTTTGCTTTTATTTTTTGCTTTTCTCCATTAGTACTATTTTTTCACAAGATACACTCACCAAAGACAACATTCCAATGGATGCCAAAAATTCTTCAATTGGGTATGTAGAACTCTTTACTGGCGGCGCTTTCGGCTATGTCGATGGTTTTGCGGCAGGAGGAAGTATTAATGCTTTGTATTCGAATGTGTTGTTCACCTTTGGTTATACGATGGATAATGAACAAGGTGGGTTGGAGTATGTGGAAAATGGAATAATACCCATAAATTATTATAAGCACTATCGGATAGATAATTTTCCATTAATGGTAGGTTTTTACCATCCATTTCGTGGGGCTTCTTTGAGTGCAAGTGCAGGTTTGTCGCTGCTTCTTTATTCAGAATATGTAGATGTTAATACCTTCAGTGTTTTTAATTCTAATGCAACCGAAATATATTCTGACACCAATTTGGGTTTTCCTTTTGAGTTTAACTTAAAACTTTTCAGTAAAGATAAGAATGCTCTCGTTGGTTATGGTTTAAAATTGTTTGGAAACTTGGGCAAATACAACTATACAGGACTGGGATTGGTATTAAGTTTAGGAAATTATAAATAAAATTTCTTTTCTGCTTTTATTTAACGGAAATTTGCACAATATCTAAACCCAAACCCAATGGAATTCGGAAGAATCATTATTTCAGAAACCGCGGCAAACAGCGAAAACCCTCAAGATGTAGTCAACTCGAATATTTCGGTCATCAACTTGATGCGTGAGGAAAAAATCGACGACGATTTGATTCACGAAGACGCCTTGATGAGTTATTATTTGGATTATTATGCCTCGAAATACATTCAGGGAAACTTTGCCCAGTTTGTACATGATTCCAAATGGAACAAGGAACTCAATGAATTGATAGAAGAAGGTTTGGCCTTGATTGGTGCCGAAAAGCACTTGGCCTTATTTCAGGAAAATGCCAAAAAAATCCGTTTGATGAGTAACATCAAGCTGGACAAATTTTTAAAAGGAAAACTCGAAGGCGTGAACCCAATCCGAGATTTGTTGATTAACGACACGTTTTTCGAATTGGATGAAAACTTGGTTCAATTGAATGCCGATTTCCTGAAATCACATCCTGATACCGAGGTGCTTTCGGTAGATGAAATGTTCGAAACCTTGGAAGAATTTGTTGGTCACGAGATTAAAAGGGAATAATTGCAAATAATTTATTCTTTAAACATAAATACTGTCTTACTTTTTAAGGATACAATGAAAATAAGTATATTTTTGTCCAAACTATAAACATATAGATAGTTAGGATAAAAGTCTAGAATAGTTATGGAAACTTTGAATCAATTTTTTAAATTATTTGTGTTGGATATTCGCAACACAATGGGATTATTGTTTTGGGGAAATTTTGCTTTGGCGACTCTGGTTTTTACTTTTCGTTTTACGCTTTTTAGCAAGGATAATAAAGCACATTTGTTGGTGTTTGGTTGTTCAAAAATCTTTCAGTCATTTGCATGGTTGGCTTTTTTCCTGAGAACAGATACCGTTACGATTAATCCAATCAATATTATCATTACCAATACATTGCTTTTCACCAGTTATTATCTTGAATCGGTCGCAATGCTGATGATGGTTAAAGGCACATCTAAAAAAGCCTATCGATTACAGATCCTTTTATTTGTTATCACCCTGTTGGGTTTTTGTGGTTTCATTTTGTTGGGAGTTGCAGCTAATATTCGTGTTTCAATGGCATCAATCATTGTTTTTTCGCTGCTAATTATGCCCTCTTTACAGTTTTTAACCGCAGCACGAAGCAGTTTATTTAAAAAAATACTGGGTTTTAATTACGTCATATTATTGATAGTGTTAATTTTTAGAACCTTTTATCCCCTTTTTAAAACTTCAACAACGCTGTATTCAGTTGACCCGACACAAAAAATCATATTCCTGATTATATTTTTGATGATGATTATCAGCGGAGTGGGTTTTTTACTTTTATTACAGGAAGAAAAAGAAATACAAGTCAAAAAATTATTAGACGACAAAGACAAATTTTTCTCCATCATTGCCCACGATTTGAGGGGACCGTTCAATGGAATTATTGGATTATCAGAATTGTTGTTGGAAAAAGACAATCAATTAAAACCTAAAGAAACCAACGAATTTATTCAACTGATTCATCAATCTTCAAAAAATGCGTATTCCTTGCTGGATAATCTTTTAACCTGGGCACAATCCCAAACAGGAAGTCTTGAATTTGTTCCCAAAAAAATAAAAATCAGCCCAATTATAGATAGAACAATAAACCTGATGGACAATATTGCCCAAAGCAAGAACATCACCATACAATCTGAAATAAAAAACGAAGAATATGTTTTTGCCGATAAAGACATGCTGGAAACCATCTTTCGCAATCTCATTTCAAACGCCATAAAATTCACGGAAAACAATGGTAAAGTGCTGCTTTCGATGACAAATGAAAATAACAAAACAGTATTTTCGATAAAAGATAGCGGCATTGGAATTGCCCCCGAAAAAATGACCAATCTATTTGCCATCAATCAAAGGAACACCACATCAGGAACCAATGATGAAACCGGAACAGGTTTAGGATTGACGTTGTGCAAGGATTTTGTCGAAAAACACGGTGGCCAAATTTGGGTTGAAAGCGAAATAGGCAAGGGAAGCAATTTCAAGTTTTCCATCCCCAATCCCATTTAATTAGGCGTTTGCCAATAGTTTTTATTGCACAAAAACACCCAAATAATTCTAAAAAAACTTCGTGAATCCCTGGACTACTTCAGCGAATCACCTTGAAATACCTTTTCCTAAAAAACTTTGTTCCAATAGTATCAAACATTTCCTTAAATTTGCTGTCATTATTATAAAATTCAGCGTTTAAAAAATCAGGATATGTTACAAATTGCATTTATTAGAGAGAATCAAGAAAAAGTAATCAAAGCTTTGGCAAAAAGAAATATGGATGCCAAAAGCGTTGTGGAAGAAGTGGTAAAACTGGACGAAACCCGTCGTGCCACGCAAGTAGAGTTAGACAGTACTTTAGCCGAATCTAATAAATTATCCAAGGACATAGGCGAATTGATGAAAGCGGGCGAAAAAGCCAAAGCTGCCATTCTCAAGGAAAAAACCGTTCTGTTAAAAGAAAAAAGCAAGGAATTGGCCGAAAAAGCAGAAGTTTTCGCGGCCAATCTTCTGGAAAAACTATACACTTTACCCAATCTTCCCGCCGATATTGTTCCCGAAGGAAAATCAGCCGATGACAATCTGAATGTTTTTCAGGAAGGCGACATTCCCGTTTTGCACGAAGGAGCACAACCACATTGGGAATTGGTCAAAAAATACGATATCATCGATTTTGAATTAGGGAACAAAATAACTGGCGCAGGATTTCCGGTTTACAAAGGAAAAGGAGCCAAATTGCAACGTGCCTTGATCAATTATTTCTTGGATAAAAACACGGCTGCGGGTTATAACGAAGTACAGGTGCCACACATGGTCAACGAAGCTTCGGCTTATGGAACGGGGCAATTGCCGGACAAAGAAGGGCAAATGTACCACGACAAAACCGATGATTTGTACCTGATTCCAACGGCAGAAGTTCCGGTAACCAATTTGTTTCGTGATGTCATCTTGACCGAAAACGAATTGCCAATCTTGACTACCGCTTACACGCCTTGTTTCCGTCGCGAAGCTGGTTCTTATGGTGCCCACGTTCGTGGATTGAACCGTTTGCACCAATTTGACAAAGTCGAAATCGTGCGCATCGAGCATCCAGAAAAGTCGTATGAAGCTTTGGACGGAATGGTCGAACACGTAAAAAGTATTTTGCAGGAATTGAAATTGCCTTATAGAATATTGCGTCTTTGTGGCGGCGATATGAGTTTCACCTCGGCTTTGACTTATGATTTCGAAGTATATTCCACAGCGCAGGAGCGTTGGTTGGAAATTAGTTCAGTTTCTAATTTCGAGACTTTTCAAGCTAATCGTTTGAAATTGCGTTTCAAAGGCAAAGACGGAAAAACTCAATTGGCACACACGCTTAACGGAAGTTCATTGGCTTTGCCAAGAGTTTTGGCCGGAATTTTGGAAAACTACCAAACGGCAGAAGGTATTGTAATTCCAGAGGTCTTGCGTCCGTATTGCGGGTTTGATGTTATTGACTAAAATTTCACCATATAAGGTATTTAAGGCCATATAAGTGTTTGTAGTAAAAATATATTTTCAAATAGTTTGTCATTTCGACGAAGGAGAAATCTCATCTGTTGCTCTCATTATGTGATTTCTCCTTCGTCGAAATGACACCAATTTGGCTGAAACATAAATCTTAAATACCTTATATGGTTAAATAATAATTCTAAATCAATGAAAAAACTATTTCTACATATCACCCTGTTTTTTTCATTGGTTTGTTTCTCACAAAACGAGCAATTGGCGCAGTATTATTACGAGAAAGGCGATTTCGAAAAAGCCAAAATCAGTTTCGAAGAATTATTAAAAGCCACACCGCAAAACTACCAGTATTTCATTAGAATCGTTGATTGTTACCAACAATTACAGCAATTTGACGTGGCCGAAAAAGCCATTCAAACCCGATTAAACATTTATAAACAAGGCAATCTTTTGGTCGAATTGGGGTATAATTTCCATTTGAAAAAAGACGAGGCTTCCGCCAAGAAACAGTATGAGGAGGCTATAGAAAGAATCAATAAAAATCCAAACGAGGTATATGGAATTGCCAATTCTTTCGAAAGAAAAGTGCTGCTTGAATATGCCTTAAAATCCTATCAAACAGCTACGGAATCACAGCCAAATTACAATTTCAATTATCAAATCGCGCTACTTTATGGACAATTGGGCAATACTGAAATGATGATTTCCACCTTTCTTGACGAAGCGTATGCCAATCCCCAAAATTCGATTCAAATCCAAAACCAACTGGCTCGGTTTATGGTCGAAGAAGGCGATGAAAACTTCAACGAAACCTTGCGAAAAGCTTTGATTACAAGAGCGCAAAAGAATCAGGATGTTTTTTGGAATGAATATTTGAGTTGGTATTATGTGCAGCAAAAAGAGTTTGGAAAAGCCTTTATTCAAGAAAAAGCGGTCTATAAACGCAATCCCGAGTCGCTTTCGAGCATCGTCAATTTGGGGCAACTCGCCATCGAGGAAGACGACCAAGAAGCAGCCAAAGAAATTCTGGGCTTTGTGCTGGAAAACACCAAAGATTTGGAGTTGCTCATTCAGGCTAATTCCTATTTGCTGGAAATGAAAATAGGCAAGGCACCCGAAAAAGATTTTGCCATCATCGATTCGGAATTGAAGCGGTTGTTGACGGAATACGGAATCACTCCAATTAGCTTATCTTTGCAGCTGATTCAGGCGCATTTTGCAACTTTTAATTTGAAAAAACCAGAGGAAGGGAAAGCGATTGTCAAAAAAGCACTTGCATTGGAATTAAATGTTTATGAAGAGGCGCAAGCCAAAATGGAATTGGCCGATATTTTTCTTTTCGAGGAAAAATTCAATCAGGCCTTGATTTATTATTCGCAGATTGAAGAGGATTTAAAGAATGATGCCGTGGCGCACGAAGCGAGTTTGAAAGCGGCCAAAACGAGTTATTTTCAAGGAGATTTTCTTTGGGCGTCCAAGCAGTTCAAGGAATTGAAGTCGGCAAGCACGCAATTGATTGCCAACGACGCCTTGGAATATTTTCTCTTGATTAGCGACAACACCGTGGCCGATTCGACCCAAACCGCCCTGAAACAATTTGCCAAAGGCGATTATCTCTTGTATCAAAACAGGGACAAGGAAGCAATTGCACAGTTTCAGGCGATTTTGAAAAGCTTCAAAGGGCAGGAAATCGAGGCTGTGACCTTGCTACGTTTGGGCAAAATTTACGAAAAACAAGGCGAATACAATTTGGCTTTAAGCCAATATCAAAATATAATAACGGAACACAGCGACGGAATTTACATAGACGAAGCCCTGTTTTTTTCGGCAGAAATCGAAAACAAAAAATTGCAACAGCCCGAAAAAGCAAAACCGCTTTACGAGAAGATAATTTTCAATCATCAGGACAGTATTTATTTTGTCGATGCCCGAAAAGAATACCGGCAATTGCGGGGAGACAAGAATCTTTGAAATAGCAATGGCAATATCAAAAAGCAATAACAATTACAAAAGGAGAAGACGGTAATTTTTTAAAAGTCTTAATACTTAATTCTCCAATCTTAATACTTTTAAAAAATGATTATTTACAACGTTACCACAAACATACATGAAAGCGTTCACGACCAATGGATGATTTGGATGCAGCACAAACATATTCCCGAAATGCTGGCCACGGGAAAATTCGTTTCGGCAAAAATGGCCAGAGTTTTAATAGAAGAAGAAATGGGTGGCGTTACATATTCCGTTCAATATGTAACCGATAGCAAGGAAACTTTACTGAAATATTATATAGAAGATGCACCCGTTTTGCGTGAAGAAGGAGAGAAATTATTTGGAGAAAAAATGCTTTCTTTTAGAACGGAATTGGAAGTGATTTCGGAGCATTAGTATTTAGTGTTCAGTTGGGAATAAAAAAATTACATCTACAAATTATGAATAAAAATCTTTCTGATTACGACATTTCATTACGAGGTCAATTAACAGTTAATTTACCTGTTACAGTTATTATTGTTTTTACAGCATTTGGATTGAGTATGTTTTTGGATGTGAATTTTAAAATTGCATTACTTATTGGAATGGTTTTGGGTTGGAGCTATTGGAGTTTTTCTCTTAAGAAATGGATTCAATGGGCTACTAAAAATGAAGTTGATAGATTAGTAAAAATCGGAAAAAAAGGATTGCTAGTTTGGAGCAAAAACACGGTTGAAACAGTAACCAAATACAATAAAACTCCTTTAATATAAAATCAATAATACTTTGCGTCTTCGCATTTTTGCGGTAAAATAAATTTAAAAATTATGCGAGATTGCTTCGTGCCTCGCAATGAGAATATGGAAAAAGTAAAAGCCAAAAAACACCTCGGACAACATTTCTTGAAAGACGAAAACGTGGCGCAAAACATTGCCGATACCTTGAGTTTGCAAGGTTATGAAGATGTGTTGGAAATTGGGCCGGGAATGGGTGTTTTGACCAAGTATTTGTTGGAAAAACCAATCAATACCTATGTTATTGAAATCGACACTGAATCGGTGGAATATTTGGATGCCAATTATCCAAAATTACACGGAAAAATCATCTCCAAAGATTTCTTGAAATACGATGTCAACGAAGTTTTTGATGGAAAGCAGTTTGCCATAATTGGTAATTTTCCGTACAATATTTCGACACAAATTGTTTTTCGAACATTAGAATTGCGTAACCAAATTCCAGAATTCGCAGGAATGTTCCAGAAAGAAGTAGCCGAACGCATTTGCGAAAAAAAGGGAAGCAAAACCTACGGGATTCTTTCGGTTTTGGCACAAGCATTTTATGATGCCGAATATTTGTTCACGGTCGACGAACACGTTTTTATTCCACCACCAAAGGTTAAATCGGGAGTTTTACGTTTGCGCCGAAAAGGAAATTTCAGTTTGCCTTGCGGCGAAAAATTATTTTTTACGGTCGTTAAAACCGCTTTCCAGCAACGCAGAAAAACCTTGAGAAATAGTTTAAAAACATTAAATTTGTCAGATAATTTGAGAGAAGACGAAGTTTTTAACCTGCGTCCAGAACAACTTAGCGTTGAGGAATTTATAGCATTGACCCAAAAAATAGAAGCCGATGGAGTTTAAAATCAGCAAAGAACTAATTCAAGAATTAGAGCAACTTATTCAAAGCAAGAACGACCAGCAATTGGAAGTTTTATTGAATGACTTGCACCACGCTGATATTGCCGAAATTTTCGACGAGCTTGATTTTGACGAAGCCACTTATATTTTCAAAGTGTTGGATTCTGAAAAAACCGCCGAAATCCTCCTGGAATTAGAGGACGATTTGCGGGAGAAAATATTAAGCCGACTTTCGCCAAAAGAAATTGCCGAAGAACTCGACGAACTAGAAACCAATGATGCCGCCGATATTATTGCCGAACTTTCACAAAGCAAAAAGCAGGAAGTAATCTCGGAACTTCAAGACGTGGAACACGCCAAGGACATTGTTGATTTGTTGCGTTATGATGAAGATACTGCGGGAGGTTTGATGCACAAAGAGTTGGTAAAAGTCAACGAAAACTGGAACGTTTTCACTTGTATCAAACAAATGCGAATCCAGGCCGAAAATATCTCCAGAGTTCATTCTATTTATGTGGTAGACGACGAAGATCGATTGTTGGGACGTTTGTCGCTCAAAGATTTATTGACAACTTCTTCAAAAACACCCATTAGCGAAGTTTATATCAAAAAATTAAATTGGGTAAATGTTGATACCGAAGATGTTGAGGTCGCTCGTATTATGCAAAAATACGACTTGGAGGCCATTCCCGTTACGGATGAAATGGGGCGTTTGGTGGGTCGAATCACCATCGATGACATCGTGGATGTAATCAAGGACGAAGCCACAGAGGATTACCAGTTAGCAGCCGGTATCTCGCAAGACGTTGAAGCCGATGACAGTATTTTGCAATTGACAAAAGCGCGTTTACCTTGGTTGGTGTTGGCACTTTTGGGAGGATTTGTATCCGTAAAAGTCCTCGGGTTATTTGGCGGAGCAATGGCCAATCACGGAAATTTATTCTTTTTCACGCCACTTATTGCCGCGATGGCAGGAAATGTGGGCGTACAATCTTCGGCAATTATCGTGCAAGGTTTGGCTAACGATACCTTGAGTGGTTCCTTGTTCAACCGATTGATAAAAGAAGTTTCCCTGAGTTTACTCAACGGATTGATCCTGGCCACCATTTTATTTTTGGGAAGTCATTTTCTTTTAAACGTAGAATTTATAATTGGTATTATTGTTACTATTGCCCTAGTTTCCGTGATTATTATTGCATCGCTTATCGGAACATTTGTTCCTTTATTGCTGGATAAATTTGGAATTGACCCCGCACTCGCAACAGGGCCATTTATTACCACAAGCAACGATATTTGCGGAATTCTTATTTATTTTTCAATTGCAAAATTGATTTTAGGATTCTAAAAAAGATCAAATAAATTTACAACTAACACTTTCCCATATCGAGTTCGAGTTATTGATAAGAACGAAGCAATCATTTGGAGAGGATCGGGGAGAGGAAAACACACACAAATGAAAGTACATATTATCGGAGGAGGAAACCTTGGCGTTTCCATAGCATTGGGATTATCAAAATTTTCGCAAGACAATCAAGTCACCGTTACCAGAAGAAACACGTCAAGCATTCTTTATCTTGAAAAATTAGGCGTTACCGTTTCTACGGACAACAAGCATCAAATACAAGATGCCGACATTATCATTCTGACCATAAAACCGTATCAAGTAAATACAGTTTTGGCTGAGATTCTTCCGGTAATTTCCAATAAAATAATTGCCTCGGCAGTAAGTGGATTGTCGATTGAAGCGCTTCAAAACAAGATTGGCGACACTCATCAAGCTATTAGAATTATGCCCAATATTGCAGCTCAATTTGGTGCATCGGCGACTTGTATCGCATTTAACGAAAAACATAAAGAAGAAGCTCAAAGTGTAGTGGCACTTTTTCAAGATTTGGGAACAGCGCCTATTATTGACGAAAAATTAATGGATGCAGCTACCGTTTTGGCGGCAAGCGGAACCGCTTTTGCCTTGCGTTACATTCGCGCCTCGATGCAAGCCGGGATCGAAATAGGATTCGATTGGCAAACCGCATTGGCCATTTCAGCCCAAACCGTAAAAGGTGCTGCAGAAATGCTGCTGGAGGAAAAAGGACATCCAGAACAATTAATCGACAGGGTAACAACGCCACAAGGTTGCACCATTGCCGGATTAAACGAAATGGAAATGCACGGATTCAGCTCCTCATTGATTAGAGGCATAAAAACGTCCTTAAAACAAATCAAGGGATAAATAATTCCAGATTTTGATTAACGATTTAAGGAGTTAAGTTCTTGTAAAATTGTCAATTGCACACACAAAATCTAATATTGTTAAGCTTCATTCCAAAAACCCGTAATTTTGAACACAACCATAAAAATCCTCCACATCGACAGCAATCACCCCATAATGATGGAACAATTGCAACAAGCGGGATTTATCAACCACGAAGATTTTACTTCCTCCAAAGCAGAGATTGAAGCCAAAATTCACGATTATCAAGGCATTGTCATCCGCAGCCGATTCAAAATTGACCGAACATTTTTGGACAAAGCCACCAATTTGCAATTCATTGCGCGTGTGGGTGCCGGTTTAGAAAGCATCGATTGTGACTATGCCTTATCCAAAAACATCCAGCTTATCGCCGCTCCGGAAGGAAATAGAAATGCCGTTGCCGAACACAGTTTGGGAATGATTTTGTCGCTTTTCAACAATTTGAATCAAGCAGACAGCGAAATAAAATCAGGTCATTGGAATCGCGAAAAAAACCGTGGTCACGAACTCGATGGCAAAACCGTGGGTATTATCGGTTACGGAAATATGGGAAAATCTTTTGCCAAAAAATTGCGAGGTTTTGAGGTGGAAGTTTTGTGTTACGATATTCTAGAAAATGTGGGAGATGAAAATGCAAGACAAGTTTCGCTCGAAGAATTCCAGCAAAAAGTCGATGTTTTGAGCCTTCATATTCCTTGGACTCCCGAAACGGACAAAATGGTCAATGCCGATTTCATCAACGCTTTCGCCAAGCCATTCTGGATTATCAACACTTCAAGAGGAAAAAATATCGTTACCGCCGATTTGGTCGAAGCAATGAAAACCAGGAAGATTCTGGGTGCAGGCTTGGACGTTTTGGAATATGAAAAATTGTCTTTCGAAACCCTTTTTCAAGACAAAGACACGCCCGAAGCTTTTCAATATTTGTTGAATGCCAAAAATGTGATTCTCACACCACACATTGCTGGCTGGACCTTTGAAAGCCACGAACGATTGGCGCAGGTGATTGTCGATAAAATCAAGAGGTTGTATTTTTAGAGTTGTGGATGCAGGAGTAAAGATTGAAGACCAATTTATAAGATTTTTAATAAATTTTAATATTTTTACGTTAAACAAATAACTGCGTAAATAATGGAAACCACAAAACCTAGAGAAGATTGGAACAAACCAAGCCATTCCATTCCTGTATTCAAAGTCGATCCCATAATAGTTTTAATCCTCGGATTTATTACCTGCGGATTGTATTTAATCTATTGGAATATTAAAGTAGCCGAAGTCTTGAACGCAGTATCAGAACGTGAAGTTATTTCGTCAGCTGTTGCTGTTTTTGCCGGATGTTGTTATCCTGTAAACATATATTTCTTTTATTTGGCAGGCAAGGACGGATTGCCTCAAGTGTACAACCGAATTGGCTGTCCGCAAAAGGACGATTCGATGTTGTTGATAGTTTTAGGTTTTTTCTTTCCAATGGCGGCAGCAATGATTGTTCAAAATGACATCAATAAATTATACAATTAGTGTAAAATCAAAACGTAAAATTTACGGAATCATCGGCGCAACAATCACGCTGATGGTTCCATTTTTTTTGATGTTTTTTAATCACGACAACCATCTCGAGACGGATCAATCCTTGTGTCCTTTGAAGATGCTTAGTGGTTTTCCTTGTCCAGGCTGCGGAATCACAAAATCCTTGGTTTATTTCTATGAAGGAGATTTACAAAAAAGCTTGTATTATCATGTTCTTGGGCCGTTGGTGATCGTGTTTTGCATAGCCACAATTTTAGTGCTTTCGGTGGAATTAATTACCAAAAAGGAATATTTCAACAACTTCCTTTTTAACAAAAAAATAGCCTACGGTTTGGGAATTTTTCTGGCGACATACCACTTCATTAGAATCCTTTATTTTATAAAGGACAATTCGATTGACGACATTTTGCATCAATCAATTTGGAGATAAAAAGAGACTGCAAGCTGAAATCTGCCTTATGCTAACTGTTTTAATCCTCTTTCTCAGCCAATTTTCTTTCCAACTCAGCTTGAAATTCCTCCATTACGGGTTTTACGGTGCTGTCCGGAATATCCGAAATTCGGATGTACATTAATCCATCTATAGCATTGTTAAACAAAGGGTCAACATTAAAAGCAACCACGCGAGCGTTTTGTTTGATGTATTTTTTTATCAAAACAGGCAAACGTAAAGCGCCGGGTTCCAATTCATCGATGAGTTTGTCAAATTTGTTTAAATCGGCTTCTGCTTCATCAAAAATAAAATCTTTGTCGGCATCTTTCAACTTGACTTTAAATGCTTTTTTGGGATGAATATATTGGGCAATATAAGGATCATAAAAATTGGATTTCATGAATTCAATCATCAATGATTTCGAAAAATTGGAAAATTGATTGCTGATACTCACGCCGCCAAGCAAAAATTTATGTTCCGGATAATGCAATGTAATATGAATGATTCCTTTCCAAAGCAAGAAAAGAGGCATCGGCTTTTGTTGGTATTCTTTGATGATAAAGGCGCGACCCATTTCTATTGAATGGTGAAGCATGTCATGCAATTCAGGTTCAAATCGAAATAAATCAGTTAAATAAAATCCTTCAATTCCATATTTTGGATAAATTTCTGAACCTAATCCCATTCTGTATGCACCAGCAATTTTTTCGGCATCATTGTCCCATAAAAACATGTGGCGGTAATATTTGTCATAGGAATCAATATCTGTTGATTCGTTCGTTCCTTCGCCCACTTCCCTAAACGTGATTTCACGCAATCGACCTATTTCGTGAAGCACATTGGGGATATTTTTTGCCTTGGCAAAAAACACCTCGTAGTTTTTGCTTTGCAACAAACGACAATCATTTTCTCGCAAGGCATCTATCTCCTTCACCATTTTCTCTTGACTTGCAGCAGTCACAATTTCCTTTGGATTCTTTGGGAGTTTTAAATTGGGAGTTGGTAAAAATGGTGTTTCTTTCTCGAAAGGATTGGCCAACATATAGGTTTTTCGCCTTAAAAACTCCGTGTAATCTTCAATTGAGGTGTGTTCGTTTTGTTCCGCAACGGAAATGGGTTTCCCAACACGCACTTTTATGGCACGATGTTTTTGGCTAAAAACCTCTGAAGGCAATTTGGCTGTTCGCATTGTGTCGCTGATTTTCGAAAGAAAATAAAACAACCAGCTGTTTTTTGCATGAAAATAAATAGGAACTACAGGCACTTGTGCTTTTCGAATTACTTTTATGGCGCCTTCTTCCCACGGTTTGTCAACCATCAATTTACCGTCTTTATATGTAGAAACTTCCCCGGCAGGAAACATTCCCAGTGGTTTGCCATCACTCAAATGACGAAGGGTTTCTTTGATTCCCACAACGCTAGATTTGACATTTTTATGGTTTTCAAAAGGATTTACCGGCATTATATAAGGCTTCAACGGCTTGATTCTATGCAAAAGAAAATTGGCAATAATTTTAAAATCGGGTTCCCGATCCAGCATTAATTTCAAAAGCAAAATACCGTCAACACCTCCCAAAGGATGGTTCGAAATGGTGATGTAGGCGCCTTCTTTGGGAAGCCTTTTCAAATCTTCTTCCGGAATTTCGAATTTTATTTGTAAATCATCTAATATGGCATTCAAAAACTCCACCTCTTTCAGGTGTTTGTTTCGGTCATAAACTTTGTTTAATGTAGATATTTTCAATGCCTTCATCAATAACCAGCCCGAAAAAGTACCTAAAAATCCATACTTATCAGCGTTTATTGCTTTTGCAACTTCTTTGGCGGTAACTAAACCCATTGTAGCTTTTGTTTGTTAAGCGAAGAAACAAAGATAGCAAAAAACTCCATTTTCTTTCTTTTTGGCAATCAATCTTTGAAGTTTTTATTACTTTTGAAATACAAAAAAATCCAATGAAAATTATTTCTTATAACGTCAACGGCATTCGATCCGCAATCTCAAAAGGTTTTATCGATTGGTTACAACAAGCAAATCCCGACGTAATTTGCCTTCAGGAAATAAAAGCCACTCCAGAACAGATTCCGCTGTTAGACTTTGAACTTGCCGGATATCCCTATCATTACTGGTTTCCAGCCACAAAAAAAGGATACAGCGGCGTGGCCATTTTGTCGAAAATAAAACCCAACAACGTGGTTTTTGGAACCGGAATTGAGCACATGGATTTCGAGGGAAGAAATATCCGCGTCGATTTTGACGAGTTGTCGGTTATGAGTTTGTACTTGCCATCGGGAACCAATGTCGAAAGATTAGGCCATAAATTTATGTTTATGGATGATTTTCAAAATTATGTTAACGAATTGAAAAAAGAAGTTCCCAACTTGGTCATTTGTGGTGATTACAACATTTGTCACGAAGCCATCGACATTCACGACCCGATTCGAAACAAGAAAGTCTCCGGATTTTTGCCTGAAGAAAGAGCTTGGTTGGACGCTTTCATGAAAAGTGGTTTTATCGACAGTTTTCGATTTTTGAACAAAGAACCCCATAATTACACTTGGTGGACGATGCGATTCCCATCGGCAAGACTAGAAAACAAGGGTTGGCGCATTGATTATTGTTTAGTGAGCGAGCCTTTAAAACAAAAAATAAAAAGAGCCGTTATATTACCCGAAGCCAAACACTCCGACCATTGTCCGAGTTTGGTGGAGATAGAATAAGAAGTCCCAAATAATATTAAATTTAAAAAAATGATAAAAAAAATTTCCCTCGGATTGTTGATTGTAGCTCTTTCCACTTCTTGTGTTTCCAAGAAAATTTACAATGATTTAGAAAGCAAATATGCCGATTTAAAAAAAGAAAACAGAAGTATTGCCGATGAAAATGCCGATTTGCTAAAGTCTAAAAGCCAGCTCGAATTAGACCAAGAAGCCTTGAATAAAGAGTTGGCAAAAGTAAAATCAGAACGCGAAAAACTGCAGGCTGATTATGCGGCTTTGAACAAAAAAATGGATGTTTTGAAAGACTCTTACACCGCCTTGGAAAAAAACAGCAGTGAATCTTTGAAAGCCAATATGGCCAAAAACCGTGAATTATTGGAACAATTGGGAGCCAAAGAAAAAGCATTGGCACTCGAACAAGAGCAATTAAACAAAAACAATCAACGATTGCAAGAGTTGGAAGCCTTGATTGCCGCCAAGGAAGAAAGCATGCGAAAACTAAAAGAAACGCTTTCGAAAGCCTTGAACAGTTTTGAAGGAAAAGGCTTGACAGTGGAGCAAAAAAACGGAAAAGTATATGTATCCATGGAAAACAAATTGCTCTTCAAATCAGGGAGTTGGGCAGTTGGAACAGAAGGGAAAACGGCTGTTGTCGAAGTGGGAAAAGTGTTGGGTGACAATCCTGATATTTCCGTTTTGATTGAAGGCCATACCGATGATGATCCTTTTGGAGGTTCAGGACCCATTGCCGACAATTGGGATTTATCAACCAAAAGAGCCACCGCCATTGTTGCGATTTTAAGCGAAAATAAATCAGTAAACAAACAAAACTTGACTGCTGCCGGTCGAGGTGAATTCTCCCCATTGGCCAGCAACGCAACAGCCGAAGGAAAAGCAAAAAACCGTAGAATCGAAATTATCTTGACGCCAAGATTAGACGAAATCGCAGAAATGTTGAAGGACATCAATTAAAATTACAGCTTTGTCAAAGGCTTGAACTTTGACAAAGCTCATAAAAAGAAATAAGGTTCAGAGATTTTCTTTGAACCTTTTTCTTTGGAAATACCTTTGTATCTTTGACCTAAAATTTTTAAAAATGAAATACACCACTTTACCCAATACCGACATAAAAATCAGCAAAATTTGCCTTGGCACCATGACTTTTGGTCAACAAAACACCGAAGCCGATGGTCATGCACAAATGGATTATGCTCTTGAAAATGGAGTCAATTTTTTTGACACTGCCGAGATGTATTCTGTTCCTGCACGTCAGGAAACGTACGGAAGCACCGAGAAAATCATTGGAACTTGGTTCAAAAAAACAGGCAAAAGAGAGGAAGTGGTTTTGGCTTCCAAGATTGCTGGTCCAAATCCAAATTTTGGTTACATGCGGGAAAATGTAGATTTTTCGCCGGCAAGCATAAAGTTTGCATTAGACCAAAGCTTGCAAAGACTGCAAACGGATTATGTTGATTTGTACCAATTGCATTGGCCAGAGCGTAAAGCCAACTTTTTTGGACAACGCGGTTTCAAAGTTCAAGATGACGCTTGGGAAGATAACATTCAAAATGTCCTCGAAACTTTGGACGGTTTTGTCAAAGAAGGAAAAATAAAACATATTGGACTTTCAAACGAAACGCCTTGGGGAATTATGCGTTTTCTGGAGGAAAGCAAATACCAAAATCTGCCAAGAATAAAAACCGTTCAAAATCCGTATTCGTTGTTGAACAGAACTTTCGAAATGGGTTCTGCCGAAGTTTGTTTGAGAGAAAATGTGGGATTGTTGGCCTATTCGCCAATGGCTTTTGGTGTTTTGTCCGGAAAATTTTTGTCAGGCGAAAGTCATCCCAATGCCAGAATCAAATTATTTCCGCAATTTTCAAGATACAACAGCGCACAAAGTACCGAAGCTACTCGATTGTACCAGGAAGTGGCTCGCAAAAATGGCTTGACTTTAACCGAAATGGCTTTGGCATTCGTGACCCAACAAGCTTTTGTGACCAGCACCATTATTGGCGCCACGACCATCGAACAATTAAAGGAAAACATCACCACGATTGACGTGGTTTTATCCGATGAAATTATTGCCGAAATCAATGCTATTCAAGCTGTAATTCCTGATCCGGCGCCTTAGTTTTAAACACAAAGAAGCACAAAGTCCACAAAGAGAAATGTAATTCTTTGTGGACTTTTTTTAAATTCTAAAATCTTGGAAAGCTTCGTGTTTAAGTCATCAAAATTCAAACGGTTCTTCCACCGCCAAAGAATCTACGGGAATTGAATCTTGCACTTTGATGTTTAAAAGCGAATGGGCATTTCCCGTGATTTGCAACGGAATGGATTGTCCGATGGTGTCTTCGGGAATTAAAAGACCTCTTCGCAGCATCAAATTACCCAGGAATTTTTGTTGTTGTTTGGCAAAAGATTTCAGGTTTCCTTCGTTGTCAAATTGCCACATGAATTTCTTTGGTTTTGGAACGATTGTGGCCAGAAACAAGCATTCTTTCAGGTTCAAATCCATTGGGCTTTTCTGGAAGTAGAATTGCGCGGCTTCGCCAATTCCGTAAACGTTTGGTCCCCATTCGATAATGTTGAAATAGACTTCGAGCATTCGTTCCTTGCTGGCAATTCTATTGTTTTCGAGAATGTAAACCAGCAAGATTTCTTCTAATTTTCTGGAAACTGTTTTTTCGCGGGTCAAGAACACGTTTTTGATTAATTGCATGCTAATCGTGCTGGCTCCACGAGAGAATTTCTTGGTGCGAATGTTTTTGAGAATCGATTGTTTGAAGGCTTCGTTTATGAAACCGCGATGCGAGAAAAACGATGGATCTTCAGAAGTCAAGACACATTTTTGCAAATAAGGCGAAATTCGATCTAATGGCGTGTAATTTGGATTTGCCAAACCTACTAAAACAGGACGCTGCAAAACATTGTTTATAATTGCCCGATACACAAATTCTTCGTTGAGTTTGTTCAGATTGGCTTCGCCATATTTTGTAATTCGTAGGTTTTCTTTTTTAAGTTTACTGTCAAAAACCAGTTGATTGGGTTTGTTTTTGTTGAACATGAAATCCAGATTGTATTCGAAGTTGCCTTCGGCTTCCATTCCCTGAAAATGGGTAAACAAACCATCAGGAAGCGAAACAATAAAATCCTGTGCTTTCATCTTTGGAATGGCGACTTTGAACTTGTAAATCGTGTCTTCTTCGGTTTCGTAAGCCAGATAAGGATGGAATTTTACCTTGTTGAATTGTACGGTCGAACTACTGTCAATAGAAATAAAATCAGAACCCAAGAGGAAGCGGAAATCAAATTTGGCGTTTTTGAGAACCACGTCTTTATGGGCAATTTTTTTGTGGTTTATCATCAAATTGGCAATGGAAGCAAAGCCGTCAATATGCAATTCGCCGCCTGATTTCTCTATGTTTTGAATGTTTAACCGAATGGAATCGAAACTGGATTTCAAACCATAACGTTCGTCGATATATGGCACTTTGATGGCGCCGGTGTCGATATTAAAAAAACGAATGTCGGCTTTTTTGTTTCTTGGATCGGCAAAACCCTGAATTCGGATTCGCTGCGTGAATGCTTTGGTTTCTACTTTTATCGAGGTTTCAAGGTGCTTGTTGACCAATCTTAGTTTTTGAAAATTCAGGATTGTTTTTTTGCCATTGTCATCTAATTTGAATGAAAGGTTTTCGACTTTCATGTCCGTTGGCACCAAGTTGAGCATTCTCGAAATGATGCGATAGGCAAATTGGGCGTAATCTCTTTTTTCGTTAAAGTCAGTAGTTTCTTCCTTGTCTTTTTTTAGAAAAGCATCAAAATTTCGTCCTTTTTTATTTTTAACCAACTGAATAGAACCATTCTCGATTTCCAATGTTCCCAATTGCACATCGCCAACCAGCAACCGCCAGAGATTGACGCTGGTCTTCATTTTTTGGATGTTGAAAAGCGTGTCTGCATTTTTGGGAACCAAAATTATTTCAGAAAAATTCAATCCGGAAAGGCCAACAAAAGAAGCTTTTTTTATCGAAAAATTGCTGTTGTAATCACGCTCCATTTTGATGGAAACTTTGGCAATGGTTTGTTGCAACACCATATTTCTAAAAACAAAAAGGGCGATAAACAGAACGAGGATAGTTCCGATTATTATCTTGGCCGCTAAAATTATTTTTTGTTTTCGAGTTCTCATGAGCAGCGTGTCGTTTTATAAAGAGGCTATACAAATCTAAATAAATTTGGACTTTAAATCGCATTCTCTTAAGGAAATTAAAAAACCGAAACCGAAATAATTTTAGGATTCTATTGGCGATTTTATTCTAAACCAAATACATTTAACAGGCTAATGAGAAGAGACAAAAAAGCCACGACACATTTTTATGGCGTGGCTTTTTTGTGTTTTGGCTTAAAGATTTAGCGTTGTTTAGCCATGTTAATTTTGCGTTGCAAAGGGTGGTAAAAATCTTTGACTTGAGCCACAATTTCGTTCAAAGTCATGCTGTCTGTAGTTTCAACGGCTTTTAGATTTAATTTTTCAAGAGATTTGTCATCGTGTATTTTTTGTTCCAATTTTGTTTTGATTTCCCCCGGGCCAAATAAATATAAATAGTCCGATCCTTTGACATAAAGCATTACTGATTTTAAAAAATAATCAATTTGTTCCTTTTTTCTGTTGTCAAATTTCGTTTCGCTGTCGCTGTGATGGCCTGATGAGAAAGTGCCTTTGTTGCCTTCTTTGTTATGATAAACGTTGTTTTCAACTTCAGAGTCTATCTCGGTAATTTTTTCTTCTTTTTGGCCATCAAGAGTAACAATTATTGCCTTTTTACTGTCTATCCAGATGCCGACTTGTTTTTCCATGACTTTAATTTTTATGTTAAAAATGAATTATTTTCAAATAGCTTTGTCCATTTGGGAGTGATTTTTAAATTGGATTGATTTAATGTGCTTGATACAAAACACCTTTCAATTGATCAATCAAAATCGATTCTGATTTGTTTTTCCCCGAAAAGGAATGTGTAATTGCCTTTGCGGTTTTTAGGATCAAGTCATTTACTTGTGGCGTAAATAAATGGGGATGCTCTTTTTTGAAACCTTCAAAATCAGGAATAGTTTTGCCTGTTTTCCAATCATTTTCGACCAGCCAGTCAAAAACAATTTCGATTTGGTAAGCAGCATCGTCGCCAAATTCAGTTATAGAATTTTCGAGCGGGAGCCATTCTTTTTTTATGGTTTTGTTGAGTTGTGCAATTTCTTCTTTGCGAACGGTCTTGTCCACCGAGGCAACACCGTAGAATAACTTGCCAAGGTGCTGATAGAAATGAATCATTGTTTGGTGCGAAGGTTTCATTTTCTAAATTCTCTTCATGGGAGAAAAGAACACATGAATTTACAAAGAAATATTGAAACGCATACTTGATTTCCTTTTTTTTATTTGTTAAAAATCAAATTAACATATTGATTTTCAATTAAAAATTTGAATAAAAAAAGTGGTTTCACTATAATGACACCACCTTTTTTAAACATTTCACAAACCTAAAGAAGGCTATTTTTTCGTGTATTCTTTGTCTAAAAACAGATATCGAGCCTCATTTTCAGCTTTTGTTGCTTTTGATTCTTTGTCGATAATCATGACTTCAGGTCTTTTTTCGTCTTTTGCCATTGGCCAAACGGGTAATTTTTCGCCGTTTGGATTTCCGGTTTTAATGAAGTTGGCAAAGTAATTCATCATTGTTTCTGAAACGTTATAATCGTCTTCCGTCCACGCATAATTTTTATTTGTTGCCAAGTTTCCCATTGCATATTCGATTTCAGCTGAGTGAACGGCTCCTTTTGGTGTAGGAGCTTTTGGCGCGTTTTTGTCTTTTTTGATGACGCCGCCGGCAAGACCAGCTTCTAGATCTTTGTCCCGCATTTCGGGTCTTGGTTTCGAAAAGTAATACCTGTAAACGGGTTGCGAGCTATTTTTTCGATGTAAATCAAACCATTTCCAAGTACTGTAAGCAATAAATCGGTCGCCGGCTAAATCCGTGGCAGATTGTTCCGTTGTCGCTGGAGTTCCTGTAGGATATAATTTAAGTATTTCTGCAGTTTTGTCGCCATATAATTCCTTGATTTTTGCAGTATAACTGTCATTGCTGAGGTCTTTTCCCATCATTAAAGCGTTATAATTCATTTCCTCTGAATTCCATCCCAATAATAGAGGAACCATTGCTTGTTGTTTGGTTTCAAAAATTTCCGGTAAAGGTTTAGGGAAAAAATAGCCGTCAATTGTCGTTTTGAAAACACCTAAACTTGTTCCACTTGTTTTTTGATAGAGTTCCAAAGTGGACATTGCACGAAGGTCTTTCAATGATTTCGACCCCATTTTTTGGGCAAATTCAAAACCTGTTTTCTCGGCTTCCGCCAATGGAATTGGAGCCAATGTAGGATAGAAAGAACCTCCGCTTTCGCCAATGGCAGCCGCAATCAGATTTTTGGACAAAGGCGAAGCCATTTGGGCACTCACGGAAATGGAACCTGCAGATTCCCCTGCTATGGTCACTCGTTTTGGGTCACCACCAAATTGTGCAATATTGGCCTGAACCCATTTTAAAGCCGCATTTTGGTCCAGAAAACCATAATTTCCCGAAGCGTGATTTGGAGATTCTTTGGTCAATTCAGGATGGGCAAAAAAACCGTAAATTCCCAAACGGTAATTTACAGTTAGTGTAACAATTCCTTTTTTGGCCATGTTTTCGCCATCATAACGGTTTTCCGAACCATCACCAGCGGCAAGGCCACCACCATAGAAATAGACCAAAACCGGAAGTTTTTCATCAGGAGATTTAGCGGGAGACCAAACGTTTAAGTACAAACAATCTTCGCTTATGCCATCACTTCTAAAACCCATATCGCCAAATATGTTGGATTGAACGGCTCGTGGGCCAAATTTTTTGGTTTGTTTTACACCTGTCCAATTCAAAACGGGTTGAGGTTCTTTCCAGCGCAAATTGCCAACAGGAGGTTGTGCAAATGGAATTCCTTTAAAACTCTGAATATTGGTTTTGATGTCGAATTCGCCTTCAATAATTCCGTTTGCCGTGGTTATTTGAACAGGAAAAGCATTCGGATTAATGGCTTGTTGCGCATTGGAAATAAGTGGAATGGCTAACAATAGCAGTCCAATAAATGGAAATTTAAGATTCATAATTTATATTTTTATGGTGTGTTTAAAATGTTTTACCCAAACAATTCACTCGCTACATCCTCAATCTTCGCCACCAATCGGATTTGGATTGCGGTGTTTTTCAGGGCAATTTTATTGTATTTCGATACAAAAATGGTTGAAAACCCAAGTTTTTCCGCTTCTTGAATGCGTTGATCGACACGGTTCACGGGACGAATTTCGCCCGAAAGGCCTACTTCGCCAGCAAAACAAAAATCCTTGTTCACCGGAATATCTTCATTAGATGATAAAATGGCTGCTACAACTGCCAAATCAATCGCAGGATCATCTACCGAAATTCCGCCGGTCACGTTCAGGAAAACGTCTTTGGCACCAAGCCGGAAACCAGCACGTTTTTCTAAAACTGCCAGAATCATGTTCAGTCTTTTGGCGTTGTAACCTGTAGTGCTGCGTTGTGGCGTTCCGTAAACTGCGGTGCTGACCAAGGATTGAATCTCGATCATCAACGGACGCATTCCTTCGAGAGTTGTAGCTATTGCTGTTCCTGATAATTCCTCGTCTTTGTGCGAAATCAATATTTCGGATGGATTGGAAACTTCGCGCAAACCGTTGCCGAGCATTTCATAAATACCGATTTCGGCAGTGGAGCCAAAACGGTTTTTCAACGAACGCAAAATGCGATAGACGTGATTCCGGTCACCCTCGAATTGCAAAACAGTATCGACCATATGTTCCAATATTTTCGGTCCGGCAATGGTTCCGTCTTTCGTAATATGGCCAATGAGGATTACGGGAATGTTGGTTTCTTTGGCGAATTTAATCAGTTCGGCCGTGGTTTCCCGAATTTGTGAAATACTGCCCGGAGTCGATTCTATATAGTCCGTATGAAGCGTTTGAATGGAATCGATGATGACGATTTCGGGTTCGATGGCTTCAATTTGTTTGAAGATGTTTTGGGTTTTGGTTTCGGTAAGGATGTAGCAATTGTCGCCGTTGGGCGTGATTCTTTCAGCACGCATTTTTATTTGTTTTTGGCTTTCTTCGCCCGAAACATATAGGGTTTTGTAAGGAAGTTTCAAAGAAATTTGAAGCAAAAGCGTGCTTTTCCCGATGCCGGGTTCACCGCCCAAAAGAATTAATGAACCGGGAACAATTCCGCCTCCCAAAACGCGGTTGAGTTCGCCATCCGTGGTGTCCATTCGGATTTCCTGTGCGGAATCAATTTCGTTGATTCGCAAGGGTTTTGGTGCTTTGGAATTGGAAACCGATTCGCTTTTCCAAGCTACTTTTTCTTCTTTCTGGATGATTTCCTCGGCGATGGTGTTCCATTCTTTGCAGGAATTGCATTGGCCTTGCCATTTCGAATATTGTGCGCCACAATTTTGGCAAAAGAAGGAAGTTTTTACTTTCGACATTATTTTTTTGGTGTTAGACTTTGCATTTCGTCAAATTTTTCATACATCAGATCTTTGGTCAAGTCTCCGATTTCATCTAATTGAGCTGCTTTTTGATAGGCTTTAGCCGCTTTTTTGGAGTCGCCTGTTTTTTCAAACATCAACCCCAATTCATAATCGGCGAGCATTGATTTTGGATAAGCTTTTTTGGCGATATCAGATAATTTTTCTAATTCTTGATAGGCTTTGTTTTTTAATATTGCGGCTTCAATAGCTTTAAAATCTGTGGTTCGAATGGGAACTTTGAATCCCAGGGTTTTTTCGATTCCATCGTATTTGTCGGTTAAATAGTTTACGTAACCATTTTGAAGCACGGCAATTTTTTCTATATATTCTGTCATGGAAATGGGTTTGTAGCAGTCAAAAAATTGGTACAAAGCATTTGGGATGGAATACAGCACCGATGCATAATGGGATGCTCCCATAAAATGGTCGTATTTATAATTTAGTAGAGGATTGACCACCAGTTTTATGTTGGCATCCAATGTTTTTATGGCATCCTTTACGTCTTTTAAATCGCCTTCACCGGAGGATTGGTAGTAAAAAATGGGTTGTTTGAGTTTTGCCAAGTTTTCCGGGATTCGGGTTTCCATTTCTGGAGCAAGTTCCGGACTTAAAGAAATGTAAGCGTTGAATATTGGGTTTTCCTTGTACAGAAAAAAGTTTAAATACCCTGCCGTCGTGTCGTGTCCGGCAATAATTCGGAAAGGAGCCACGCGGTATTTTTTTTCGATGTAAGGAAGCAGTTCGCTACCAATGAATTCGAAAAAACGCGCTCCTTTTTCGGCTGGAACGCCGTTGAAATCATCGTAATTGCTGTCGTCAATACGTTCTTGATTTAGGTTTTGGCTGATGCCAATGACGATGGTTTCCGGCAAATCTTCCCAATATGCGCCATAATTTAAAGCACCAAAGAAAGGGTCGAACAAGTAATCTCCATCAAGCAAAATGAGTATCGGATATTTTTTTGTTGGATTTTGTTCATAAGCAGCAGGTAGTCCAATGGTGATTTCCCGGGTTGCGCCCAGTTTGTTGGAAACAAAGGATTCCGTGGTTTTTTGCGAAAAAACGGATGTTGAAAAAAGTAGCAATAGTAATACCTGTTTCATAATTTCTTTGGTTTTGGAAATTAATATTCATCCCTTTTTTCTGGGATGAAAAGAGTAGCAATATAGTACTTTTTATTTGCTTTTTTAGAATCACGAACACTAAAAGAGAATGTGACAAAATACAAACAGGTGCTATTGCAGAACAATAGCACTGAATTTTAGAGAATGTGTTTTGAAACGATTAAGTCAGGGAATTGTCTTTTTCGTTTGGAAAAATTATCCATGGTTTGAAGGTTTTGGCTTCTTCAAATTCTAGCGTGGCATAAGAAATGATGATGATAATATCGTCTTTTTGCACTTTTCTGGCCGCTGGTCCATTGAGGGTTATTTCGCCTGAATTTTTTTCGCCCACGATAACGTAAGTTTCAAATCGCTCACCATTGTTAATGTTTACAATTGATACTTTTTCGCCTTCGATAAGGTTTGAAGCTTCCATTAATGCTTCGTCAATGGTAATGCTTCCGATGTAATTTAAATCGGCGCCAGTTACTTTTACTCGGTGAATCTTTGATTTTACGACTTGTATTTGCATAGTGCAAAAGTAAATTAATTTAATGAAATGGTGTCAATCAATCGAACATTATTGACAAATACGGCGATAAAAGCGCGGTATTTTTTGTCTTTGTTTTTTCTTAAACAAGGCAAAAGCGCTGTTTCATCAGCGATTTGAAAGTATTCTAATTTGAAATCCGGATTTTTTTCAAATGATTTTTGTACCCATTTAGTCACGGTTTCGGCGCTATTTGTTTCAAATTTTGCTTTTGCGCCAACTAATGTTTTGTAAATTATGGAAGCTTCCTGTTTTTCTTTTGGCGATAAAAGTGCGTTTCTTGAACTCATGGCCAAATTATTTGCGTCTCTATAAATGGGACAGCCTTTGATGGTAACTTTTAAATTGTTTTTTGCGACCATTTTCTTTACAATTTGCAATTGCTGAAAATCTTTTTCCCCAAAATAGGCGTTTGTGGGTTCCACGATTTCGAAAAAACGTTTTACGACTGTACCAACTCCATTGAAATGTCCAGGTCTGAATTTTCCTTCCATTTGATTTTCTAAACCGTCAAAATCAAAAACTTGTGAAGCAGGTTTTCCTTCATAAATGTCCTCAATAGTAGGGGCGAAGATTATGATTTCGGGATTAAAATCCGCTATTTTTTTGATGTCTTCATCGAGTGTTCTTGGATATTTCGCCAAGTCTTCGGGGTTGTTGAACTGGGTTGGATTTACAAAGATACTCACGACCGTGGCTTTGTTCTCGAGCATTGATTGTTGCATCAACGATAAATGTCCTTGGTGTAATGCGCCCATTGTTGGGACGAAACCGATGGAGGAATGATTGGTTTTAATAGATTTTAAATAATCTATCAAAGCTGCTTTTCCGTAGAAAATATGCATGGCTGTTTTATTGAAATAATATGCAAACATAATATTTTAGTCC
>NZ_PNNA01000008.1 GCF_013823965.1 Flavobacterium sp.
AATGAACATCAATCTAACGGCTAATTGGGACGGAACAGTCGAAAGCTTTCTTTGGAGTGCCGACGGCAAAAAAGTATATTTTCAAGCACCAATTGACGGAACAATCCAGCTATTTGAAGTAGATTTTCCAGGTTTGACCAAGAAATTACCACAAGTGATTCAACTGACAAAAGGGGATTTTGACGTTGCGGGTTTGGTGAGTCTTTCTGGCGATTCTATAATTGTTACTAGAACAGACATGAACCACGCAGCCGAAATTTATTCTTATAATCTAAAGAAAAAAACTTGGCTTCAACTGACAAAAATAAATGATGAAGCTTATTCAAAATTGTCATTAAGCAAAACCGAAAGACGATACGTCACCACAACCGACGGCAAAAAAATGTTGGTTTGGGTAGTGCTTCCTCCCAATTTTGATGCTTCAAAAAAATATCCAACGCTTTTGTATTGCCAAGGCGGACCTCAATCTCCTTTGACACAATTTTATTCTTTCCGTTGGAATTTATCCTTGATGGCAGCTCAAGGTTATGTGGTTGTCGCACCTAATCGTCGTGGAATGCCAGGTCACGGTGTAGAATGGAACGAGCAAATCAGTAAAGATTGGGGCGGACAAGTAATGGACGATTACCTTTCAGCAATTGATGATGTGGCCAAGGAAAAATATGTGGACAAAACTCGTTTAGGTTGCGTTGGAGCAAGTTACGGTGGTTATTCTGCATTTTATTTAGCGGGAATTCACAACAACCGATTCAAGACTTTCATTGCCCATGATGGTGTTTTCAATACGCAAAGCATGTTTGGAACCACCGAAGAAGTTTTCTTCAACTACTGGGATTTTGGCGGTGCTTATTGGGAAAAAGACAATGCAATTGCCCAAAAAACATATACAACATTTAATCCCGCCAGCTTTGTAGGGAAATGGAATGCGCCCATATTAATCATTCAAGGAGGAATTGATTTTAGGGTTCCAATTGGACAATCGCAAGAAGCGTTTCAAGCAGCGCAAATGTTAGGCTTAAAAAGTAGACTTCTCTATTTTCCAGAAGAAAACCACTGGGTTTTGAAACCTCAAAACGCAATGGTTTGGCAAAGAGAATTTTTCAAATGGCTGAAAGAAACTTTGTAGTAAAATTGTATAAAACCAAAAAATCCCGTCAAAATTACTTTTGACGGGATTTTTTTATATAAATAAAATCTAGTTTTTATTCTGGATCATTCATTTTGAAAGTATCCATAAAAGCTGTGGTATAATCTCCTGCGATGTAACGCGGATCATCCATCAACTGTCTGTGGAAAGGAATGGTTGTTTTGATTCCTTCAATCACGAATTCATCCAAAGCTCTCCTCATTTTGCTGATGGCTTCTTCACGGGTTTGCGCTGTCGTGATTAATTTGGCAATCATCGAATCATAATTTGGCGGAATGGAATAACCCGAGTAAACGTGGGTATCCAATCGCACTCCGTGACCTCCAGGCATATGAAGCGTAGTGATTTTTCCCGGTGAAGGTCTAAAATCATTGTACGGATCTTCGGCATTGATACGACACTCGATGGCATGCAATTGTGGCAAATAGTTTTTGCCCGAAATTGCAACTCCCGCAGCTACTGCAATTTGCTCACGAATCAAATCATAATCAATCACTTGTTCCGTAATTGGGTGTTCTACTTGAATACGGGTATTCATTTCCATAAAGTAGAAATTACGGTGTTTGTCAACCAAAAATTCCACTGTTCCAGCACCTTCATATTTAATAAATTCTGCCGCTTTTACGGCTGCCAGTCCCATTTTTTCACGCAATTCGTCGGTCATGAATGGTGAAGGAGTTTCTTCGGTCAGTTTTTGATGACGACGTTGTACGGAGCAATCTCTTTCAGAAAGATGACAAGCTTTTCCGTATGCATCACCAACTACTTGAATTTCAATATGACGTGGCTCTTCGATAAGTTTCTCTAAGTACATTCCGTCATTTCCAAAGGCTGCCGCTGATTCTTGGCGGGCACTTTCCCAAGCTTTTAGTAAGTCTTCCTCTTTCCAAACGGCACGCATTCCTTTTCCACCACCACCAGCTGTTGCTTTCAGCATAACTGGATAGCCCATTTCTTTGGCTAATTTTTGGGTTTGTTCGAATGATTCCAACAATCCATCAGAACCTGGAACACATGGTACTCCTGCTGCTTTCATGGTTGCCTTGGCCGAAGCTTTGTCTCCCATTCTGTCGATCATTTCTGGAGTGGCTCCTATGAATTTAATACCGTGTTCTTGACATATTTTTGAAAACTTTGAGTTTTCGGAAAGAAATCCATATCCAGGATGTATGGCGTCTGCATTCGTAATTTCGGCAGCAGCAATGATATTTGACATTTTCAAATAGGACAAGTTGCTTGGAGGTGGGCCAATACAAACTGCTTCATCTGCAAACTTCACGTGCAAACTTTCAGCATCGGCAGTAGAATAAACAGCCACAGTTTTGATACCCATTTCCTTGCAGGTTCTAATTATGCGAAGCGCAATTTCTCCTCTATTGGCTATTAGTATTTTTTTAAACATCTTTTAAAAATTAGAAGTTAGAAGTTAGAAGTTAGAAGTCAAGAATGCAATTGATTTAAATCTAAATGTTGATTAAGGTAAAAATCTGCAATCTAAAATCTGTAATCTAAAATCTTAAATTTATGACGGATCTACTAAAAATAATGGTTGGTCATATTCTACAGGCGACATGTCGTCAACTAAAATTTTGACAATTTTACCGGAAACTTCTGATTCTATTTCGTTGAATAATTTCATTGCTTCGATAACACAAAGTACATCTCCTTTGGCAATTGTGCTGCCTACTTCAACAAACATTGGTTTGTCTGGAGACGGTTTTCTATAGAAAGTTCCAATAATTGGAGATTTAATAGTGATGTAATTAGAGTTTTCTGCTACTGGAGCTGCTGCTACTGGAGCAATTTGTTGTGGAACTGCAACTTGCGGAAGAACCGGTTGGGCTGGCACTTGAACATAAGTAGCTTCGGTCACGTTTCCTTCTAAAGTTGTTCTAATGGTGATTTTAACATCATCCATCTCTAATTTAACTTCGGCAACTCCTGAATTTGCCACAAATTTGATTAGATTTTGAATTTCTTTTAAATCCATAATTATTATTTTTTAGTTTTAATTTATTATTTGTTGTAGGCCCATTTCAAGTAAATAGATCCCCAAGAGAATCCTCCTCCAAAAGCGGCAAATATAATTGTATCTCCTTTTTTAAATAAATGTTCGAAATCACTGAGAACTAATGGCAAAGTTGCAGAAGTTGTATTTCCGTATCTTTCTATGTTCATTAATACTTTTGAATCTTCTAAATCCATTCTACTGGCGGTTGCGTCGATGATTCGTTTATTGGCTTGATGAGGAACTAACCAAGCAATGTTATCATGGGTCAATTTATTCCTTTTCATGATCATTTCACAAGCATCTGCCATATAGGTCACAGCATATTTAAAAACTGATTTCCCGTCTTGGATGATGTTGTGCAGATTATCGACAACTGTTTTTTCTGAGGCTGGCAAAAGCGAACCTCCTGCAGTCATTTTTAAAAAATCCCTTCCGTCACCATCGGTTCTTAAATACTCATCTTGCAAACCTAATCCTTCGTAATTTGGTTCAAATAAAACTGCTCCGGCACCATCACCAAAAATGATGCAAGTAGATCGATCCGTGTAATCTACAATTGAAGACATTTTATCTGCTCCAATTAACAATACTTTTTTGTATCGACCTGATTCTATGTATGCTGCTGCTGTTGACATTCCAAACAAAAAACTGGAACAAGCGGATTGCAAATCGTAAGCAAAGGCATTTGTTGCTCCAATTTCTGTTGCGACATAAGCTCCGGTAGATGCTACAGGCATATCTGCAGTAGCTGTTGCCATAAGCAACAAATCTATTTCCAGCGGGTCAATATTTGCTTTTTTTATTAAATCCTGAGCGGCTTTTATGGCCAAAAAAGAGGTTCCTTTGGTGTCGTCTTTAAGAATTCTTCTTTCTTTTATTCCCGTACGAGCGGTTATCCACTCGTCATTTGTGTCAACCAAGGTTTCGAGAATTTTGTTCGTTAGCACGTAGTCTGGAACATAAGCTCCAACAGCTGTAATTGCGGCTGTGATTTTATTCATTGTACTCTTTTATTTTTTACCAAATGCCTGCATTTGAAAAATTGCTAAAGGACTCGAAAATTACAAAAAAAATTCTAATCCTTGTCTTTTTAATAATTCTTATTTAATGAAAATTATAAACAACAAAAAAACTCTCACAATGTGAGAGTTTGAATGTAATTTACAAAAACATATTAAGCAACAGCTACAGATTTATCTATAACAACTTGCCCTCTGTAATACATTTTTCCTTCGTGCCAGTAGGCTCTGTGGTATAAATGTGCTTCCCCGGTGATTGGGCAAGTAGCGATTTGCGCTACAGTAGCTTTATAATGTGTTCTTCTTTTGTCTCTTCTTGTTTTGGAGATTTTTCTCTTAGGATGCGCCATTTTACTATATTATTTATCCGTTAATAGTTGCTTTAATTTGTCCCAACGCGGGTCAATATTTTCTTCTTTTTGTTCTTTTTTATGCTCTTTTTTAAGTTCTTTAATTGTCAATTCTTTCAGTTTTGTCAAGGCTTCGGTATTTAAACTTCCATCTTTTACTCCTGGATGAACTCGTCTTAGAGGCACGGAAAGTACGATCATTTCATATATATATTGTGCAATATCTATTTGAAACTCTCCGTGCGGCAAAATGAGCAATTCTTCATTGTCATTATTGAAAACCTCTCCAAAACGCACAATTAATTTCATATTGCCTTTTATTGACAAATCAAACTCTTCGTTTGTCATGTCGCAAGGGACATTAACAGTTCCTTTATGCTTGAAAGCCAACTCTAATAGGGTGCTTTTTTTCTCTAAAACTACATTTACTTTGATATTTGAATTATTAAATTCGTGATAATCAAAGATTTCAAAGAACGCATTACTTATTTGATATTCAAAATGATGTTTTCCTAGCTTTAATCCTATAAAAGGAATTAAATATTCTTTTGTCTTGTTCATTTCAACAACAATTTGCCCTAAACTTCGGGAGTGCAAAGATATAAAATTATTGGAAATCTAATAATCTTATTCACCTTTTTTTGTTTATATCTATTTTTCTTTGGTTTTTAGGGGTTTTTGGCTGATTTCTGCATACTGGTTTCTCGAATTATAGATGTCAATCGCAAGATAAACAGCCTCTTTGAATGAATTATAATCCGCCACACCTTTACCGGCGATGTCGTAAGCAGTGCCGTGATCCGGCGAAGTTCTTATTTTATTCAATCCTGCCGTATAATTTACTCCATTGCCAAATGACAATGTTTTGAATGGAATTAATCCCTGATCGTGATAAGTAGCAATAACGGCGTCATATTTTTCATATTGATTGCTTCCAAAAAAACCATCGGCCGCAAAAGGCCCAAATACCAACGTTCCTTTTTCAAATATTTTTTTCAAAGCAGGTTTTAAAATCGCATCGTCTTCTTTGCCAATGACTCCACCATCTCCACAATGTGGATTCAGGCTCAAGACTGCAATTTTAGGTTTGTTGATGCTAAAATCTTGTACTAAAGAGTGCTTTATGGTTTCTATCTTTTTTACAATCAATTCTTCCGTGAGATTTGATGCCACTTCATTTAAAGGAACGTGATCCGTTAACAATCCCACTCTCAAATTGTCTTGAACCATCAACATTAAGGCGTTTCCTTCTAACTCTTGGTCTAAATAATCAGTATGTCCCGGGAATTTAAAATCTTCGGATTGAATGCTGTATTTGTTTATTGGAGCAGTCACCAATACATCTATAAGCCCTGATTTCAAGGCTTTAGTAGCAGCAACAAATGATTTTATGGCATATTTCCCAACCTTTTCGTTGTTGACGCCGAAATTTATTTCCACACCTTCTTGCCAAACATTTAAAACATTGATTTTACCCAAAACCACTTGATCCAGCCTGTCAATTCCATGAAGCATCAACGTAGATTCGAAACTCTTTTTTACAAATGAAAGAATTTTTACATTCGCAAAAATAACTGGCGTACACAATTCCAACATTCGAGAATCTTCAAATGTTTTTAGAATAACTTCGCTTCCAATACCGTTTAAATCTCCTATTGAAATTCCGACGATTATATTTTCTGCATTTTTTACCATGACATGACGTTATTTATTGCTAATTTTGAAGTGCAAATTTAGTAAAATAAAATAAGAAATGTTTACAGGAATCATAGAAACCCTTGGCACAATCCAAGAAATCAAAAAAGACAAAGACAATGTCCATATTACAATAGCGTCCTCCATTACCGATGAACTTCAAATAGACCAAAGCGTTGCCCATAACGGAATTTGCATGACCGTGGTCGCCATTGACAAAAACAGGTATACGGTAACTGCCATTGACGAAACCATCAAAAAAACAACTATTTCGCATTGGTTAACTGGAGATATAGTCAATCTTGAAAGGGCAATGAAATTAGGCGATCGATTGGACGGACATATTGTTCAAGGACACGTTGACCAAATAGGAAACTGCATTGTCGCAAAAGAAACCAACGGAAGCTGGTATTATACTTTTGAATATGATGAATCACTCCAAAACATAACCATCGAAAAAGGATCCATTACCGTAAACGGGGTAAGTTTAACTGTGGTAGATTCAAAAAAGAACGAATTTAGCGTCGCCATTATTCCTTATACTTTTGAACACACTAATTTTAAAAACTTCAAAGTGGGCACAAAAGTAAACCTTGAGTTTGACGTGATTGGCAAATATGTTTCCAGATTGTATGCCAATAAATAGAAGCATTTAGAAGATAAAAACAAAAGCTCCAGTTTTAAATTGGAGCTTTTGTTTTTAATTGATGTCTGTAAATTATGTAAATTCCCAACAGTATTGCCCCTATTACCAAAACAAAAATATTTTCGTCAATGGGTAAACCTGGCGGCGAAGGGGGTTTCCTGTAAACTGGTGGTGGCGGTTTTGGTACTGCAAAAGCCATTGTAACACCCAAAAGGCATATAATCACAAAAAAAAGCTTGCTTGCAATAATCTTCATATTGTATTTAAAAAATAGATCTTTTTTTTTACAAAGAAACAAATAGGTTAACGCAATCAATAACTTATAATTCCTTGAAATAGTGTCCACAAAGTTATTTATATTTTATAACGAAACAATTTTTTAATCGACATAAACACTTTTTTAATCGACAAACCGTTTAATTTCTTACTAAATATAAAAAAACCCTGCAATTCAATGAATTTGCAGGGTTTTACGTGGTCCCACTTGTACTCCATATATTTTTATCAAATTTTATCTTATTTTCCCGTATTTATTGACTTTAAGAGCCAAAAACATTGGGTTTGTGATAAGATGAAATCAAATAAAAAACAATGAAATAAAAAAAATTCGTCCCCTGATTCGTCCCCTATTGTATTTTTTTATAACTTTGTTTTATGTCAAAAGCAAAGTTTATCTTAAAAGAACCAACCTCTAAAAGCGATACTTTAATTTATCTGCTGTACAATTACCAATATAGTAGATTCAAGTATTCCACAGGGGAACATATAAATCCAAAAAATTGGAATCCTAAAGCACAACGCGCCAAAGAAACAAAATCTTTTCCAGAATACCCTGAATTTAACACTCGTTTAGATTTAATTCAAAATGCAATTAATAATGCTTTTCGAAAATTATTAAATGATGGAATTGAGTTAAGTAATGCAAATATAAAAAATGAATTAGAAGCAATATTAAAAGGAAAAATTCCAAAAAGAAAAAAACAAACTTTATTACATTTTATTGAAAGCTATATTAATGAATGTTCAACAATTAAAAGAGAAGGCACAATAAAAGCATACAAAACGACTCAAAAATATTTAATTGAATATTCTTCTATATTTAAACCAATAGATTTCGATAGCATAACTTTAGAGTTTTATAATAATTACACTTCATTTTTATATAAGGAGCATTCTTTGTCTGCCAATACTGTCGGAAAACATATTAAAACAATTAAAACTTTTTTAAATGAAGCTACAGAACGAGGAATAAATAAAAATATTGAGTTCCGAAAAAAGAAATTTAAAACTATTCGAGAAGATTCTGATAGCGTATATTTAACCATTAAAGAATTGGAAAGCATTGAAAAATTAAATTTGGCTTCAATACCTCGATTAGATAAAGTGAGGGATTTATTTTTAATAGGTTGCTTTACTGGTTTGCGTTTTTCAGATTTTACACAAATAAAATCAGAAAACATAAATATGGAAAAATCCATACTTCAAATTAGAACTCTCAAAACAAGTGAAAGAGTTACTATTCCAATACATAAAACAGTTAGAGCCATTATTCAAAAATATGATTTTAAACTCCCAAAATCATATACTAATCAAGTAATGAATAAATATATAAAAGATGTAGCTGAATTAGCTAAAATAAAGGAACAAACCGAAACAACAATAACAAGAGGTGGAAATGTTGAAAAATCTGTTTTACCTAAATATAAATTAGTTACAACTCACACCGCTAGAAGAAGTTTTGCAACAAATCTTTTTTTAGCAGATGTACCGAGTATTTCTATAATGAAAATAACAGGGCATAGAACAGAACGTTCATTTATGCAGTACATAAGAATATCTCAAGAAGAAAATGCTGACAAATTATTAACACATCCATTCTTTAACTAATGAAAATAAACTCTTTTTCTCAATTTCAAAACAAGTTCAATTCTGTATTTGAAAAATCCAATAAACAAAAATTTGTTATCGATAATGAAATAAGTGCAGTAATCAATTATGTGAATACTATTCCAAATTACGGTTCGTTTCGAAAGCCAGTTGAATCTACATTTAAAAACAAAACAACCCAAATATTTGAGCTGGAAATTCCTGTTTTATTGCGAAGTTTATTTAGTGAATCTTTTAATCAATTTATATTGGGCGGAAATTATAAAAACAAAAGATTACATTCAGATACCGACGAAATATTTATGATTAAAGAAGAAACTACTATTCAATCTTATGAATTTTCCGAATATTATAAATGGCTAAATGAACTTCTTTTAGTTCCACAAAAAGCACAAAAAAAGAGCGTTCTTTCTCATAAACAAAAATTACTAGCATTACATTATTTAGGATTAGATACGAGTAAATACGACAATACTAAGATTGCAAAAATTTTATCAGAAATTCTAGATTTAAGCGAAGATAATACAAGGCAATACCTCTCATATGTTACTGCAGGGAAAAATGATGTCAGAACAAAAAACAATCTTGAAAAAGTAAATCAACTATTTGAAAATCAAGGAATAACTGACGTAAGTAATGCTATTAAAAAAGACTTAGAAAAACTGTAATATAAGATTGTAGTTACTACAGCAACTACTACTCGCTCCACTTCATCACATCTTTGCCATTATAAACTTAAATACAGTAAAATAATGGCAAATTTAACATTCAACACATTTGAATTATCAGACTTTGAAAATGCAATAAACAAAGCATTTGAAAGAGCAATTAAAGAATTCTCAAATCCATCAAAAAAAACAGATTCGGATTTAAAATCGAGAAAAGAAACTGCAAGAATTCTTTCTATTTCACTCCCTACACTTCATCTTTTTACTAAAGAAGGAATCATTCGTGCTTATCGCATTGGAAATAGAGTTCTCTATAAACAAGAAGATATAGAAAACGCTCTATCAGTTATTGTTACACCCAATAAAAGAGCTCAACGATAATGGAAACTAAAAAAAATGACTACTCGGTAATTGTATTCTTTGAAAACGAACCGAAACCAAAAAAGTGGAACTATGTTCATAAGCTAAATGGCTTTTCAATGTTCCTGAACAAAGAGCATTCAAGTTGGGCTTATATGAATGTTTATGAACGCAGAACAGGCAAATATCTTAAACGATTCCATAAGGGAAATTTTGTACCTCCATTCATCTAAACAACCCTTTTTTTTTAACCTTTAAATATAACAACCTTCAATAATAACTTTTAATAAATAACCTTTTAATGGTTTTAATTAAAGTACAACGATTCAGATTATGATAGTCAAAAACACATACGGTACAAGTGTAGCTTTTTCGGTTCGAGAGTTCGGGGTAATTCCCAAAGAAGAGTTCACAGGTTCAGCACTACAAAGAAAAAAACAAACTCCAGAAGATAAAGAGAAGAAGAAGAAAGAAAAAAAACCTGCTATTGATAAACTAGTAAAACTTCGATTTCTGTCCAGACGGTCAAAGCAAAAAATCAGAAAAAAACTAATTTGTTTTGCGAGATGCTACAAAAGATTAAGCTTTGTAACTCTCACATTTTTAAATAAAGTAACCGATAAACAAGGTGTAGATTTACTTCGAAAATTCATAGATAACGCAAAAAAGCGAAGTGAGAATTTCCAATACATTTGGGTAGCTGAACGACAAACTAAAAATGATGCTTTTAAGGGGAATATCCACTTTCATATGATAACCAACAAATATTGGAAAATTGAAAAGTGGTGGAATTACTGGCTCGATTTACAGCAGAAAAACGGAATCGTGCCAAGAGATGAAAATTACAAACCGTCTTCGGCGTTTGATGTAAGACAACTAAATTCAAATAATATTAGGTCAATAGCTTCCTATGTTACTAAATACGTAACAAAGAACAATGATAAATTTGATTGTCAGGTTTGGAACTGCTCAAGACAAGTTTCGGAGCTTTACACGGATTTTTATACAGATTCTAGCTTTGTGGATGAGTTCAAAAAATTAGACGCCATACTCAAAGAATTTGAGGTTAAGGATTTTCTTAACAGACCAATCCTCAATGTCAAAATGATAAACTTAAATAGACAAACTTTGAAGTTATACAAGCGATTGGATGAAAAGAATAAAGCTGAAAATATTTCAACAAAAAATGTATAAAATAAAATACATTATTTTAAGTACTTTTACAGTAAAAATATAAAAAATGTCCAGCAATATTGATTTACTTTTCAACAAATTAAACGGAAAATACTTTAACAATTTCATAAATAAAAGAGATAAAATAACAAGCGAAGAAGACCTTAGAGTAGCTTTCTCCACTTTGATAAATTTTATTTGCATTGAAAACAACATCTTAATACCTCAAGAAAATCACGAATATAGTGTCTATAAAGGGCGGATTGATTCACTTTATGGAGAAATTATTTTAGAATATAAATCCCCAAACCTTTTAGCTTTTTCAAATTCAAATGTAAAAAATTCTAAAGCTATTGAACAAGTCCAAAGACATTTAACAGGAATTGAAAAAAAACAAAAAAAAAATAGTAATAGATTTTTAGCAATTATTTTCGATGGTTATAAAATAATTTTTGTCAGGAGAAGAAATAACATTTGGGATATTGAAGAGCCAATTGAAGTTAATGAAACTAACTTTAAATTACTCTTACAAAGAATTTTTTCTCTTGGATTAAATGGCAAAGCTTTAATCATTGATAATTTAGTAAATGACTTTAGTATTTTGTCAACTGATGTAATTAATGACATAAAAAAAATTCTTCTTAATTTTATTAATACGGATGACAAGAAAGTAATACTTCTGTATGAACAATGGAAAATTTTATTTCGTGAGGTTTGTGGATACGAATTTGACACAAAAAAAATAGAGATTCAGAAACTTCTTAAAACATTCAATATCAATGATGAAGAAATAGATCTTTCAAAAATAATATTTGCCATTCATACTTATTATGCTTTATTTATTAAATTATTAGGCGCTGAAACTCTTACTTATTTTAGACATAGAGAAAAAAGTTTTTTAGGTAATTTAAATCTAAACAACTTGAAACCAAGTATTGAATCATTAGAAAATGGGAATGTATTTAAATACGAGGGTATAAATAACTTTAATGAAGGAGATTTTTTCAGTTGGTATTTATTATCGTGGGATGATGAAATAAAATCAGTAACCCAAAACTTGATATCAAAATTAAAAAACTATGACTTTAGCTCTTTAAACTTAGAACCCAAAGAAGCAAAAGACTTAATAAAGAATATTTATCATTATCTACTACCACAAGAACTCAGACACAAACTTGGAGAATATTATACACCTGATTGGTTAGCAGAATTTGTAATTAATAAATTAGAAATTGATTTCTCAAAAGAAAACAGAATATTAGACCCTACTTGTGGTTCGGGTACTTTTTTAACTTTAGTAATTGATAAAATTAAGAGGGATGATTCCATTTCAAAAAAAAACAAACTACAAATTATTTTAGATTCGGTCATAGGAATTGATTTAAATCCATTAGCTGTAATTTCAGCCAAAACTAATTATATAATTGCTTTGTCTGAATACTTAATTAATATTGATGAAAATGGTATTGATATTCCTGTTTATTTAAGTGACTCGTTATTAGCTCCTTTAGAATTTAAAGTTGACTCTAAGGAATTTTATTCTTTGCCAACAAAAGTTGGAGTTTTTAAAATCCCTATTTCATTGATAAAAACAAATTCATTAAATATCTTTTTGAATCTAATTATTGATTGTATTGATATTGAAATAGAACTAAGTGACTTCAAAACAAAATATTATGCTTTAGGTTTAGATTTATCAAAATCAGATAATGAAATTATATTTGAATTTTATGATATGCTTTTAGATTTAGAAAAAAGAGGCTTAAACGGCATATGGGCAAAAATTATTAAAAATATTTTTGCTCCTGCTTTCTTTAAAAAATTCGATTATATTGTTGGAAATCCGCCTTGGATAAATTGGCAGAGTCTACCTGAAGAATACAGGAATTCTATAAAAAAATATTGGGATGACTACAAAATATTTTTACATAAAGGTTTAACTGCAAGATTAGGTTCAGCTCACGACGACATATGTGTCCTTCTAACGTATGTCGTAATGGATAAATACCTAAAAAATAATGGTAAATTAGGTTTTGTTCTACCACAAAACCTAATTCAATCATCTGGTGGTGGCGACGGTTTTAGACGTTTTCAAATAAAAGATGATGATTATGTTAAAGTTTTAAAAGTTGATGACTTTTCTTTAGTAAATCCTTTTTCTGATATTGGTGCCACAAATAAAACCGCAACAATTATATTAAAAAAAGGAGAAAAAACCTCCTATCCTGTTGATTACACAAAATGGTATAAAAATACCAAAGGAAGTATTCAATCTGACCAACCATTAAATGCAATTATACCTCTTTTAAATTTTAAAAATTTTGTTGCAGAACCAATTAAAGATGAAAAAGCCAATTCATCTTGGTTTATTTCCGAAAAAGATAAAATTAAAAAACTTAAGAATCTGGTTGGTAATTCTAATTATCGAGCAAGAAAAGGTGTTGATTTTAGTTTAAATGGGCTATATTGGGGAAATGTCTCAAAAACAAATAAGAACGAAATTGTTTTGTTTAAAAACGTAAATGATGGTGGAAAAAAAAGTGTAAAACAATATGAAGCACCAATTGAAGATTCATTAATATTTCCTATCCTTCGAGGCAAAGAAGTAAGTAGATGGAAAGCAGAACCAAAATATTCAGCTATTATTCCATATACATCTAATGGAAAGTGTATTTCAACAGATAATTTAAAAATAAATTATTCAAATACTTACAAATTCTTTTATAAAACTGATAATGAAATCATTGAACTTATTAAAAACAGAGGTATATATCAGAAGCATTTAAAAAATGCTAAAATACCAATACATGGTTTATATAACATTGGCGAATATACATTCAGTCCTTATAAAGTTGTATGGAAAGCTTTAGCAAGTGGTATGATTTCAAGCGTAATATCATCAAAAAAACAAGGCAATGAAATCGGGAAATTAATCATTCCTGACCATAATCTTTTGATGATTCCTTTTAGTGATAAATTAGAAGCTAACTATTTATGTGGTGTTTTGAATAGTAAAATAATAAATGATTTTGTAACTTCTTATATATCTTGGTTTTATTCAAGTCATATTTTAGAGCATATTAATATTCCTGATTTTGATAAAAATAATCTTAATCATATCGAAATAGCAAAAATTTCAGTTTTAGCTCACGAAAAAGGAAAACTTTCTGAAAAAGAGCAGATGAATTTAAATGAGTTAGTTGAAAAGATAATATAAGTAAAACATCTGCTCACAACTGTTTTAAGGTTTTGCGGGTTCAGGTATTTTCCGAAACATCTTATATAATTTTAAGATTTGTGTTTCTTTTTTGATTGTATGGTTTTAAAAATTGCAAAATGTTAAAGTGGCAAAATATTAAATAAACCTGTTATAGAGAATTTTTATTAGAATTATATAAAATACTTCAACAAAATCTACCTTAATTCGTCCCCTCATTCGTCCCCTAAAAATAAAAAAGCCTCATAAACGATTAGTTTACAAGGCTTTTTAAGTTTAAATCGTGGTCCCACTTGGAATCGAACCAAGCACCTACTGATTATGAGTCAGTTGCTCTAACCGAATGAGCTATAGGACCTTCTAAGAGGTTACAATATTACTACTATTTTTAATTTGATGCAACTATTTTTGAACTAGTTTTTTAACGAATTATAATATTGAAACGTTTTAGATAAAAAACAACTGATAATTAGAATACTATCAAAAAAAGCTTCTTTGAAAATTGTATCATGGCATTTCTTGACACAATTCTATCAAAACTCCATTGGTGCTTTTTGGATGTAAAAAAGCAACCCACTTATTATCGGCTCCTTTTTTTGGAGTTTCATTTAAAACGACAAAACCTTCTTTTTTTAAACGAGCTATTTCCGATACAATATCTTCGACATCAAAAGCAATATGATGAATTCCTTCTCCTTTTTTTGCAATAAATTTTGCGATAGGGCTTTCGGGATTTGTGGCTTCTAGAAGTTCTATTTTGTTTGGACCGCTCATAAAAAAAGCAGTTTTCACTCCTTCGCTGGCAACTTCCTCTTCTTTATACGCCGGTGTCCCAAAAAGTTTTTCATAAACTAGCGCAGCATCTTCTATACAATTGACCGCGATTCCTATGTGTTCGATTTTTTTCATTGTTTAACTATTTTTCCAAGTAGACCAAATGATGTTTAATTTTAATGTAAATATAATTAAAATTAGGCGCTTAAAATTGCTGTTTTCATAGCTTTAAATAAAATCTAATTAATTGAAACGATTAAACTTTGCACCTTTGCGCCTTTGCGGCTCTAAAAAAATTGTATTTTTGCACAATGGAAACAAATAGACAGAAAAAAATAGGCGGTGTTATCCAAAAAGATTTGGTTGACATCCTACAAGGTGAGGTGAGAAAAAATGGACTTACCAATTTGATAATTTCGGTATCCAAAGTTAGCGTAACTACGGACTTGTCTGTGGCAACGGTATATTTAAGCATCTTTCCACAAGAAAAAGCCCAAGAAACATTGGTGGCAATCAAAACAAATTCCAAATTAATCAAACACGATTTGTCGCAAAGAGTGCGCTTGCAATTAAGGAAAGTGCCTAATTTGGTATTCTTCATAGACGACTCATTAGATTATATTGAAAAAATTGACAATGCGTTGTCCAACAAAGAAAATCCTATTGAAAACCGTGATCTTTTAGAAAAACGCAGACTATCCTAAATTGAATTTCCCTCTTTACATAGCCAAACGTTATATTTTCAGCAGCAGTAAAAACAATGCCATCAATATAATCAATCGCATTGCCAGTATGGGAATAATCGTTGGCGCAATGGCTTTGTTCATTTTTCTATCCGTTTTTAGCGGCTTGAAAGTATTCACGCTTTCCTTCTCCAATGACATTGATCCTGACTTAAAAATCAGCCGTACTTTAGGAAAATCTTTTTTCATTTCACCCCTTCAAGAAAAACAAATCAAGGAAATTGACGGTGTTGTGTCCTACAGTAAAATAATAGAAGAACGCGTTTTGTTTATTTTCAACGAAAAACAGGAAGTTACTTACTTGAAGGGTGTTGACCCAAATTTTAGTAAAGTAAATGCCATCCAGAAAAAACTTTTCAATGGACAATGGCTAAAAAAAGACACCTACCAAGTGGTTGTAGGCTATGGAATTGCCGATAAATTTTCGATGGGATTGCTTGATTTCAACAATCCTCTGGAAGTTCTGGTGCCAAAACCAGGAAAAGGCACTATTGAAAATCCCGAAGAAGCTTTCAATAAAGAAGTAGTCATTCCCGTGGGAATTTATGCCATCAGCGAAGACCTGGATTCTAAATATGTTTTCGCCGATTTAGGCTTGGCCCAGGAATTATTGAAATACAAACCCAACCAAATTTCCGGAATTGAAGTCAAAATAAAAAAAGATGCCGATGAAAATGCCATTGTAAACAAACTGCAAAACATTTTCAACAACAAAATCACGGTAAAAAACAGGGCACAACTCAACGAGTCCTTGTACAAAATGCTGAACACCGAAAACATTGCCGTTTATCTCATATTTACCTTGGTGATTATTATTGCCCTTTTCAACCTGATTGGCGCACTGATCATGATGATATTGGACAAAAAAGGAAACCTGAGAACGCTATTGAATTTAGGAAGTGAAATCAAGGATTTACGCAAAATATTTCTATTGCAAGGAACATTAATAAGTATTTTTGGAGGAATAATAGGTTTAACTTTAGGAATCATAATCATACTATTGCAGCAACATTATGAACTAGTAATGATTACGCCAACACTAGCTTATCCAGTGGTTTTTAGCATAGAAAACGTATTGATTGTCTTGGCAACCATTGTATCGCTTGGTTTCATTGCTTCGCTGATTGCAAGTAGCAGAGTGAGCCAGAAGTTATTGGATTAAAAAAACAGGAATTCCACTAATTTGCATGAACTAAAGATGTGAAATTCGTATCTAAACTACATCACCTCATACCCCGAATAAGCTTCTTCGATCTCATTCAAATGGGCGAATAATTCTTCTGGTTTGTCGAGAGTTACCAATTTTTGCCTGAAGGTTTTAAAAGAATGAATTCCTTTGAAATAATTGGTATAATGCGGACGAGTTTCCACAATACCGAGTCGTTCGCCTTTCCATTCCATTGCCCAAGTCAAGTGGTTTCGAACTGCTTCGACCCTATCGGCAACGGTGGGTTTTGCCAAATGTTCCCCCGTTTTGAAGTAATGTTTGATTTCGTTGAAAATCCACGGATAACCAATGGCGGCCCGACCAATCATAATTCCATCGATGCCGTATTCGTTCTTGTAATGCAAAGCTTTTTCGGGCGAATCGATGTCGCCGTTCCCGAAAATAGGCATCGTGATTCTGGGATTATTTTTTACTCTTGCAATGTGCGACCAATCGGAATGGCCTTTGTACATTTGGGCTCGGGTTCTGGCGTGGATGCTCAAAGCGGCTACGCCAATATCCTGCAAGCGTTCGGCAACCTCATCAATGTTGATGGAAGTATCGTCCCAACCCAAACGGGTTTTTACGGTTACTGGCAAATGTGTGCTGTCGATAACAGCTTGCGTTAAGCGAATCATCAAATCGACATCTTTCAATACTCCGGCTCCGGCTCCTTTGCAAACGACTTTCTTTACAGGACAACCAAAATTGATGTCAATTAAATCCGGATTTACCGTGGAAACAATTTTGGAAGAAAGCGCCATTGCTTCTTCATCACCTCCAAAAATCTGGATGCCAACAGGTCTTTCGTAATCGAAAATATCCAATTTCATTCGGCTTTTGATGGCGTCGCGAATTAATCCTTCGGAGGAAATAAATTCGGAATACATCAAATCGGCTCCGTGCTGTTTGCACAATCTACGAAATGGCGGATCGCTCACGTCTTCCATCGGTGCGAGAAGTAACGGAAAATCAGGAAGTTCTATGTTGCCTATTTTTATCAAGGGTAATTTTTTTGCAAAGATAGCTGATTTAAGAGAATAGAAAAAAGATAAAAGAACAAAGACTTGGGCACAGTTATTTGAAACTGTTGAATTTAAACTATATTTGCAGATTAATTGCGTGCGCGTGAGGGATTGCAGAGGAAATCCTTTTTCTTTTTCCTTTAAAAAGAAAAAGATTGTAACGAAAAGCCCGACCCTTGTGGTCACGCCCAAACTTCGACTGCGCTCAGTTGAACATAAATTGACAAAAACAGAGAATGAAACACATAAGAAATTTTTGCATTATTGCACACATTGACCATGGTAAAAGTACATTGGCTGACCGATTATTGGGGGCAACCCAAACGGTAACTGCCCGTGAAGAAAAAGCGCAATTGCTTGACAATATGGACTTGGAGCGCGAACGTGGGATTACCATAAAAAGTCACGCCATCCAGATGGAATACAAATATAAGGGCGAGGATTACATCCTGAACTTGATTGACACTCCCGGCCACGTGGATTTTTCATACGAAGTTTCACGATCGATTGCAGCTTGTGAAGGAGCACTTTTGATTGTGGATGCTGCCCAAAGTATTCAGGCACAAACGATTTCGAATTTGTATTTGGCTTTGGAAAATGACTTGGAAATTATTCCGGTTTTGAATAAAGTCGATTTGCCGAGTGCGAATCCTGAAGAAGTAAGCGACGATATTATTGATTTATTGGGATGTAAACTGGAGGATATTATTCACGCTTCGGGAAAAACTGGTTTTGGTGTCGAAAATATTTTGGCTGCCATTATCGAAAAGATTCCTGCGCCAAAAGGAAACAAAGACGAACCATTACAAGCTTTGATTTTTGACTCCCATTACAATCCATTTCGTGGAATCGAGGTTATTTTCCGTGTGAAAAATGGTGAGATTAGAAAAGGTCAAAAAATCAAATTTATGGCCACGGGCAATGAATATTTTGCTGATGAAGTAGGAACTTTGAAATTAAACCAAGTTCCGAAAAACGTGATTTCGACTGGCGATGTAGGATATTTGATTTCAGGAATTAAAGAGGCGAAAGAAGTAAAAGTGGGTGATACACTTACGGATGCGAAAACGCCAACAACGAATATGATTACGGGTTTCGAAGATGTGAAACCAATGGTTTTTGCCGGGATTTATCCAGTGGACACCGAAGATTTCGAGGAATTACGTGCTTCGATGGAAAAACTGCAATTGAACGATGCTTCGTTGGTGTTTACTGCCGAAAGTTCTGCCGCTTTAGGTTTTGGTTTCCGTTGCGGATTCTTGGGAATGTTGCATATGGAAATCATCCAAGAAAGATTGGAACGCGAATTCGATATGACCGTGATTACTACCGTTCCCAACGTTTCGTATTTGGCTTACACCAAAAAAGAACCGGAAGTTGGTTTCATAGTTAACAATCCATCGGATTTACCGGAACCATCAAGATTAGATCGCGTTGAGGAACCTTACATCAAAGCAACTATCATTACCAAGTCGGATTTTGTGGGCAACGTAATGAGTTTATGTATCGAAAAACGTGGAATTATCACCAATCAAACCTATTTGACTACTGAAAGAGTGGAATTGAATTTCGATATGCCATTGGCCGAAATCGTGTTCGATTTTTATGATAGATTGAAAACCGTTTCCAAAGGATATGCTTCATTTGATTATTCTCCAATCGGGATGCGTACTTCCAAATTAGTAAAATTGGACGTTTTATTAAATGCCCAATCCGTGGATGCACTATCGGCTTTAATTCACGAAAGTAATGCTTACAACATTGGTAAAAAAATGTGCGAGAAATTGCGTGAGTTGATTCCGAGACAACAATTTGACATTCCGATTCAGGCGGCGATTGGAGCCAAAATCATTGCCCGTGAAACGATAAAAGCCTTGCGTAAAGACGTTACCGCCAAATGTTATGGTGGAGATATTTCCCGTAAACGTAAATTGCTCGAAAAACAGAAAAAAGGCAAAAAACGTATGAGACTGGTTGGAAATGTTGAGATTCCACAAGAAGCGTTTATGGCTGTTTTGAAGTTGAATGATTAGATTTTAGACTTATAGATAATAGACGGATAGATAATAGAGAAAACCTGATGATGAAAATTGTCAGGTTTTTTTAATCTCATTTTTTCTGCAACCACCCAAACAATCGCTTTGCATCTTCCAATTTAAACAATTGCGTTCCTTCATTCATTGTTGCCGCCGAACCGCAGGCAACGCCCCATTGCACGACTTCTTTCAGGCTTTTATTTTGTTGGGATAATGCCCAAGTCATTGCGCCCACCATACTGTCTCCTGCTCCAACGGTACTTTTTTTGGCCACATTGGGAGCTGGCACAAACTCGGTTTGGGTTGCCGTCACGAGAACTGCTCCTTGTGGACCAAGAGAAACCACAATGATTTCGGCACTGCCTTTTGCAATTAATGTTTGGGCTGCGTCAACCACTTCGTCCATTTCCAATCTTTCGACACCGATTAATTTGGCCAATTCCCCGACATTCGGTTTTATCAAATAAACGCCTGTATCCAAGACTTTTTGCAAAGCTTCTCCCGAAGTGTCCACGATTATTTTTGCACCTGATTCTTTGGCTAAATTGGCAATGTTTTTATAATAATCCGTTGGCAAGCCTTCGTTTAAACTGCCGCTCAATACCAAGAATTTGGGTTTTAATTTCTGAATGGTTTGAATAATCTCCTTTTTTTCATCTTCTGAAATTGGCGAACCCGAAAAACCAAAACGATATTGGGAATTGGTATTGTCGTCAACCGCCACGAAACTTTCCCTAGTCCAATTGGTCGTTTTGACGGCTTTGAAAGTAATGGATTCTTTTTCAATCAATTCTTCCAACATTGAACCGATTGCCCCGCCAGAAGTAAAAACACAAAACGATTCGCCTTCCAATCGGGCAATGGCTTTAGAAACATTGATTCCGCCACCGCCAGCATCATATCGGGGTTCCTCGCAACGAATTTTTTGTTCCGGAACCAATCCCTTAAAATGGGCAGTTTTGTCTAAAGCTGGATTGACGGTAAGCGTAACGATATCGAATGGTTTCATTTTCTAATTTTTGAGTGGCATAAATTTAGGAATAAATAAAATGACAGAATCGAATCTCATTTTTTATTTCACAAAAGCTTTCTGTTCTTCGTACCTTTGCCTCTTTAAAAAACAAATCACGATGATCGAAGATAAAACTCCACAACGAACCAGTATTGCCCAATTGGGCGAATTTGGATTGATAGACCATTTGACCAAAAACTTTGAAATTAATCAAGAATCAACGCTGAAAGGAATTGGCGACGATGCGGCAGTTTTGGATTTCAAGGACAAAAAAACGGTAGTTTCTACCGATTTGTTGATTGAAGGCGTTCATTTCGACTTGGCTTATATGCCTTTGAAACATTTGGGTTACAAAGCAGTCGTGGTCAACGTTTCGGATATTTGTGCGATGAATGCCAAAGCGACCCAAATCTTGGTTTCGATAGCGGTTTCCAATCGTTTTCCGCTTGAAGCTTTGGAAGAATTATTTGCTGGAATCACTCTTGCCGCCAATGAATACAAGGTGGACGTCATTGGTGGCGACACCACTTCTTCCCAAAAAGGAATGATTATCAGCATTACCGTTATTGGCGAAGCAAATGAAGATGAAATCGTGTACAGAAACGGTGCCGGTCAAACGGATTTATTGGTCGTAACCGGTGATATTGGCGCTGCTTATATGGGATTGCAGGTTTTGGAAAGAGAAAAACAAGTTTTCCAGGTAAACCCCAATTCGCAACCTGATTTGGATGCTTACACGTATTTAATAGAACGTCAATTAAAACCGGAAGCTCGCAAAGACGTTCGTACTTTGTTGCATGCCTTGGAAATAAAACCAACCGCAATGATTGACATTTCAGACGGATTGTCTTCCGAGATTATGCACATTTGCAAACAATCGAAAGTGGGTTGCAATTTATACGAAGACAAATTGCCGCTTGACCCACAGTTTATGAATGTTTGCGAAGAATTCAATTTGGATGCCACAACCGTGGCCATCAATGGTGGCGAGGATTATGAATTATTGTTCACCATCAAAATGGAGGATTTTGACAAGATAAAAGGAAATCCAAATTTTTCGATTATTGGACATATGACCCAGGAAAGCGAAGGAATTCATTTGGTGACTCGAGCCAATACCAAAATCCAGCTAAAAGCTCGCGGCTGGGATGCTTTGAGTGAAGAATAAATTTCAACAAATAAAAAAACGGCACTTTATTGAAGTGCCGTTTTTTTATAATCTTATTTTAAAATTTAAAATAGCAAGCCTTTGTTTTTGGCTTCTCTAACTAATTCTATATCACTTTCGTCGTCAATATTCAATAATTTTTTCAGGTTTAATTTCCTCTTTTCAATGGCTTCTAAAGATATTGGAATGTATTGTGTAATGTCTTTTGTCTTGGTACCCTTTGATATATGAAACAGAATTTGTTTGTCGAACAAGTCAATTTCTATGATTTCTGACTGGGCCAAATCTATCATTTTTTGAATAGACTGACTGTAATATATTTCGTTTTTTAATACTTTGTCAAAACCAAAAAGCAACTCATCAAACGTTAAATCATTTTTAATTACTAATCCCCTCGGATTTATTGTATCGATAATATTCTTTATTTTTAATAATTCCGTGTACATCGTAAGCAAAATAACTTTGCAGTTCGGCATAAATTCCATTAATAATTTTGCCAAATCTTCGCCGGAATGAAGTCCTTTTTCTTCATAAGGCGGCATACTTATATCTAAAAATGCAATGTCAAATAAAGCCGTTTCGGGATTGGTGATAATGTTATATGCCGATTTACAGTCATTGGCTTGTTCTATAATAAATTCAAATTGATCTGGATTGTATCTTGTGATGGCATTTTTGTAGCCTTGTATGATAAAAGGATGATCGTCAACTATTAAGATGTTGTTTTTAATTGTTTCGGATGTTGAATCAATTGCCATTTGTTTGATTTTTATTATTGTCGTTATATTGGAACTCTAACTGTAATGATTGTTCCTTCTCCTTTTCTTGATTTTATTTCAAATATTCCGTTGCATTCATTGATTCTGGAAAGCATGTTTTGCAAACCAATTCCTTTTTTTGCTTTGTTTACATTAAACCCTATTCCGTCGTCACTTATTTGCAAAAACAAATTATCAAATTCTTTTTTGAATTCTACCGTCACTGTGCTGGCATTGGCATATTTATTAATGTTTTGAAGTGACTCCTGAATGATTCGATATAAATTAATTTTATTGGCATTACTCATTGATTCCCATTTAATGTTTGAATCAATGCTTGAGACTAATTTTGATTTAAAAGTTTTCTTTTGATCTTCGAATAAATTGTCTACAATGGCAACGAAGTTATTAATTAATTCTGATTTTTCCCTATTCAAGTCGTGTGAAATTTCCCGAATATCTTGTTCTATATTTTTCAATTCTGTTAAGTAACTGTCTCTTTGATGAGAAGCACTTTCATCATGAATTTTATTCAAACTGTCCAAGTTCATCCTTACCCCAAACATCCTTCCAAGGACGCCGTCATGTAATTCTTGGGCAACACGTTTTTTCTCTTTAATCCTGATGGTCTCTACGTTGCTTTGTTGCGAAATCATTAAATTATAGATTTCTTCATTCACTTTTTGCTGCTCTTGTTTGAACAACAATTCCCTGTTTTTTGCCTTTTGTGCTTTGATTATATAAAGAAACATCCCTAGAATTAAAATAGAGCCAAAAACATATACCAAGTTCCTGTTTTGGGTTGTTAAATCGGTATTCTCTTGTTTAATTTCATCGGTTTCATATTCTATACGAGAGAACTTATCGGCAATATTTCGATCTGCTTTTTGCAAACTATCGTTGATATGAATATACTCTTTGTTATAAATAGCAGCTTTCTTTGGCTCTATAACCGCCAATTGTTTGAGAGGCAACAAAACATTTCTAGCGTTATTAGAATTGCGAGCAGTAGCTAATGCTTCATTAGAGTATTGAGTTGCTTTTACTGTGTCTTTTTTAGATGCAAAATATTCCGACAAATGGATTTTTGTAGTAATAATACCTGTTGTTAATTGCAAGCTATCTCTTAATCTTAGAGATTCGTAAAACAGTTTTGGTAAATCTTTGTTCTCATTAATTTTGTAACGAGAATATCCCAAATTATCCAATAACATTGCATATAAAGATATTTTGTACAAAATTAATTCCTTTTTTTGTTTCAGACCTTCTTGAAAATAAGGAATTGCCTTTTTATGCTGATTCAAGTTTTGATAAACAAAACCCATATTATTCAAAGATGTAGGCTTTGATTGAAACTCCACAGGCATTGTATTTGCGTTTATACTATTTAGTGCTTTTGTATGGTAATCAATAGCTTTATCATATTCGCTAAGCTCATTATACACAGACCCTAAAAGGTTATACGATTCATATTCTAAATCGTTTGTTTTTTCTTCTTTGATAACTCGCAAGGCTTTGAAAACGGATATTTCACTTCCCAAAAAATCACTTTCGTTAAATTGCAATAAAGCGATGTTTAATCTAGTTCTTGCCGCATTGTAATTGTCTTTAAGATTAAGGTATAATTTCTCCCCTTTAAAAAAATACATAAAAGCACTATCTGAAATCCCTTGAGACCCATAATAATCTCCTAAATAAGTGTAAGCTTTAGCAGTGTTTATAGTGTCCTTGCTTATTTTTGATTTTTCTAAAACAAGTTGCACCGTTTCTTTATATTCCTTCCAATTGTTAATATTATAATAGCGATTAGCAACCCGGAACAAATTCACTCGATTCATCGAATCGTTTGGCTGATCGATAATGATAGCAAATGCTTTTTGTATGTATTCCTGCCTTTTTTTTTGAGGCGAGTTAAAATCATTTGCTTTTGATAAATATGTAGAAAGACTGTCTTCCGATGTAGCGTCAGTTTGAATTGCTTCGTTTTTCTTAGTACAAGCAAAGAATGTAATCAGCAGCAAAAATATTATGTAGCAAAAATTTTTCAATAGTTCTTCATGAATTTCACCAAAAATACTAAAATAAAACTATTGACATAAAAAAAGGCTATCAAAAAATTGATAGCCTAAGTATATATAAATTAAGTTTAACTAAAACTTTTATATTATTAGTCCAGTTTTACATTACCGCCAACACTTTGATTACCAGCGGCATCTAATTTCACATTTCCTCCGACGCTTTGGTTTCCGGCAGCATCAAGTTTCACATTACCACCAACACTCTGGTTACCAGCAGCGTCTAGTTTTACATTACCACCAACACTTTGATTACCTGCAGCTTGAACAGCAGTGTTATTTACAGTTGCTTTAGTCGTTTCTGGTGTAGTGAATGAAGTTAATATCATTACCAATGATAATAGTCCAAATGATAATATTGCTTTTTTCATAATATGGGGGTTTTTTATATTGTTATTTTGATTTTACGTTAACTATATGACTTGTGGGTAACACATAATCACGGTGTAAAACTACACAGCATATCTTGATTTTTGTAGTAAAAATGGGCGTTTGTGGTAGAATGCAGTTGTTTGATAGTGAATGACCATCAAATTAGGGTAGATGATTATTTTTTAAATTTCTAGGTAATTGCCGTTGGCAAAATCAGAGATTATGACATCCACATTTGCCTTGTAAGACTTGGAAAACGGGATTTTTACGGTGGTGTTTTTAATATAACACACCGCATTACCAGTATGGATTCTGGAAATACAATTGCGATTTACAATATAACTGTTGTGGATTCTAACAAAAGGATGAGGCAATATTCCTTCAAAATGCTTCAATGTCTTGAAAGCCGTTATCATTTCACCGTTATTGAGGTGAATATCCGTTGAATTATTGTCGGCTTGGAAATAACAAATATCCCTGGCGTCAATATACCGATAATCACCATAGGATTTGATACACAACACAAGGGGTTGCTCAATACTTGGAATTCTTTCTTGCAGTAATGACTCTTGGAATTGCTCTTCAACAGGAGGCTTTGGCGCCATATCCAAAAGAGGTGTTTGCACCAAGAAAGCTTCGTCTTCGCCAAGTGATTTCTTTAATTTCAAAAGTGATTTTACCAAATCAATACGTTGCACTGGCTTGAGCACATAATCAGCCACTTCATATTGTATGGCTTCGAAAGCCAAATCTTTCTTTGAAGTTGTAATAATAATTTTAGGAATTACTTTCAAATACCGATACAATTCATTGATAAGTGCCAATGACAAATTACTTGTTGTATCGACTGGGTCAATTTCGAGAAAAATTAATTTTGGCGTGTGTTCCAATATTAGATTTAAACCCTCCACATAATTATTGGCTGAAGCCACGAAGACCAGCTCCGAAAAACCATCAGCAATAGCTTGAGTCTTCAAAACACTTTCTTGATT
>NZ_PNNA01000037.1 GCF_013823965.1 Flavobacterium sp.
ACGCCAATTATCAATCCTCCTCAATCTGGAATCCTTGGAATGCACAACATTATCGAGCGTCCAATTGCCGTAAACGGTAAAGTGGAAATTCACCCAATGATGTACGTGGCGCTTTCTTATGATCACAGAATTATCGACGGACGTGAGTCAGTTGGTTTCTTGGTTGCCGTGAAAGAAGCCTTGGAAAACCCAGTAGAATTACTTTGTGGAGGAAATCCTAAAAAAGCTTTCGAATTGTAGTTTTAAATAATTTTCAATACAAAAAATCCCAAATTCCGATTACAGAAGTTTGGGATTTTTTATATATTTTTTGAAAATTTATTTCATCAAATATAAACAATGATTGTAATAGTCAATAATTCCTTTGCCTTTCATTAAAATATCGGCACCAATAATGCCGTGAACAGGTTTGGCTTTATAAGCAGTCAAAGCTTCGTTTACGTGCGATAAATCAAAAATAACAATGTCAAAATCACGGCATTTCCAATCGCCCAATTGCAGTTTATTGCTTGCAGAAGTTTGGGTAAACATTCCGGTTGCGCCAGCACCGGCGGCTTTTGTCTTGGAATCATTGGCGGTTAGTTGAAACATTTCAATGCTTTCAAAACCCACGCAGCTGTTGGATGCACCTGTGTCCAAAATAAAGTTGCCTTTCACGCCATTAATCTTGGCTTTGATGAGCAAATGTTGCGTTTTCGAAACCTTGAATTTTATCTTTTTGTAGTTTTCTTTTTTGAGAATATAGGGAAGGTAATTCATTTTTTGAAGTGTTTGTAAATCAAAAATAATCCAATTAAAATCAATAACCCAAGGAAATAGAAATAATAATTCGTTGGAGTTTCCGGAGTTTTCATTCCGCCATAATAGACAAAAGCACTCCAGTAATAAGGCGATTTTTTGGCGTTTGAAATCGATTTGTCGTTCAAAAAATCCAGTTTGGCATTGGCATTGGCTTCAAAATAAGATTCACCTTTTTTGATGTTCTTGTAAAAATCTTCCATAAAAACCGAAGTCGTATAATCGTTTACTTTCCACAAGGAAAACAACAAATTTTGTGCTCCGGCAAACTGGAATCCACGGGCAACGCTCATCGCACCTTCGGATTTGTAGAGTTTTCCAATTCCGGTTTCGCAGGCACTCAAAACCACCAAATCGGGATTAATGTTGAGGTTGTACAGTTTGGAATACAAAATTTCACGATCGTAAAACTTGATGCTGGCCGGCGTTTCGGTATCGCCCGAACTAGCGTGGGTACTCAAATGCAAAATAGAATAATGGGAAGCATTTGTCTTGAAATTATCGAAAGTAGCGTTCGAATTTTCGAAAAATTGTCCGTCAAAATTGTTTTTTATGGATTGCATTTCAGCTTTGGAAAACGTCAATTCGTAAGCCGTTTTTTCGAAGACTGGAAAAATTCCGAGTACCGTTTTCTTGTCGTTTTTTGTCAGCTTGAGCTTGTCGAAAGCCAAATAAAACCCCGCCGAATTATTGTAAGCAATCCTGAAATCGTTCAGCAAATAATGCATTTGGGCAAAATTGGTTGTGCTGGATTCTTTGGTAATCAAGGCTTCGAAAGGCAGGAAATTCAAGATTCCATCTGGAATAATGACGAGGTTTTGATAAGTTATGTTTGTTGGTAATTGCAACATTTTATAAAGTGAATTACCATAATGATTGTAGCCCGAAATATCGTCGGTAATTTTATTGGCATCGCTGAAATAATCCAAAAACGAAATTATTTTTGGTATAGCCGTGTCTGTTATGTTGAGATGTTCCAGTTTTATTCTTTGGTTGGCCAAGGTAAAAATATACATTCTCTCAAAACCAGAAAAATACTCCACCATAATGGCTTTGTCTTTTTCAAGTTTCGAATACAAGGCTTTTATGTCTATACTTTCAGCTGAACCGACTTGGTTTTCCGACCTGATTTTCTTCAACAAAAGCATCAATTCATTTTGTTTTTTTATGGCTTCATTTATTTTGGAAACATTCGCCAAATCACCTTTTTGCTGCTCTTTCAGGATTTCGTTGTTCCAGTTTTGCAATTGTTCCAGATACAATTTTTCTTCCCTGGAAGCGGTTTTTTTGTTGGAAAGATAGCTTTTCAAAACGCCCGATTTGGTTCGTTCCGAAAGTTGGAAAGCCTGCTCGATGTAAGCGATTTTGTTTTCTTTTTTGTAGAGAAAATCATAAATGGCAATACATTTTTCGGTTCGGTTCCTGATGCGGATTTGGTTGATGATTTTCGAGTTTTCATACACCAGCAAATTGGCGAACAACTCCTCGATTTGAAACGAAAGCGCGTACGCTTCCAATCCTTTTTTGGGTTGGTTTTGTTCCGCAAAAATTTCGGCTTGCAAGTCCAGTGCGTCCAATAAAATGGTTTCGGCATAAAGGGAATTCGGATTCGGCAGACTGTTTTTTTGATTGGAATAATTGGGAATCAAAATCCGGAAAATGGCTTTAATCAAGTTGCTGGATTCGGCATATTTTTGTTGTTGGAATAACAAATTGGCTTCTTCATAATTGAATTTGGCTAGTTTTCGAGGCGAAATATTGGGCGTTGCATAGAAATAGTTTTTGGCTTTTTCAAAATAAGAATTAGCCAAATCAGGATTGTGCCATTGCAAATTTAAAGCGGACAAATTACGGTAACAATTCGCTAGTGTTTCGGTTTGGGTTTTGTCGGATTGCAATAATTTAATCGCATTAAAGTATGAGTTTTCAAGTTTTTCAAAAACATTTGGAATAACTTTTATAATTACATCAGTGCTTTTATAACTCAACACATAATTGTTGCCCAAGTTATTGAACAAATTTCCTTTTTGAACGGCAGATAATTTCTCTGTTTTAATGGTTTTTTCGAGCAAATCAATCGCTTCATTAATCCTGCCCGTGTTTTGATAGACATTGGATAAATTGAGGATTGCCGCTATTTTTTGGGCTTGGTTTTTCTCGGCATCGGTAATGAAATAATACTGTTTGATGGTATTTTCGGCATTGTCGTAATCGCCCATAATCGTGTAAAGATTGCCCAAAGGTTTCAGGCAATATTCCGTAATGTCATAATTGGAAAGTTTGTTTTTTTGGTAAATTTGCCAGGCTTTTTCGTAACTCGAAATGGCTGTATTGGTCTTGATCAATTGATTTTCATAATAGGCTTTGTTGCAATTCAAGACCACAATCGCCAGCAATTCATTCTTGGTTTTTGGCTTGGGGTTTTTCCAGAAATTCTTTTCGGTTGCGTCCAGTTTTTGCAAATTTTCCAAAGAAGGATTCGCTACAAAAACATCAACGGCATTATAAATTTTATCTTCCGGCGCAAGTGAACCTTGCCCAAAAACGGTCAGGGTCGTGAATAGCAGAAGACAAAAAATATTTTTAACCATATAAGGAATTTAAGGTCATTTAAGTTTGTGAAAATCCGTGACTATTATGTTTTTCCGTGTCTGTCATCTCGAGCGCAGTCGAGAGGTGTGTGCCATTTTCTAAAACTTCCAAATGCCATACAACTGGAAATAATTGAAATTGTCTTCAAAATTCAACACATATCTCGCACCAAAACTGGGGCCAATTCTCGCTGCGCCAATAGTTAAATCGAACAATAATCCGGTTTTTAGATTGGTGAAAGATTCTTTTGTAGTCTTGGATTCGTTGGTTGTCGAGAGCAAAAGTTTATCGGTAATTCCTTCGAAAGTTTCTGTTTTCAGGTTTTGTTCTTGTTTTTCCGAAACATTAAAGTTGGCTTGCAATCCGGCCCCAATTCCGATAAAATTATTAATGTTGTAGCGCATCAATACTGGAATTTCCCAATTGATATTACTGTTTTCCGACGAAGTCGTTCTGCGTTGCAATTGACGAAGGCCATTGGCATTTTGGACAAATGTTTCTGTGGTTGTAGTTGTTCCATCATAAGTATGCAGGCTGTTCACGAACTCGGCTTGCCAATAATAGCGATAGGATTTATAAGGCGAAATGGTCGCACCCACAAAATAACTTTTGGAATTTTCCAAATCGGGATAGAAATTGTAACCCGCTTTGGCACCAACGGAAATTCCTGGCGAGAATCGGGTTGTGGCATAATTGGTGATGATGGGTTCGTTTTTGTCGAAAATTATGGCCGTCCTGCTTTTGGTCTTTACTTTGTGAAAGTCTTTGTTGAATTTCATCGAATACTTGACAAATCCTTTGGTGCTGTCTTTTTCTTTGACGTTTTTCTGCTCGCTTCCCGGCAAATAAATGTTTTTGAAGGTGAAAAATATCTGTTTTTGCTTGATAATTGTGTCCAAACAACTCGTTGTCGGTTCTTCGCCTTTTGGGCAAATTGGACATTTGGGATACATATCCTCAATTTGGAATGTTTTTTTGTCGAACATATCCGGAATGTCGGTTTCCAAACGAATCATTCTGGCTGGGCCTTCGCCGTTGTTCTGGAAACGTGTCTTGAATTTGACTCTTTTGAATCGCACCAATCGGTAATTCATAAAACTTCCGTTGGAACCCATTTTGTTGGGGTCGTGCGAAGTCACGATTTCCATTTCGAGGTTTTTGACTTTGTGGTTTTTGAAACTTCGATTTGGGACAAAAACACTTCGCATCGTCACGGTAGCGCTGGTATCCTTGATCATTTCGGGCGTGGTTTTGTGGGTAAAAAACACGTTGCGGTTTTCACCAGGATTTACGCCGTCAAATTCCAGAATTGTTACATTTTTGTATGTTTTGTGGGCTTCAAGTAAAGTAGCATCTAAGTTTTCTTCAGTGGTGGTCGTTCTGTATTTTTTGGTTGTAGCCAATGCGTTTTCAGATGCCAAATAGGAATCTGAGTCATTTAAATCATTCACGGTCGCCACCAAGTTTTCTTTCACTTCCCGTTCGCCGGCATACGTTCGGAAATCGACCAATTGGAAGTTGTTGTTTTTGAATTGTTTTTCGTTGTAAAAAAGATATAATTTCCCGTCGGTTACATAGTTTTCCATATTCTGGTAGCTCACGATGACTTCCATTTGTTGGTCGGGAATTGGGTCGGCATTTTTCTGGATGGCCAATCCGTTTTGGTCTTCGATGGAAGCAATGTCCTGATACGTTTCTTCGTTCGAAATTTCGTTTACGGCAACTGCTTTTGGTCTGGTTGCGGGTGGTTTTCCATTGTCGTAATTGTTGGTTACGGCAAGTCTGGTTTTGTAATCCCCCTTGTTTTTATAAACGTGTTTGGGTTCGGCTTCCTTGCTGTAATGCCCGTCCCCGAATTCCCATAAATAGGAATACGAAGGTTTTGGAGCGCCGGCAATCGGGATTAATGGCGGTGTTTCGGGCTTGAATTTGACCGCATTCGCCTTCTGATTATATGTGATATTGGCTCTTCGGGTAACCGTGTCTTTTACTTTGGTTTGTCCTTTGACAAGCTCAGGAAGACAGAAAGATAATAGAAAACAGAAGAGCGATACTAGTTTTTTCATAATCGATACGGTTTGAATAAAGTTCTAAAAATAGAAAAAAGTGGTGAGCAAATCACCACTTCGTTCAAAAAGTTCTATTTTGGGTTATTGTATCGCATTGATGGCAGCCACTAATTGCGCTTCGGTTCCGATAGTTGTTTCGGCAAGGGTGAAGTTGTAAACGTCATTTGCTGCCACAGTAACTGCTTTTATTGCATAACGCCATTGGCCATTGTCTTCGGTTACAAAAATCACATGACAAGCCAATCCTATTGGGATTTGTCCGTAGTGCTCGCTAAACAATCCTGCTGCAGTGTAGGTGTCCAATTTGGCAAGCGCATTGGTTCCTTCGCCGTCATAAGACAAGTAAATGGCAGAGTTGGTGTTGTCATAACCGTCGGGAGCATCGGCAAGAATGGTAGTTTTTGGTCTTGGATCGCTGTAAAATTTATCGACATTGGTCCAGCCAAAGTTGCCAAAAGTTACATAGTAATTGTTTTGCATTGCTTCTACACCACCTTTACCGCCTGCTCCATTAGGATTTCTTGCGTCTGCCCAAGCCAAGTTTCCTTTGTCGTCAATAATTCCGTTCCATAAAGTCATAGCAGTATCGAGTGTTCCTGTTAAATTAGCAGGAACTTTCAATTGTATAGATCCCGTTGAAACTAAATCGACTCCTCCTTGAGAGGCTTTGATGAAAAATTCGCCACCCGATTTTAGCAGACTTCTGTTACCGTCGGCCATAATTCCCATTGTGGGTTTGTTGGTGATAAGCATGTTTCCTTTGTCGAAAATCTCAATGTATGTGATGTCGATTGCTCCGGTTACAGGGTTTCCGTTTTTGGTAAGGGCATTTCCGTTCAGGATTATTGAAACTCCTTTTGCAGAAGTCAATGTTATGGTTCCTGTACCAGCGGTAGCGGTAAAAGTTTGGGTGTTTTTTTTGATTCCGGCTTCATTAATTCCTTTGAATGCTGCTGCTGTTGGAGGAGTTGGAGCCAGTTCTTCATTATTAGTACAGCTTGTGAAGAAGATTGTTGCTAAAGCTAAAAGTCCGATGTTTTTTAAATTCGTTTTCATAATTTCTAATTTTTAAAATTGTTTATTTTTTGTTTTCTGTTGTTATATCAATTCGGGTTTGATATTGTTACCCTTTGTTTTGAAATTTGTTTTGAAATTTGTTTTTTAATTCTGGTTTCATTGTTATATCAACTTGCCGTTTGAATTGTTACCCCTTGTTTTCAGATTTTTTATTATCGGGTAATCAATGCCCAAATTTTGCTGATGAAACTGATTCCTAATTTTTTTAAATTTTCCATAATCCAAAAGTTTTAAAAAGTTCCAATTATTGATTTATACCGTTATATCAATTGGCTTTTATATTTGTTACCCCTTTTTTTACTAATTTCGAAAAAAAAGTTTTTATGGCCAACAACACAATTCATCCAGACCAATTCTACATTGATGGACTTGCCAATAATGATTCGGCGGTAATTCATTCTATTTACAAGAAGTTTGTTCCCAAAGTCGTTTCGTATATCAGGAACAATTCGGGTGATGAAGACCGGGCGCAAGACGTGGTGCAGGAAATCATGATTTTGCTTTTCAATCAAGCCAAAGCCAAGAAACTGCAATTGACTTGCCCGTTTGACGCCTACTTTTTTTTATTGTGCAAAAGAAAATGGTTGAACGAGATAAAAAAATCTTCGAATAAAGGGGTAACAATCGACGAGGATCTGCCATCTACTAATGAACCCACCGAACAAATGGTGACCGAAACGGAACTATTCGACGAAAAACAGCAACTTTTTGACACGATGTTTCAAAAACTGGGCGACAAATGCCAAGAGTTGTTGAAATTAAGTTTTACCATCAAATCGATGGAGGAGGTTGCCGAAAAACTCAACGTGACTTATGGTTATGTTCGAAAGAAAAAATCGTTGTGTGTCGGTCAATTGACCCAGTGGATTCAGGAAACGAATCGCTTTAACTCTTTAAAAACGAATTAGCCATGAATGACGAACGCTACATATTATTCGAAAATTATCTTTCAAATGAATTGTCTGCCGAAGAAAAAACAAACTTCGAAAAACAATTGGCTGAAGATTCGGAATTGGCTTCAGCTTTCGAAATTTTCAAGGATTTGAATCTCCATTTGGAAAACAAATTTGGGAATCAAGAAGAATTAAAGGCCTTCAAAAAGAACTTGAAATCCATTTCCAAGGAACATTTCAAAACCAAAAAACCGAAAGTTATTGATTTCAGCCCTTGGCATTATGCGGTTGCGGCTTCTGTGACGATTTTGGTGGGATTGTTTGTTTTTCAAAACATAAACCCTTCTTTTGATGATTACAACAATCCTGAAATGGCAACTTTTATCGAAAGAGGCGACGTAAACGAAAACCTGAAATTGGCGCAAGACGCATTTAATGCCAAGAATTATAAAACGGCGATTACCTGTTTTGAAGCAATTTTAAAAGAGAATAAATCGCCGGAAATTCAATATTTTTATGCTGTTTCGCTTCTGGAAACCGACCAATTTCAAAAGGCTGAAATCAATTTATCCGATTTAAGATATGGCAATTCTATATATAAAAACAAGGCGACTTGGTATTTGGCACTTTCTAAACTCAAACAAAAAGACTATAAATCCTGCAAAAACATTCTTCTGACCATTCCAGATGATTTCGAGGATTACGACCAAGTGCAACAATTGTTGAACGATTTGGATTAATTGTTTCAACCATATAAGGCATTTAAGGTCATTTAAGTAATGTAATCAAAAGCTTATCTGACCTTAAATGCCTTATATGGTTCATTTTTTTGAACAAGATTGTATCTTTGCGGCTTAATTAAAGCTTGCAATGACAATTACTGATACGCACACCCATTTATATTCCAATGAATTTGACGAAGACCGTAACGAAATGATTCAGCGCGCCATTGATGCTGGTGTTTCGCGGTTTTTTATTCCCGCTATCGATTCGGATTATACACAGTCGATGTATGATTTGGAAAAAGTCTATCCCGAAAATATTTTCTTGATGATGGGCTTGCATCCCACGCACGTCAAGGACAATTATCTCGAGGAATTGCAACACGTTGAAGAGGAATTAACTAAAAGAAAATTCTATGCCGTGGGCGAAATCGGGATCGATTTGTACTGGGATAAAACCCATTTGCCACAGCAACAAGACGCATTCCGAAAGCAAATTCGGTTGGCGAAACAACACCAATTACCGATAGTTATTCATTGTAGAGAAGCCTTCGACGAAATTTTCGAAATCTTGGAAGAAGAAAAATCGGCTGATTTGTTCGGGATTTTTCACTGTTTTTCGGGGACTTACGAGCAAGCTTTACAAGCCATATCCTATAACATGAAACTCGGAATTGGCGGCGTCGTGACGTTCAAAAACGGAAAAATTGACCAATTTTTGAACCAAATCGATTTGAAACATTTGGTTCTCGAAACGGATTCTCCTTATTTGGCGCCGGTTCCTTTCCGCGGAAAGCGCAACGAAAGCAGTTATTTGGTCAATGTGGTCGATAAACTCGCAACAATTTACAATTTATCTCCAGAGGAAATCGCAAACATAACCACCGAAAATTCTAAAGCGGTTTTTGGGATTTAATGCAGAATTCGTCTATTTTTGTTAAAAAATTTGTTCATTTGTTCTTTTAAAAACATGCTATATGTCAAAATTTGACGCTATTCGTCCATTTTATGATACCGAAGTAAACGATGCGATTCTAAAGGTGCTCGATCATCCCATGATGAAGGCATTGATGAACTTTACTTTTCCAGACGTTGCTGACGAAATTTGGAAAGAACAACTCCGAAGAACGCATTCTACGAGGGATTTTCAATGTAATTTCATATACCAATCGTTAAAAAAAGTGTTGGAAAAAACCTCTGATGGGCTAAGCACTTCGGGTTTTGAAAAGCTGGAACCGAATACGGCCTATTTATTTATTTCGAACCATCGCGATATTCTTTTAGACACTTCCTTGCTCAATGCTTGTTTGTTTGAACACAAATTGGTGATGACGGCCTCTGCGATTGGTGATAATTTGGTTACTAAATCATTCTTGAGAGTATTGGCGAGATTGAATCGTAATTTTCTGGTTCAGAGAGGATTGTCGCCTCGAGAAATGCTTCAAAGTTCAAAATTATTATCAGAATATATTAGCAAATTATTGCAATACGAAAATCGTTCGGTTTGGATCGCACAAAGAGAAGGCAGGACCAAAGACGGTAATGATGCCACCAATCCGGGAGTTCTGAAAATGTTGGCCATGGCTTCTGGCGAAGAAGATTTGATGGATTATTTCAAGAAAATAAAAATAGTTCCTGTCTCAATTTCTTACGAATACGACCCAACAGATGCCTTGAAAATGCCCCAACTTTTGGCGGAAGCCAGACAGGAAATTTACATCAAGGAGAAAAACGAGGATTTCATCAATTTGATGAGTGGTGTTATGGGGCCAAAAAGAAGAATCCACATTCACGTTGGAGATGTTTTAGTCGATGAATTAGATGCGATAAAAGTCCAACACGAAAACTCCAACAAGCAGATTCTTGCCTTGGCACAAGTTATAGATGATTCCATTTTGAGCAATTATAAACTGTGGCCAACTAATTATATTGCTTATGATATTTTGAATCAAACCGATACTTATTCGAATTTGTATACCGAAAACGAGAAATCGCTTTTTGAACGCCGATTGGAAATGAGAATCGATCATTGTAATCCATTGGCACTGCAAAGTTTCTTGGCAATGTATGCCAATCCAGTTGTCAACAAGTTGAAATACGAAAATGCAGTCTAAAAGTAAAATACTGCTAATCTATACCGGTGGAACCATTGGTATGAAGATAGATTTTGAAACGGGAGCGCTCAAGGCTTTCAATTTTAGTAAATTACTGCAAAGAATTCCGGAATTAAAGCAATTGGATTGTGAAATCGAAACCATTTCTTTCGAAAAACCAATCGATTCCTCTAATATGAATCCCGAAAAATGGTCTCAAATCGCCATAATTATAGAGGATAATTATCACCGTTTTGATGGATTTGTCGTTTTGCACGGTTCTGATACGATGTCGTATTCGGCTTCGGCATTGAGTTTTATGCTCGAAAATTTGTCGAAACCCGTAATTTTTACCGGCTCGCAATTGCCCATTGGCGATTTAAGAACGGATGCCAAGGAAAATTTGATAACTGCCATTCAAATTGCCTCTTTGCAAGAAGATGGAAAACCCTTAATCAGTGAAGTTTGTCTTTATTTTGAATACAAATTGTATCGAGGCAATCGCACCACAAAATTGAATTCTGAAAATTTCAATGCTTTCATCTCACCGAATTATCCGACTTTGATAGAATCTGGAGTGCATTTGAAAACTTATCCTGAATTATTTTTAACTAGAACAAGAGTAAAAAAATTGAGGATTCACAAGAGTTTAGACAATCGTGTGGCAATTGTAAAAATATTTCCCGGGATTAATGAAAGCGTTTTGTCGGCGATTTTTGAAATTCCGGAACTCAAAGGAATTGTGTTGGAAACCTATGGTGCCGGAAATGCACCAACAGAAGAGTGGTTTTTAACTCTTTTGAAAAACGGAATTGCCAAAGGTTTGCAAATTGTAAATGTGACACAATGCTCGATAGGAAGTGTGACAATGGGAAAATATGAAACCAGTACTTCTTTGAAGGAAATAGGTGTTATTTCTGGAAAAGACATCACCACCGAAGCTGCAATTACTAAATTAATGTACTTGTTGGGGCAAAATGTGTCGCCAACAATTTTTAAAACCATATTTGAAACCTCATTACGCGGAGAAATTTCATAAAAATCGAATTTTAATTTTCTTTAATCAATTTTTTTCGTGTTCTTTGCAGCCTCAAACAAATAGAGAGGTGTCCGAGTGGTTGAAGGAGCAAGCCTGGAAAGTTTGTATGTGGGCAACTGCATCGTGGGTTCGAATCCCATCCTCTCTGCAATAATAATTTATAATCAAAAAAAGCTAGCCTTTCGGTTGGCTTTTTTTTGTAATTTTATCCCACAAAAAAACGGATATGCGATTATTTCTTGGTTGTTTTCTTTCCCTATTGGTTTTTCCTGTTTTTGCGCAAGAAAATACAAGCGCTGAAAACGCTCCAAAAGTAAAAATAGATTCACTTTACAGAGAAGACCAGTTTTATTTTGGTTTTACCCTCAATACTTTGCAAAACAAACCAGCCGGCTTAACTCAGGATAAATTCTCGGCGGGGTTTTCTACGGGTTTTCTTAGAGATTTTCCCGTAAATAAAAGAAGAACGTTTGCAATAGCTCCCGGCATTGGTTTTACATTGAATAATTACAACCAAAATCTGGCAATTACAAAATCAAACAACAGTCCGGTTTATACCATTATTGATTCCGGTTCGGGGTTTAGAAAAAATAGATTTTCACAATTTTTGGTCGATGTTCCTCTTGAATTGAGATGGCGTACATCTACTTATGAAAGTCATAAATTTTGGCGAATTTATGGCGGATTGAAATTAAGTTACTTGGTTTATGACAAGTCTGTTTATGAAGATGCACAAGGCAAAATAGTTGTCAAAAACAACAAAGGATTTGATGATTTTCAATACGGAACTTATATTTCTGCAGGCTACAACACTATAAATGTGTATGCTTATTATGGATTGAATGCGTTGTTTCAATCGGCAAAAACCAGCACGGAAGTTGTAGACATGAATTCAATAAATATTGGAATTATATTCTATATTTTATAGCCAAAAACTAGATAAAAGCAGTTGTGGAATTATTCCTAAAAAAAAGCCAATCGCCAACTCTTTAGGCGTATGTGCATTCATTTCCAATCTTGATGAAGCCACAAAACCATTCATGAGTACCAGAAATGCTATCCAATTTATATTCCGAGTTTGATTGTGGATGCTTAATGTAATGACAAAAGTCGTCAAAGCACTTATGGCAATCATGTGAAGACTGACTTTTGTTTTAAAAAACAAAAAAACCAAGGCAAGTACCGTACTTAATAATCCTCCCAAAAAGAAAAAATGCAATTCTGGAAAGCGGTCTAACGTGATGCTTTTTCGTACCAATAAAATAGTCAAAAAACATAAAATGACCAATGGAATTTTGCGTTGCGAAATCTCCGAAATCATGATGGAATCAACTTGTCCCGAAACACGTAACAGAAAAAAAAACAAGATGGGAAGCACTATCGTAATTATTACAATTTGAAATAGAGCAAAATATTTTTCAGGATTTGTAAAATAGGAATCATTGCAAAAAAAGTACAACAAGGCAGCATAAACCGGAACAAATATCGGATGAAATAAATAGGAGAAAAAAGGAAGTATTTTTTTCAAGGCTTTATTGGTAAATCTAAAATCGTTAATCCGTAATTTAAAATCTTAAATCTTTTTCCTCATTCTCGCCACCGGAATATCGAGTTGTTCTCGGTATTTTGCAATGGTTCTTCTGGCAATCGGATAACCTTTTTCCAAAAGGATTTCTGCCAATTGATCGTCTGGAAGCGGTTTGCGTTTGTCCTCGTCCTCAATCACGTTTTGCAGGATTTTCTTGATTTCAAGAGTTGAGACATCTTCGCCTTGGTCGTTTTTCATTGCTTCCGAGAAGAATTCCTTGATCAATTTCGTTCCATAAGGCGTTTCCACGTATTTGCTGTTGGCCACGCGGGAAATGGTCGAAATATCCAATCCAACCATATCGGCAATGTCTTTCAAGATCATTGGTTTTAGCTTGGTCTCGTCGCCTTCCAAAAAGTATTCTTGCTGGTAATGCATGATGGCGTTCATTGTCACGTAAAGCGTTTCCTGACGTTGTTTGATGGCGTCGATGAACCATTTGGCCGAATCCAGTTTCTGTTTGATGAACTGCACCGCATCTTTCTGCGCATTCGATTTGTCTCGGGAACTTTTGTAGGTCTGCATCATTTCTTGGTAATCTTTGGAAACGTGCAGGGAAGGTGCGTTTCTTCCGTTTAGGGTCAAAACCAATTCGTCTTCCTCAATTCGAATGGCAAAATCGGGAACGACGTGTTCCGTTATTTTGTTGCTTCCGGTGAAAGAACCACCTGGTTTTGGGTTCAGTTTTTCAATTTCGTTAATGGCGGTTTTGAGTTGCTCATTCGAAACGTTGTATTTTTGCTGCAATTTGTCGTAATGTTTTTTGGTAAAAGCATCAAATTGGTTTTCGATGATGTCCATTGCCAAAGCCACATACTCCGTTGGCGTTTTGTGTTTCAATTGCAGCAACAAACATTCCTGTAAATCGCGCGCGCCAACGCCCGAGGGTTCCAATTCGTGGATGATGTGCAACATTCTTTCGACGGTTTTTTCGTCAGTGTAAATGCCTTGTGTAAATGCCATATCGTCAACTATGTCCGGAATGCTTCGTCGAATATAACCCATGTCATCGATGCTTCCCACGAGAAATTCGGCTATTTCCCGCTCGTTGTCATCCAAAATAAATGTGTTCAACTGGTTGATTAAATCTTGGTGAAAACTGATGGGAGCCACCAATGGCGATTCGCGTTCTTCGTCGTCATCGCTGTAATTATTGGCCTGTGTTTTGTAATCTGGCGTTTCGTCGCTGCTTAGATATTCGTCAATGTTGATGTCGCTGGTATCTTCGCTTTCGGTATCGTCATAATCGTCGAATTCATCATTGGTGTCATCGTTGTTGAATTCGTCATTGTCGTAAATTTCGTCGTCTTCAGTTCCTGATTCCAATGCCGGATTCTCGTTCATTTCTTCCAGCAAACGCTGTTCGAATGCCTGCGTGGGCAATTGAATTAACTTCATCAACTGGATTTGTTGAGGAGATAATTTTTGGGATAATTTAAGATTTAGAAATTGTTTTAGCATTTATATTTTTTTGTTTGTAAGGTTTAAGAGTTTAAAATTGTTTAAAGGTTTAATCTAGTTGGGTTTTAACAACATTAAACGATTTTGAACTTTTAAACAACATTAAACTTTTTTAAAACTCTGCATTTTGTGGCGTTCTCGGGAAAGGAATCACGTCGCGAATGTTGGTCATTCCTGTTACAAACAGCACCAATCTTTCGAAACCAAGTCCAAAACCGGAGTGAACGGCGCTTCCGAATCGGCGAGTGTCCAAATACCACCACAATTCTTCTTCATCAATCCCCAAGGCTTTCATTTTTTCGACCAAAACATCAAAACGTTCCTCTCTTTGTGAACCTCCCACTATTTCTCCAATTCCCGGGAAAAGGATGTCCATCGCACGAACTGTTTTTCCGTCTTCGTTCAAACGCATGTAAAATGCCTTGATATTGGCTGGATAATCAAACAAGATTACCGGCGATTTAAAGTGTTTTTCTACCAAATAACGTTCGTGTTCTGATTGTAAATCGGCACCCCATTCGTTGATGATGTATTGAAATTTTTTCTTTTTATTTGGAGTACAATCTCTCAAAATGTCAATCGCTTCGGTATAAGACACGCGTTTGAAATTGTTTTCCAACACAAAGTTCAGTTTTTCCAACAAAGTCATTTCGCTTCTTTCGGCTTGTGGTTTCGATTTTTCTTCTTCGAGCAATCTTCCTTCCAAAAATTTCAAATCATCAGGACATTTCTCCATCGTGTATTTAATAACATATTGGATAAAGTCTTCGGCCAAGTCCATATTGTCATTCAAATCATTGAAAGCCACTTCGGGTTCAATCATCCAAAATTCTGCCAAGTGGCGAGAAGTGTTCGAGTTTTCGGCTCTAAAGGTTGGTCCAAAAGTGTAAATTTGGCCCAAAGCCATTGCAAAAGTTTCGCCTTCCAATTGTCCTGAAACGGTCAAGTTGGTTTCTTTTCCAAAGAAATCTTCCTTGTAATTTACTTTTCCGTCTTCGGTTCTTGGTGGATTGTCGAAAGGCAAAGCGGTCACTTTAAACATTTCGCCGGCACCTTCGGCATCAGAACCGGTGATAATTGGCGTGTTGACATACACAAAACCTTTTTGTTGAAAATAGCTGTGAACGGCAAACGACAATACCGAACGAATTCGCATAATCGCTCCAAAAGCATTCGTGCGAACTCTTAAATGCGCATTTTCACGCAAGAATTCCAAGGAATGTTTTTTGGGTTGCATCGGGAATTTCTCCGCATCCGAATCGCCAAGAATTTCCAGTTTTCGTACTTTAATTTCATATTTTTGACCTGCTCCTTTACTTTCAATCAAATCTCCTGTAACCGAAATGGCAGCTCCCGTGGTAATTCTTTTCAGAGTTTCTTCGGGCGTGTTTTCAAAATCGACCACGCATTGTATGTTGTTGATGGTCGAACCGTCGTTCAACGCAATAAATTGATTGTTTCTAAAAGTTCTTACCCAACCTTTTGCATTTACTTCTAGAAGTGTATTGGTGCTGTTTAGCAAGTCTTTAACTCTTGTATGTTTCATTTTTAATGTTTGATTTTGGATATGCGATTTACGATACCGTAAAATTAAATAAGTTTGAATTGCAAATATAATTGATTTGTTTGGAAAAGCCACATTGGGCTCGTCCAAGTAAGGAGCTATTTCCTGCCATTTGTTATCTCTTTTGTTTCGGGCAACAAAAAGCAATTGTTGCTGTTGGGTTAATTTAGCTCTTCCTTGTTCAAAGCATCAATTTCCTCGTCGCTATGTTCGATGATGTCAATTTTGGGTTCGATAAATTCCTGTTCGTTGGCCAATGTTTTGTTCAAGGTTAAAACCAAAGCAGGCAATAACATTAAATTCGACAGCATTCCGAACAACAAAGTCAATGAAATCAGTCCGCCAAGAGCAATGGTTCCTCCAAAACTGGACAACATAAAGACCGAAAACCCAAAGAACAACACGATAGAAGTGTAAAACATGCTCAAGCCGGCATCGTTAAAAGTGGCATAAACGGATTTGCGAATTTTCCAGTTGTTTTTCTTCAATTCCTCTCGATATTGGGACAGAAACCGGACGGTGTCGTCAACCGAAAGTCCAAATGCAATTCCGAAAACCAATATCGTGGAGGGTTTTAGGGGAATGTCAAAAAAGCCCATAATTCCGGCGGTTAGCAACAATGGCAAGAGATTTGGTATGATGGAAACCAAAATCATTTTGAAAGACCGGAACATAAATCCAATTAAAAGTGCCGTCAAGAAAAAAGCAAAAACCAAGGACGACAGCAAGTTGTCCAGCAAGTAACCTGTTCCTTTTTGAAAAACCAATGCTTTTCCAGTGATGGTTACGTTGTAGCGTTCCGGAGGGAAAATTTTGTCGGCTTCTTTGCGAATTTCAGCTTCGATTTTTGGCATAACGCCTCCGTTGTCGTCCCGCATAAAAGTAGTGATTCGGGCAAATTGACCTGTAGAATCCACATAGCTTTTCATCAGGTTGTCTTTCGAATTTTTGGTGGCATTTTTGGCGTACAACAAAATAAAAGACTGTTCCTGCGAAGTGGGTAATTCGTAATAATCCGGGTTTCCGTTATAATAAGCTTGGGTAGAATATTTTACTAAATTGACAACTGAAATAGGTTTTGACAATTCTGGAATTTCGTCAATTTCCTGTTGGAGTTCATCCATGCGTTTGAGGGTAGAAAGTTTCATGACGCCTTTTTTGTGCTTGGTGTCAATCATGATTTCGAGAGGCATCACGCCGTCAAATTCTTTTTCGAAGAAAAGAATGTCTTTAAAAAAGGCAGCTTTTTTTGGCATGTCTTCTATGATACTGCCTGAAATACGCATTTTGTAAATTCCAATAATACTAATGACCAAAAGTGAAACGGCGACGGTGTATATCGAAAATCTATTGTCTTTCACGTTTCGTAGAATCCAGTCCATAAACGATTTTACATAACCTCTGTCTAAATGCTCGATGTGGCGGTCTTTTGGTGCGGGAATGTAACTGTGAAAAATGGGAATTACAATGATGCACAAAAAGAACAATGCCAGTATATTGATGGAAGTCACGTTTCCGAACTCAATGAGTAGTTTGTTGTTTGACGTTATGAAGGTAAAAAAACCAATGGCCGTAGTCAGGTTTGTCATTAGGGTTGCCATTCCAATTTTGGTGGTAACTCGTTGGAGCGCCTTGACTTTGTTTCGGTGAACTTTGTATTCCTGATGGTATTTATTGGTAAGGAAAATGCAATTCGGAATCCCGATTACGATGATTAAAGAAGGAACCAAGGCGGTTAAAACAGTAATTTCGTAATTTAATAATCCCAAGAAACCAAAAGACCACATTACGCCAATAATCACTATGATTATCGAAATTAGGGTAGCCCTAAAACTTCTGAAAAAGAAAAAGAAAAGCAATGAAGTTACCAATAATGAGGCGCCAATGAAAATACTGATTTCGTCAATGATGGTCTGTGCATTCAGCGTTCGAATGTAAGGCATTCCGGAAACACGCAGGTCAATTTTAGTTTCATCCTCAAATTTCTGCACGGCCGGAACCAATTTGTGTAGAATAAAATCTTTTCGGGCCGGCGTATTTACTATTTTTTTGTCTAAATAAATGGCTGAACGAATCGTTCCTGATTTTTTATTGAATAGTAATCCTTCATAGAAAGGCAAATCATTGAAGAGTTCCTTTTTTATTTTATCGAGATAAACCTCGTCGGTGGTTTTGCTTTGGTCAACAAAAGGAACCAATTCAAACTTTTGAAGTGAATCGTTTTTTTGTAATTTTTTTAAGTCGTTTATGGAGATAACAAGATCAACTGCCACGTCTTTTTTTAAGGTATTCATCAATCTAGCCCAAGCAGCATAAGCCTTTGGAGTGAAGAATGTTTTGTCCTTTACACCAATGATGACTAGATTTCCTTCTTCGCCAAATTTGTTTAAAAAGGCGTTGTACTCTATATTGACGATGTTGTCTTCAGGCAACATATTGGCTTCCGTATGGGTAAAATGGATGTTCTTCCATTGTGTTGCCAATAAAATGGTTGCCAATAAAACAATCGACAACATTAAAATCCTATTTCGAAGAACTACACGGGCAATTAATTCCCAAAATCCTAAACTAAACCACTTAACCATATCGATTTTTAAATTTCGCAAAGGTAATGAAAAGGGCAGCAAATTATTTGTTTCAAAGAAGAGTTTTTAATGTTGTAGATGTTAATTCTGCAATTTTTATTTTACAATAACATAATTTATGAGATGTAATTTATATATTTGGATTTTGCATCTTTGTGCAAATTTTTTTGAAGCAATATCTTATGAAAAATCATAGAAACACCATCTTTTATCTAGTTGTTACAGGCGGTTTTTCAGCTTTGATATATTGGATTTTGGGCAAGGGGAAAGACCTGGAGATGGACAAAGAATTTTTGCGCCCCGTAGTCGAAAATGGTCATTGGAATGATTTTGTTTCTTCTTTGACCCTCAATTTGCACCATCCTTTGGCCATCCTCTTGGCGCAAATTATCACCATAATAATAGTAGCTCGTTTTTTTGGTTGGGTTTTCAGAAAAATTGGGCAGCCTTCCGTAATTGGCGAAATCATAGCAGGAATTGTTCTTGGGCCTTCGCTTTTGGGCTTGTATTTTCCAGACTTTTCCATGGACTTGTTTCCTGTTGAATCCTTGGGGAATTTACAGTTTTTAAGCCAAATCGGACTGATACTTTTTATGTTTGTCATTGGGATGGAACTCGACTTGAAAGTATTGCAAAACAGGGCTAAAGATGCTATTGTCATTAGCCACGCCAGTATTGTGATTCCTTTTGCATTGGGAATTGGTCTGGCTTATTTTGTTTATTTTAAATTTGCACCAGAAGGGGTTGCTTTTTTGCCTTTTGCCTTGTTTATGGGAATTGCCTTGAGCATTACCGCGTTTCCGGTTTTGGCAAGAATCGTCCAAGAAAGAGGAATCCACAAAACAAAATTAGGAGCCATAGTAATTACTTGTGCCGCTGCCGATGACATTACAGCCTGGTGTTTGCTTGCCGCAGTAATCGCCATTGTAAAGGCAGGAACTTTCGTGAGTTCCCTCTACATTATCGGATTGGCATTAGGTTATGTATTTGTCATGCTTTTTGTGGTCAAACCATTCTTGAAAAAAATTGGGGAATTGTATGGAACAAAAAGTAGTTTGAACAAACCCGTGGTGGCCATTTTCTTTTTAACCTTGATTATTTCCTCTTATATTACTGAAGTAATAGGAATACATGCGCTTTTCGGGGCTTTTATGACCGGAGTTATCATGCCTGATATTACCAAATTCAGGAATCTTTTCATAGAAAAAGTAGAAGATGTTTCGGTGATTTTATTGCTGCCATTATTTTTCGTTTACACGGGTTTGCGAACAGAAATAGGCTTGATAAACGACCCTTATCTTTGGAAAGTTACCGGATTTATTATACTTGTTGCCGTTGTAGGAAAGTTTTTTGGAAGTGCTTTGGCTGCCAAATTTGTAGGTCAAAGTTGGCGCGATAGCTTGACCATTGGTGCTTTGATGAACACGCGAGGCTTGATGGAATTAATCGTTTTAAATATTGGTTTGGATTTAAAAGTGCTTACTCCAGAAGTGTTTACAATGATGGTCATCATGGCGTTAGTCACTACTTTTATGACTGGACCAACGTTGAATATTATAAATTTCATTTTCAAGACAAAGGACGAAGGTGTTTTAGAGGAAATCCCGAGTGATGATAAATACAACATACTGATTTCTTTTGGGAACAAAGAAAAGGGAAAATCGCTTTTGCGATTGGCAAATAGTTTAGTCAAAAAACAGAAGGAGACTTCAACCATAACCGCCATGCATCTTACTTTGAGTGATGAAGTGCATTCGTATAACATAGAAGACTATGAAAAAGACAGGTTTTTGCCATTATTGCAAGAATCTAAAGTTTTAAAACAAGAAATCACGACTTTGTTTCAAGCTACCGTGGACATTGAAACTAATATTACTGAAATTGCGAACAATGGCGAATATGATTTGCTTTTGGTAGGTCTTGGTAAATCTATCTTTGAAGGAACTTTGCTCGGAAAAGTGTTGGGATTCACCACAAGAATCATCAATCCCGACCGACTTATTGATAAATTTATAGGGAAGGAAGGCTTGTTCGAGAATTCTCCTTTTGACGAAAGAACCAGGCAGATTATTTTGAAAACCAAGACGCCTTTGGGGATTTTGATTGACAAAGAATTGCAACAAGTCAATAATGTTTTTATGCCTATTTTTAATGCTGAAGATTCCTTTTTGATTGATTATGCGCAGAAATTGATTTTCAACAACAATTCCCAAATCACGGTTTTAGATGTAAATGGGCATGTTAAAACTAATTTTGTGATGAAGAGCGCCATCAATTCATTGGAACAAAAATATGCTGATAACATTGTTGCCATAAATGACAAAATCATTAAAAAAGAGTTTTTGGCAAAGCAGGATTTAATGATAATCAGTATCGAAAGTTGGAAAGCACTCGTTGATTCCCAAAGTGTTTGGTTGAGTGGAGTTCCTTCGGTTTTGATAATTAAACAATAATTCATAAAAAAATCCGCATCAAGCGGATTTTTTTATGAATTATTGAAGAGGTTACACCTTCATGATTTCGGCTTCTTTAGTAACAAGAAGTTCGTCAATTTTTTTGATAAAACTGTTGGTTAAATTTTGAACTTGGTCTTCGGCGCTTTTGCAAATGTCTTCGGATGTTCCTTCTTTTTCTAATTTTTTAATGTCGGTATTGGCATCTTTACGAGCATTTCTGATTCCAATTTTGGCGTCTTCGGCTTCAGCTTTTGCTTGTTTTGCCAATTCGCGTCTTCGGTCTTCGGTCAAAGGTGGCACACTGATGATGATTACGTCGCCGTTATTCATTGGATTGAAACCAAGATTGGCAATCATTATCGCTTTTTCGATGGTGTGCAACATATTCTTTTCAAAAGGTTGCAATGTAATGGTTCTGGCATCGGGAACGCTAATTTTTGATACTTGTGAAAGTGGTGTTGCAGACCCGTAATAATCCACGAAAACACTTCCCAACATTGCAGGTGAAGCTTTTCCGGCACGGATGTTCAAGAATGATTTTTCTAAATGCGTTATAGAACCCGCCATAGATTCTTGGGTGCTGTCTAAAATAAATTCTATTTCTTCTGTCATATCTTTTTAATTGGTGTTCAGTATTCAATGTTCAGTGTTCAGTTTTTACTGCAAACTGAATACTGAACACTGCTAACTATATATTTACTTCTGTTCCTACGTTTTTACCTTCGCAAATTTTCAACAAATTGCCTTCTTTGTTCATGTCGAATATTACGATGGGGAGTTTGTTTTCTTGGCTCAAAGTGAATGCGGTAGTGTCCATGACATTCAATCCTTTTTTCAATACATCTTCAAAAGAAATATAATTGAATTTGGTTGCGCTGGCATCTTTTTCAGGATCAGCTGTGTAAACGCCGTCTACACGAGTTCCTTTGAGTATTACGTCGGCATTTATTTCTACGCCACGTAAAACCGCTGCGGTATCAGTGGTAAAATAAGGATTTCCTGTTCCCGCTCCAAAAATCACGATTCTTCCTTTCTCAAGATGGCGATCGGCTCTTCTTTTGATGTATGGTTCGGCAATTGATTCCATTTTCAAGGCAGTTTGCAAACGAGTTTTCATTCCTTTGCCTTCGAGTGCTCCTTGTAGTGCCATTCCGTTTATTACGGTGGCCAACATTCCCATGTAATCACCTTGAACCCTGTCCATTCCTGCACTTGCTCCGGCGACACCTCTAAAAATATTTCCCCCACCTATCACGATGGCAATTTCTACGCCTTGGTCATGCACTTTTTTGATTTCAACGGCATATTCATCTAATCTAGCTGGATCAATACCGTACTGCCTATTGCCCATTAATGCTTCGCCACTTAATTTGAGAAGAATTCTTTTGTACTTCATTACTTTATTTTAGTTGAGTTGTGCAAATATAGTCATAATCTGTTTTTTGAAATAATGTTTTTAAAAAAATACTATTTGGAATTGTTGAGTGCGTTTTAGTGTAAAAAAGATTTGAAATTTTATTAAATAGCCAACATGCTATTTGGGTTTTTATTTAAAAGTGTAATCTAAAACACAAGAATTAATTGCCCGAGACATTGTTTTAAGAGTAAAAAAAACAAGCCTAAATTATTTTAATAAAAAAAATTCAGGTTTGGTTTTTTTATTAAAAAATTTTGTAAATTAGTAACCCCTACCAAATCTATCATTTCGATTTACTTTTTTATTGGTGTTTAAATATTGTCCAACAATTTAATAAACATCGTCATGAAAAATTTATTTGAAAGATTCTACGATTATTTTTCTACTTTACTATTTGGTGGTAAAAGTCCAAGTCGTTATTAATCCAATTTTACGTAGAAAGAGTTTAAAATAAAAACACTTTTATTCAAACATAAATCACATTGTGGATTCAGTGTTGTATTTGTTTTGGGTTTAAAGTTTTTGGTAACATCAATGGGCTAAGCTTTGTTCAAATAAAGTTACGTCCATTGCATCATTTACGTCATAAATGCCAATTTTTGTCCTGCGCAACACCGTCAAGTGTGAGCCGGATTCCATTGCTTTTCCAAAATCGTAAGCCAAGGAGCGAATATAAGTTCCCTTGCTGCAAACTACTCTAAAATCAATTTCAGGAAGCGCAATTCGGGTGATTTCAAATTCGTGGATTGTCGTTTTTCTGGTTGTTATTTCTACAGATGCTCCAGCACGAGCGTGTTCATAAAGACGGATTCCGTCTTTTTTTATGGCCGAAAAAATAGGTGGTTTTTGGTCAATTTCTCCCAAAAATTGTTTTACTGTTTCGTGAATTAATGATTCGTCAATATGCGAAGTGTCGAAAATTTCGTTTATTTCGGTTTCTAAATCATAGGAAGGCGTGGTTGCTCCTATGTGAAAAGTTCCTATATACTCTTTGGCTTGCCCTTGAAGTTCAGTGATTCTTTTGGTAAATTTTCCGGTACAAACCAGTAATAATCCACTTGCCAATGGGTCTAAAGTTCCGGCGTGCCCAATTTTGAATTTTTTGGGAAGCCCTGCTTTGTTGATTAAAGCATATTTCATTTTATTGACTGCCTGAAATGATGTCCAATGCAAAGGCTTGTCAATTAATATGATTTGTCCGTTCAAGAAATCTTCGGCAGTTTTCAAAAGAAATTATTTTAGGTAAGAAAAGTAAATCAACAAAAAAGTTCCCATAATAATTCGATACCAGCCCCAAGGCTTGAAACCGTATTTGTTGATGATTCCAATAAAAAACTTGATGGCTAAAATCGCGACTATAAAAGCCACTACATTTCCAATCAAAAACATCATGATATTGTCGTTTGATTTTAAAATCAATTCATAACCCTTCATTTGCGAAGTTTCATAGGTTTTTAAAAACACGGAATAACATGTAACAGCCAACATGGTTGGAACTGCCAGGAAAAACGAAAATTCTGCTGCCGTGTTGCGTGACAAACCTTGTTGCATTCCGCCAATGATGGAAGCTGCAGACCGACTTGTTCCTGGCATCATTGCCAAGCATTGCCAAAAACCAATTGTTACGGCTTTTTTAACGGTAATGTCCTCTTCATTTACAATGGTAGTTTTGTCCTTAAAATATTGGTCAACAAAAAGTAAAATCACTCCACCCAGAATCAATACAATCGCGATTGGAATTGGATCTCCCAGAATTGCTTCAATTTTGTCATCGAATAATTTTCCTAACACTAAGGCAGGAATTACGGCAAAAGCCAATTTGGTGTAAAAATTCATTCCAACTTTTAGAGTTGGAAAAGCCAAAAATTTCTTCCAATACAAAACAACCACGGCCAAAATGGCGCCAAATTGAATCGAAACTTGAAAAAGTTTTACGAAATCATCCTCTTGGATTCCAAAATAGGAACTCGTAAAAATCATGTGAGCGGTGGAAGAAATTGGAAGATATTCGGTTAATCCCTCAATAATGGCAATAATAATGGCTTGTAGTGTATTCATTTTAGATTGCAGATTTTAGACTTTAGATTGTAAATTTTAGTTCCAGTTGTTGCTAACTGAAAACAGAATTCTGAACACTGCAAACTATTTTTTTGGATTTTTTAGAATAGCATAAATCGTGATTCCAAAACCGATTAAAACCGTTGTTGGAGCCAAGCGGATTCTTCTAAAATTGAAAATCTCTTCGCTAAATACATTAGGGTCTTCGCTTCCGCCGCCTGACATTAATATAAATCCAAGTGCTATAACTGCAATTCCAACAAGTAGAATTTTATAGTTTACTTTTTCAAAAAGAAATTCGTGTTTTTGTTCTTCTTTTTTCATTTTATCATTGCGAGGCACGAAGCAATTTCAACCTCTGTTTTAAGTTTCTATTTTTTAGGGAACACTAATATAAATCGTCTGTTCTTAAATTCAAAAAGCGTTGTGTTGCAAAATATGTGCCTATCCATGTAATTAAAACGCCAGCTCCAAAAACCAGCAACAAGACCAATGCCACAAGCAATTTGTCATCAAGAATTCCTAAACCAGGAAAATTAGTTTGAACATAAATTAAAACACCAATAAGCGCAATAATCGCCAAACCTGCTCCAATCATTCCCAATTTAATGCTTCTCATTACAAATGGTTTTCTGATAAACGCCTTTGTGGCGCCTACCATTTGCATCGTTTTGATGATAAATCGGTTGGAATAAATGGACAAACGCAAAGAACTGTTAATCAATAAAACAGCTATAATGGTCAAAAAACCACTGATTATCAATATCCACATACTCACTTTCTTGATGTTGTCGTTGACTAAATTCACCAATTGTTTGTCGTAAACAATATCCGAAATCATGGCGTTTTTTCTCAAACGACTTTCAATTTTCGTTATGCTGTCTTTAATCACATAATCCGCTTTGAGGTGAATGTCATAGGAGTTTTGCAAAGGATTTTCGCCCAAGAAGGTCATGAAATCTTCTCCAATAATATCGGTATGTTGCTTTGCGGCAGCTTCCTTGGAAACATAAACAAATGATTTTGAAAAAGGAGCTGTTTTGAGTTCTTTTCCAAAAGCCTTTAATATGGTGTCATTCGCTTCATTTTTGAAAAATACCGTCATGGCAATTTCTTCCTTGAAATCGTCTGCCAGTTTTTTAGAATTGATAATAAAAAAGCCTAGTATTCCTAATAGAAACAATACCAAGAACACACTTAGCACAACCGAGAAATAAGAGGAAATTAACCTGCGTTTTTGAAATTTATCAAATGAAGAAGCCATAGTTTATTGTAATTATGGGGTAAAAATAGCAAAGAATTTCTTTATTTAAAGTTAATAACGCTCAAACTTTCAACTTTCGTACAATAAATGTAAATTTGGCGTCTAAAATAATTATGCCGTAAAAGTCTTTGCGACTTTGAATCATATCAATAAAGACGACTTGAGTGCGCGAAAGCATGACTCCATTAAAAAACAATATAAAAAAGGAATGAAATACAATCCGAAT
>NZ_PNNA01000084.1 GCF_013823965.1 Flavobacterium sp.
ACAGGCTGATTGATGAGGGTAATCCAATAAAGTGAAAGGTGTTAAGCTGTAAATGGGCGTGCTAACATTTTCCTTCACTGAAATGAGTTCGTTGTTTGTGTTCTCCTTTTTTTCCAATATTAAAACTTTCTACGGGTCTGTGATATCCCATTACGCGCGTGTACACAAGACATTTGGTTCTCAAATGTTGATTTTCTTCTAGAATAGGATTAGTTTCTGTTTTCATATATTTCATTTTTTTTGTTTTCGATTAAGGCATCGTCACATTTTGGACAATATTCGTGTTCTCCATTCAAATAGCCGTGAACAGGACAAACGCTAAACACGGGAGTTACCGTGATGTAAGGCAATCTGAAGTTGGATAACACTTTTTTGACAAATTGTTTACAGGCTTCTGGCGAACTCATTTTTTCGCTCATGTACAAGTGCAAAACAGTTCCACCCGTATATTTACATTGCAATTCGTCTTGCAAAAGCAAAGCTTCAAATGGATCTTCGGTGTGGTCAACCGGGATTTGCGAACTATTCGTGTAATAAATATTGTCTTTTTGGCCGGCTTGGATGATATTTGGGAAACGTTTTTTATCTTCTTTGGCAAAACGATACGTTGTTCCTTCGGCTGGCGTGGCTTCCAGATTGTATAAATTTCCGGTTTCTTCCTGAAATTCTTTCATTCGACCACGTATGTGTTCCAATATTTCGGAAGCAAATTCAATCCCTGTAGTTGAAGTCACGGTGTCTTGTTTCCCCGTAAAATTGACAATCATTTCGTTAATCCCGTTTACTCCAATGGTCGAAAAGTGGTTTCTGAAATGTTGCAAATAACGTTTGGTATAAGGATACAAACCTCGATCGTACATTTCTTGGATGAACACTCGTTTTTTCTCTAAAGTCGATTTAGAAAGGTATAATAATTTGTCCAATTGTTTGTATAATTCTTCTTTGTTTCCTCTGTATAAATAGCCCAAACGTGCCATGTTTATGGTTACAACGCCAATGCTTCCCGTCATTTCTGCACTTCCAAAAAGTCCGTTTCCTCGTTTCAGCAATTCACGCAAATCGAGTTGTAAACGACAGCACATACTGCGAACGGCATTGGGTTTATAAGCACTTTCGTTTTCTATTTTGTTTCCGTTTTCGTCTAATTTATATTGGCTTCCAATGAAGTTTTGGAAATAAGAAGAACCAATTTTAGCGGTATTTTCGAAAAGGAGGTCGGTATTTTCGCCGTCCCAATCAAATTCTTCTGTGATATTCACCGTTGGAATTGGGAAAGTAAAAGGTTGCCCGTTGGCATCTCCTTCGGTCATCACGGTGTAATACGCTTTGTTGATGAGGTTCATTTCCTTTTGAAAATGCTCGTAACGCAGGTCTGTAACTTTGTTGACACCACGTTCCTGTGCTCTAACCAAAAGATCGTGATTGAAATTATTTTCGAAAAAATGAAAATCGTTTTTCGTAGGGATTTGGGTTTTCAAATCTTCCGGAACCACCCAATCCAGCGTGATATTCGTGAATGGTGATTGTCCCCAACGCGCAGGAACATTTAAATTATAGACAAAACTACGAACGGCTTTAAGCACGTCATCAAAAGATAAATTATCTTTAAAAACGTAAGGGGCAAGATAGGTGTCAAACGAACTGAAAGCTTGTGCTCCAGCCCATTCGCTTTGTAAAATTCCCAAGAAATTTGCCATTTGTCCCAAAGCTTCCCTGAAATGGGAAGGGGCTTTGCTTTCGACACGACCACGAATTCCGTTGAAACCTTCGTTGAGTAAAACACGCAAACTCCAACCTGCGCAATAGCCGGTCAAACAATCCAAATCGTGAATATGAACGTCGCCATTTCTATGGGCATATCCTTCTTCTTTGGTGTAAACCTTGTCCAGCCAATAATTGGCAATGATTTTTCCGGCAACATTATTTACTAATCCTGCATTGGAATATGACGTATTTGCGTTTGCATTGATGCGCCAATCGGTTTGTTCTATATATTCTGCTATGGTTTGCGAGCTGTCAACATAAGTCGTGTCGTCGTTGATGCCTTCAATGTGTTCTCGCTGCAATTTACGAGTATGGCGGTACAACATAAAGGAACGCATCACTTCAAAATACTGTTTTTCAAAGAGGCTTTTTTCTATTAAATCTTGAATTTCTTCGACTGCCCATGTTTCTTTGGACTGTAGTCCTTTGATAACATTTTCAAAAACACTTTCGTCAAATGCTATGGTGGCACTTTTGAAGCTTTTTGCGATAGCATCTTCTATTTTAAAACTTTCAAACGGTTTGTAATCTCCGTTCCTCTTGATAACGTACTTTTCCATAGTTTTTTAGTGATTTTTGTTTTATGTTGTGTTGATGTTTTATTCTTCGTTCGAGAAAAATTTCTCTAAAGCTTTTGCTTTTGGAAACAGGATGTTGCTTTCTAAATGTATGTGTTTGTGCAAGTCCTGTTCGAATTCCTGCAACATTGCATACGTCACGCGATAGGTTTCACAAGCATCTTCTGGCGGTGTGTAATTATTGGTTAACGAAGCAATTGTCCTGAAACGTTCGCCTTCGTGTTCGTGCTCGTTCATCATTGCCGCAATGGGGTTTTTTACGGTTTCAAAATGAGGTTGTCCAATGGAGCCATGACTTTTCGTGGCATCTATCATTTCTTTGACGAAAGGGAACAAAATCATTTCTTCTTTTTTCATGTGTGGAGTTAATTCATCGGTGCAGTCTTTAAATAGTTCGGTAATTTTGAATAATTCAGGATGATTGCTTCCGTGAACGCTACACAATTTGTCTAAAAACTGAAGAATTATCGGAGTTTTTTCTTCGACAAAACGGTGGTGGATTTTTTCGATATAATCAATTAATAAATCCAATGACCAAGAGTTGAAGTCAATTTCCGAATCGTTTTTTGTTGCCAAAACAGCATTCAGGTCATGCAATAAATTGGCTTCATTTATATTTTCCTTGGCGCAAACTTCATCGATGGTTCTTTGTCCTTTGCAGCAAAAATCAATTCCATATTTTGTGAAGATGGCGGCGGTTCTAAAATCGTGAGCTACAAAATCTCCAATCAAAGTTTTTTCTTGTATGTTCATAATTTCTGTTTTAATAGATGTTTAGAAGCCAATGCTTTAGAGGTGTTTTTGGCTTTGTTTTACTGAATGTAATTTTACTCAAAATCAATTTTATTTAATATGATTTAAATCATATTCCATTTTTTTTATCATTTTTTTATTAACAAAAGTTGATAAAACAAGAATCCGAACCCGCATCTATTTTTTAATTTTTTGGTTCAAAATTTTATCCAAATAATACGGTATTAAATATGATTGGAATCATATTCATCAAAATTTATAGAACCGAAATTTGCTGCAGTCAAACAATAGCAATAAAACATACATTATAATGAATGATACTTTAAATACAATTTCACTTCCCGAAGGACATCCGGTAAGTGTTTACTACCAGGAAAAAGAAATAATCAATACGCTTTTAGAAGAATTGTTAGCTGTGGATGCTAAAGCTGAATTTCAGAAATACACAAATATTTTCAACCAGCTTCAAACCATAGAAAAACGATTTGCAAGAAAAGAGAATCAACTCTTTCCGTTTTTGGAAAAAAAAGGATGGAACGGACCTTCGCAAGGAATGTGGTCTTTTCACGATAATTTGAGGGAACAATTTAGATTGTTGCGCAAAAATATGGATGCCAGAGAATTTGATAAAATTATGACGAACACGCCATTTTTGGTTGAAGGGATTTCTAGATTAATGAATACTGAAGACAATGTTCTGTTTCCCAATGCCCTGGATTTACTCACTGAAAAAGACTGGATTTCGATGCGCAAAGGCGAAGAGGAAATTGGTTGGATGTTGGCTGAAACTCCTGCTCCTTTCCCAGCTGTGGAATACATTCATCCAAGCGAAGATTTTGCCAAAAGAGAAATGACGTTTTCCTTAGAAAACACCTCGCATTATGACGAAGGTTACATGACCGTGGAGCAAGTGAATTTGCTTCTAAAAACGATGCCTTTGGATTTGACTTTTGTGGATAAAAACGACAAAGTGATTTTTTACAATCGAGGAGAAGAACGCGTTTTTCCTAGAAGTGCCGGAATCATTGGCCGTGAAGTAAAATTTTGTCATCCTCCCAAAAGTGTGGGAACGGTTCTCAAAATCATAGAGAGTTTTAAAAATGGCACTCAAAATGAAGCTTCTTTTTGGATTAATTTCAAAGAAAGACTGATTTATATCCGCTATTTTGCCGTTCGAGATGCCCATAAAAATTATAAAGGCGTGATAGAATTGTCACAAGACATCACCGATATCAAGAAAATTGAAGGCGAACAACGATTGTTGGATTGGGAATGATAAGTGGAAAAATAATAGTGTTTTAATTTATTAATTCAAAAAAAGGAGTTCAATTGAACTCCTTTTTTATTTATTTTGAACTTGTTTTTGAAATAGATTATCCAGCTGATTCCACAATTTTTTTGTCTTCAATCAAGCTCACTTTTACCAATCCGTGTTTTGCCAAGCCTTTCATCGCGGCATCCCATTTCTTGCCACTCAACTCTGATTTGATTTTTAAAACGCCCAATTCCATTTTGTTTTCATTGGTTTGCAAAAGTGCAAGGATTAATTTTTCCTCATCTTCCAGTTCAATTTGAACCTGTTTTTTCTCCGGACGCATTTGCGGGAACAACAATACTTCCTGAATCGAAGCATTGTTCGTCAAGAACATGATTAATCGGTCCATTCCAATTCCTAATCCTGAAGTTGGTGGCATTCCGTATTCCAAAGCTCTCAAGAAATCTTCGTCAATAAACTGGGTCGCTTCGTCGTCACCTTTTTCGGCCAAGCGCAATTGCTCTTCAAAACGTTCTCTTTGGTCAATTGGGTCGTTCAATTCAGAATAGGCATTTGCTACTTCTTTGCCACAAACCATCAATTCAAAACGTTCTGTCAAATCGGGATTGTCGCGGTGTTGTTTGCACAAAGGCGACATTTCCTTTGGATAATCCGTGATAAACGTTGGTTGAATATAATTTCCTTCACATTTGGCGCCAAAAATCTCGTCAATCAATTTTCCTTTTCCCATTGAGGCATCAACGTCGATTCCCATTGCTCTTGCAGCTTCGAATAATTCTGCTTCGCTTTTTCCGGAAATGTCAAAACCCGTAAAATGTTTGATGGAATCCGTCATTGTAACCCTTGCATACGGCGCTTTGAAATTGATTTGGTGTTCGCCAAAAGTCGCTTCACTTTTCCCGTTAACTGCAATTGCACAATGCTCGAGTAGATTTTCGGTAAAATTCATCATCCAGTTGTAGTCTTTGTAGGCCACATATATTTCCATAGCGGTAAATTCCGGGTTGTGCGTTCGGTCCATTCCTTCATTTCTGAAGTTTTTCGAAAACTCGTAAACACCATCAAAACCACCTACAATCAATCTTTTTAAATACAATTCGTTGGCAATTCGCATATACAACGGAATGTCCAATGAGTTGTGGTGCGTGATAAAAGGTCTCGCCGCAGCACCACCGGGAATTGGTTGTAAAACAGGAGTTTCAACCTCTAAATACCCTTTGTCATTAAAGAAAGAACGCATCGCATTGAACATTTTTGTTCTCTTGATAAACGTTTCTTTCACGTGGTCGTTTACCGTTAAATCTACGTAACGACGACGGTATCTTTGCTCTGGATCCGAAAAAGCATCGTGTGTTTTTCCGTCGGCATCCGTTTTTACGATTGGAAGCGGTTTCAAGGCTTTCGACAAAAGCGTCAAACCATAAACGTGAACAGAGATTTCGCCCACTTGGGTTTTGAAAACCGTACCGCGAACCCCAATAAAATCGCCAATGTCCAATAGTTTTTTGAAAACCACATTGTACATCGTTTTCTCTTCATCAGTCGAAATGTCATCTCTCGAAACATAGATTTGAATACGTCCTTCGGCATCTTTTATCTCTGCAAAAGAGGCTTTTCCCATAATTCTTTTCCCCATCAAGCGACCGGCCAGAATCACTTCCTTGCCTTCAAACTTCTCGAAATCGGCGAGGATTTCGCTAGAATATGCGGTTGTGCTAAATTGGGCTGCGGGATAAGGTTCAATACCTAAATTGCGTAATTCTGTGAGTGCTTCTCTACGAAGGATTTCTTGTTCGGATAATGCCATTCTGTTCTAATTTTAAGAGTGCAAAGATAGGTAAATTTGAAAAAGTGGCAATTTGAAAATTTGAAAATTAATTTGACTTTCCATTTAAAGTTTTTAAGTCTTTAACTTTGTAACTTTGCCACTCAAATAAATGCAATGAACAAAACCATCCAACTTCAAGATTTAGGACTCAAAGATTATAAAGCTACTTGGGAATACCAAGAAGAATTATTCAAGGGAGTTGTCGATTTAAAGATAAAAAATAGGAGAGAGCAAACTAATTTGCAAACTCCCAATTATTTTCTTTTCGTTGAACATCCACACGTATATACTTTGGGGAAAAGTGGCGATTTAGAAAACCTTCTTTTATCCGAAAAACAACTCGAAGCCAAAGGAGCGACTTTCTACAAAATCAATCGTGGAGGCGATATTACGTATCACGGACCTGGACAAATCGTGGGTTATCCTATATTGGACTTAGAGAATTTCTTTACCGACATTCATAAATACTTGCGTTTTCTGGAAGAAGCCATTATTCTTACTTTGCAAGAATACGGCTTGGAATGTGGTCGAAGCGAAGGCGAAACTGGTGTTTGGTTAGGAGTTGGAACTCCTTTTGCAAGGAAAATTTGTGCAATGGGTGTTCGGGCTTCCCGCTGGGTTACGATGCACGGTTTTGCATTGAATGTCAACGTCGATTTGGGTTATTTTGACAATATTATTCCCTGTGGAATTCGAGGCAAAGCGGTCACTTCTTTAAATGTGGAACTAGGAGTTGAAAAAGTGGATGAAGATGAAGTGAAAGCAAAAATTCTGAAACATTTCTCCAATCTTTTCGAAGCTACTTTTGAGAAATCTGAAATCAAAAATCGTTAATCAATAATCACAAATCAAATAAATCTTTCTCGGGCAACAATCGAAATGTCATTCTATGGTATTTTGTAACGCCATATTTTTGGATGGCTTCACGGTGTTCTTTAGTGGGATAACCTTTGTTTTTTTTCCAATTGTACATCGGGAATTCCTCGTGAATTCTGTCCATATATTCGTCTCGATAAGTTTTTGCCAAAATCGATGCGGCGGCAATGCTCATATATTTCGAATCTCCTTTTACAATACTTTGATTGGGAATCGATTTTAACAATTCGATTTCAGCTTTCGAAAATTGTTTGCCAAAAGTGTTTTTCATCCCCAATTTGACGTTTAACGGACGATTTCCGTCGACGATGATAAATTCGGGAGTTAAATTTAATTTTAATATGCATTCCTGCATTCCTTTCATCGAAGCATTCAGGATATTGATTTCGTCAATTTCGTCAGGATGCAAATGGGTTACGGCAAATGAAATGGCTTGACTTTCTATAATTGGTCTTAATTTTTCTCTTGTTTTTTCGGATAATTGCTTGCTGTCATTCAGGATCGTATTCTTGAAATCTTGCGGAAGAATGACGGCTGCGGCCGTGACTGGACCAGCAAGACAGCCACGTCCAGCTTCATCGGTGCCGGATTCCAGGATAAATTTCGAAAAATAATTGTTTAACATTAATTATTGGTTTAAACGAAATTAGTGAAAAAAAACAGTATTCGCATTTTTTTTAAATCTAGAGTTTTTTATTCCAAAAAAAACAACAAAAATAAATGAGAAAGTTAAAAAAAATAATTTTTTGTCTGAATTATTATTATAATTAAGAAATAATTAAGAAGTTTGTAGAATAACTTAATCAAACCAAATTAATATGAGATCTAAATTCAAATGGATTTTTACGCTGTTGTTAGCGTTATCATTACAGTTTTCTTTTGCGCAAGAGAAAACAATTTCAGGTGTAGTATCGGACAAGACAGGTCCATTGCCTGGTGCAAACGTTTCAGTTAAAGGATCTCCTAAAGGAGTTCAATCAGATTTTGATGGTAAATATTCTATTAAAGCGAAAACAGGAGATGTTTTAATTTTCTCTTTTGTGGGTATGACTGACAGAACTGTTAAAGTAGGTTCTTCTACCTCTATAAATGTAGTTTTAGAATCGGAGTCAAAATCTCTGGAAGAAGTTGTTATTGTGGCTTATGGTAAACAAAAAGCAAAATCTATTGTTGGTTCCGTGGTTACAGTGGGAAAAGAAGTTTTAGACAAACAAATTGCCACTAGTGTATTAACTAGCTTGCAAGGTAGTGTAGCTGGGGTTAATATTATTGCTGCTGGTGGTCAACCGGGGGATAATCCAGTTATACGTATTAGAGGTATTGGTTCTATTAATGCTGCTGCGGATCCATTGGTAATTTTGGATGGAGCTCCTTTTAGCGGTAACATGAATACCATCAGCTCTGATCAAATACAGTCAATCAGTGTATTGAAAGATGCTTCTTCTACAGCTTTATATGGATCTAGAGGTTCTAATGGTGTTATTCTTATCACGACCAAAAGAGGTAAATTAGACACTGCACCAAAAGTGAATTTTTCAACAATGGTTGGATTTTCAAGTAATGCCGTTGATTTGCATAAATTGGTTGATTCTGATACTTACATGAAATACAGTTGGGAAGGAATTAGAAATGCAAATCAATATGTAAGCAATCAAACAGCTGCAACTGCAGGTCTTAATGCTTCCAATTCATTAGTTAGCACACTTGGTTACAATCCTTACACGGCCGCAACTCCAGTTGATGCTAATGGAAACTTGGTGACAACAAATAAAAAATGGGACACGGATTGGGCTGATTTGATGTTAAATGATTCGGCACTTAGAACTGAGCATTCATTATCAGTTTCCGGAGGTAGTGATAATACTACTTACTCTTTCACGACTAACTATATGTCTCAAGAAGGGAATGTGGTTACTTCTAAATTTGATCGTGCAACCACTCGTTTGAGCATCGATTCTAAAATTAACAATTGGTTAACTGCTGGATTAACCTCTTTTTACTCTACTTCTAAACAAAATTATCCTTCTCAAAGTGGAAGTAGTTATCAAAGTTCTATTCAATGGATTTATACCATACCATCTATTTATCCTGTTTACAGAAGAGATGGAAACGGAGATCTAGTTAAGGACGGTTTTGGACAAAATATTTTCGATTATGGAGCTACTCCGGGACAACTTTTGAATGCAACTCGTCCTCAATTGAATAATGAAAATGCATACGGCTCTTTGTACAATTATAAAACGAGTTACAAAAGAGACAACTTTACGGCTAATGCTTATTTGTTATTCACTTTAGCTAAAGATTTGACTTTCAAAACAAACTTGGCTTATGATAAATATTTGTATGATTCTTATGATTATGCCAGCAATGAAGTTGGTTATGCATCAAGTGTAGGAGGTAGAGTTACTCAAAACAGAGACATAACAACTTCAAGCAATTTGATTAATACTTTGAGCTATAAAAAATCGTTTAGCAATCATAATTTTAGTGCTGATTTAATTCAAGAAGCTTATAAATTTGAAATTGATGCTTTAGGAGCACAAGGTGAAGGGTTTTTACCTGGAGTTTACGTATTGGATGGAAGTACTACTCCTTCAGCTGTTTCAGGATCAACCACTGAAGAAAGAATTTCAAGTTACCTTGGACGTCTTACGTATAATTATGGAGAAAAATATTTTCTTGAAGGTTCATACCGTAAAGACGGTTCCTCTCGTTTCAATAGTGACGTAAGATGGGGAAGTTTCTATGCAGTTGGAGGTTCTTGGTTAGTGTCTCAAGAAAAATTCATGCAAAAAATAGAGACCATTAGCGAATTGAAGTTGAAAGCTTCTTATGGTGAATTAGGAAACAATAGACTTTCTTCTTATTTTCCATACATACAGTTGTTTTCAACTGGTTGGAATGAATTAGATAATACAGGAGTTGTATTGGGTGGTGCAGTAGATCCAAATCTTACTTGGGAAAAAACAGGATCTGCTAACTATGGTTTAGAAATTGGTTTATTCCAGAACAGAATTTTTGCAACTGTTGATTACTACAGCAAAGAATCAGTTGACTTAATTTACAATAAACCATTGCCTGGTTCTACAGGGAATACTGGTATAACAACAAATGTTGGAGCAGTTAAAAATTATGGTTGGGAATTTTCATTGAATACAAGAAACATAGCAACAACTAATTTCTTGTGGACATCAGGTTTAAATTTCTCTATGGATAAAAATGAAATTAGTGAACTTACTCAAAAAGGGTTTACTAATGGAAACAAAAAATGGGAAGTAGGTCGCTCATTATATGAATTTTTTGTTCAAGATTGGGCAGGTGTAGATCCAGCTACAGGATACGGAATGTGGTATAAAGATGTATTGGGAACTGATGGTTTGCCTACAGGAGAAAGAGTTACCACAAAAGTGTATTCTGAAGCTACAAGATATTATGTTGACAAATCATCATTACCAGATGTAGTGGGAGGTTTGACAAACTACTTCAAATACAAAAATTTAGATCTTAATATCTTGTTTAACTTCAGTTACGGATCTTATGTATACGACAGTAGTTATGCCAGTTTGATGGAAGGCTTCAAGTCTCCAGGTAGAGCAGCTCATCAAGATTTGGAAAATCGTTGGCAAAAAGCGGGCGACATTACTAATGTGCCATTATTCTTGGCGTCAAACAATGATTTCAACTCTCAATCCACTCGTTTCTTGTTTAAAAATGATTACGTAAGATTGAAAGCATTAAATTTTGGTTATAATTTCCCTAAAGATCTTTTGGAGAGAACAAATATTTCGAAATTGAGATTGTTTGTACAAGGGGATAATTTGTGGACATACCAATCTCATAAAGGAATCGATCCTGAACAAGATTTGAGTGGTGCAACAAATAGTAGATCATACAACCAGAGAGTGGTTTCTTTTGGTATTAATTTAGAATTCTAAAAAAATAAATATTATGAAAAATAAATTTTCAAAAATTTTAATAGCTTTCATGGCATTAGTTATGTTAGCAGGATGTAGTCAGGAATTTCTTGATGCGCCAAAACCAACTGATGGAGTTTCTGCTGAAGTAGTTTTTACATCAAGAGAGGGAGTGGAAGCTTTTATTTCAGGTATAATGCGTCGTTTTAGAGGGCAATTTCCTAATTCAGCAGGTGTGTCTACTACTGATGCAGCAGGGGTTAATTCAATCTTTTTTGCCCGTTCTGTAAAAGGAAATGATTTAATCAATACGACTTCTTGGTACGCTTTCGATTATTCAAACGATAATCGTGAGCCTACTTACCGTAGAACTGTTTTTACTTGGAACTACTGCTTTTACATGATAAACCAAGCAAATGCCTTGATAAATGGTGTTGAAGCTAGTGATTTAGCTCCATCGGATAAAACAGAATTAGCGGCTTATGGTTATGCTTTGAGAGGGTTTTTCTACCATCAATTAGTATTGGATTTTGCTCCAACTTATTCTTTTGACTTAAATTATCCTGCTCCGCCAATTTATAAAAGTTTATCACTTACTGGAAACGGAATGTCTACTGTTAAAGAGGTATATGCTTTAATTGTTGATGACTTGACTAAAGCTGTTGCTGGATTGACAGAGCAGCGTTTAGGTAAATCGTACATCAACAAGAGCGTGGCTAATGGTATTTTGGCGCAAGTATATCAAGTAATGGGCAACTGGGCTGGTGCTGAGGCTGCAGCCAAAGCGGCTTATGGCGGTAATCCAGCAACGGTGTTGAGTCCATCAACATATCGTTCAGGTTTTAATGATTACTCTAGTGTTGAATGGATTTGGGGAAGTGCACAATCGGCTGATCAATCCAATTATTATTATGGATTTCCACACGCTGGAACTGACCACTTAACCACTTCGTATTCTTCGGTTTACATTAATAAAGATTTCGTGAGTTTATTTTCTCCTACTGATGTTAGAGGATATTTCCAAAAGAAAAGTGCTTCAATCACGAATGTAAATGATTACCGTTATTGGATCACTCGTAAATTTACTTTTACATTTGATGCGGATCATCCAATCATCAGAACTCCTGAAATGATTCTTATCGAAGCTGAAGCTAAATATAGATTAGGGGATACTCCCGGAGCTCATGATTTATTGTACACTTTGCAAAAAAACAGAGATGTAAATGCTGTTAAATCAACAAATACAGGTGCTGCTTTACTAGATGAAATTTTAGTTGAAAGACGTAAAGAACTTTACGCAGAGATTGGTGTAGAATGGTTTGACGCGAAACGTCTAAGAAGAGGGATTACCAGAACCGGAAATCATAGAGTTGGCGCTGCTGGAAACTTAACAGCGGATGACAAAAAATTCTTCTTGAAAATCCCTCAAGCTGAAATTGATGCCAACGACTTGATTGATGATTCAGTCAATGCCAATAGATAATATTATTTAGTTTAATTTTCAGAAACCGAGTTTGATTAATTTCAAACTCGGTTTTTTTATTTTGCATATTGTGCCTTTTTATAGCTCTACGGTCAAACTCATCGGATTTGGCATTGGGATTTGGCTTCGACTCATCCGTAAGCAGGGGTCAATCAATACTTCTTTATAAATTAAACTGTTTTTTCATTTATATGTTTTTTCATTTACCTTTGCTTAAATAAAATCGCAAAATAATTGCCTAATCATATACCACTCCAAATGAGGATCCTCTTTTTCTTATATCTTTTAATAGTGCCTACATTTCTGTTTTCTCAACAAAAAAAGACTAATGAATTAGATTTCAACAGCAAATACAACAGCACGGATTCCATTAAAAAACCGAAAGAAAAAATTGCCACTATAGATATGTATCGAGTGATTACACTGGATCGCGACACGACTTATATAGATACCTCCTTGACGATAAAAAAACTGTATAGTTTTAATTATTTGCGTAAAGATAATTTTGGATTGATGCCTTTTGCCAATGAAGGACAAACCTACAACACTTTGCAATACAGTTTAAACACCTTTTCGCCTTATCCTGAATTTGGATTCAAGGCAAAGCATTTTAATTTTCTGGAAGCAAATCAAATAAGGTATAGTTCCGTGGCGACTCCAGTGACCGAATTGTATTTTAAAACCGTGATGAAACAAGGTCAAAACGTGGATTCTTTTTTTGCGTTAAACATAACCCCAAATCTCAATTTTTCTATTGCCTACAGGGGATTGCGCTCCGAGGGAAGATATATTAATCAAATGTCAAGTACCGGAAATTTTAGGTTCACTACAAGTTATAACACGAAAAACAAGCGCTATTTTGCCAACGCACATTTTACTTCCCAAGATATTTTAAATGAAGAAAATGGAGGAATCACTACTGTTGAGGACTTCGAAAGCGAGAATCCAGACTTTCAAAACAGGGAAAGATTGGAAGTTTTTTTAACCGATGCAAAATCGTTCTTAAAAGGAAAACGAGTGTTTCTGGACCACCTTTTTAGGGTCAACTCGACAGCGGGGAACAATAATTTATATGTAACCCACCAATTTAATTACGAAAACAAATATTTTGAATTCAATCAAGCCACGGTGCCATCTTCTGTTGGTAGGGAAACGGTCTATCGATTTGGAGATTCCTACAAAACCGAAGGTATAAATGACCAAACCCATTACAATAAAACCTATAATAAGCTCGGACTTGTTTATGAAAATACAACCTTGGGAAAATTTCAATTTTTTGCCGATGACTTCTATAATAATTACTACTATAATCAAATATTGATACTCGACGACAAAATTGTTCCAAGCTCTTTGAGCATCAGAATTAATAGTGTTGGAGGGCAATATGATTATCGAAAAAACAAATGGAAAGGAAAATTCATGTATGCTAGATCAATGACAAACCAGTCTTTGTCTGACTTGGACGCCAACTTGCAATACGATTGGAATGACGATATCCAGTTGTCATTCCAGTATCAAAACATGAACAAACTGCCCAATAACAACTATAATTTGTATCAAAGCAGCTACGTAAATTACAATTGGTCCAATGATTTCAAGAACGAAAAAATAAATTCCATCATTGCAAATGCCCTGACTCCATGGGTTGAAGCATCCGTGCAATATTCAATATTCAACGATTATTTATATTTTGCCAATGTGGCCAGTCCAGGTCAAATAGCAATGAATCAACAAATTATTGCTCCGATGCAATATGCCAACACGATTAATTATTTGTCGGTTAAGGCGAATAAAGAATTCAAATTTGGAAGATTTGCACTAGACAATACGCTTTTGTATCAAAAGACAGACCAACATGATAATGTTCTCAACGTTCCCGAATTTTTAACCAGAAACACGCTTTACTATTCTCAAAATATGTTCCGTAAAGCTTTGTATTTTCAAACTGGTGTGACTTTCAATTATTTTACGAACTATTATGCGAATGATTATAATCCGGTAATTGGCGAGTTTTTTGTTCAAAACAATAAAGAAATTGGAAATTTTGCTAACTTCGATTTTTTCTTTAATGCCCAAATTCAAAGAACCAGAATTTACCTGATAGCGGAACATTTTAATTCTTCCTTTTCAGGGAATAATTTTTATGCTTCTCCCAATAATCCGTATCGTGATTTTGTCATTCGATTCGGCTTGGTATGGAATTTCTTCCAATAACCTTAAAATTTAAAAAATGAAATATTCAGAAAATATATTGGGTACAATTGGAAACACGCCATTGGTAAAACTCAATAAAGTAATCTCCGGGATTTCTGCTTTAGTCCTGGCCAAAGTCGAAACTTTCAATCCAGGAAATTCTGTCAAAGATAGAATGGCCATAAAAATGATCGAGGATGCCGAAGCTGATGGAAGGTTAAAACCCGGCGGAACCATAATCGAAGGAACTTCCGGCAATACGGGAATGGGACTGGCACTGGTCGCCATCATAAAAGGATACAAATTAATTTGCGTGATTTCCGACAAGCAATCCAAAGAAAAAATGGACATTCTTCGTGCCGTGGGAGCAAAAGTGGTCGTTTGTCCTACCGATGTGGAACCAACGGATCCGCGTTCTTATTATTCGGTTTCCAAAAGATTGGCCGAAGAAACTCCCAATTCCTGGTACGTAAACCAATACGATAATTTATCCAATTCACAGGCACATTACGAACAAACCGGACCCGAGATTTGGGAACAAACCGAGGGCAAAATCACTCATTTCGTTTCTGGAGTGGGAACTGGAGGAACCATTTCAGGAGTTGGAAAATATTTAAAAGAAAAAAATCCAAACATAAAAATCTGGGGAATCGACACCTATGGTTCCGTGTTTAAAAAGTACCACGAAACGGGAATTTTCGACGAAAACGAAATTTATTCCTATATCACCGAAGGAATTGGTGAAGATATTTTGCCAAAGAATGTCGATTTCTCACTAATTGACGGATTTACAAAAGTAACCGACAAAGACGCCGCGGTTTATACTCGAAAAATTGCACTCGAAGAAGGGATATTTGTGGGGAATTCAGCGGGAGCGGCCATAAAAGGCTTGCTGCAGCTTAAAGAACATTTCAAACCAGAAGATGTTGTCGTGGTTTTGTTTCACGATTCAGGAAGTCGTTATGTGGGCAAAATGTTCAACGACGACTGGATGCGCGAACGCGGATTTCTGGACGAAAACATAACGACAGCCGAAGATATTATCAAGGATAATCTCGCGGAGAGACGTTTGATTGTGGTTCGAACTGAAGAACTGGTTTCACACGCCATTGAAAGAATGCGCAAATATAATATTTCCCAAATTCCAGTTATTGATATTAACGGATTTGTGGGTTCAGTCGATGAATCTGATTTGTTTCGCAGTTATGTAAACGATAAAAATTCCATCGAAAAACCCATCCGGGAAATTATGGGAAAACCATATCCAATTGTAAAACTGGGAACGACAATCGAAGAAGTTTCTAAATTATTTACCAAAGAAAATGAAGCGGTGCTGGTTGATTTAGAAAACGGAAGTCACCATATTATTACCAAGTCGGATATTATTGGCTCGATAAAATAAAAATATTTAATCAAAAATCGGCACCAGAAATTGTAGGTCGAACGCAATAAGTAATCAAAAATCATTAATTTTAAATCAAGAATCAAATTGACTTTTACCGCCATAGATTTTGAAACCGCCACGGCCTATCACCCTTGTTCTGTGGGGATTGTCACTGTTGAAAACGGAGTGATTGTTGACGAATACGTTACCTTGATTCAACCGCCAAGAAACGAATATTCGCATTTTACCATAGCCGTTCATGGTATTTATCCTCGAGATACGATGAATGCAAAAACTTTTGTGCAGGTTTATCCTGAAATTAAAAAACGGCTCCAAAACAGAATCATTGTCGCGCACAACGAAAGTTTTGATCGAAATGTTCTGGCTAAATCAATGGCGCTTTACGGCTTGGATTATGAGGAGTTAAATATTGGTAATCGGTGGGAATGTACCGTGAAAATTTACAAAGCCAAAGGATTAAAACCAACAAAATTAAGCGATTGTTGCCGTGAAATGAATATCAAATTAAACCACCACGAAGCGTTGTCCGATGCGCGGGCTTGCGCCAAATTGTATTTATTGCGATAAATTTCTCACAGTTGTAATTTTTTCATTACTTTAGTCTTTCAGGACGAGTCTATTATCTCTTCTCTATATGTCTATAATCTAAAAAATATGAAAGAAGATTTTCTACACTATCTTTGGAAATTCAAGAAGTTTGACGTCTTGAATTTGAAAACTTCCAATGGTGAGGAAATCACGATTATCAATGTTGGACAATATTTGGAACTCGCCGGTCCCGATTTTTTCAATGGCCAAATTGTTATTGGCAATCAAAAATGGGCTGGAAACATAGAGATTCATCTTAAATCTTCGGATTGGTATGTGCATCATCACGAAAGAGACGAAGCTTATGAAAACGTAATTCTTCACGTGGTTTGGGAGCACGACACGGAAATATTCAGGAAAAACAATACCGAAATTCCGGTTTTGGAGCTCCAGAAATATGTGGATGCTACAACAATCTCAAATTATCAATCTTTAATCAGTCCGAAATCTTGGATTTTTTGCGAAAAGCAATTAAAAGAAATCGATAGATTTGCCATCAATAATTGGCTCGAGCGTTTGTTTTTTGAGCGTTTGGAAAGAAAATCAAAACCCATTTTTGAATTATTGGATCAAACCAAACAGGATTGGGAAGCGGTGTTGTTTTGCCTTTTGGCTAAAAATTTTGGTTTGAATACCAATGGTGAAATATTTTTAAAAATTGCCCAATCGATTCCGTTTTCAATCATTAGAAAAGAAAGTTTCGAGGTCGAAAACTTGGAAGCCTTACTTTTTGGGAATGCCGGTTTATTGGATACAGAAAAAGAAGATACTTATTTCAAGGATTTAAAGTTTCGGTATTTTTATTTGTTGCACAAATACCAATTGGAGAAAAAAAATCTAGAACCCGTACAGTTTTTCAAGCATCGTCCCGATAATTTTCCTACGATTCGACTCTCACAATTGGCGAATTTATACCACGGTCAACAAAATTTGTTTTCTAAAATCAGTACTGCAAATTCTGTTAAGAGCATTTATGAAACTTTCGATGTTTCTGCTTCGGATTATTGGCAAAACCACTATCAGTTTGACAAACAGAGTCCAAAAAAGAAGAAGAAGTTGTCTAAGTCATTTGTTGATTTGATAATTATAAACACGATAATCCCACTTCAATTTGCTTACGCCAAAAGTCAAGGCAAGGAAATTTCAGAGGAACTGATTCAATTATTGGATGATGTTGGTCCAGAAAAAAATGTGATTACGGATAAGTTTGGTTCTTTTGGATTAAAATCAAAAAATGCCTTTGAATCCCAGTCCTTGTTGCAACTCAAAAATGAATATTGCAATAAAAGCCGTTGCCTGGAATGCGCCATTGGAATGGAATTGTTGAAAGAAAGTTAATTTGTTGATTCGAAAATTTTGTAATTTTGCCCAATACCTCATACCTAAAAAGAATGTCAGTAGTAATTCAACTCAAGTATTTTTTTGAAAAACATGGTTTTCATGTTTCCTCGCGTCTTGCAGATAAATTGGGAATGCGGGTAACAAATGTGCGATTGTTTTTTATTTACATTACGTTTGTCACGGCTGGTCTTTGGTTTGGTGTTTATTTAACCTTGGCTTTCTGGATTAGGTTAAAGGATTTGGTAAGAGGAAAAAGATCGTCGGTTTTTGATTTGTAACAACGTTTTATAAATAAAAAAGGGATTATAAAGTACAAATACTTTATAATCCCTTTTTTGTTTTAAGCTATTTATCTTGCTTTTTTGAAGCTGTAAGCATAAATTAAAGCATGCAACGCTGCAAAAAACAGGGAGAAATAGAACAAGAAATGATCGTCAATATTTGGATCGCTGTGGTGAACAAAAGCAATTACAATTAAAGCCAATACCATTCCCAATCCTGAAGCAGAAACGGTTTTGTAGCTTTTTAAACTAAATTCTCCTTTGTTTAACACACTGTTTTTCATTCCATAGAACAAGTATAAGTCAAATCCAATCATCATCCAAACGATAAGACGAATCCAAGTGTCCAATGGCAAAAACACCATCATGAACAGACAAACGGCAACACCGGCGATTGGCACAAAAGGAACAAGCGGAGTTCTAAAAGCTCTTGGTGCGTCCGGCATTTTTTTGCGCATGATTAACACTCCAATACAAACCAATATGAAAGCGAATAAAGTTCCAATACTGGTCATTTCTCCAACAACTCTAGCTGGAACGAAAGCCGCAAACAAACTCACTATTATCATGAACAATAAATTGTTTTTTGCCGGAGTCCTGAATTTTGGATGTACTTCTGAAAATACTTTTGGCATCAAACCATCTTTACTCATAGAGAAGAATACCCTGCTTTGTCCCATCAACATCACTAAAATAACGGAAGAATATCCGCCTAAAATAGCTAATAAAATGGCTTTGTTTAACCAAGGATAAGCTGGTGTTATCATGCCGTCAGCACCTACATTACCCATGGCATCAACTGCAATTGCAACCGGTGCAATTCCGTCTTTTCCTGCAAACGCTTGATAGTTTACGACTCCGGTCATTACGTGGGCAAAAAGAATGTAAAGAATGGTACATATTCCCAGTGACAACAATATCCCGATTGGCATGTCTCTTTTTGGGTTTTTGGCTTCCTGTGCTGCTGTCGAAACAGCATCAAAACCAATATAAGCAAAGAACACTATGGCAGCAGCCCTGATTATTCCCGAGAAACCAAATTCTCCAAATTTCCCGGTATTTTCTGGAATATATGGAGTGTAATTTTCTGGTCTGATGTATTGCCATCCCACGGCAATAAATACCAAAACTACGGACACTTTTAGCAAAACTATGATTCCGTTTACAAAGGATGATTCTTGCGTTCCGCGAATTAAAAGGAATGACATTATCATGACGATTAAAACTGCGGGTATGTTTATGATACCGCCTTCAAAAGGCGAAAGCATGTAACTGTCATCTATGTGAATGCCGTAACCACTTAAAAATTTTCCGAAATACCGGGACCAACTAATGGAAACTGTTGCTGCTCCAACGGCATATTCCAAAACTAAATCCCAACCAATAATCCAGGCAACAAATTCTCCCATTGTGGCAAAAGAATAAGTGTAAGCACTTCCTGCAACAGGAATCATTGATGAAAATTCAGCATAGCATAAACCGGCAAAAACGCAGCCAAATGCAGCTACAAGGAATGAGATAGTGATTGCAGGACCTGCATTTGCCGATGCTGCGAGCCCGGTTATTGAAAAGAGTCCAGCTCCAATAATGGCGCCAATTCCAAGAGCAACTAGTCCTGGCGCAGTTAATGTTTTCTTTAATCCTTTTTCAGAATCGGCGGCTTCGCTCAAAAGCTGGTTTAATGGTTTTCTTCTCCAAATTGACATTTTATTCTGGTTTTTTGTTAATAAGTTCCAAATATATTGTTTTTTTAAGGTTGTGAGTATATTGAAATCTTTATTTTTTTTAATTGTCTTTTTTGTCAATTTTATTTTTTTTCCAAGTTGAAGTTTATTTTATAAAATATTTCTTATTTTTAGACTTCTAAAAATCAATTCATTCGGAATTGAATAAATCTCAAATTAATGATTTTCAAAACAATAAGTTCATACTTTAAGTTTTCGCGAAATCAGCGCACAGCTGTTTTCTTTTTGTTTGGAATTATTATAATTTTACAATTGGCGTATTTTTTTGTTGATTTTAATTCGTTTTCCAAAGTTGCACCTGAAAAAGAAAAATGGCTTTCCCTGCAATCGCAAATTGATTCGATGAAACAGGACAAACTTGATTATGTTCCAAAAATTTACCCTTTCAATCCTAATTTTATAACCGATTACAAAGGATATAAGCTTGGGATGTCCGTCAGGGAAATCGATAGGCTTCTTGCGTTTAGAAAAGAAAACAAATACGTGAATTCACCCAAAGAATTTCAAGCCGTGACGAAGATTTCAGATTCATTGTTGAATGCAATTTCTCCTTATTTCAAATTTCCGGATTGGGTGAATAAAAAGAAAGAATTCAAAAACTATAAGAATTATCCCAATACCGTTTTCGCCAAGAAAGAGAAAATTACCATAATTGATATTAATAAAGCGACTCAAGAAGACTTAATCAAGATTTATGGAATAGGCGAGGCCATTTCGCTTCGGATTTTAAAATTTAAAGAAAGTCTTGGCGGTTTTGTTTCAATGGAACAAATGAAAGATGTTTGGGGATTGTCGCCGGAAGTCATCGAGAATTTGAATTCCCATTTCAAAGTTTTGACACCTCCCAACGTTAAAAAAATAGACATTAATAACGCTTCCATAAAGGAATTGTCCCAATTTCCATATTTCAACTATCAACTTGCAAAGCAAATAGTAACCTTTAGAAGCATGAATGGAGATATAAAAAATATTGATGATTTAACAAAAATTAAAGGATTGTCTATGGATAAGGCAAATATTATAGTCTTATATTTGGACTTTTAAAATTCATACCATATTATCACGATGAACTTCGATTATAGCGAAACACAAACAATGATTGCGCAATCCATTAGGGATTTCGCCGAAAAAAATATTAGACCACATATTATGGAGTGGGACGAAGCCCAAATTTTCCCGATTCCTTTATTTAAAAAATTAGGAGAAATGGGTTTTATGGGCGTTTTGGTTCCAGAAGAACTTGGTGGTTCAGGATTGGGATATCATGAATACATTACCATTGTTGAAGAGATTTCAAAAGTGGATCCATCCATAGGATTGTCCGTTGCGGCACACAATTCATTGTGTACGAATCATATTTTGGCTTTTGGAAACGAAGTGCAAAAGAAAAAATGGATTCCAAAACTTGCCACAGGCGAGCACATTGGCGCTTGGGGATTGACCGAACACAACACCGGTTCCGATGCAGGCGGAATGAATACGACCGCCGTAAAAGATGGCGATCATTGGATTGTAAACGGAGCCAAAAATTTTATTACCCATGGAATTTCAGGAGATATTGCGGTGGTAATTGTTAGGACCGGAAATAAAGGAGATTCAAAAGGGATGACCGCTTTTGTTTTCGAAAAAGGAATGCCGGGATTTACTTCAGGAAAAAAAGAAAACAAATTAGGCATGCGTGCCAGCGAAACCGCAGAATTGATTTTTGACAATTGTCGAATTCCGGATGCCAATAGATTGGGTGAAGTTGGAGAAGGCTTTGTTCAATCGATGAAAGTATTGGATGGTGGAAGAATTTCCATTGGAGCTTTGTCATTGGGAATTGCAAAAGGAGCTTACGAAGCAGCATTAAAATATTCGAAAGAAAGACACCAGTTTGGGAAACCTATTAGTGGTTTTCAAGCAATTTCATTCAAACTTGCCGATATGGCCACTGAAATTGAAGCCTCGGAATTGTTGTTGCACAAAGCGGCTTTCTTGAAAAATAATGACAGAAACATGACAACTCTTGGCGCGATGAGCAAGATGTATTCCTCCGAAGTTTGCGTGAAAGTGGCTAATGACGCCGTGCAAATTCACGGTGGTTATGGATACACGAAAGATTATCCCGTGGAGAAATTCTACAGGGATTCCAAGTTGTGTACCATTGGTGAAGGTACTACGGAGATTCAAAAATTGGTAATTTCCAGGAATATTTTGAAGGATTAAAGAAAATAGAATAGAGATAAAAGAGTCAAGAAACAAGAAGTTGTGTCTAGGCTCTTTTTTTTATTAAAATAATTAATGATTCATAATTCATAATTCAAAATAAAAATATACTTTTGCAGCCTTAACGAAAGGGGGTGCTAAAATTATGTTAATTATACCAATTAAAGACGGAGAAAATATCGATAGAGCGTTAAAACGTTACAAAAGAAAATTTGACAAAACTGGAACTGTTCGTCAACTAAGAGCTCGTACTGCTTTTATTAAACCATCAGTTACCAACAGAGCGAAAATTCAAAAAGCGGCTTATATCCAAAATTTGAGAGACCAAATAGAGAATAGTTAATTATTTTCTATCAAAATAAAATACCGTTAGTCATTAAAGTTTAATATCTTTGATGCTAACGGTTTTTTTATGGCTTGATATTGCGAGGAACGAAGCAGAATTTATTATATGGATAACAACTTGCAATCATTTCGGGATTACTTGCAATTGGAGAAAAAATATTCTCCACATACAGTAAGTGCGTATTTGAACGACATCAGCTTCTTCGAGTCGTTCAACAAAAATCAATTCGACCAAGAAAATATCGACCAAGCGAATTACAGTCAAATTAGGGCTTGGATAGTTTCGCTTGTGGATGACAATGTGTCGAATGTGTCCGTGAACAGAAAAATACAATCTTTAAAGGCGTATTATAAATTTCTATTGAAGACAAAACAAATAGAAGTAAGTCCGTTGTTAAAGCACAAAGCGTTGAAAACACCTAAAACGCTCCAGATTCCTTTTTCAGAAAAAGAAATGGTTGGGGTTTTGGATCAAATGCAAAATCCTGTAGGCTTTGAAGCTACAAGAGATAAGCTTATCATCGATTTGTTTTATACCGCGGGAATCCGAAGAACGGAATTAATTCATCTCAAAGTGGCGAATGTAAACGTGTCAAATAACACGATAAAGGTTCTTGGTAAAAGAAATAAGGAAAGAATTCTTCCGCTCTTGCCAATTGTTTCGAGGCAGTTGATTATGTATTTTGACGAAAGGGCACATTTAGAGAATGTTACGGATATGGACTTTTTTTTTCTCACAAAAAAAGGGTTAAAATTGAATGATTCCTTTGTGTATCGATTAATAAATACGTACTTTAGTACTGTCTCCGAAAAGGTAAAGAAGAGTCCTCACGTATTAAGACATACATTTGCGACTCATTTATTAAACAACGGAGCCGATTTAAATTCAGTGAAAGAATTATTGGGGCATTCAAGTTTGGCATCAACACAAATCTATACTCATAGTAGTTTATCAGAGCTAAAAAAGGTTTATGAAGAAGCGCATCCAAGAAATCAAAAATAATTCGAAAATGTTTAACCAATAAAAATTTTGATTATGAAGGTAAATGTTCAAGCAGTCAATTTTACTGTTGACAGAAAACTAGTAGATTTCGTTCAAGAAAGAATGGACAGATTAGAAAAGTATTACGATAAAATAGTATCATCGGAAGTTTTTTTGAAGGTGGAAAAGACGAGTGATAAAGAAAACAAATTTGTCGAAATCAAAATTAATGTGCCTGGGGATGATTTTCTGGTGAAGAAACAGTGCAAAACTTTTGAGGAAGCAGTTGAGCTTTCGGCGGAATCTTTGGAACGTTTGTTGGTAAAAAGAAAAGAAAAAATAAGAGATCATATTTAATATCAAAAAATTTTAAAAAAATGTTTTGATTGAGAGATAAAATTTCTACATTTGCAGTCCGTTAGAAATAGCGGACTTTTTTTATTGATATTGCCAGCGTAGCTCAGTTGGCTAGAGCAGCTGATTTGTAATCAGCAGGTCGTGGGTTCGAGTCCCTCCGCCGGCTCAAAAGGCGAAAGTTTTAATAGAAAAAGTTGGGGAGATACTCAAGCGGCCAACGAGGGCAGACTGTAAATCTGCTGTGTGAACTTCGCAGGTTCGAATCCTGCTCTCCCCACTAGAAGGAATTTAAGATTTCGGATTTTAGATTGTAGATTAAAAAAGTCTAAAATCTAAAATTTAAAGTCTAAATGAACTCTCTGCCGACTTAGCTCAGAGGTAGAGTGCTTCCTTGGTAAGGAAGAGGTCACGGGTTCAATTCCCGTAGTTGGCTCAATTAAAGAATAAATTTGAACACTAATAAATTAATAAGATTAAAAACTAAGTAAAATGGCAAAAGAAACCTTTAACCGTAGCAAGCCCCACTTAAACATTGGAACAATCGGGCACGTGGATCACGGAAAAACAACTTTAACTGCAGCAATAACTAAAGTGTTATCTGATGCTGGTTACTGTCAAGCGAAATCGTTTGATCAAATCGATAACGCTCCAGAAGAAAAAGAAAGAGGTATTACAATTAATACATCTCACGTTGAGTACGAAACGGCTAATCGTCACTACGCACACGTTGACTGTCCAGGTCACGCGGATTACGTAAAAAACATGGTTACTGGTGCTGCTCAAATGGACGGTGCTATCCTTGTTGTTGCCGCTACAGACGGACCAATGCCACAAACACGTGAGCACATCCTTTTAGGTCGCCAAGTAGGTATTCCTAGAATGGTTGTTTTCATGAACAAAGTGGATATGGTTGATGATGCTGAGTTGTTGGAGCTTGTAGAAATGGAGATTAGAGACTTATTGTCTTTCTATGAATATGACGGAGACAACTGTCCAGTTATTCAAGGTTCAGCTTTAGGTGGATTGAACAATGATCCAGCTTGGGTTCCTAAAATTCTTGAATTGATGGAAGCTGTTGATAGTTGGATTGAAGAGCCAGTACGTGATACTGACAAACCATTCTTGATGCCAGTTGAGGATGTATTTACAATTACTGGTCGTGGAACTGTTGCTACAGGTCGTATCGAAACTGGTATTGCCAATACAGGAGATGCTGTTGAAATTATTGGTATGGGAGCTGAAAAATTAACTTCTACTATTACTGGAGTTGAGATGTTCCGTAAAATCCTTGATAGAGGTGAAGCTGGAGATAACGTAGGTTTGTTGTTGAGAGGTATTGATAAAGAATCTATCAAAAGAGGAATGGTTATCATTAAGCCAGGATCGGTAAAACCACACGCTACTTTCAAAGCTGAGGTGTATATCTTGAAAAAAGAAGAAGGTGGTCGTCACACACCATTCCACAATAACTACCGTCCACAGTTCTACGTACGTACAACTGACGTAACAGGAGTTATTACTTTACCAGAAGGTGTAGAGATGGTAATGCCAGGAGACAACTTAACTATTAATGTGTCTTTGTTAAGCCCAATTGCAATGAATGTTGGACTACGTTTCGCTATCCGTGAAGGTGGTAGAACAGTTGGTGCAGGTCAGGTAACTGAAATTGTAGCTTAATCATAATACTAATTATTAGCCAGTAACGCCCTCAAGGCGTTACTGGTTTTTATTAACAAACGGGCGTAGTTCAAGGGTAGAATAGCGGTCTCCAAAACCGTTGATGGGGGTTCGAATCCCTCCGCCCGTGCAAATAAAATAAATCATAATGACAAAAGTTG
>NZ_PNNA01000104.1 GCF_013823965.1 Flavobacterium sp.
AATGAAAGCAGGAATTGTAGGATTACCAAATGTTGGAAAATCAACATTATTCAATTGTTTATCCAATGCAAAAGCGCAAAGTGCCAACTTTCCGTTTTGTACCATAGAACCCAATATAGGAGTGGTAAATGTACCCGATCCAAGAATCAACAAACTGGAAGAACTGGTAAAACCAGAACGCGTTCAAATGGCAACCGTTGATATCGTTGATATTGCCGGTTTGGTAAAAGGAGCCAGCAAAGGAGAAGGTTTGGGCAATCAATTTCTTGGAAATATTAGGGAGTGTAATGCCATTATTCACGTTTTGCGTTGTTTTGACAATGATAATATTGTGCACGTTGACGGAAATGTAAACCCTATTCGCGACAAAGAAACCATCGATATCGAGTTGCAATTAAAGGATTTGGAAACGGTTGAAAAACGTCTCGAAAAAGTAAATCGTGCCGCTAAAACAGGCAACAAAGAAGCGCAGGTAGAAAAAGCGCTTTTAGATAGAATTCGTGAAGCACTTTTGCAGGCCAAATCAGCCAGAACAGTCGTGCCGCAAAGCAATGACGAAGAAGCCTTGATGGAAAATTTTCAGTTAATTACCACAAAACCTGTTTTGTATGTTTGTAATGTGGATGAGAATTCGGCAGTAAACGGTAATAAATACGTGGATCAAGTTCGCGAATTGGTAAAAGATGAAGAAGCGGAAGTGATTATCCTTTCAGTGGGAGCTGAGGCCGATATTACAGAATTAGAAAGCTACGAAGAACGCCAAGTTTTCTTGGAAGATATGGGATTGACAGAGCCGGGTGCGTCGGTTTTGATTCGTGCCGCTTATAAATTATTGAAACAACAAACCTATTTTACCGCTGGAGTGAAAGAAGTTCGTGCCTGGACCATCAATATTGGGGCGACTGCGCCACAAGCTGCCGGAGTGATTCATACTGATTTCGAAAAAGGATTCATTCGTGCCGAAGTGATTTCGTATGAAGATTTTGTTCATTACGGTTCAGAAGCCAAATGCAAAGAAGCCGGAAAATTCAAAGTGGAAGGAAAAGAATATATCGTTAAAGATGGCGACGTGATGCACTTTAGATTTAATGTGTAAATCGTAATTGTATTAAGATATGGAAACCTGCAAGAGTGATTTTGCAGGTTTTTTTATTTAATGTTTTATTTTTTATTACTTTTAAAAATAAAACGATTCATTATGAAAATCATCGCCTTTGGTGGCAGTCCGAGTAAAAACTCCATCAACAAAAAATTAGCCACTTATGCAGCTTCACTTTTCGAAAATGCCGAAGTGGAAGTGCTGGATTTAAACGATTTTCAAATGCCTTTATTTAGCGTGGATGTTGAAAAAGAAATAGGGCAGCATCCTTTGGCGAAAAATTTTCTGGATAAAATTGCCTCAGCTGATATTTTGGTGGTTTCTTTAGCGGAAAATAACGGAAATTATTCGGCGGCATTCAAGAATGTCTTTGACTGGTGTTCCAGAATTAATGGAAAAGTCTTTCAGGAAAAACCAATGTTGCTTATGGCAACTTCTCCTGGAGCAAGAGGAGGAGCATCGGTTCTTGATATTGCCAAAAATGCTTTCCCTCGTTATGGTGCAATTATAAAAGCAACTTTTTCCTTGCCCAGTTTCAACGATAATTTTGATGTTGAAAAAGGTAAAATTTCCAATGTGGAATTGGATAATCAATTGAAGGAAATTGTCAAAGGGTTTTAATTTTAAAAGAGATAAATGAAATTAAAAAATACACTTTGGATATTGGTTTTTTTAAATTTAATTTTTTGGAATTTTTCTTATGCCCAGAATTACCATTCGGTTGATAGCATTGTGGATGGTTATTCTAAAGATTTGAATGATGCTGATGAATTGGTTAAATTAATATATAAAGATTTTTCTCGTCCAGATGAAAAAGCGAGAGCCGTTTTTAGATGGGTAGCTACCAATATTAGCTACGACGTAAGTTTGGCAGAATCGATGAATTATGTGTCTAAAAATGCTTTTTCATATAAAACTGAAAAAGAAAGAGAAATTAAAGATAAAAAATTCAAATTAGATTTAGTGTCCAGTACTATGAATACAAAGAAAACTGTATGTCACGGATACGCTGCCTTAATGGAATATTTGTATTTAAAATTAGGATTAGAAGCTACAATAGTCTTCGGAAATTTAAAAGCCGATCCTTCACAAATAGGAGAAATGCCGGATGTGACAAATCACGCTTGGAATGTTGTTAAGATTGATAATAATTGGCAATTTGTTGATGCTACATTAGCAGCCGGTTTCGTATCGAGTAAGACCAATTTATTTAAATTTTATTTTAATGATGCTTATTTTTTTACCAATCCAGAACGATTCTTTTTAAATCACTATCCAACGGATGAAAAATGGTTGTTAGTAGCAAAAAGTAAAAAGGATTTTGCGCCATTACCGGTCTATTTTGGGGGTTATTTTCAATATAATTATGAAATTATAAAACCTGAATCAGGGATTTGTTCAACCAAAGATAATCCAAATCTTATTTTTGCTATTCGTGGTTTAGAAGAGTATGACACCATTTCTTACTCCTCAAGCATTGATAACACAAAGACTTATTTGGATCAAAAAAATGATTTAGATTTTACTATTCCAATACTTGATAAAAAAAACTCATACGTCACGATTTTTGTTAGTGGAAGAATAATTGCAATTTTTAAAATCATATAATAATTCCAGTTAAAATCTGCAACCAAAAACACAAAATTCACTGTCAATATTATTCTTAATAACTTTGATGCTTTCCTCTTTTAAAATGGAGCGACATTCATTATATTAGCACAAATTCGATAAAAATAAAATGTCCGATCAAAATCAATATACCGAAGACAATATTCGGTCACTAGACTGGAAAGAACACATCAGAATGCGTCCCGGAATGTACATCGGAAAACTCGGTGACGGTTCTTCTCCAGATGATGGTATTTACATTCTTCTCAAAGAAGTGCTGGACAACTGTATCGATGAATTCGTTATGGGAGCAGGCAAAACCATCGAGGTAACCATCAAAGACAAAACGGTTTCTGTTCGCGATTACGGTCGTGGAATTCCCCTTGGAAAAGTAATCGACGTGGTATCCAAAATGAATACCGGTGGTAAATACGATTCACTTGCTTTCAAGAAATCAGTTGGTTTAAATGGTGTTGGAACAAAAGCCGTGAACGCTTTGTCCAATTATTTTCGCGTGGAATCCGTTCGTGACGACAAGCAAAAAGCCGCCGAATTCTCGGGAGGAAACTTAGTGCTTGATGAAGAAATCATTGAAACTACAAAGCGCAAAGGAACCAAAGTTACTTTTATTCCGGACGAAGCGATTTTCAAAAACTATAAATTCCGTTACGAATACATCATCAAAATGCTCAAAAACTATTGTTATCTTAACAATGGTTTGACCATAATATTCAACGGTGAAAAATATTTTTCTGAAAATGGATTGAAAGATTTGTTGGAAGAAACCATCAATGTCGAGGATTTAGAATATCCAATCATTCATTTGAAAGAAGGCGATATCGAAATTGCCTTGACACACAGTAAAACCCAATATTCCGAAGAGTATCACTCGTTTGTAAACGGACAAAATACCACGCAAGGAGGAACGCATTTGGCTGCTTATCGCGAAGCAATCGTGAAAACCATTCGGGAATTTTACAACAAACCATTCGAGGCTTCGGATGTGCGAAAATCAATTGTTACCGCGATTAGCATCAAGGTAATGGAACCGGTTTTCGAATCGCAAACCAAAACCAAATTAGGTTCTACTGATATGGGTTCGGAACCAGGAATGCCATCGGTTCGAACATTCGTCAATGATTTTGTAAAAAACAAATTAGACAGTTATTTACATAAAAATCCTGCGACTGCCGATGCGCTTTTGCGTAAAATTATGCAAGCCGAACGGGAACGTAAAGAACTTTCCGGCATTCGAAAATTGGCAAAAGACCGAGCCAAAAAAGCAAATTTGCACAACAAGAAATTGCGGGATTGTCGGGCGCATCTTACCGATACGAAAAATCCAAGAAATCTGGAAAGCACGCTTTTCATCACCGAGGGAGATTCGGCTTCGGGTTCTATCACGAAATCTAGAGACGTGAATACCCAAGCGGTTTTCAGTTTGCGTGGAAAGCCTTTGAACTCCTACGGAATGAGCAAGAAAATTGTGTATGAAAACGAGGAATTCAACCTCTTGCAAGCTGCTTTGGACATCGAAGACGATATGGAAAACCTGCGGTACAACAACATTGTAATCGCCACCGATGCCGATGTCGACGGAATGCACATTCGATTGTTGTTGATTACGTTTTTCCTGCAATTTTTCCCCGAATTAATTAAGGAAGGACATTTGTATATTTTGCAAACGCCTTTGTTCAGGGTTCGAAACAAGAAAGAAACCATTTATTGTTATTCCGAAGACGAACGCAAAGATGCCATAGAAAAATTGAAACCCAAACCCGAAATCACTCGATTCAAAGGATTGGGAGAAATATCGCCAGACGAATTCAAGAATTTTATTGGAGAAACCATTCGGTTAGATCCAATTATGATGGATAAAAATACCTCGGTGGAGCAATTGTTGTCTTTCTATATGGGAAAAAATACGCCAGACCGACAAGAATTTATCATCAATAATTTGAAGGTGGAATTAGATACGATGGAAGCAAGTTAGAAAAGTTTAAAAACACAAAATTTGTCAAAAGACCTTCAAAATAAAATTTTATTCCAACAAGTCGTCGAGTTATTGCAAAATGCCCGGCAACAGGTTTTGCGTAACGTAAATCAAACGATGACGATTACGTATTTCGAAATTGGAAGAATGATTGTTGAAGAAGAACAAAACGGAAAAGATCGAGCCGAATATGGGAAACAGCTTTTAAAAGGGCTTTCTCAACAATTGACGAAGGAGTTTGGGAAAGGTTTTTCGGTTGAGAACCTTGAAAGAATAAGGAAGTTCTATGTAGTTTATTCAAATTCGTTGACAGTGTCTACGATTTCTGAAAATGTAAAATCGCAGACAGTGTCTACGAATTTACAAATAAGTGAAAATACATCTATCTTACCTCAATCTGAAATGTCAAAATCCGTAACACTGTCTCGGATTTTTAAATTAAATTGGTCTCATTACAATTTTTTAATTAGGATTGACGATGAAAAAGAAAGACGTTTTTACGAAATAGAATCCGAAAAGTATAATTGGAGCGTTCGAGAATTAAAGCGTCAATACGATTCGGCGCTTTATGCAAGATTGGCTTTAAGCAGAGATAAGGAAGGAATACTAAAACTTTCAGAAGAAGGTCAAATTATCGAGAAACCAAAAGATATCATCAAAGATCCTTACATACTTGAATTTTTGGGATTGCCCGAATTGCATCAGTATTCGGAAACTCAATTAGAGGAAGAGATTATCAATAAACTGGAGCATTTTTTATTGGAATTGGGTCACGGTTTTACGTTTGTGGCGCGTCAACAAAGAATCACTTTTGATGACAAGCATTTTCGAATTGATTTGGTTTTCTACAATCGGATTTTGAAAAGTTTTGTTCTGATTGACTTGAAAATAGGGGAATTGAAACACCAAGATTTAGGGCAAATGCAAATGTATGTCAATTATTACGACAGGGAAAAACGTTTGGAAGACGAGAACCAAACCATCGGAATTGTACTTTGCCAAAACAAAAGTGACTTGGTTGTGGAATATACTTTACCAGAAAATAACGAACAAATATTTGCCAGCAAATACAAAACAGTTCTTCCGAGCAAGGAAGATTTAATAAAATTAATTTCGGAATCAAAATAAATGAAAGACGAAGAAGACGATAACATCATTCCAAACGAAGACGAAAGTAACGAAGAGTTGAACGATTCCACAAACGAAGAAGGATTCGAAGACATCGTGACTTCGGGAGGAAATCATTTCTACGAGAACGACGAAAACAGCGAAGACACCATTACCAAAGTTACAGGAATGTACAAAGACTGGTTTTTGGATTATGCTTCCTACGTAATTTTGGAGCGCGCTGTTCCTGCAATCGAGGACGGTTTCAAACCCGTTCAACGCCGAATTATGCACTCTCTCAAAGAGTTGGATGATGGTCGTTACAATAAAGTGGCGAATGTTGTTGGGCACACGATGCAATACCATCCGCACGGAGATCAAAGTATTGGCGACGCGATGGTGCAAATTGGCCAGAAAGAATTGCTGATAGATTGCCAAGGAAACTGGGGAAATATCCTCACGGGCGATAGTGCAGCGGCTTCTCGTTACATTGAAGCGCGTTTGTCGAAATTCGCTTTGGAAGTTTTGTATTCTCCAAAAATTACCGATTGGGGCGTTTCTTATGACGGGCGTCGTGCCGAACCGAACAATCTTCCCGTAAAATTTCCGTTGCTTTTGGCACAAGGAGCCGAAGGTATTGCCGTAGGACTTTCCACAAAAGTTTTGCCGCACAATTTTAATGAATTGATTGATGCTTCGATAAAAATATTGAAAGGCAAATCATTCCAACTTTTTCCGGATTTTCAAACAGCAGGAATTGCAGATGTTTCCAATTATAATGATGGAATGCGTGGCGGTCGTGTTCGAGTTCGTGCCAAAATTGCCCAATTGGACAAAAATACTTTGGTGATTACCCAAATTCCGTTTTCGACCAATACGACGACTTTGATTGACAGTATTTTAAAAGCCAATGAAAAGGGAAAAATTAAAATCAAGAAAATCGAAGACAATACCGCTGCCGATGTTGAGATATTAATCCATCTTTTCCCTGGCGTTTCTCCAGACAAAACCATCGATGCCTTGTTTGCTTTCACGGCTTGCGAAACTTCGGTGGCTCCTTTGGGTTGTGTGATTGAAGATAATAAGCCGTTGTTTGTGGGAGTTTCGCATATGCTGAAAATTTCTACGGAACGAACAGTCGATTTGCTTCGACAAGAGTTGGAAATTCAATTAGAAGAACTTAAAAACAAATGGCATTTTTCGACCTTGGAAAAAATATTCATTCGGGAAGAAATGTATATTGATTTCAAATTGTATTCCGATAGAGAATCTTTGTATGTTTATATGTACGACCGATTTGAGCCTTTCAAAAAATCATTCGTAAGGGGAATCAACGACGATGATTTACAGCGATTAACGCAAATCCCGATGATTCGTATTACGCGTTTCGATTCGGATAAAGCAGATGATTTTATCGCTAAGTTAGAAGACGAAATGAAGGAAGTAGAATTTAATTTGGCCAATTTAACCGATTTTGCGATTGCGTATTTTACCAAGTTAAAGGAAAAATACGGAAAAGGTCGTGAACGCCAAACCGAATTGCGTAGTTTTGATAATATCGAAGCCACAAAAGTAGCTTTACGAAATACGAAACTGTACGTAAATAGGGAAGAAGGATTCATTGGAACCGGATTAAAGAAAGACGAATACGTTACAGATTGTTCCGATATTGATGATGTGATTGTTTTTCTTCGCGATGGAAAAATGATGATTTGCAAAGTTGATGACAAAAAATTTGTTGGAAAAGACATCATTCACGTTGCTGTTTTTGATAAAAGCGACAAACGCACCATTTACAATATGATTTATCGTGATGGAAAATCGGGTCCAGCTTACATAAAACGTTTCAACGTTTCGGGAGTTACACGGGACAAATTATACGATTTGACCAATGAAACCAAAGGTTCACAAGTTTTGTATTTTACGCATAACCCCAATGGAGAAGCCGAGGTTATTACCATTTTATTGCGTCAAATAGGAAGCATCAAAAAACTGAAATGGGATGTGGATTTTGCTAATATTGCCATCAAAGGACGTGCTTCCAAAGGGAATTTGGTTAGTAAATATCCAATCAAGAAAATCGAAATCAAGGAAAAAGGGATTTCTACCTTGAAACCAAGGAAAATTTGGTTTGACGATACCGTTCAAAGATTGAATGTTGAGACTAGAGGAGAATTGCTTGGTGAATTTAGACCCAACGACAAGATTTTGGTTATTTCACAAACTGGAAAACTAAAAGTAATTATTCCTGAATTATCCACACATTTTGATGAAGATATGGTCGTTTTGGAAAAATGGCATCCCAAAAAACCGATTTCAGCCATTTATTATGACGGTGAAAAAGAACGCTATTACGTAAAACGTTTCTTGGTGGAAACCGAAGGAAAAGAAGAAAGTTTTATCACGGAACATCCAAAATCACAACTGGAAATTGTTTCAACGGATTATCGTCCAATGGCCGAATTGGTTTTCACGAAAGTGAAAGGCGTTCAAAAAGAAAATCAAACGGTAGATATAGAGAATTTTATCGCTGTCAAAGGTTTCAAGGCACTCGGAAATCAATTGACTACTGATAAATTGAAACAGGTGAATTTACTCGAACCTTTGCCTTACGAAGAACCGGAAGAAGTGGTTCCGGAAGAATTAGAAGTAGAAGGCGACACGGGCGTAAACACAGTTGACGAAGATACCGAGCGCATTGAACCCGATGAAGACGGACAAATAACGTTGTTTTAGAAAGCAAAAAGCCACAGAAGAGTGGCTTTTTTGTGTTTTTAATTTACAATTTGAATTGGTAATTAATTTTTCACAAAGAGCTTTTGGCTTTATTTAAACAATTCTTTTAACGTAATTTCCTTTTGCTCTCTCAATTTTTTTAGAATTTTTAAAAAAGCAATGGCAGTAATATACGCATCACCCATGGCGGTGTGCCTGTCTTTTTTAGAAATGTCAAATTTATCTGCCAGGTCGTCAAGCGTGTAGTTTTCCTTGACTTCCAAAAGGTTAGAAACGATTAAAGTTTTTTTATAAAGTTTTGCCGTGTCCAAAGTTCTGTTTTTTAACACAGGCAATCCGTTTCTTTCCAATGCCTTGTTTATCATGGTGACATCAAATGCGGTATGATGGGCAATGATGATGGAGTCTCCCAAATAAGTCTGAAACTGTTTCAAAGCCTCCAATTCATTCGGACGATCCAAGACAAAATCTTTCAATATTCCGTGGATTTGTGCCGTGGCTTTGTTGTAATGTTCTTGTACAATGTAAACTTCGAAACTGTCTTGAATGGAAATCGTGTTGTTTTGCAAAACGATGGCCCCAATGCAAAGTATCCGGTCATTTTCATAATCGAAACCAGTAGTTTCAGTGTCCAAAACCACAAAACGCGTAGTGTTGATATCGCCCAATAAATCTTCATCTGATGATGCATCGGAGGTGTCCCAAACATAAGACAGAATGGTTTTGATGATTTTTGAGAAATTCATTATAATAAATTTGAAACATTAAATCGGATGGAAATAATCTCTTGCAATTCCTTGATGGTTTTAAAAGTGCTTTTCAGTTTTATCTTTTCGGATTTGGACAAGGATTCCAAGGCGATGAACTGACCGGAATCGTTATGGGCAAGTCCTTGTTTGGTCCTGAATTTCAACAATACTTTATAGGCATAAGCACAAGACGTATAAAGTTCGCTATTGTCGGGTTCCAATTCTGCCAATTTTTCAAAACGCTCCACCGTATTGCTGATGGATTTTACGGAATGGGATAGAATCAATACTCTCGCCGCATCCGCCAGCGGCATTAAAGCCCTATTTTTTATGTTGAAAAAATCTTTGTTGGCTCCGTCTTGTTCCAATAAAAATTGTCTAAAGAATCCGGTAGGCGAAGGACTTTGCAGCGCACCACTAACCAAGTGAACATAAAATACGGGATTGGCTTTTACGTCTTCAAAAATAAATTCCGACAGGCTGTTGGCCAATTCACCGTCGCCATAAGCCAAACTGTAATCAAAAAAGATGAAGGTCAACAATACTTCGGTTTTTCCGGTATTGGTAATCCAGTGGTGCACCATATTTTTCCATTCACCAAGACTCAAACACCATTTTGGGTTGGAAGCCATCATTTCGGCAGGACAATATTCGTAACCAATATCAAAGAGGCCTTTATTGACAAGGCTGGCCAATTTCAAGAAATATTTTTTGGTTTCTGCTTCCAATTCTTCGGGAACATCTTCATAAATCAAGGCATTGTCTTGGTCGGTTTGCAGCAATTGTTCGCTTCTTCCTTGACTTCCCATCGCCAACCAAGCAAATTTCACCGGTGGAGGCGTTTCCATTTTGTCTAATGCTAGGGCTATGACTTGTTTGATACAGGCATCGTTTAATTCCGTGATGATTTTGGAAGTTAGCATTATGGGAATATTTTGGTCGATATAGCCTTGCAGCAATTGCATGATTCGGGCTCGAATGGGTTTAAGATGCTTGGCTTTCTTGGCTCTTTTTATGGCTTTTATCAACACGGCAGGATTGTTTCCCAAGGAAACCATGACATCATGTTTAGACAACATTCCAATCGCTTTGGAATTGACCGTGCCGTCTTTCGTGATGCACAAATGACTGATGTCGCTTTTCATCATCGCCATTTGGGCTTGTGTGATGGTCATTTTTTTGGGATAGGTAATAACGGGAGCCGTCATTATTTCAGAAGCCGTTGCCGTAATGGGGAATATTCCGGTTACGATTTTATTTCTCAAATCCTTGTCCGTGATGATGCCAATGGGGAGTAGGTCTTCTTCGACAACGAGAATGGCTCCCACATTTTTTCTGATCATGATATCGGCAATTTCTTTTGCCGTTGTTGTGGCAGGACAGCTAATCAATTTCTTGGAATATTTCACGGGGTGCAAGTCCAGTAGTTTTGCTTCGGTGTCCAAGGAATCTTCACCGTATAATTTTCCTCTGTGACTTTTGGAATAAGGGTGAAGAGTATTGGAAGCAAAACTTTCAATCAAAAAATTACCGATACTTCTGTTTTCCAATGCGTAAGGCTTGAAAATGACAATGGGAATGGCATAAAGAATGGTTTCCTCGTAAGTCTTGGCTTCCATTTGATAGTTCTCATTGGCGATAAGCGGTCTCAACCCAAAAATATCGCCTTCATCACACATGTCCAGAATATCGTTTTGGAGGCTATTTCTAAGTGCCACGGCTCCTTTGTGGACGACATAAAAACTGTCGTGGGTTTCTTCGTTTTCGGCAAATACGACACTGTCTTTTTCTTTGTAAATGATGGATATTTGTTCAGAAATACTTTCTAGTTCTTTTTGTTTTAAAAAACTGAAAGGAGGATAGTTTTTTAAAAAATCAGCAACTCTGTGGGATATCGTATTTTTCATGGCACTTGTTTGTAAAAACGAAGTTAATTTTTTTCAGAATAAAAAAAGCCCCATAAAGGAGCTTTTTGTTGGACTATTTTATTTCTTTTTTTTGTCGATTTTCATGTTTAAAAACTCCACAAACAAAGAGAAGGTGATGGCAAAATACAAATACCCTTTTTGCACCGGCGTGACGTGGCCGCCAAAGATTAATGCATTTGACAAATGGGCACTTTCGGTTATCAACATAAAGCCGATAAGAATTAAAAACGACAATCCCAGTATTTGTATGGAAGGATGTTTGTTGACAAAAGCACCAACAGGAACCGCAAATTGCATCATGATCAACACCGAAATAACCACTGCGGTAATCATGATATAAAGAGCGCCTTCCACGCCGTTTGTCATACCAACGGCTGTCAAGATACTGTCAAAAGAGAATACCAAATCAATCATGATAATTTGTAAAAGCACTCCTTGAAAGGATTTTGAAGCCGCTTTGCCGATTTCTTTTTCTTCCTCGCCTTTTTCATCCACTTTTTCGTGAATTTCCTTGGTGCTTTTGTAAATCAGGAATAAACCTCCCAACAGCAAAATGAGACTTTGGCCCGTAATTCCAGCGGAGAACCAACTAAAATCAATGTAAAACCAAGGTTTTTTCATTTGAATCAAAAAGCTGATGCCAAACAACAGCGCAATTCTCATGAACATGGCCAGAAACATACCAATTTTGGTAGCTTTTTTACGTTTTTCTTCAGGTAATTTTCCTGTGACAATCGATATGAAAATAATGTTGTCTATTCCCAAAACAATTTCCAGGAATGTTAATGTTAACAAAGCAATCCAAGCATCGGGATTTAAAAATACTTCCATTTGAGTGAGTTATAAATTATGAATTGTGATTTTTTGTGGATTTAAATCTAGCAACTGCGAGTAAGTATATGCTAGAGTTTAATTACGGTCCCGCGTTGTTTTTCGTCGCTGCCCACGATCCCGAATTCAAAGATATAGGAATTCTTGGTAGTTGTCAAAATTTTCATCGTGATTGCTTTTTTTTCCGCCATGTTCTTTGGATGAATTTTTCGCAGGATGTATTCGCAATCGCTCACCCATCGAATGCTTGAAGTATCGGTTTTGCCTTCAAAAGTTTCAATTTCGATGCTGTCTTTGCGTTCAAAAACAGTAGTTTTTTTGACACCGTCAACCTCATATTCAAATTTGAATTTTCCAGTTTTGAAATCCTTGCAGTTGCGCTCGGTATTATAACAAGACATTAATGACAGTATCGGTAGAAGAAAGATTATTTTTTTCATTTTTTTTAGGGTTGATTCCTGTTATTCTATTTTAATATCATATTTATCCAAAAGTCCCACAATTCCCTGGGTCGAAAATTTGGCTTTTCGCATCGGGTTGAATTCGGGATCGATTTTAAAATTGTAGGCCGTCCTGAAATCAACTCCTGCCAATTGGGTGTCATTAAAAATGGCATTGGTCAAATTACAATTTTCGAAAGTAGAATTCGTAAGATTCGTTCCAATAAATGACACTTCTTTCATCGAACAAGTATTGAACTTGGTTTTAGGCATTTTCTTGTTGGCAAAAGAAGAATAATCCAAAAGACAATCCTGGAAACTTACGCCAAACATAAAATCGGCACAGGAATTAAATTCAATTCCCAGTAATTTACAGTTCCTGAAATGTACCGTTTTCAGGCTGGTTCCACTTAATTGCGTCATCGACAGGTTGCAATCGATGAACTCGCAATCCACAAAAGTATTGTTGGAAAAATTGCTGTTCGAGAAATCACAGTTCTTGAAAACGCAATCTTCAAACTCCCTATTGTTGACTTTTTTGTCCGTAAAAGAGACTTTTTCGAACGTTTTATGGGTGTGTACAAGGCTTTCCATTAGTCGTTAAATAAACTGCGAACCATTGTTTTTAATCCCAACACAATCAAATAAACAGAACCAATACAGATGGCGATTCCTATTGCCAAAACTAAATAATGCCACACATTTTGTTTGTTGATGAATGCATTGTAAATCAAGGATGGCCCAATAAAAACCAAAGGCAAAGCCCAAGCCAAGTATTTGACTCCTTTGGATAAAAGTTCTTTGTTGGTTGCCATTTGAAGTTGGAGGTTAAAAATTAGAGATTAGAAGTTGTCCACTGCTTTGCGAACACTGCCATATTTTGCCAATAATTCTGCGGCTTCTTCATAGGAAACGGGAATTTCTCCCATAATCATTTTCACGCCGCGATCCACCAGTTTGCTGTTGCTCAATTGCATGTCGACCATCTTGTTGCCTTTCACTTTTCCAAGTTGGATCATGGTGGCGGTAGAAATCATGTTGAGCACTAATTTTTGTGCTGTTCCAGCTTTCATTCTCGAACTTCCAGTCACAAATTCTGGACCAACGACAACGTCAATAGGAAATTTTGCGGTATGCGAAAGAGGACTTCCTTCATTGCAAGAAATACTTCCGGTGGTAATATTATTTTCATTGCACGCTTTCAAACCGCCAATCACGTAGGGCGTGGTTCCCGAGGCAGCAATCCCAACCACGACATCATTCTCGTTGATGTTGTATTTTTGCAAATCAATCCAGGCTTGTGTGGTGTTGTCTTCGGCATTTTCAACCGCTCTGCGGATGGCTTTGTCGCCACCGGCAATTAGTCCGATTACGAAATCAAAAGGAACGCCAAATGTTGGCGGACATTCAGATGCATCAAGAATTCCCAAACGTCCCGATGTTCCGGCGCCAATGTAAAATAATCGTCCGCCGAGCTTCATGTTGGCAACAATTTCGGCTACCAAAGATTCGATTTGTGGCAAGGCTTTTTCGACGGCCATCGGCACGGTTTTGTCTTCTTGATTGATATTGGACAACAATTCCTGAACCGACATTTTTTCTAAATGTTCGTATTTTGAGGATTGTTCTGTGGTTTTTGTAAAGGTCATTTTCATGTTTTTTTGCCACAATGAAACCATGGCACAAAGTTATTTTTAATAATTGGCAAATTTAACAAATAATATTTTAGAAAAATAGTTTAAAATTTTATCTAAATTGCTGGATTGGTGGCTATATGAAATAGGCCAACACCACCCCAAAAATAATCATCGAAACCTTGGCGACATTGAACTTGTGTCCTTCGCTGGTTTCAAAAATAATGGTGGACGAAATATGAAACAATATCCCGATGACTACGGCAGTAATTTCGGTGTAATAATCGTTCAATGAAGGAAGATAATCCGATATGATTGTTCCCAGTGGTGTCATGAGGGCAAAAGTCACCATAAAGGCAAAAATAGCTTTCTTGTCCAGTTTGGCATTTATAAAAAACATGGTCAGAATCACGGCTATTGGAAAATGGTGAATGGCGATTCCCAACGCTAAATTGTGGTGATGACTTACGGGAAATCCTTCCAAAAAGGCGTGAATACACAAGCTGATGAATAGCAACCATGGCATATGATACATCTTTTCGTGTCCGTGAACATGTCCGTGTTCGGCACCTTTGGAGAAAAATTCCAAAATAATCTGGAATAAAATTCCCGCCATAATAAACAGCCCTATGTTGTGGTTGTGGCTTTCATATACTTCCGGCAACAAATGCATCACGGTAAGCGAAAGCAAGAACGAACCACTGAAAGCCAATAATAACTTAAGATTGGTTTTACTTTTTGGTTTTAAAAACAGGGCAATAATGTAGCCTATAAGTACTGAAAATAAGGGTAAAAGGTAGTTCATATTTATATGTTAATTCGTTAATTTGTTAATTCGGTAATCCGTCAGAAAAGACAAATAACCGAATACACAAATAACCGAAACTCGTTATTTAAAGATCATGATCAATCGTTCGCTTTCGGTTTTGTGGAATTTTTTCAATTTGTAGTCTCCAAAAATATCCAGCAAATAAATCCCGGCATCTTCCATCATTTCTTCAAAATCTTTTAGTGTCAAGGCTTTTACTTTTTCGGTAAAATGAAACTTTTCGCCTTGGTCTTCAAAGTCGATTTCCTTGTAAATGTGTCCGTCGCTCACATAGCGTTTGATGTGGAATTCAATGCCATCGACCGTTTTTATTTCTTCGGGAACCAGATTATTGATGACTTGGTTGACATTCATGAAGTCGATTACGGCAAAACCGTGTTCGGTCAAACTTTCTTTCATCGCTTTCAAAGTGGTCAAATTGTCTTCGTCATTTTCAAAATAACCAAAACTGGTAAACAAATTGAATATGGCGTCAAACTTGTCCTCAAATTTTTCGCGCATGTCGTGCACCTGAAAATGAAGGGTTTCGTTTTGGTTTCGATTGGCTTCGGCAATGCTGTTTTCGGACAAATCGGCACCGATGACTTCATAGCCCAATTGGTTCAAATAAATGGAATGACGGCCTTTGCCACAAGCCAAATCGAGCACTTTTGCCTTTTCTGGAAGGTTGAGGTAGTGCGTCAAATTGTCCATGAAAATCTGTGCTTCCCTGTAATTTCTTTCTTTATAAAGGGTGTGATAATATGGTGTGTCAAACCAAGAGGCAAACCAATTATGGGTTTTGGGTTTTAGCGAATTCGGCATTTATTCTTTTTCTATTAATTCAAGTCTGCAAATTTAGTGTATTTTTGCACCGAATACTTGATTTTACAATGGAAAATAATTATAGAATGATTGCCAAAACCTTTTTTGGTTTTGAAGAAATACTGGCTGAGGAATTGAAAAAGCTGGGCGCACAAGACGTGGAGCAAGGTGTGAGAATGGTAAGTTTTAAAGGAGACAAAGGTTTTATGTACAAAGCCAACTTGTCGTTGAGAACAGCTTTGAAAATCTTGAAACCTATTTATTCCTTCAAAGCAAGAGACGAAAAAGCACTTTATAAAGGTATTTCAGGCGTAAACTGGTCGAAATTTCTTAGTGCCAACCAAACTTTTGTGATTGATGCGACCGTGCATTCGGAGTATTTTAATCATTCCGAATTTGTTTCCCAAAAATGTAAGGATGCCATCGTGGACCAGTTTCGCGAGAGAACCGGACAGCGACCAAGCATCGAGAAAATTCATCCCGATTTAAGAATCAACATTCATATTGACAAAGACCAAGTTTCGGTGGCATTGGACACTTCCGGGAATTCGTTGCACCAACGCGGGTATCGATTGGCAACAAATATTGCTCCAATAAATGAAGTTTTGGCAGCGGGAATCCTGTTGCTTTCGGGTTGGGACGGACAAGGCGATTTCTTGGATCCCATGTGTGGTTCGGGAACTTTCTTGGCGGAAGCCGCAATGATTGCCTGCAATATTCCGGCAAATATCAACCGCAAGGAATTTGCGTTCGAGAAATGGAACGACTGGGACAATGATTTGTTTGACCAAATTATGGATTCCTTGATGAAAAAAGTTCGGGAATTTCATTACACCATAAAAGGCTACGACAAGGCGCCAAGTGCTGTGATGAAAGCCAAAGACAATATCAAAAACGCCAATCTGGACGAATACATCACCATCGAGGAAAGAAACTTTTTCGACACGGAGAAAACGACTCAAGGAAAATTACACATGGTTTTCAATCCGCCTTATGACGAACGATTGGACATTCACATGGAACGTTTCTACAAAAATATTGGCGATACCTTGAAGAAAAATTATCCAGGAACCAATGCCTGGTTTATTACCGGAAATCTAGAAGCCTTGAAATTCGTGGGGTTAAAACCTTCTCGAAAAATCAAACTTTTCAACGCCAGCATCGAAGCGAGATTGGTCAAATATGAAATGTACGAAGGAAGCAAGAGAACGAAGTTTCAAACCCCGAACGACAACGTTCAATAATATACTAAGTTACTATGACAAAATTACAAGTACGCGCTTTTTTATACCAATTGGGTTGTTTTGCGATATTATTTATCTCGTTCCGATTTTTGATTGGAAAATATACCAATTTGGAGGGCTTGTGGATTCCGTTTACGGCTTTCGCGGTGGGAACTATTTTATCGCCAAAATTTCAAGCTGCCAAAACTAAAGACGGCGAGAAATTATTCATGTCTTGGATTTTCATAAAAGGAATCAAGCAAATAGGCTAAGTTAATTACGAACAGTTTAGTAAAGATTTTGTCATTTCGAGGGAGAAGAAATCCCATAAAGAGAGTAATAAATGCGATTTCTTCTTCAACGTAATTCAAAATTCGTAATTATTTACCCTTTGGCTTTACTGTCTTCTTATACAAAGGAACAAAATAGGTAACCGTGTAGTTTAATCCAGCGCCAAAATTCCCGGCATATGTTCTGTTGAATCCCGGAATATAAAGGTTTTCGAAGTTGTTGCTTGGTTTCTTGTCCGTAATCAACATGTTCATGCGAAGACTGAAACCCACAAAAATATTGTTGATGACTTTTACTTTTAATCCGGCCACGACTTCCAGCCAGCTGGCGGTTAATCCATTGGATTTTTCGCCTGAAGTTTTCCAAGGCATTTCGCCCCAATAAGGATTAGGATTGTAGGTTTTAAAACTGTTCAATTCTTGGCTAAAAGTACTAAAACCACCTCGCAAACCTATCGAAATGATGTTCTCCATGTCTAGCCAGTTTTCGTAGGCGTTGTAATCAAAACCTACTTTTAGGTAAGTTCCTTTGGTGGTGGAATTCAATCTGTCGTCTTCGGTAGTTTTGTTTTCACTTCCAATTTCGGCTGCGGCATAATAATTTTTAGTCAAACGATAATCGCCCACTAATTCGATTCCTTTATAATTTTTATCGTATAAACCACGGGTCAGTTTATACAAATCAACACCCACACGAACCCCATAACGATCCTTTTTTACCGGAACAATGGTGTCGGTTTTTGTGACTGTTGTCGTTTTCTTTGTCACTTGTTTTGGCGCTTCTGGAATTTCGCCCACAATTTTTGTTCTTTCGAGCGAAGTATTGTTTGGGATGGTGTCTTGAGCTTGTGCAAAAGACAACGACATCAACAGCCCAATACTAAAAAAATACTTTAATGTGTGTTTCATTTTCGTTGGCTATGTTACTTTTTTCGACCGAAATATATTGCATCCATTTTTGTTTAGTGGCCGGAATTGCAGTTTGCGTGAAAGAATTGATGGGATCAAAGGTAAAAAGCGTTTTAAAACCACAAGCTCTCGACACATAAACATCATTTCTCGTATAATTGAAAGTGACTTCATCAATGTCTATCAAAGTTGGATTTGAATTAGTGGAATTCAGGATAAATTGATAAGTGGTCGAATTGAGGTCCGTTTTCAATGGAATCATGATTTTGCTTCCATTGGCTAAATATTTTTTATCACCTGTTTCACTCGTGTTAAAAACAATGCCTTCGGTCATTCCGTCACCAATGACTTTTAAATCTGTCACATTTTTTAAAACAGATGGATTGCTGATGTTGAAGAATTCAATCACTACCCTTGGAGTAGTGGGCGTATTGGCATCGCAAATATCGTCTTTCTCACAGCTGGAGGAAGTAAATAAGACGATTAATAAAAGTGCAACTATTTTTTTCATAAATTTTTTAAATGAGAATGGCAAAAAAACATTTTCAATGAAAATAGTGCCAACTGATTACTGCGACTGAACACTAAATACTAATTTCTTCTTTCCAAAAGTACAACATTTTCCACGTGATGCGTTTGTGGAAACATATCCACTGGGCGAACACGAGTCACCTTGTATTTTTCGTCCATCAAGGCCAAATCTCTGGCTTGTGTAGCCGAGTTGCAACTTACGTAAACAATTTTTGAAGGTTCTATTTTCAGTATTTGTTCAATTACGTCTTTGTGCATTCCGTCTCTTGGCGGGTCGGTAATGATCACGTCGGGTTTGCCATGTTGGGCAATGAAACTTTCGTTGAAAACCACTTTCATGTCACCCACATAAAACTCGCAATTGGTGATATTGTTGCGTTCGGCATTGGCTTTGGCATCAATAATGGCTTCGGGAACACTTTCCACGCCGATGACTTTTTTTGCTTTTTTCGATACGAATTGGGCAATGGTTCCCGTTCCGGTGTATAAATCATAAACAGTTTCAGTTCCAGAAAGTCCGGCAAAATCGCGAGTAATTTTGTACAATTCGTAGGCTTGGTCGGAATTGGTTTGGTAAAAAGATTTAGCATTGATGCTGAATTTCAAACCTTCCATTTCTTCCAAAATATAATCCCTGCCTTTGTATAATTTGATGTTGGTGTCGTATAACGTATCGTTTGCTTTATTATTTACAACATATTGCAATGAAGTGATTTGCGGGAATTTTTCGTAAATATGATCGAGAAGCAATTCTCTATTGGCTTTGTCATTTTCGAAAAACTGTACCAAAACCATGATTTCACCTGTCGAAGCTGTTCGCATCATCAAGGTTCTCAACAAACCTTCGTGCGCTCTTGGATTGAAAAAAGTCAAGCCATTTTCATTGGCAAAAGCCCTGATTTCATTACGAATTTGGTTCGATGGATCTTCTTGTAAATGACATTTGTTGATGTCCAGAATCTTGTCCCACATTTTTGGGATATGGAATCCCAAGGCGTTTCTGTTGCCCAAGTCTTCGGTGCTGTCAATTTCTTTTTCGGTCAACCAGCGGCTGTTCGAAAACGAAAATTCCATTTTGTTTCTGTAGAAAAATTGTTTTTCGGAACCCAAAATTGGTTCAAACTCGGGGAGTTCTATTTTTCCGATGCGTTGCAAATGATTTTGCACTTCATTTTGTTTGTAGAACAACTGCTGGTTGTATTGCATGTTTTGCCATTTGCAACCGCCACAAACCCCGAAATGTTCGCAAATTGGGTCGATTCTGTGCTCGGAATATTCGTGAAATTTCACGGCTTTTCCTTCGTAATACGCCTTGCGTTTCTTGAAAGTTTGCACATCTACCACGTCGCCCGGAACGACATTGGGAATAAAAATTACTTTACCATCCGGGGCTTTTGCCACCGATACGCCTTTTGCACCTGCATCAAGGACTTTTATGTGATCAAAAACGATCTTGTCTGTGTTTTTCTTTGCCATAGCGCAAAAATAAGTCTTTGAATGGTTTTATAAATTCAAATTGGGAAATATTTTAGAAAGTTCTGATTTATTTTGGATTCATTCTTTTTTTAATAACAATAAAAATACTCATAATTTAAAATTAAAATGGGTTTAAATTATTAAAAAAGAAGTGATTGAAATATTTTAGATTACTTTTTAATTTTAAATTATGAGTATTTAAATGTAGTTTATAGTTTATTTTAACACTTCATCGAATAAAAGTATCAAATGTATTTTATTTATCTAGTTTTAGATTAATAACAGCTAAAAAGAGACAATTTCTTTTCGATTTTTAGATTGCGCAAGCATTTGAAAAGCATCTTTTTAAGCTAGTTTTTTTTTGGATTAGACGAGTAAGCATTTTTTAAAATAAACCATTTTTTGTATGAAAAAAATTCTACGTAAATCAAGAATCTTCGCTATTGTAGTTGTAATAGCCAATTTGTTCTTTTCGATGGCGGCTTTCGCGCAAGAACCAACAGTGACACTTGATCAGGCTGATCTAGATTATGCCCCAGGTGAAACAGTTTACATTACTGGTACTGGCTGGAAACCGGGCGAAATAGTGACGCTAGAAGTGGCTAATCTTACTAATCCAGATGTGGATTGTGGTGCTGTAACTCCAGAACCACACGTATTGTGGACTACCATTGCTGATGAAGCAGGAAATTTTACGGCTTCTTGGTATGTTAATGATTGTGAGTTAGGAGCCCAGTTATTTCTTGAAGCATATGGCAAGACTTCAGGATTTACTTTTGAGATATTTTTTACGGATGCTGGCCCGACATCGGGTATTTATGAATCCTATATTGTCTTGAATAAAAATAATACGGGTAATAATTACTATGATCTTCAGGCGACTACCAATAATGCTGATTTTAATGGCAACAATTTGGGTGTATTTTGCAATAATCAATCCTTAATAATTGCTGGAGGCCAAAACAAGACTTACAAAGAATTGAATAATGGAAATGGAAATCAATGTAATGTGTCTGACGGGAATTTGTATTATAGAGTTTATCCAACTGGAAGTCCTTCAGGTTCTTTCTTATCCATAAATTTACCATTTGATACAAATCTTAATGTTCTAAATGGAAATGGATCACAAAATCAACAATGGGGACAAAACGGTGTGGCAAATCCATATTTAACCTCGCCAAATTTATTAAACTCCTTAGCCGATGGAAATTACACTATAGAAGTGTATACCACCGCCAGTTATAATAGTTGTTCTGGAAATAATCCAAACTCAGGTACTTTATATAGCTCTAATTTAGGAGCCAATTATAAAGCTACATTTACGGTTAATAGCAATCTTGATTATGTCAATCTTCAGTCTCCACCAACAGCAACAATTTGTCAAGGAGGGAGTTTGACTGCTTATGGACAAGTATATGAGCCTGGTTTAACTCCAGGTAACGGATTACAAGGTGCCGGAATTGTTGCTGAATTTGGTTATAACACAACAAACACTAATCCTTCAACTTGGACCAACTGGGCAACGGCAAGTTTCAATGCTGCTGGTGGAGGAGCAAATAATGATGAATACCAGTATACATTTACACCGCCTACTTCTGGAACTTATTATTATGCATTTCGTTATAAACTAAATGAATGTTCTTCATACCAATATGGTGGCTATACATCTACAGGAGGCGGTTTCTGGGGAGGATTAAATGTGAGCGGCATGGTAACAGTCAATATTGTACCGATTATAACCACAACATATTCAGATATTTCAGTCAATAATGATGCGGGCCAATGTGGAGCGGTGGTGAATTATGATGCAGCAGTAGCGACGGGTACACCTGCACCAATAATTACTTATTCAATGGCTTCTGGGTCAATCTTTCCAATTGGAACAACAACAGTTACCGTTATGGCCACGAATGGTTGCGGAGAGGATACTAGGACTTTTGACGTAACGGTAACCGACAACGAGAAACCAACAATAACTTGCAATGCACCGATTACCGTAAATAATGATTCAGGAGTTTGCGGCGCAGTTGTAACGTACAGCAACAGTTCAACAGACAATTGTCCGGGGCAAACCATTGTTCAAACGGCAGGACTAGCCAGTGGGTCGGTATTCCCAATTGGAACAACTACCAATACATTCGTGGTAACCGATGCTTCGGGCAACACGGCCACTTGCAGTTATGACGTGACGGTGACCGACAACGAGAAACCAACAATTACTTGCAATGCACCGATTACCGTAAATAATGATTCAGGAGTTTGCGGCGCAGTTGTAACGTACAGCAACAGTTCAACAGACAATTGTCCAGGACAAACCATTGTTCAAACGGCAGGACTAGCCAGTGGGTCGGTATTTCCAATTGGAACAACCACCAATACATTCGTGGTAACCGATGCTTCGGGCAACACGGCCACTTGCAGTTTTGACGTAACGGTAACCGACAACGAGAAACCAACAATTACTTGCAATGCACCGATTAGCGTAAACAATGATTCAGGAGTTTGCGGCGCAGTTGTAACGTACAGCAACAGTTCAACAGACAATTGTCCGGGACAAACCATTGTTCAAACGGCAGGATTAGCCAGTGGGTCGGTATTTCCAATTGGAACAACTACCAATACATTCGTGGTAACCGATGCTTCGGGCAACACGGCCACTTGCAGTTTTGACGTGACGGTGACCGACAATGAACTTCCAATCGCTATTGCTCAAGATATCACAATTCAATTAAATGCCGCAGGAACAGCAACAATTACGGCAGCGGATATCAATAATGGAAGTGCTGATAATTGTGGCATAAAAACGCTTACAGTTAGTCCTTCTAACTTTGCTTGCGCTAACCTAGGTAACAATACGGTTACCCTGACAGTAACTGATAACAATAATAATGTAAAAACTGCGACGGCAACAGTAACAGTTCAGGATGTAACTCCGCCAACTGTGCTAACAAAGAATATCATTGTTAATCTGGATGCGTCAGGAAATGCAACAATCACACCTGCTCAGGTTGATAATGGAAGCAACGATGGCTGCGGAGCAGTTATATTAACAAGTGTAAGCCCAAATACTTTTAATTGTTCTAATGTTACAGCATCAGCTCCTGCACCTAGTGTATGGATTAATGAAATCCATTACGATAATTCAGGAACTAATGACACTAACGAGTTTATAGAAATTGCTGGTAACGCAGGAATTAATTTGGCTAACTATGCAATTGTGAGATACAATGGATCTAACTCTACGGCTGCAGTTATATATACAAGTCCAAGTCAAACAACTTCGCTGTCAGGTTTAATGCCAAATCAGAGTAATGGTTTTGGAACATTTGCAGTTTCATTTGCTACAGACGGTATACAGAATGGTCCAAATGATGGTGTTGCATTAGTAAATACTTCAACAAACACAGTGGTCCAATTGTTGAGTTATGAAGGATTATTCACAGTAGCTTCAGGGCAAGGATTAGCTTCAGGACAGACTTCTACAAACCTACCATATAGCGAAGGAGGTAGTTTAGCAGGGGGAAGTCTAAAACTTTCAGGAAGTGGAAATAAATATAGTGATTTTGTATGGCAGCCTGAATCATCGCCAGCATCTCCAGGGGTTATAAACAATAGTCAATCTTTTGTTGCTGCTAGCTCAGGCGTTCCTGTAACTTTGACGGTTACCGATGCGAGTGGTAATTCTGCCACGGGTACAGCTAATGTTACTGTTTTGGACAATTTGGCACCGATAGTTTCTGCTCCAACACCTGTTGATCTGGAATGTAATACAAGCCTTCCTGCTGCGGCTACTACAATGACCCAATTCTTGGCTTTAGCTGGCGTAACAGCTTCTGATAATTGTACTTTGACAGCAAACTTGACCCTTACTTCTTCTACAGGTTCATTGGTTGGTACCAATTGTAACGGAACGATTACCCGTATTTATACATTGAAAGATGCTTCCAACAACAGTACTTCGGTAAACCATGTATTTACGGTTACGGACAATACGCCTCCAACAGCCATAGCCCAAAATAGCACGGTTCAGTTGAATGCCGCTGGAACAGTAAGTATTACGGCAAATCAAGTGAATAATGGCTCTACAGATAATTGTGGTGTCGTAACTTTGGTAAGCGTGGTTCCTTCATCATTTACTTGTGCCAATGTTGGTCCTAATACGGTAACCCTGACTGTTAAAGATGCTTGTAATAATGAAAGTACTGCAACCGCTACGATAACTGTGGAAGATAAAGTACTGCCAACTGTAATTACACAAAATATAACAGTAAACTTGGATGCAAGTGGCAGTGCGACAATAACTCCTGCACAAGTGAATAACGGCTCAACTGATGCTTGCGGTATTGCATCGCTGGCAGTGTCGCCTAATGTATTTAGTTGTTCCGATGTAAATGGTGATGCTCTTACGGAACTGTTCATTTCAGAATATATAGAAGGATCGGGGAACATCAAAGCGATTGAAATATATAATGGAACTTCAAATTCAATTAATCTCTCTAGTGGCAACTATGCAATACGATTTTATTCAAATGGATCTTCCAGTATTTCTACTTCAATCTCTTTAACAGGAACTGTAGCTCCGGGAGATGTATACATATTGGCTACTTCAGATGCATCAGCGGCTGTTTTGGCGCAAGCAGATCAAACTTCATCAACATCGTTTTATAATGGTGACGATGCCGTCGCTCTTGTGCATAATGGCGTCAATATAGATATTATTGGCCAAATAGGGGTAGACCCTGGCACAGAATGGGGTTCCGGTATTATTTCAACGGCAGATAATACGCTAAGGCGAAAATCTACAATTAGTAGCGGTGACAACAATGGTTCTGATGTTTTTGTTCCTTCTTTAGAATGGGATGGCTATGCGACAGATAATACTGCAGGTCTTGGCTCACACGTTCTTTCAGCAGTTCCAAATATTGTTACATTAACAGTGACCGATGTTAACGGGAATTCTGCTTCCAAAACAGCTAAAGTAACCGTGAAAGATGAAATTATTCCAACATTCACCCGTCCAGCAGACATTACCATTTACACCAATGCAACTTGTACCTATGATGCCAGTGTAGCGGTAACAGCTGATGTAACCAACGAATGGGATAATTGTTCAACAACTTTAAATGCTACCTTTACAGACGTAACAGTAGCGGGTACTTGCCAAGGAAGTAAAGTAATTACAAGAACTTGGCATTTGGTTGATACCAATGGCAATGCTGCAGCAGACCAAGTACAAACCATCACGGTAAGCGACAATACATTGCCAACCTTTACCCGTCCTGCGGATATTACCTTATACAAGGATGCCGCTTGTGCAGTCAATGACACACCAACGGGACTTGCATTGGACGTAACCAACGAAGCGGACAACTGTTCCACTGTATTGAATGCAACTTACTCGGATGTGAAAGTGGACAATTGCCAAGGAACGTACACCATTACCAGAACTTGGAGTTTGGTGGACAACTGTGGCAATGCAGCTGT
>NZ_PNNA01000013.1 GCF_013823965.1 Flavobacterium sp.
CAGCAAGGAAACTGAAGATTTATTCACGAAAGTGAATGATCAGAATTATACCATTGCCATCAATTCTGGAACTATCGAAATGAAAGACAATAAAGTAATTGTTTTAGCCGACTAAGACAATTTCAATAATAAAACTAAAAGTCATACAGCAATGTGTGACTTTTTTATTTTAGAACTAAATCATAAGCCTGTCTCAATTTCTTTACGATAGCCTCAATTTCTTCTTCATTCAAATGGCCAAAACCCAAGCGAATTGCGCAAGTGTCTTTGTCTTGATAAAGAATCGTTTTGGGCAAAAACAAATCGTGGTTGAGCGCTTGTTCTGAAAGTTGAACCAAAGGAATCACGGTATTAAATTGCAGCCATAGTGCCAAGCCACCCGTTGGTTTTTTAAAACGAATAGTGTCTTTGAAATTTTCTTCCAAACATTGGCATAAAAAATCCCGTCGTTGTTTATAGACCAAGACGTTTTTTTTGAGTAATCGATGAATTTCGCCTTCATAAATCAATTCAGACAGCATTTGTTCCTGGATTAAATCGCCTTGTCGATCCAGTATTTGCAAATAGTTTTTGGCTTCTGAAATTAAATTTTCCGGAGCTACCACAAATCCTGTTTGAAAACTTGGGAATAAAGATTGACCAAGCTTTCCCAAATAAATGACCATTCCATTGGCATCCGAGCTGGCGATGGGTAGTTTAGCCAAGCCTTCAAACTGAAAATCATAATCAAAATCATCTTCTATGATGGCAAATTGGTATTCCTTTGCCAGTTCTAACAGTTTTAAACGACGTTCAGCGCTTAATGAAACAGTGGTCGGATAATCCCGATTGGCACAAAGATATACACAGCGAATCGCGCCTTTTACAAAATGGGTTTTAATATAATCCACATTTAAGCCTTGTTCGTCAACAGGAATTGTTTTGATAGTGGCCCCCGATTGTTGAAAAATCATGTTGGCAGCATAATTGCTCAAATCCCCAACCAAAACCACCTCTTTTGGGCGAATTAAAAGTTGTGCCATAATGTACAAACCCATTTCGGTGCTTCTTGTACTGATTAGGTTTTTGGGTTTAATGTGAAATCCCCTTGTAGCATTCAAATAATTACACAGTTGGTTTTCAAAGACCGAATGTCTTGTTTTTTTATTTTGATTCCATTTAGAAATCAATGTTTTGCGTTTCATCGAAGCACCATACCATTTTGAAAACTCGTGAATGGGATGGAGTCTTAAATCAGGTTGTCCATCATTTAATTCGTACTTGGCTGCTGAAAATTCTTGCGTTGATGACAAATGAAAAGAGGGTTGAAAGGGAAATCCGGTTGTTTCTGCAAAATTGTAAAGGTCTCCTATTCTGTTCGACCGTGCTTTTATGGTGGCTGTTTTCTGTTCAGGTACAATTACAAAAGTACCTTTGTTAGCCCTTATTTCAACCCAACCTTGAGAGGCTAATTCATCATAAACTGCCACGACCGTGTTTCTGTTGACTTGAATTAATTGACTCAAGATTCTGGTTCCGGGCAATAAAGTGCCTCCTGCCAAATAACCGCGCTGGATGGCATTGATGATTTGTTGGGAAATTTGGATATAAACTGGACTGGCACTTGATTTATCAAAGTGAATCAGTTTTTTCAACAATGCATTAACCGGACTATCTATCATTTTAAAACTGGACTATTTTAATAGTCCGGAAAGTTACGACTTTTGCAACGTTTTAAAATAATCAAATACCCTAATAAATGAAAAATAAATACCTGTTGGCCTCCTTTTTTATTTCTTGTTTGATAGCAAACGCACAGGAAAACACCCAAAAGACAGATACACTTGATGAAGTTGTCATTTCTTCCACAAGGATTGATTTGCCTTTCGAAAAAAATTCCAGGACCATTCAGTTGATTACTGCCGAAGATTTAAAAAAAACCGGAATTTCAACTGTTGCCGATGCTTTACAGCAAATTGCGGGTATTGACATTAGGCGCCGTGGGACAAATGGAATGCAAGCTGATTTATACATTCGTGGCGGAAGTTTTGACCAAACTTCATTGCTTGTGGATGGAATTAAGGTGGATGATGCCCAAACGGGACATCACACTATGAATCTGGCTTTGCCCATTGAAGTTATTAAGAGAATTGAAATTATAAAAGGGCCAGCTGCGCGAATATTTGGCCAAAATGCTTTTAATGGAGCCGTCAACATCATCACAAAAGATTTACCTGATTCAGATGTTTCCTTGCGTGTACAAGGTGGGTCTTACAATCAAATGGATGCTGCAGTTACTGCGGGAATTAGTTTGGACAAAAGCAGCCATATTATTCATTATTCAAAAAACACCTCGGAAGGTTATCGCTACAACACCGATTATGACAATCAAAATTTTGTATTAAAGAGCACTTTCAACAAGAAGAATTTGCCCATTGCTATGTTGATTTCTCTTTCAGACAGAAACTTTGGTGCAAACGGGTTTTATGCTTCGCCTGCAGCCATTAACCAATATGAAGAAACAAAAGCGAGTTTGGTGGGTTTTTCGACAGTTATCAAAAATGGCAATTTTACGTGGAAGCCAAGGGTGTATTGGAGGCGAAATGAGGATGAATATATTTATATTAGAAACAATCCATCCATTTACCGAAATTTGCATATTTCAAACAAAATCGCGGCCGAATTAAATGGGTCGTACACCTCAAATATTGGAGTTACAGGTTTTGGTGTGGAAACTGCAAAAGTGTATCTTTCGAGTAACAATCTAGGGGACAACAACCGTTTTGTAAGCACCTTGTTTTTGGAACATCGCTTTGAATTGTTTGATGACAAGATGGACATCACCCCGGGAGTGGCCGTGACTTATTTTTCGGATTTCAAATTTTTCGCCTTTCCAGGTGTTGACATTGGATATCAATTGCATCCTAATGTAAGGGTTTATGGAAATGTGGGTTATACGTACCGAGTCCCAACTTTTACCGATTTGAATTATAAATCACCAACTACAATAGGGAATCCTGAATTGGAACCGGAGAAAGCTTTTTCGCAGGAAATTGGATTAAAATGGAATACGGAACGTTTTAATGCCACAATGGCGGTTTTTAATCGCGACTCCAATAGACTGATTGATTATGTTAAAATGCAAAACACGGATCCTTGGCAACCCCATAATATTCAGGATGTTACCACGAAAGGTTTTGAAACACAACTCAATTATATGTTTACTTTGAACTCTTTTAACCAAAAGTTACAGTTAGGCTATTCTTTTATAGAAGACACAGTTAAACAAAGCACTTATAATTTTTCGCAGTATTCCGTCAATTCATTGAAGCATCAAGTTGTGGGAAGTTGCCATATGCAATTCTTGAAAAACGTTACCAATTCGATTTTATATCGCTATTCGGAACGAACTAATGGCGATTCGTATGCGGTTGTAGATTTGGGTGCAGCCTATACTTTAAGTGCTTTTGAGTTTTCATTGTTTGCCAATAATATTTTCAATACGGTGTATACTGAAACGAATTTGGTTCCCATGCCAAAAGGAAATCTGTTGTTTGGAATACGGTATAATTTTAAATAGATTGTCGCACCAATATCAATGACAAACAACTAAATTTTTGGTTCTTCAGGAAATTGTGCTACTGCAAACTTATCACTGACCACTATTTTCTAATTCCTTCACTTTGTCGTAAACCAAATTACTCTCAAAACCACGTCGAAGCATATAATCACAGAATTTTTTTCGTTTTTTTAGAACATTCGTTTCCCGAATGGATTCCCAATTTCGATCGGCCAATGCGTGAAATGTTTCCAGATATTCTTCGGAAGTGATTTCTTTTAGAGCTGTATTTATAAGTGTTTGTGATATGTTTTTAAACTTCAACTCGTTGGCAATCCTGATTTTTCCCCAATGTTTGATACGGTGTTTTCCTCTGGCAAAACTGCATGCAAAACGCTCTTCGTTTAGAAAATTAGAGGCGATGAGGTGCACCATAATTTGGTCGATTTCGTTTGAATCCATCTTCATAGTCTGTAACTTAGCCACTACTTCTTCGTGGCATCGCTCTTGATAAGCACAAAAATATTCTATCTTTTGTATGGCTTCTTTTATGGAAAAAATGTCTTTCATCAGGGGGTTATTGTCAGAAATAATTAAATGTTCAGCATTCAAATTTCGTTTTTTTTATTATAAACACAAACAATGAAATTTTTGCCCCTTATAAAAATAGCAATACATCTAATAAAAATGTAGTTAAACGATTTAATTTCTTTCTCTTACCAAGTTTAGTTTGCTTTGTACTGCCCTTAATTTATCTGTTTTTTAAAATTAATTTATGAGCAGGTGTTAAAAAAATCCTTTATGAAAATTTTTTTACTTAATTCTAAAAAATTTGCCTACACGCTTATTGTCGTAAATCTGTTTTTTGCTAACCTTATGTTTGGACAAGCAGCTGGAGATTATCGTTCTAATGTAAACACAACCGGGGATTGGACAAATCTTACGAGCTGGCAGCGTTGGAATGGTTCTTCTTGGATTCAACCTACTGTTGGACAAGGATATCCTGGTCAAATAGCAGGAACTGGAGCTGTTTTGATTCAAGCCGGAGACGTTATAATTGCCAATTCAGATATTATTAATTCTATAGGAGTACTTACAATAAGTGGTCAATTGACTTTAAGGCTAGAAATCAGTAATTATATAAATACTCTATCAGTTGTTGTTACTCCTACTATGGGGTCAATTTTATTTGGAAAAAAATCTGACTTTAATTTACCTGAAAATGCGTCTCTTCAAGTAGGTGAGAATGGTTTAACTGCTACAAACCAAGGATGTACCAATGATAACTCTGTTTTTATAGGGACAATTAGGTATGCTAACTGTAATGGTACTGGAAATTCTGATACAGGACTTATTTTTGAAAACATTATGGATGGTGGAGGGACATTAAATGCTGTTGCTGCATCCAATTCGCCTGTTTGTCAAGGCAGCACAATTAATTTGTTTGGTAGTTATACAGGGGCAACAGGTTCTGGTATTATATACAGTTGGTCAATAACTAACCCTAGCAATTTAGTTACAACAACATCTACTCAAAATCCAACTATTAGTAATGCCCTTTTTGGTACTTATACAGCTAAACTAACTTGTACTACAACTTATAATGGTAATACATATTTTAATACTGAAACAATTACAGTTACCGTAAAGCCTTTGTCAAACACCCCAACAATAGGAACTATCACTCAACCAACCTGCACTTTATCAACAGGAAGTGTTGTTTTAAATGGTTTACCAGCAACAGGAACTTGGACTTTAACAAGAAGTGGAACATCAAGTGAAACGACTACAGGATCAGGAACTAGTACAACTATATCAGGACTTGCTTTTGGAACCTATACTTATACTGTTTCTAATGGTAGTTGTACTTCAGCGGCATCGTCAGCAGTAACAATAATAAACCCTGATAAAGTATGGAATGGTTCTGTAAGCACTGATTGGAATACAGCTGCAAACTGGACTCCTAGTGGAGTGCCAACTTCATCTAATTGCGTCACCATACCATCTACTACACGATCCCCAATTATTTCAGGAACAAATTCTGTAGCTTACGCAAATAATTTAACAATTTTAAATTCGGGAGCATTAACTGTAAAATCTTCAAATACACTTACTGTTACTGATTTCGTAGATGTGGATTCAGGTTTTTTAAACTTTGAAAATACAGCTAGTTTGGTTCAAATAAATAATGTTACAACTAAAGCTAATTCTGGATATATAGATTACCAGCGAATTACCACTGCTCGTAAAACAGATTACACATATTGGTCATCACCTGTTTCTCCTATGACTTTAGGGGAATTATATCCCGATGGAGGCACCTTCTATTCATATGAAGTTACAACCGCAGGAGAAGATTGGAGTTTTTTTGATGCGGACACAGATATGGTTGCAGGGAAAGGATACATTGCTAATCAAGGTGCTGAGATTCCATCGGCAGGTTCGCCTCCTTCTAATCAATTGGATGTTACTTTTACAGGCGTACCAAATAACGGTCACTACGAAATCAATAATGTAATTGCAGATAGATCATATCTTTTAGGAAATCCATATCCATCGGCTTTGGATGCAGATGAATTTTTGACTGACAATGCTGCTGTTTTGAGTGGAACGATATATTTTTGGACACACAATACTGTAATACAAGATGCCACAAATATTACTAACGGTTCAGCTGGTTCCGGCGCTTTTGCTTACACTTCAGATGATTATGCAACTTACAATATTACAGGAGGTGTAGGAATAGATTCAGATGCTACAACAGGTCCAGCAACAAGCCCTGGAAGCAATAAGAGTACTCCAACTGGAAAAATTGCTTCAGGTCAAGGTTTTTTTGCGTCTACTAAAGTTGGAATTCCTGCAACCAGCAAAATTGTATACGACAACACGATGCGAGTAGGGGTAAATGGCATAACAGGGAACAACTCCCAGTTTTTCAAAACTAAAAACCCTAACGGGAAAACGGCAAATACTAAAGTTATCGAAAAAAACCGAATTTGGTTAAACTTGACCAATACACAAGGTGCTTTCAAGCAAACCTTGGTAGGTTACATAACAGGCGCTACCAATGAATATGACGATCGTTTTGACGGAGAGAGTTTTGACGGAAACGAATTTATTGACTTTTATAGCCTGAACCAAGATGCCAATTTGGTGATTCAAGGTAGAGCTTTGCCATTTGATGAAAATGACGAAGTACCATTAGGATATCGTACTACAATAAATGGTGATTTCACTATAAACATTGCCCAAGTGGATGGATTGTTAGCCAATCAGGCCGTGTTTCTAGAGGACAAGGTTACTAATACGGTAACTGATTTAAAAAGAGGGAATTATACTTTCAACACAGCGGAAGGGACTTTCAATGATCGTTTTGTGTTAAAGTACACTAACAAAACCCTTAGTTTGGACACAACAGACAAAGAGGATGGAATTTTGGCTTTTTATTCCAATAATTATAAAACATTAATCATCAAAAACAACTTGGCGGAGGCAACAGTAAATTCGGTTGCGCTTTTCAATATGTTAGGTCAAAAGATTGAAAATTGGGATGTTAGCGAGAGTGAACAAACTGATGTTCAAATTCCAATAAAAAATATGAGCTCTGGAATTTATGTTGTAAAAATTAAAACGACGAAAGGCGAAAGCAGCAAAAAAATCATTGTCAATTAATAAATGGCAATCTCATTTGTCTAATAAATAAAAAACCCATTCCAATAAATAAAGGGAATGGGTTTTTTTATGGAATTTGTAGTACTGTTTTTCTTCTCTTGGTTTATAGAACTACAATGCGGGCTGTCAAACGGCAAAGTAAAAGTGGCTCAATTCAAATATTAAAGGCTGTTAATATAGGCCAAAGCATCATTTTTATCTTTTACCAATTGTTGTTTTAGTAAATCAATCGAGTCGAATTTTTGTTCCGGACGAAGGTATTCAAGCAAAGAAACCGATATTTTTTGGTCATACAAATCAGCATCGAAATTAAAAAAGTGAATTTCGATGGATAAGTTTTTTCCTGCCACGGTTGGATTAAACCCAATATTCATCATTCCGAAAATGGTTTTTTGGTTGATGATGCTTTTGACCACATAAACCCCGTTTTGAGGAATGAGTTTGTAGTTTTCGTCTATTTGAAGGTTTGCAGTCGGAAATCCAACGGTTCTTCCCAATTGTTTTCCCTTCAAAACAGTACCTGACATAAAATAGTCGTAGCCTAAAAACTCATTGGCCAAAGCCATGTTTCCTGTCAGCAAAGCTGTCCTGATTTTGGTGGAACTTATCGAAACAGCATCTATTTCTTGAACGGAAATTTGTTCTACTTCAAAATTATGTTGTACTCCAAAAGCAATTAGGTCATCAATATTTGCCGTGCGATTTCTTCCAAAACGGTGGTCGTGGCCTATAATTATTTTTTGGATATGAAATTGATTCACAAGAACGGTTTCAACAAATTCTTCGGCGGTTAATCTCGAAAAGGTTTCGTCAAAAGGATGAATGACAAGATTTTGAATGCCTATTTTTTCCAATAAATCTATTTTCTCAGATAGCGTATTGAGTAATTTGACCTCAGATTCCCCTTGTAAAACCATTCGCGGATGCGGAAAAAAAGTAAGCACCACACTTTCGTATTCCCCGTTTTTTGTATTTTGGGTTACTTTTTCCAAAATTTTTCTGTGACCCATATGCACGCCGTCAAATGTGCCCAAAGTGAGTATTGTTTTTTTGGCGGAACGGAAATCGTTTATGGAATGAAAAATCTTCAAAGCAATTGTTTTAGAATGCTGCAAATTTATACTAATAATAACATATAAAAAAAGAGGATTGAAATAAATCAACCCTCTCCAATTTTATTTTGCAACCTTATTCTTTTATGAATCGCAAGGTTCTTTTCTGGTCTTCTTTTACAATGGTGATAAAGTAGATTCCATTGCTTAAAGTCGAAGTGTTTACGATTAAATCCGATTCTTTTGAAACCTCTTTTTGACTGATTTTCTGGCCTAAAACGTTGCTGATGGCGTAACTATTCGGCAAACCAAAATTACTTGGAATACTGATGTTCAATGTGCCTTTTGTGGGGTTTGGATACAGGTAAATGTCGTTTGATGTTTCAAACTCGTTTGTTCCAAGGGTGTTGGTGGTAAAAAGGATGTTTTTTATTGTGCCGTAAGATGCTCCTGAGTCAACAGTTGTTGTTCCATCGGCAGATTTAATATTGTAATAACCATTTCCACCACCACAACAAATTCCGTCACCTTGAGAGTCAAATATGGTGAATGTATAGCATTGATTATTGGCAAGCGTCCAGTTTTCGGTTATTAGTGCAGGCAAAGGTAAAATTTCACTGTGCTTGCCTTCATAAGGACCACCGCTATATAAAACGGTTCCCGCTCCATCTTTTAAATCCCAAGTAATTTCATCACCCCAAAAATCTTGTTGTAAGTTAAACACATAGTTGGTAAATGTATAATTAATTGGAGAGAAAGTTTCCGTATCTGTGTTGTTGCTGGCCCTTTCGTCAGTAGTTCCATTTGTTGTTCCTACACTTGCGTTTAAGATGCCATAACTAGCCGTGTTTAGAAGTGTTACCATTGCCGATTCATTTTGTGCTAGATTACCGGTCCAAGTTTGGTTTTGATTGGCTCCTCCGCTCATGGAATAATTTAAAATTACGGATGTTAAAGGAGATGTTCCTCTATTGGTTAGTGTCACCTTTTTGTTTGTGGCAGCCGGTAATGATGCGCAGTCAGAAACATTGGCTAAAGCATAATCGGTTTCGATTTTAACTTCGGCGTCATTGGGGAATAAAGGAATTGCATTGCCTTTTGTTGAATTTTTTAAAGAACTTCTTCTATCGGAATTAGCCATAACGACCATTATCCTGTCTTTTTGATTTTGGGTAAATATGTTCATACAGGCATCGTTAGTGTAATCCATGTAATTTTCCACCATATCATTACCCAGATCAGATGGACAAGTGTCAAAAACGCCACAAGTAAAGTGTTCCCAACCTGCTTGAGGTGTATCTGCACAATAATCAGTGGCGATACAATCAGGTTTGTTACTCGCTTCATCACCATTTCCATCACCCCAAATATGTCTTAGTCCAAGAAAATGTCCCACTTCATGAGTCATGGTTCTTCCTTTGTCGTATGGGCTGGCCAATAAAAAGGAAGCGCTAATGTCACTACTACCAAAAACATCATAACTTGAAATAACGCCATCTGTATTTGCGTCTCCTTCATAACTGTTAAGCCCTTGTAAACCTGAGGAATTTGGAAATTGAGCATAGCCCAGTATATCATCACTTATGTTAAAAGTCCACATATTCAAATATTGGGTAGGATCCCAAATGGTAGCTGGTTTTACAATTAAATCTATGTCAGTACCTCTTCCTACCCAAGATTCTTGAATAAAAGCCACACGATCAATTCCGTTAGTTGGATTTCCGTTTGGATCTACTTTTGCAAGAACAAATTGAATTTGAACATCAGCTCCTACCGGATTTGCGTTATAACCAGGTGTATTAAGCATTCTTCCAAAATCTTGGTTCAAAACTGTAATCTGTGATTGTATTTGAGCATCGGTGATGTTTGGTGCAACGCCTATTGCTTGACCGCTGTGAATCACGTGAACAACAACAGGTATTGTTATTATTGTTGCGGCAGTTTTAGAACTGGTTCGCATCGTTTTGTATTTGGTAACCAATGGGCTTAACCAAGCTTCAAATTGGGCTTCTTTTAATCTTTTTGGATTTTTTTCTTGTAGATACTGCTCATATTCTACAGTGACACATCGAATGGCTGCATTGTTTGGATTGCTGTTTTTCGCCTTAATGGATTTACCAAGTATAGATTTGGTAGATGGACTTTTAATTTGACTGTAGGCATTGCCAAGAGCAAATAAACAAAGGATAACAAGGATTCTTTGGATAGAAAGCGGAGTAATTGTTTTCATCGTATCAAAATATTTGTCAAAGTTAAGGATTTTAACAAGTTGTAAATAAAAATGGAGAAAAATTAGAAAATGTTTTTTGTTTTTCTCAAAAGAAGAGCCAAGATAACATAAAAAAGTATCCCATTTTATTATTTCCCGTTAAAAGCAGTCATCGTGTTTTCTAACCCGGCGGTTCCAAAGGACTTTATGATTTCGGAGGCCAATTCCAGTCGCTCCGGAAGTTTTGTTTTTTCTTCTTCGTCCCATTCGCCCAAAACGTAATCTACTTGTTTCCCTTTTTTGAATTCGTCGCTGATGCCAAAACGAAAGCGCGTGTAATCAGTCGTGTTTAAGATGGCGTGAATATTTTTTAGTCCGTTGTGTCCGCCATCACTGCCTTTTTTTCTAATGCGAATGGTTCCGAAAGACAAATTCAAATCATCTGTAATGATCATGATGTTTTCGAGAGGGATATTCTCTTTATCCATCCAATATTTTACGGATTTGCCACTCAGATTCATATAGGTATTGGGTTTCAAGAGCAAAAATGTTCTTCCTTTGAGCTTGTATTCGGCGAGTGCACCCAGTTTTACGGTTTCGAAAGGGATTCCTTCTTTTTTGGCTAAAAAATCGACGATTTTGAAACCTATATTGTGTCTGGTGTTAACATATTCGGCGCCAATGTTGCCAAGTCCGACAATTAAAAATTTTTTCATATAATCAGTGTTGTCTGCTGTTTTTGTTCTTGAAAACAGTTTATTTAACCATTTTATCATAATGCAAAAGTAAGCTAATTTGAAAATAAGCTAATTTGAAAATTGGAAAATGTTTTTGAAAAGGCCATTGGAGGCATTCCATTAAACAAAAAAAGCACCAGTTTTACAACTGATGCTTTCTTGAATGATTGAAAAAAGATTATTTTTTCTTTCCTTTTGCAGGTGCTTTTGCTGCTTTTGCTGCTTCTTGAGCTGCTTTCATAGCTGCACGAGAAATTCTTACTTGACAAACAACGGTGTTGTCTGGGTGCAATAATTTGTAGTTGTCAGAAACTAGTTTCGTAACATACAATTTGTTCCCCATTTCAAGTGGAGTAATGTCGGCCTCAATAAAATCAGGAAGATTTTTTGGCAACGCTTTAACTTTTAATCTACGTGTGTTTAAACGTAGAACACCACCACCAAGAACACCTTTTGATGTTCCAACGATTTTTACAGGAACTTCCATAGTGATTTCTTTGTCATCAAATAACTGAAAGAAGTCAATGTGTAAAATCTTGTCTGACACAGGATGAACCTGGATGTCTTGTAAAATGGCATTGAATGATTTTCCTTCACCAAGTTCAATCACAACAGTGTGTGCGTTTGGAGTGTAAACCAATGTTTTGAATGCTCTTTCGTCTGCTGAAAAATGCACTGGTTGATTTCCTCCGTATAGCACGCAAGGAACCGCTCCAGCATTACGTAAGGCTTTAGTCGCAACTTTGCCCACGCTTTCTCTTTCTGATCCTTTAATTGTAATTGATTTCATTGTAAAAAAATATAGTTAATAATAAATTACTTTTTAATAATGGTAATTGCAACCATTCAATTCTTTGTGTCTTTGTGCCTTCGAGACAGAAATTACATCAAAAATTTTCCACTAATGGAATTGTTGTGTTGTACCATGTGCATTACTTCGGCAAAAAGAGGTGCACAACTTACCACTCTTATCTTTTTTGATTCCTTCTTTAACGGAATGGAATCAGTGACTATTAATTCGACTAATTTCGAATTTTCTATTTTTTCGTATGCTGCGCCAGATAAAATGGCATGTGTGCAAATTGCTCTTACGCTCAATGCTCCTTTTTCTATCATTAAATCTGCGGCTTTCGCCAATGTGCCTCCGGTGTCAATCATGTCGTCAACTAGAATCACATTTTTGCCGTTTACCTCACCAATTAATTCCATGGTGTCGATAATGTTTGCTTCTTTTCGTTGTTTGTAGCAAATTACTACATCCGATTCCAAGAATTTTGAATAGGCATAAGCTCTTTTTGAACCTCCCATATCAGGTGATGCAATGGTTAAATTTGCCAATCCTAAACTTTTTACATAAGGCAAAAATATTGTCGAGGCAAAAAGGTGGTCTACTGGTTTTTCAAAGAATCCTTGAATTTGGTCTGCATGCAAATCCATTGTCATAATTCTTGTTGCGCCGGCTGTTTCTAATAACTTAGCCACTAATTTAGCTCCAATTGGAACTCTTGGTTTGTCTTTTCTGTCTTGTCTTGCCCATCCAAAATAAGGTATTACTGCCGTTATGTGTCTGGCCGATGCTCGTTTTGCGGCATCAATCATAAGCAATAATTCCATTAAATTGTCAGAACTTGGAAAAGTTGAACAGACAATAAACACACGTAAACCCCTAATGGATTCTTCATAGGATGGCTGGAATTCTCCATCACTATATTTAGACATTGTAACTTTGCCTAAAGGAATTCCGTATTCTTTGGCTATTATCTCTGCGAGATAAACACTTTCAGAGCACGCAAAAATTTTAGCTTCTGGTTCTAAGTGTGACATTTAGTATGTTGTTTTTATTCCGCTACGCTAACACAATTCGGTTTTGATTTTTGTCTTTGCCTGATGATGTATACGCCTCGGATGTAGTTAGTTGGTGTGTTTCGTTTTACCGAGGTGCAAATTTAGGAATAAAATTGAACTCTGAAAGGAAAATTTTCAGTATTTTTATTAGAATCTTTAATATTATTTTTTACATTTGCACCGTGTTAAACAAAAAGGGGTTGTTTTTACAGCAATTTTCTTTTAATGCGTGAAGCAACTGTTGTTGCTTCGGTCTGCTGAAGCCCGGATGGCGGAATTGGTAGACGCGCTGGTCTCAAACACCTGTGGGAAACCGTGCCGGTTCGACTCCGGCTCCGGGTACTTAAAAGCCTCTTCGAAAGAAGAGGCTTTTTTTGTTTCTATACTTTTTTTATAACATAAGTCACGATTCCCCAAATGATTAACTGGTTTTCTTCGGTGACTTTTATGGCAGGATAATTGGGGTTTTCCGGCATTAGGTACAAGCAATCTTTTTCGACTTGGATGCGTTTTACGGTAAATTCGCCGTCGATGAAACAAATCGCGATTTTGTTGTTTTGGGGTTCCAGACTTCTATCAACGACCAAAACGTCTTTGTCGTTGATGCCGGCGTCAATCATCGAGTTTCCATTGACCCTGATATAAAAAGTGGCCAAAGGATTTTCGCTCAATTCCTTGTTCAGGTCGATGCCGGTTTCCATAAAATCGGCAGCAGGCGAGGGAAATCCTGCCGAAACACCTTCTTTGATGAAAGGGATTCGCAGCTCGCTTTCGAAATTGGGAGTGAAAAAAATCAGCTTTTGGTCTTTTTTTATTGACATCGTATTTCGAGAATGTTTTTGAAGTTGGTGGTATATTTCGGCGAAAGGTAATTTTGGTTCATGTTCCAAGTTCTTTCCAAATCTTGCGACGCCAATTTCACCTTTTTGTCGCCCATTTTGGTGTTCAGTTTGTCCATTGCTCGCATCAAGGCCAAATGTTTTGGGTTTTCTTCTTCGAACAATTGCAATTGTTTCCTGTTTTCGTCAATCAATTCGGTTACGATTACGCCTGCTTTCTTGAACTTGATGTTTTCGTTTCCAGCGTGCAATTTTTTCAATATGTCGATGGCGGTGTTCGAAATGGTCAAGGTCGAATTGGTCGAAAAAGGTAAAGTAATTGCCATATTAAAATAATATTTCGATGCCTGAACGCTGTGTTTGTCGATGACCAGCATCACGATAATGGTGTGGCAACAGGATTTTTGAGCCCTTAATTTCTCGGCACAAACCGAGGCAAAAGTCGCCACGCGCTCGCGTAACAAATCAAAATCGGCAATTTGTTTGGGAAAACTTCGGGTAATGGCGATGCTTTTCTTTTGCTCGGCAATGGGTTCCAAGTCCAAAACCGATTTTCCTTCGAGTTCGTATTTCAATCGAAGTCCCACAACGCCCATTTCTCTCCTGATCCAAGCTTCGTGTTGCGGATGGATGAAATCGAGGGCAGTTTTGATGTTTTTCAACTTCATTTTTTTGTTCATTCGATAGCCAATGCCCCAAACGTCTTCAATTTTGGTCCATTTCAGTGCTTTGATGCGTTTTTCCTCGGAGTCGATAACGTAAACGCCTTTTGTCCTGTCTTGAAATTTCTTGGCAATTTTGTTGGCCACTTTCGATAAAGCCTTGGTTTCGGCAAAGCCAATGCAAACGGGAATTCCGACCCATTTTTGGACGCGGGTTTTCATTTGGAGGCCGTAATCGTGGTAATCGGGAATGTTCAATCCGTCAAAATTCAGGAAAGCTTCGTCGATGCTGTAAATTTCCAGATTGGGAGTGAATTGGTTCAAAATAGTCATTACCCGATTGCTCAAATCGCCATAAAGCGGGTAATTGGAAGAGAAAATCTTGACGTTTTTTTCTTTGATTAATTCCTTGATTTGAAATGCCGGAGCGCCCATCGGAACGCCAACGGCCTTGGCTTCGTTGCTTCTGGAAATCACGCAGCCGTCGTTGTTGGATAATATCGCAACGGGTTTTCCCACGAATTGGGGCTGGAAAACCCTTTCGCAGGAAGCGTAAAAATTGTTGCAATCGACTAAAGCATACATCCCGTAAAATTACGGAATAATGATTTCAGGTCGGGTAGATGAAAAGTTAATTTTGGAATATTGTTGATAAAAAATGGACGCTGATGACACGGGTGTTCCGCTGATACAACTGATTTTACAGGATTGAAAAATCCGTTTTTATCCGTGTTTTGCCTTGGCAATCCGTGTCATCCGTGTCCCAATCAGTTTAATCGCATCCGTTGATGTCGCAACTGTTTTCTGTCGTGCTGTTTACCAAGGTTATTTTCGAATCGAATTGTCCTTCCTGCCAGACTTTTTCCAAGGTTTGCAAAAAAGCCGTGGAGGGTTGCGCGCCGGAAATGGCGTATTTATTGTCGAAAACGAAAAAAGGAACGCCTTGAACGCCTATGGCACCAGCTTCTTGAATGTCTTGTTTTACCTCATTGCTGTAGGCATTGGATTGTAAAACTTGGGCAACGGCTTCGACATCGAGGCCTACTGCAATTCCCAATTCGGCTAATGTGTCCAAATTGTTTAAATCTTTACCATCAGTGAAATAGGCTTTGAATAATATTTCTTCTAATTTGTCGGCAAGGCTGTGTTTTTTTGCCAGATGCAACAATCGGTGGGCATTGTGGGAATTGGCCAGAACTGATTTGTCAAAATGAAAATCCAGTCCAGCCGCTTTAGCATTTTGGATCATGTTCTCCAGCATAGTTTGCGCCCAGTCGATATCTCTTCCGTATTTATCAGCGAGATGTTCTGCCAAATTATCATTGGATGAAGGAGTAAAATGAGCATCCAATTCAAAACTTTTCCATTCGATGGCAACGGCTTCTTTGTGTTCGAATTGGCTTAATGCTTCTTCGATTCTTCTTTTTCCTATATAACAAAACGGACACATAATATCCGACCATATCTGTACTTTCAATTTGTTTTCCATATCCTGATTCTTTTATTGGCTTTGCCAATTGATTTTCTGTTGCAAAATTAATCCATTCTGGTTTCGGCTGTTTTTAATTTAGGTTTTTATTGGGAATTGTTGTCAGTCGGAGACTGACTAACGCATCCTCAAAGTCGGAGACTTTGCGGAGCTAATGAAGTTTGTTTTTAGTTAAAGAACTGCCAATTTTCAAAATTTTTTAAAAATTATTTTGGGTTTAAAGTGCTGTAATCGTGGAGTTTGATTGTGAATTATTGGTCCGAACTTTAAAAACACGAAATTCGGATTCCAATTTTTGGCACGCTACTTGGATATACCCAATCAAACAAATGCAAAAAGCGAAAGCCGAAAAGCTCAAGAGTAGGCAAAACCCAAATTTTGGAAATCATGAAAAAAATTACCTTTTTAGTAGCTAGTATTTTCTTTATGGGAAGTATTGTAGCCAATGCAGCAGAAAGAAACGATAGAAAATCTCCTGTTGATTTTAGAAATGCCGATCCCATCGTTTTTGTGGAAAGAGGCGTTGAATTCTTTATATTCCCTGACGGACAATTTGATTTTAACACGCGTCCTTCAAATGGCGAAGTGTATTACAAACAAGGCAGAAGAATGGGTGTCGTAAATAAAACCTATGGCAGAAATGCAAATGTTCAAAGCAGGAATTATGGTGTGAAAATTGAACACGACAACATGGGTAGAGTAAGACGTGTAGGAAACGTGTTCGTAAACTATGATGCTTATGGTAGAATTATGCGAGTAGGTTCTGTTTACATGACTTACAACCGCTACGCTTTGGATCGAGTGGGTGATTTGCAAATTATCTATAACCGTCGTGGCCAAATTGTTGACATTGTTGGAACCGTAAAAGGTGGTAGAGCTTACCAATACAGCCAAAACAATAATGATTACTATGATCATGATTATGCCCAAAACACGAATGATCAAGATGATGTCTATTATAGAACTAATAACTCAAAACCCAAAGTAACGGGGAGTTTAGATATCAGGATAAATAACTAGGTTGGTTAAAAATGGTTGGTTTAAAGTTCCCGTTGATGTTGTGTCAACGGGAATTTTTGTTTTAAATTATTGTTGATGTTTCATTTACTCCAGAACGGAGCGCAATTCTTTTCGATATTGCGAAGCGCTTTTGCCCGTAAATTCTTGAAATGATTTATTGAAGTAACTAAAGTTGTTGAAGCCGCTTTCAAAACAAACTTCGGTAATGCTTATTGGTTTTTCCGCCAATAGTTTGGACGCATGGACCAAACGATATTCATTGACAAACTTGGTAAACGTTTTTTTGGTAATTTTTTTGAAATAACGGCAGAAAGAGGGAACTGTCATACTGACCAATGCAGCCACTTCGTCTAAAGTAATTTGCTCCTGGAAATTATCTTTCACATAATTAAAAATCGTGTTTATTTTGTCGTTATCCTGCATTTGCATTTGCATCGAAAATCCTTCGGCATTCAAAACCTTGAATTCAGTGGCTTCTTCCATTTCATTTAGAATTGAGAGCAAAGTGAGCAGTCTTTCAAATGGAGGTTGATTTTCAATAAGTTCTATTTTGTTTCCAAGCCTTTTTTTGGTTTCACCGATAAAGACAATCCCCGCTTTGGCTCTATAGAAAAGATGCTTGATGTTTTTCATTTCTGATATTCCAAAAAAATCAGTCCCCAGAAAGTCTGGTTTTATGTGTATCACCGTTTCTTTTTTGTTTCCGGTTTTTTCATCGGTAAAACCGCAATGGGGCAAGTTACTTCCTATAAGAATGACACTGCCACTGGTGTAATAAGAAATATGGCTGCCCACTTGGCGTTTTCCCGCACCACCGTTTACATACACCAATTCGATTTCGGGATGGTAATGCCAAAAATGGGCTTTGCTATTTTCATTTCCGTCATATTTAGTCAAAGTAAAGGAATTTCCAAACGATGGTTCAATAATTTCTAGGGTAGGAAGTATCTTTTTCATACAGGTTCAAGTTATTTTGAGCAAGGTATCGTCTTTTTCTTTAATGGTATTTACCTCACAATTTTTTTCATCGGAGTTCGATGATTATCCAATTGCTTCCGCAAAGAGTTTTTTAATGGCGATTTCATAATGTTGCAATTTGGAATCAATGCAAAATTAACTCAAAACAACACACAATTGTCTTTTTTAACCTTTATCGTTTTCGTAAAAGGTAAAATAGAATACAAATTGGAAAACTGGGTGTTGTTGCTCGCCAAATCACTGCTATATCTTTGCTTCAAATAAAATCATTAATAACTTAAAAAGTACAATTATGAAAAAGATTTCAAAATTTAGTTTAGTGTTGGTAGTAACATTATTAACTATGAATATGCAAGCTGGTACTGTTGATTTTACATTGGATGTAAAAAAAGAACAAGGAAAGATGGTAACTTTTGCCTTAAATCAGACAGATAAAATCGATTTATCTATTTATGATGCAAACGATAAATTAATTCACTCGGAAAATGTGAGTTCTAAAGAAAATGTCAATAGAACCTATGATTTGAAAGCCTTACCGGAAGGAACTTACTTCCTGCAAGCTGAATCTGACACAAAAGTTTCTAGATATGAAATTTCAGTTGTTGGAGACATGGCTTCATTATCAGGTAATGCAGTTTCAGAGGTTTACAAACCAGTATATTTATACAAAAATGGATTGGTAAGTGTAAACATCCTAAATCTTGATGAATCTCCGGTGAATATAAAAATTTACGATAGCGAATACAATGAGGTTTATGATAGCGCTTTCCTTACGGGTCAAAATGTGACCAAGGTTTTTGACATCAACAACTTTCTAAACGAAGCCTACACTTTTGTAGTGACAGATAACGATAAAACCTTTGTAAAAACATTTTCTAAAAGATAGTAATTCAACAAATCTTTTGACAAGAAACAGCTTCATATTTGGAGCTGTTTTTTTTATTCCAATAGGTTTCCCAAAATTTTGTCCATAATCCAACTGGTCCTCACGGCCGAAAAATCGGCAGAAGGATGCTGCGTGTTGCCCAAAAGATGTTCCCGAATTCGTTCCACGTGGTGCAATTGCACGTTTTCAGGATGTTCGATAAAGAGTTCCGTTTCGTCTTCTTCATTAGAAAGTATAATTGGGTCATTTTCGAACATGGAAAATGTTATTTTTCCTGTACTTCCGGCAATTTCAACACTATCTTCTCTTTGATGGCTTCCAAAATTCCAGTTGCCGTTTCCCGTAACGCCCGATTCGTGAATCCAGCAAGCGGTGATGGCATCCTTGGCCGAATACAATTCTTGTTGGTTCAAGCTGTAACCCGAAACTTCCTTGATGTCTCCTAAAAGGAAAGTGAACAAGTTCAAACCGTGACTCGCCAAATCGTCAAAATAGCCACCGGGAGCGACTTTGGCATCGGTGCGCCAATTGTATTCTCCCGACAAATCTTGGTCAGAAGCCGATTTGGTCAAATTCCATCGAATGGTTCTCACGGTTCCAATGGCATTATTGTCTAACCAAGTTTTTATTTGTTCAAAACGCGGTAAAGTTCGTCTGTAATAGGCCGTAAATAGTGGAATATTTTTGTTTTGAAAGGCTTCGTAAATTTCGAGACTTTCCTTGTAACTCGGTGCCAATGGTTTTTCGATACAGCAAATTTTTCCCGCCGAAGCCACTTTTAGTCCATAAAAATGATGTGTGTCTGGTGGTGTGGCAATATAAATAGCATCGATTTCGGGATCGTTGATTAAGGCATCCGCATCCGAATAATATTTATCGATATTGTGTCTTTTGGCATAATCGGCCGCTTTTTCAGCATCTCTTCGCATCACGGCTTCAATTTTGAAACCTTCCGTTTTTTGATAAGCTGGGCCGCTTTTTACTTCAGTAACGTTGCCACATCCCAAGATTCCCCAACGAATTGTTTTTGTGTTATTTGCCATTTTATTTTTATTTCTTCTCAAAAAATTTATTGATAACTATCTCCGTAAATAGCCTCGCTCCCGTATCGTTCATATGCCCGCAGGAAGAAAAGTATTGGTCTCCTTGCACCACGTTTTCCAGATTGTGAATTTCGGGATAGATTTTGTTGGCTTTTTCAAAATAATCCATTCCGGTTACATTGGAGCACATTGGCGTCATCACGGTAATCAAATTGTAGTGGTTTTGCTGGCAAATTTGCTTGATTTCCTCATAATATTTGTTGCGAATGGGTTTCAATGCTCGGATGTCGTTCTTCATATTTCCAGGTTTGTGACCCAAAGGATGATATCCTTGATTGTCCAAAATATTCGTGGGTTCGTCCGTAGCGGTATTGTACATTTCACGGAAACCTATTAGTGCATCAAAATCGACATAACGGTAGAAAGGAATATAATACAACTCATTGAAATTTTCCAGTTTCGAAAAATGGTTCTTGATTACTTCGGAATGATGGATGAAGGGCAGGAATTTTGCTGCAATCATATCGGATTCTTTTTCGTTGCAAAGTCCCAAATCGGCTTCCAGAATCACGGTCTTGATTTTGTAATGGCGTTCTGCCATTAATTTCAGCATTAGCGAAGCTTCAAACAAATGGGCGCCGCTCATCCCGTAATTGAAGGTTTTCAATCCTTTTTTTTCAAACAGTTCGGGCACGAAATGATTGTTGGCTCTTGAAGAACCCAAAATCACTACATCATAATTTCTGGCTTTGGAATTGAACACGTTTTCCACTTTTCCTCGATTGGAAGAATGCAAATATACGGTCGTGTAAATCCAGTCCAGTGCTACTGAAAGTATTAGAATCGTAAGCAATGCTTTGGCAACTAATAGTACAAACTTATTCATATATGTAGAATATATTTTTTAGCGGTCATATATGCAATCGCTTTTTTATTTATCGGTGTTTGCTTACGCAAACTTGTTGTTGTTTGCGATGTCATTAGAATTGAAAATAAATAAATGTTTTATAATCGGCATAAGTTCCCAAGGCGATAATCGCCAAGATACACAAAGCCATTTTCAACCAGCTGTATTTTCCCGAAATAGGTTCTATTTTGTAACGGCTGTTCCATTCGACCAAGACAAAAGCCAAAATCAGCAACAGCATTTCGTGACTGTAGCGTTGGTTGGGCAGGAATTGCGAAGCGAAAGTTCCGTTGGTAAAAATTTTGCCAATGTAATCGAAAGCAATGTGAATGGTGTTTGCCCTGAAAAATATCCAGGCCACACAAGCCAAAGTGAACGTGACCAAGATGTTGAAAAACACTTTCACGGAATTGAAATCCCAATGCAATTCGGCTGTTTCCATATTGGTTCGGTTGGTTCCCAAGAGCAGGGAAGGCAAGAAATATAGCGCATTGATGAATCCCCAAGCCAAGAATGTCCAATTGGCACCGTGCCAAAAACCACTTACGACGAATATGATGAACACGTTGCGCACTTGTTTGATTTTGCTGCCACGGCTTCCGCCCAACGGAATGTACAAATAATCCCGAAACCAGGAAGACAACGAAATGTGCCAACGACGCCAAAACTCGGCAATATCTCTTGAGAAATAAGGATAATTGAAGTTTCTGAGCAAATCCAAACCAAATAATTTTGACATTCCCAAAGCCATATCCGAATAACCCGAGAAATCACCGTAAATCTGGAACGCAAAATAAACCGCTCCCAAAATTAAGGACAAGGAATTCATCGAGGTATAATTGTCGAAAACGGCATTGGCATAAGTGGAGCAAGTGTCGGCAATGACCACTTTTTTGACCAATCCCCAAATGATTTGGTAAACGCCTTGTTTGGCTTTTTCGAAATCAAAGTTTCGTTTCTCTTTAATTTCAGGCAATAAATGCGTAGCTCTTTCGATGGGACCAGCCACCAAAAGCGGAAAATAACTCACGAACAAGGCATAATCGACCAGGTTTTTCTCGGAGTTTATTCTTTTGTAGTAAATGTCAATTACATAGGACAGACCGTGAAAAGTATAGAAAGAAATCCCGACCGGAAGAATCACGTCCAGCAAAAGCGGACTCGAATGCAGTCCAATGGAGTTCAAAGCTTCCGACAAGGAAAATGCGAAAAAGTTGTAGTATTTGAAGATGGCCAAAAACCCCAGATTGAAGACGATGCTCAACCAGAACCAAAAATTTCGGCTTTTTTCCTGCTTGCTTTTTTCTATTTGGATTCCCGTGAAATAACACAAAAAGGTTGAAAACAACAACAAGAACAGGAAACGCCAATCCCAACAGGAATAAAAATAATAACTCACCACCACCAAGAATGCGTTTTGCGTGCTTTTGTTTTTGCTGAAAACAAACCAATGAAGCAGAAAAACTATCGGCAGAAAAATGGCAAAGGTTAGCGAGTTGAAAAACATATTTTGATGAGTCTTATGTGTTTGTCTGTAAAGAGGATAATCATTATTTTTTCACCACAAATTTCACAAATTTTCACAAATTATTGCCTTCTATTTGATTTTAAAATTTGTGATTATTATTTTATCATTAAAACAAAAACCACCAAAATTGCTCTTGATGGTTTTGTGTAATTTATTTTCTATTTAGCATTAACCCAATAAATCCAATACTACAGAAGGGAATAAACCTAAAACGATATTCAAAAGAATAGCCACGACAGCTACAGCATAAAATACAAAAGGCGTTTTCGCAACTTCTTCGTTTGGCTCTTTGTTGTACATCGCCAAAATCAATTTGAAATAATAACCCACACTGATGATGGAGTTCACAACCGCCGCAATAACTACCACTAAATAACCGGCTTCGATAGTTTGATTAAACAAAACTAATTTGGCAAAAAATCCAGCAAAAATTGGAATTCCGGCCATCGAAAGCAAAGACGCCGTAAGCACTGCCGCCATCAAAGGATTGTTTTTTCCCAGACCGTTAAAGTTGGCAATATCTTCGTTGTTTTTGTTCTTGCAAACGTATAAAATCACGCTAAATGCTGCAATACCAGCCAATGCATAAGCCGAGGCATAATACAACAAGTTTCCTGCCGAATTGCTGATGCTTAACAATGCCATCAACATAAAACCGGCGTGTGAAATTCCGGAGAAAGCCAACATACGTTTCACGTTGGTTTGTTTCAAGGCCATTATGTTACCAACGGTCATTGAAGCAATCGACACTATCATGATGATATTGACAAATGCATTCGAAAGATCGGCATTCATGGCGGTCAATAATTTATACAGTGTTGCCATTGCCACCACTTTTACCAAAGTACTCATCGTTGCGGTTGTCAATGCTGGAGAACCTTCATAAACATCCGGTGCCCAAAAGTGAAAAGGAACGGCGGCAACTTTGAAAAGCATTCCAATGGTAACCAATGAAATTCCTATTGGAAACCAAATAGGCAATTCGGCGGAGCGAGACCAATCGGTTATTTCGGCAACGTCAAAAGTTCCCATGGCACCGTAAATCAAGCAAATTCCAAATAATATAATTCCTGAAGCAAAAGAACCCATCAAGAAATATTTCATTCCGGCTTCATTACTTTTTACATTCATTCTGTTACTGGCGGCGAGAATATAAAGCGAAATAGATAAAATTTCTATTCCAAGGAAGAACATCGCCAAGTTTCCAAAAGAAACCATGGCAACTGCTCCGGCCAACATAAATATTTTGATGGCAATAAAATCGGAGATTTTGGTTGGGTGATCTTCGTAGAAATCGTGTGCCAAAGCCACCAAGAAAATGGTAAGAACAATAAACAATGCCGAAAATGAAGCAGAGAATTTGCTCACCACAATCATGTTGTTGTAGTAATTTGCTGGAGTATTGTATTCTGTAAAGGTTAATCCAAGGACTGCCAATAACCCAATGATTGTTATGGGAACGATGGCTTTTCTAAAATTTAAAATTTCAAATAAAAGGCATAAAACACCTAATCCCGTTATAGCTATTAATGTATTCATTTTTTTTATTTGACTTAGTTAAATCTGTTTACTTGAGTTAAAATGTTTTCGAGACTTGGCGTAATCAAGTCCATAATTGGTTTTGGATACAATCCAAAGAAGAACAAAATGGCGATGATGATTACCAAAGTCAATCCTTCGTTGAAGGATACATCGGCGAATAATTTGGTATTGGTTTCGCCCAACATTACGTGTTGAAACATTTTCAACATATAATAAGCACCCAAAATTATGGTTGTTCCACCCAAAACGGCAAACCAAATATTTATTTGAGAAAGGCTGTACAATACTGTAAATTCTCCCACAAAGTTGAATGTCGATGGCAAGGCAACGGATGCCAAAACCAAGATCATAAACATCGAAGTGAATTTTGGCGATTGAGCGCGAATACCACCCATTTCTGCAATGGCACGGGTTTCGTATCTTCTGAAGATAATTTCGGCAACAAAAAACAAGCCGACAACCACAAAACCGTGTGCTATCATTTGCAAAACTGCTCCACGCAAACCGTCAAGCGTTAAAGTATAAGAACCGGCAGCTATTAATCCGACGTGTGCCAAGGAAGAATAAGCCAATAATTTTTTCAAATCTTTTTGACGCAATGCCACGATAGAACCATAGATTACGCCTGCAATTCCAAGGCCAATAAATATGTACATGTATTCTTTTGCAGCCAATGGCGCAATAGGCAATTGCCAACGAATAACGCTGTACAATCCCATTTTTAGCATAATTCCCGAAAGCAACATTGTTCCAACGGTTGGTGCTTTTTGGTACACTTTTGCCTGCCAAGTATGGAAAGGAATCAACGGAATTTTGATGGCATAAGCCAAGAAGAAAGCCAAAAATATCCAGAATTGTTCTGTTGAAGATAATTCAAGTTTAGTCAAATCGCTGATTAAAAAGCTTCCTGCTTTCTGGTGCAAGTAAATGAAGGCAACTAACATAAACAACGAACCGGCAAGCGTGTAAATAAAGAATTTTACCACTGCTTTTTTGCGTTCTTCAGCATCACCATTACCCCAAATCAAGGCGATAAAGTAAATTGGAATTAACGAAAGTTCCCAGAAAATGTAATATAAAAGTCCATCGGAGGCAAGGAAAGTTCCCGCCATTGCAAAGCTCATAAACAAGATTAATGCATAGAATGCTTTCGTATTTTTATAGGTATTTCCAAAGGAAGAAAAGATGATAATTGGCGTCAAAGCGGTTGTCAACAAAAGCATCGCTAGTGCAAGTCCATCAGCTTGTAACGCAAAATAGATTTTGGGTTGTGCTATCCAAAGTTTTGCATAATTTATTTCGTTTCCTAAATTGTATTGGCTCAGCAAACAAATGGAACCTGCAAAAGCGGCTAATCCAAAAAGCAAGGCCACTTTTGGAGCCCATTTATCGCCCGAAATATAAGTTGCAAATGCGCCAACCAGAAGAATAATTAATAGTGTAGTTACATCCATTATGTAAAAATTATTGTAAAAATAAATAAGTTATTATGGCAACAACGCCTATGACAAACGCAAAAAGATACAAGCCAACACTTCCGTT
>NZ_PNNA01000041.1 GCF_013823965.1 Flavobacterium sp.
CGTGGAAAACGGAACCTTGGAAGACGACCAAAATCGCCGTGATTTCACCATAAATGCACTTGCTTTATCATTAAACAAAGATAATTTTGGCGAATTATCGGATCCTTTCAATGGATTATCAGCCCTGAAAAACAAAATCATCAAAACACCACTCGATCCAGACATTACTTTCTCTGACGATCCTTTGCGAATGTTGAGAGGCATTCGATTTGCCAATCAATTGGGTTTTGAAATCGAGGAAAACTCTCTTCAATCCATCAAAAAAAATGCAGACCGAATCAACATTATTTCGGGTGAAAGAATTGTCGATGAATTGAACAAAATCCTTTCTACCGACAAGCCTTCGGTTGGATTTTTATTGTTGTACAAAACAGGACTTTTGGACATCATTTTGCCCGAATTAACCGCTTTAAACCAAGTGGAGGAAATTGAAGGCCAAACCCACAAAAATAATTTTTACCACACTTTGGAAGTGGTCGACAACATTTGCCCAAATACTGACGATGTTTGGTTGCGCTGGTCGGCATTATTGCACGATATTGGCAAAGCACCTACCAAACGATTCAACAAAAAACAAGGTTGGACGTTTCACGGACACGAATTTTTGGGTGGGAAAATGGCAAAAAAAATATTCGAAAGATTACACATGCCGCTAAACCACAAAATGAAATTTGTGCAAAAAATGGTAATGATGAGTTCGCGTCCCATTGTCTTGTCACAAGACTTGGTCACTGATTCTGCCGTGCGTCGTTTGGTTTTTGATGCTGGTGAAGACGTGGAAAGCTTAATGACTTTGTGCGAAGCCGACATCACGACCAAAAACCCGAGTAAATTCAAGAAATACCACCAAAATTTCGAGATTGTTCGCAAGAAAATTGTGGAAGTCGAAGAACGGGATCATGTTCGGAATTTTCAGCCACCCATTTCTGGAGAAGAAATTATGGCGATTTTTAATTTGCAACCTTCGCGTGAAATTGGAGTTTTGAAAGAAGCCGTGAAAGAAGCCATAATGGAAGGAGAAATTCCAAATGAATATCAGGCTGCGTACGATTTTGTATTGAAAAAAGGCGCGAAATTAGGCCTAAAGATTAACGCTTGTTGAATTAACATTTAGTAGTATTTAAAATATATTTGTAAAAATCAATTCCAAACAATGAAAAAAGAAAATAAATCAGTTGTTATTTGGCTACTTTCAGGTTGCATATTATTGTTTATAATGGTCGTGGTGGGTGGAATTACCCGATTGACCAATTCGGGACTTTCAATGACAGACTGGCATTTAGTCACCGATACTTTTCCTCCGCTGAGCGAGGAAAAATGGTCGCAAGCATTTGAAGAATACAAGAAATTTCCAGAATATCAAAAGATAAACATCCACAACGATTTCTCGCTTAGTGATTACAAGTTCATTTATTTCTGGGAATGGTTTCACCGTTTTATAGGACGAATCATTGGATTGGTTTTCCTTGTTCCTTTTGTCTATTTTCTACTTAAAAAAAGACTTTCCAGCGAAACCCTGAAAAAATGCGTAATATTGTTGGGAATGGGTGGTTTTCAAGGATTTTTGGGTTGGTTCATGGTTCGCAGCGGCTTGATTGACAATCCTGACGTAAGTCATTTTAGACTTTCTCTTCACTTAACTTTTGCCTTCATAACCTTTGCTTACACACTTTGGGTCGCTTTGGATTTAATCTATCCAAATAAAGTAAATGCCATACTTCCGTTGCAAAAATTAGCCCGAATCGCATTGGTATTTTTATTGGTCCAAATTATATATGGCGGATTTGTCGCCGGATTGAATGCCGGTTTAATACATAATTATTGGCCCATGATGAGCGACGGACAATTCCTTCACGAAAGTGTCATTTTAGAAAAAGACAGCTGGTTCCTGAGACTTACCGAAGGAAAAAGTGGAGTCCAGTTTGTGCATCGAACTTTGGCTTATGTGGTAGTTGGATTCATATTGCTCTTGGCTATCAAAAGCCATAAATTTGATTTAAATAAAAATCAAAAATCAGGAATAACCGCTTTGGTAATCATCGTTTTTATCCAATTTGCATTAGGAGTATTTACCTTGCTTTACAGCGTTCCGTTGTGGCTTGGATTAGCACATCAAATAGTGGCTTTCTTTTTGCTGACGGCAATGACATTTACTTTGCATCGACTTTCAAAATAACATTTAAATCATGAAAAAAATAGGACTTTTATTTTCAATATTATTTATATCTACAGTTTATGGACAAAGCCCATTGATTGTTCTTGATGCAAATAAATTAGGATTTATGCAGGATATTAAAGAGCAAATGGAAGCCATAAATCCAAATGACATTTCCACTTTGACCGTGTATAAAGATTCCCTTGTATGTAAAAAATACGGTTCGAATTCAGGAGTAATAATAATTACGACCAAGAAATTTATATTGGATACATTTTACAAAAACAACATTGAAAATTCTCCCCTAAAAGCAAACATTGCTTCACCTGAAGATTTACTGAAAATTGGAGTTGTAAATGATAATCCAAAGAGCAAAAACCAACCTTATGATGAGTTGTACCAATACATTGACACCTACACCATCAATGAAAAAATAAAAAAAATAGCTCAAATAGTATATCTCAAACCTGAAGATGCCATTAAAATAAATCCAGAATGGATTAATGGAGCCATAGAAATATCTTCTATTGATGAAGAATAAACGTAACTAATTATCTGACTATATTGTCGCATTTCTCTTTGTTCCACAACCCAAAATGTCTAAACTAGCTGCCGAAGATAAATTCCTGGATGTATCAGATTACGGAAGACCGATAGCAAAACTGTTTGCCAATCGATTAAAAAATACCCGATTTACACCCATTCATGTCACACTACTTTTTGGCATTTCCGGCTTGATTGCCATTTGCTGCATTTTACAAAAACAGTACTTGTTAGCCAGTTTCTTCATCATTTTAAAATCAATAATTGATGCTGCCGATGGCGAACTGGCCAGGATAAAAAACACGCCTTCTTACACCGGAAGATACCTTGACAGCGTGTTTGACATTGTATTAAATTTCATGTTTTTCATGACAATTTTTTACGTGTCCAAAACATCATTTTGGCTGACAATAATTGCCTTTTTTTGTATCCAATTGCAAGGCACTTTATACAATTATTACTATGTGATTTTAAGAAATAAATCGGTTGGCGGAGACTCTACCAGTAAAATTTTTGAAGACAAATCGCCTCGAGCTTTGCATGGTGAAAGCCAAAAATCAGTCGATATTTTGTTTGGAATTTACACAATCGTTTACGGCGTTTTCGACAAAATAATTCACGTTTTAGACAACGATGCTTACAAAGTAAAAACGTTTCCAAATTGGTTCATGACCTTCGTTTCCATTTACGGATTGGGTTTTCAATTGCTGATTATTGCCGTTATGTTGCCCTTGAACTTAATAGATTACATCGTGCCGTTTTTTATCGTTTACACTTTGTTTGTTTTTATCTTGATTGGCATCAGGAAGACTTTTTTAAAGGCTTAAAACAGCGATAGATTAAATCTATGTTAAATATTTAAAACACTAAAAACCAGTATTTTTAAACCTACTTATGTGATTTTTTGGTTTAAATAAAAAATCAACCTATCCAAGCCTTGAAATCGGATACTTTTTCACGACTTACCACCACTTCATCGGCTGTGTAAGAAGGCAAAATCACCTTCAAACGGGAATTACTGTAGACCACGATTTCCTTGATTGACTTTAATGGAATGATGAATTTTCGGCTGATTCGATAAAAATCTTTTGTATCTAATTCTTGTTCCAAAACTTCCAAAGAGGATTCAACCAGATAATTTCTGTTGTCGAAAGTATGAATATAAGTTCCCTTGTTTTCGCTAAAAAAACATTCGATTTCATCAACGGAAATGACTTTGAGATGTTGCCCTATTTTGACCGTAAACCGAGTTTTGAAATTTTTGTCGAATGGATTTTGGAACATTTTTTTGATTTGTTCAAAATCGAATTGAAGGCTGTTTTCCGGTTTTGGCAAACGCATTTTATATTTGGCAATTGCCACTTCCAAATCGTCTTCGTCGATGGGTTTCAAGAGGTAGTCAATCGAGTTTAATTTGAATGCTTTTAATGCATATTCATCATAAGCCGTAGTGAAAATTACGGCGCTTTTTATGTCTACTTTTTCGAAGATTTCAAACGACAAACCATCTGATAATTGAATGTCGAGAAAGATCAAATCGGGATGTTCATTTTTGGAAAACCACTCGATGGATTCCTCCACGGAATGCAACATCACTCCGACTTCAATTTCGAGTTTTTCAAGTTTGCGTTGCAATAATCTTGCTGCCGGTTTTTCGTCTTCGATTATTATTGTTGTCATTTTGAGGTTAGAGATTAAAAGTTGGAAGATGGAAGTTTACTGAACACTAAAAACTGAACATTGATTACTTCTCCTATTCCCATTTTTCGCTTTTTTCTTTTTCCATAAACTCCTTGATTTTTCTTTCTTCCCAGTTTTTTCCAAAAAATATGTTTTTTCCAAAAACAGATAATCCGTGTACCAATAAACCAATTCCCCAAAGAAATGCTGTTGAAAAAGTTTCCCATCTTAGAAAAACTTCAGTTCCTGATAAACTTTTATTGTAACTGGCTAAAATAATAAACACGTTTACAAGAAAATATGCCATTGCATGAACATAAAGTCCTTTAATTTTTTTCACCCTCTTGTATGCCAAATCATAACGTTCATCGTGATTGAAATTTTCCGATTGGTATTCGTCAAACATTCTTCTTGATTGTCTCATTTTTTTAATTTTAAATTATTTCCAAGTTTCATTATTGGTTTTTTCCTTATCCATAAGCTCTTTGATTTTTTTTTCTTCCCAATCTTTTCCAAAGAACGGCATGCAATTAAAAACCTTTAAACCGTGAAAAACCACCCCAATTCCCCACCCCAGCATTGGCCAAAAAAACCATAAATGCCTTGGAGAAGTTAGAAGATTGAGAACTAAAAGCCCCGAATTTACAACAAAATAGGAGATTAAGTTTCCATAAAACCCTTTGATCTCTTCTACTCTTTTTTGTGCTTTGAAATAGCGCTCTTCATTTTGATAATTATTTTCCATTGTTTAAAGTGTTAAAATATTATTTCCAAATTTGTGTTTTGTCTTCTTTTCTCAAAATCTCTCGAATTTTGCGTTCTTCCCAATTGGAGCTGTATCCAAAAACCTTGAAAGCGTGCATCAACAATCCAAATCCCCAACCTACAGCCGTGAACCAAAACCATTGAAAATGTGGAGAATAGGTCAAATTAATAAAAATTAAAAGAGGTATTACACAGCAGTACGAAATCAAGTTTCCGTAAAACCCCTTGAGTTCTTCCACTCGTTTTTTGGCTCGGTAATAAGCTGAATTCTCCGTATAGTTTGTCATTGTTTCCATAATTGAAATTTGTTTGGTTAGCATTGGTATTTTGACCGTGAATGTTTCTTTAGTTTGAATTATCAATACTTTTCTGTTCGTGATAATTCCGTAGCGGTTGATGATGTTTTGCAATCCCACTCCTTGTCTATCCTGCAACACTTCTTTTTTTTGATAATCATTTTGAATGACCAGATAATCTCCTTCGGTAAAAATGCAAATGTGCAAGGGTCGTTGTTCGCTAACCACATTATGTTTTACCGTGTTTTCCAATAAAAGTTGCAAGGAAAGCGGGACTACTTTGGCTTCCGGATTGATACTGGTTGTTGAAAATTCATAAAACAAGCTGTTTTCGAAACGCATTTTCAACAAATTCATGTAGGTTTTGGCGAATGCCAATTCTTCTTCAACCGACACCAATTCTTTGTCTTTTTGTTCCAAAACATAACGATAAACCTTGGACAACGAAGTCGTGAATTTTTGCGCATTATCCGGATTCTCTTCAATCAAGGAACTCAAAACATTCAAACTGTTGAAGAGAAAATGTGGGTCTAATTGGTTTTTTAAACTTTCAAACTTTGCAGATGCGGTTCCTGCTATGATTTTTTGTTCTTTAACCTTGTTTTCGTTGTAGGCTTTGTAAAAATAAAAGGCTTGAAAAGACAAAACCACTATAAAAGTTACACCAATCGCAAAAATGTAATTCGCAGGATTTTCTTTAGCCCAAAACTCATTAAAACTCATTTTTTTGATGACAACATCTTCAAAAATTCGCAATAAAAAAACAACTCCCAATGTAATCGCAAATGAACTAAAAAAGCCGACAATGACTCTCTTTAATGAAAATTTTTCCGTTGCAAAAAACTTGTTCAAAAAGAGGAACAAGCTTTTATTGGCATACCCAATCGTGAAAGTATAAAGCAAAGTATACAAAAATCGAATGCCTAAAGAATTATCAAAAACCAACTTGTGGCCCAAAGCAACATTGACCAAAACCAATAGTATAAAAATAATAAAACTGATAATTAACGATTGCATTAATTCTTTGTAGGTATGTTTCATTTCTGGGTTCTAATAAAGTAAAGATTAAAAAATGTTTCCGGTTTAAAAGTAGCAAAAAGTCCGATAGCTTTTCTATTTGCTCTCAAGGCTACAGCAAACTGCAAATAAAGAGTATGATTACGATGATAATTTTGGTCATAATTTCTAATTTTAAGTTGTTGATTAATTCTTGAGCAAATTTATATTGGTTATAACCGTTTTAAAATTTATACTTACTGAACTGTGGAATTTTGAGGATGAATTGTGTTCTTTGCCGAATTCAATTATATTTACGAAAAACTAATGCCTTTTATGAAAACCGAAAAAGAAAAAATGATCACCGGAGAATATTACTTGGCCGGCGATCCAATTCTAGTAAAAGAACGTCGAAAAGCAAAAAATTTACTCCACCGACTAAACGTAACCGAATATCGTTTGACCAAAAAAGCAAAAGAAATTCTACAAGAATTAATTCCGAATGTGGGCAAAAGTTTCTATATTGAACCGCCATTTCATTGCGATTACGGATACAATATCATTTGTGGCGACAATGTTTATTTTAACGTAAATTGCGTGGTTTTGGATTGTGCTCCCATAAAAATTGGTTCGAACGTATTTTTTGCGCCCAATGTCCAAATTTACACCGCAACACATCCGCTTGAGGCCGAATTGAGAAAAACACTGGAAAATGCATTGCCCATTTCTATCGGAGACGATTGCTGGATTGGCGGAAATTCCGTAATTTGTCCCGGAGTCAGCATCGGAAATGGTTGCGTGATTGGAGCCGGTTCGGTGGTTACAAAAGATATTCCCGATAATTCATTGGTCGTTGGGAATCCAGCGAAAGTTATTCGGAAATTAAATATTTAATACCAGAAGCATTTTTTGACCAAAAATAATTTTAACATCTAATTTTAAACAAACCCTTATGAAACATTTAAAAACATTTCTAGCATTGACTTTTATTTTTGTGGTCAACAGTATTTCGGCACAATCCACTTTTGAAAAATGGCCAGCCATAAAAGAATTTCACGAAATAATGTCACAAACTTTCCATCCTGCCGAAGAAGGTAATTTTGCCCCGATAAAAGCACGTTCAGAAGAAATGATGTCAAAAGCCGCCTCATTGCTAAAATCAGAAATTCCTCAAGAGTTTAAAACCGAAGCCATATTAGCCTCGGCTGGAAGATTAGAAACCAAAAGTGCAGCCTTGCACAAATTAGTAACTTCCGGCGCAACAAATGAAGTTATAATGAAATCAATTACTGATTTGCATGACACTTTCCACGAGATTGTGGGACTTTGTTCTGAAGAAAAAAAATAACAACAAAGCCCAATCAATTGATTGGGCTTTGTTAATTTTTGCAACGCTCTAAATTTATGAAATTATGCCACATCTCTTAGCCACACTCAGAAATGTTCCTCTAGAAATTATTCGAGAAGTATTGGAAAAAGACAAAGAATTCCACCAATCGCAAGGAATGTATTTGCAACATCTTTGGCAAAATGCCGATGATGAAGATGAAGTTTTGTTTTTGTTCCAAATTGACGACATCGAGAAAACGAAAACACTAATCCATAAATTGCACTCGGAAACGCTTGCCCAAAATCCAAATGCCAATTTACCCGCAATGATTTATTTGGAATAATGCAATTTTCTCAAATAAAGTAATCTATTTCTTGTCTTTTTTTTAATTTTTTTTAAAAAAAAGTTCCTAAACAAGTTTTTCTGAAGTAACAATTCACCAATATAGATTACAAAAAATTGCTCCGCTTTTACGCACAAAAAAAAGCATAACTCATAAAGAAATCATAAAAAACAAGGATTCAATTTACTTTTCAATTCAAATCTAATTTTCTTTCTATAGTTTTGTAAAACCCAGAAAAACTATTTTTAGATGACCAGTACTACTCGAATTAAAAGAAATTATCAATTTATCAAATTCCAAAAATTAGTTATTGTTTCCCTCTTGATTGGTTTTCTTTCGGCTTTTTTAGGAGTTATTTTAAAGAAAGTAACGGAACATTACGAAGAAATATTTTTTAGTAAAGCCACCACAAGTCCAATATTCTTTATTGTTTTTCCAATTTTCGGATTATCCATCATTTATTTTCTTCGTGAATATTTATTCAAGAAAAAAGAAAACAAAGGCATCAAGGAAATTTTTGAAATCACCAATACCAAATCAAAGAATTTACCCGGTTACAAAATCCCGTCCCATTTCATCAACGGATTACTGACAGTTGTTTTTGGCGGATCAACGGGAATTGAAGTTTCGACTGTTGTCGCTTCGGCCACGATTGGCTCGGTTGCACAGCGAAAAGAAAATGTTTTCAGGCAATGCAAAACCGAATTGATTTGTGCCGGAGTTGCCGCTGGAGTTACCGCTTTGTTCGGCAGTCCCATTGCCGGAATTCTTTTTGCATTCGAAGTCATTTCAAAAAAAGTTACCAAAGCATTCTTGATTTCCAATTTGATTGCAGTCGCCATAGCTTTTGGACTTATTTTCCTATTGGACGAAAAGCCTTTGTTCACTGTAACTATTACGACTTGGCACCTGAAAGCTATTCCCTACTTTATTCTTTTGGGAATTTTAGCTGGATTGAATTCGGTTTATTTGACCCGATGCGTTTTATTTTTCAAATCTCAATTTTCAAGAATCAACACCCATTATTACAAAATCCTTATTGGTTCGGCTGTTTTGAGCATTTCGTTGTTTCTTTTTCCGCAATTGTACGGCGAAGGTTACCACGCCATCAAAACCGTTTTTGGCAACACGAATGAAATTCCATTGACAATAACGTTGGCCTTCACTTTCTTTGGATTATTGATTTTAAAACCCATCGTGACTTCGATAACATTGGCATCGGGCGGTGATGGAGGTGTTTTTGCACCAAGCCTTTTTATTGGAGCTTTTCTCGGATTGTTGGTCGCTTCCCTTTTAAATACTTTTTTGAATGTTGGCGTAATTCCAATAAATTTTATGATTATAGGAATGGCAGCCGTTTTGAGCGCCAGTATTCACGCACCTTTTACAGCCATCTTTTTGGTTTGCGGTTTAACCAATAATTATACCCTGTTCATTCCTCTTTTTGCAGTTTCCTTGATTTCAAAATATACGGCCAAAATGATTTATCCTTATACAGTCTATACTATCTCGCCAAGCATGGCAAATTAACAACTCATGGCAATTGAAAAAATAAAACGGAATTACCGCAAGACCAAATACATCCTTTACAAAGAAACATTAGTCGACTGGAAAGAACATTTTTGGGCTTTCTTGGGTTCATTTGTCGCCATTGGAATTTTGGCCTACGTTCAATCCATACATTTTACAGGTAACGATGCCGTGTATTTGATAGGTTCTTTCGGCGCATCCAGCGTATTGGTTTACGGCATCATTCAAAGTCCGTTTTCGCAACCTCGGAACTTGGTTGGTGGTCATTTAATTTCGGCTTTAATAGGCGTCAGTGTTCATAAATTGGTTCCCGACATTATTTGGATTGCCGCCCCGTTGGCCGTTTCCCTTTCCATCGTTTTGATGCAAATTACCAAAACCCTGCATCCGCCCGGAGGAGCAACAGCACTTATTGCCATAATTGGTTCCGATAAAATAAAAGCCCTTGGTTACATGTATGTTCTTTCGCCTGTATTTGTTGGCGTGCTAATTTTACTCTTGACGGCTTTAATTTTCAACAACATGACTTCCAACAGAAGTTATCCAAGCCACGAACAATACCACACGGTCAGAAAAAAACTAATCCACAAGATCAAAAAAAGAGTATCCTAAATTCCGTGTTTTCAAAACGTTGAACCTTATTTTTGGAATCCGTTCCAAAATATTATCAACAAATCCGAAATCTAAAATCCAAAATCTAAAATTAAATTTTACCTTTGACCTCTCAATAAAAACACAGATCATGGTTTATAAATTTAGGGTAATTCTTGATGCCGAAGAGGACATTTTTAGAGATATTGCGATACTTGCAGAAGATACTTTAGAGGATTTACACAATGCCATCTTCAATTCTTTTGGATTTGACGGAATGGAAGTGGCTTCTTTCTACACTTGCGACGACACTTGGAACCAAGAGGACGAAATTCCAATGTTTGACACTGGTGATGTTCCTGGCGAACAAAAAACAATGAGCAGTTACTTGCTTTCGGACATTTTGGACAAAGAAAACACCAAAATAATTTATGTGTACGACTTCATCAATATGTGGACTTTCCTTGTCGAATTGGCCGCAATTGAAGAAATAAAAACGGGAAACACCTATCCAGAAACCCTTTTCTCTCACGGTGAAATGCCGGACGAAGCAATGGAAAAACATTTTATTGCCGATGATGACGAGGAAAGTTACAACGAATTTGAAGATGATCTTGACGAAGACGACCTCGATATGTTCGAAGGTGACGATAGCTTTGAAGATTACGGATTTGAAGAAAACTGGAATTAGACAGAGTTTGAAATTGTTTAAAAGTTTAAAGTTGTTTAAAAGTTTAAAGTTGTTTAAAATTGTTTTTATATGGCTACTATAAAAAGATTTGAAGATTTAGAAATTTGGCAAGATGCAAGAAGGCTTTCAAAGGAAATAATTTCAATATCTAAAAACACTGAACTAAACAAAGATTTTAAATTTAATGCTCAAATAAAAGACTCTTCGGGATCAGTTATGGACAACATTGCAGAAGGCTTTGAAAGAAACGGAAACATTGAATTTCGTCAATTTTTATCCATAGCCAAAGGTTCGGCAGGAGAAACTCGTTCTCAATTATACAGAGTTTTAGACAACGATTATATCGATGAAGAAAAACTAAAATATTTGGTTAATGAATATGAAAGATTAAGCATTAAAATTCACAATTTCATCACTTACCTAAACAAACAAGATTTTAAAGGAACAAAGTTCATTGATACCAAATCCTCAAACTCTTAAACAACTTTAAACTTTTAAACAATTTTAAACTTTTAAACAACCATACCCCCTTAATGATAAACCTATTCAATACGCACATCGAAACTTTGTCCATTCACAGAGTAGGAAACAAAAGCCGCAACGAAGCCATCTTCCTGTCAGAACAGCCCTTTAACCTGAATGATGAAGTGCTGCCTTTAATAAAAGAATACTTCTTTAAACCCTTCAGGGAAAAAGAGGAAAACTATTTCCAATTTGCCCACGAAGTAGATTTGGAATACAATGACATGTTTAAATTTGCCTCCCAAATATTCGATAATCCAAGTATTATTCACGAAGTTTCCAAGCAAATCACCACGCATTTATTCGAACAATCCAATCATCCACACATCAAAAACGGAGAAGTTTATGTGACGCATTTGACAAATGTGAATATCGACAACACTGTAGTGGACGCCATCGGAATTTTCAAAAGCGAATTACAATCGGATTTTTTGCAATTTGAAGAAAAAGAATCCAACTTGGAAATGATTTTGCAACACGGTATCAACCTGAGCAAACTGGACAAAGGCTGCATTATTTTCAATTTTAAAAAAGAAGAAGGTTATAAAATTCTTACTGTTGACAGCAACCGCTATGACGCCCGTTATTGGTTGGAACATTTCCTTTCGGTTGATGCTTTTGAAGACGAGAATTTCATCACCAAAAAATACTTGAAATTTTGTCAAGGTTTTGCCAAAGACGTTGTTTTTCCTGCCGAAGACAAAAAAGAAGAAGTGATGTTCATGAACCGTTCCGTGAATTATTTTGCCAAAAACGACCAGTTCGAAGAGAGCAATTTCTTGAACGAAGTTTTAGACAACCCGGATTTGATTCCAGAATTCAAAAACTACAAAGTGGATAAAGGCGAAAAATACAGCATTGAAGACGTGACCACCTTCCCTATCGCCAATGCAGCAGTTTCCGACGCCAGAAAATCGATTAAAAACGTAATCAATCTGGATACTCAAATTCAAATCAAAATGGATTTCATCAATCCGGAAAGTGCCGAAAAATTTGTGGAAAAAGGTTGGGACGAAGAAAAACAAATGTATTACTACTTGGTTTATTTCAACAAGGAAGTCAAAAGTTAAGAATTAGTTCTCCAAAGAATACAACTAGAATCCCCAATTGTTTTGAACGAATTGGGGATTTTTTATGCTCTGTTTTGTCCTGAAAACCAGCTTACAAACATTTTTGGATTGATATTTTTATAAGTTTTTTACTTGTATTAATATCATAAATATGCTTTTAATCGATTTTATTTGTCGTTTGGTCGTCTTTTGTGTAATTTCACTGTCCCAAAATTTAAAAGACCTAATATGAGTATAATCAAAATCAGGGAAATAAATTTCAACAGAAAAATTTTGTGTTCATTTTTTGGACATAAAATATTCAAAACCAGAAATGTGACCCATCATTTTAAAGAATATAAATGTTCGGTTTGCGGTTTAGAATTGACAAATGATCTCAAAGGTCGCAAAACTTTTTTGACTCCCGAGCTAAAAGACATTAATGAAACCTTAATCCATTTACATCAAAAGAGGCATTTCTCTTTATAATAATTTCACCCTAAAGCCTAAAAATATGCTGATTCTACTACTCATAAAAAGCCTGCTATTATTGAAACAAACGATGAACAGGAGACGAATTTCACGAATAAATGTTCGCGTTTAATAAATCGCGCTTTCTATTAAAGTACTGCTTGAAAATTATCTAAGTAAATCCGTGTTTTTATAATTTCGAGTAATAAAATCAAAAGCGGAATAAAGCACGTTTCCCATCGATTTAGCCCGCTTAAAGTTGATATCGTGAGTGATGCGATACAATTCCATTTTTAGTTTATCCACATTTTCATCAGGAGCGAGAATGTCATTACCCATAATTTGCAATAATTTTTTCACACGGGTTTCAGTTGAATAAATTCTTTTTGCCAAAGCAGCTCGTTCTTCATTTTTATACTGTTCTATGGAACTGTTCTCTAATTTATCCTTTACCAATTTCACCATTGGATAATTTTCTTTGAAAAACTGGGGACGATACACCTTCAAATTGCCTTCATAACATTGTTGGTCAAAATCTATTGGTCGAATTCTATAAACGACTTGGTCAAAATCGTGAATGGGAACAATTACATAATTATAAGCTCGCATATCTCCCAAAAGCCGTATCATGCAACGTTCGTTAAACTTGACGAACTCCTTTGCTATTTGTGCTTTTTCAGTCTCGGAACACTTATCCAGCAGCGTGTCCATAAACACGTCACCCGGAATTCCCATAATATGTTCTTCAATCAGCGTATCTTTATATACCAAAAAATGAATTTTGTCAGGAGAAAGAATGTGTTCCAATTCTAATCCATAAATACGGGAAGCATCGGCTTTTTTGACATAAAAATAGGTGTAATTATCATTCAAGATGTTCCTGACTTTTACTCGAAAAGGTTTTGAATTTCCAAAAGTACAGTAGTCAATGGCATCAACACTCAAAAATTTTATGGTATCTAGATTTCCGTCGGAATGAAGATAAGAATAGATTTTTTTTAAATTCAAATCAATATCCATTCTCTCGTATTCGTTGTAATACACTCGAATCCAAAGGGTATCAACATCATTTTTATCATAGACATTTATGGAACCTGAAAAACGCAATAAATCATCATAAAAAATAGAAACTTTGGAAATGCGGTCAAATCGTTCCAAATAATCTAAAAACGAATTATTTACAGGATAAGTAGGTTTCTTGTAAACCATTAATTGCTCTTTCATTCTTACAATATTTATGACAAATTTACATTAATATCGTTTAGCAAGAAACAGTTCAGGCATAAAATAATCACCATTTTACAGTAAATAAAGAATTCAGTCGGCACCAAAAACTCCCGATTCGATAGTTTAAAAAAATTTCAGAATTATAGTATCTTTGCAATACTATGAAATGGTTTCAAACAATCTTAACATTTGCCCTCATTTGCTGCAATACCATCAATGTATTTGCACAAAATATCACCGTGGACGACTCATATACTCCTCAACAACTTGTTGAAAATGTACTGGTAAACAGTTCTTGCGCAACAGTTTCAAATTATTCTGCAACTGGAGATACCAATGTTCCTATAGGACAAAATAGTTATGGCTATTTTACTAATGCGGGCGGTAGTTTTCCTTTTAAAGAAGGTGTTTTATTAAGCACGCAATATGCACAAAAATCTATTGGTCCTTATGTATTTAATCTTGGTAATGACAATGATCTTGCTTGGTTAGGTGATACTGATTTGAATCAAGCATTGGGAATTTCAAAATCAATAAATGCAACTGTTTTAGAATTTGACTTTATTCCTTTAACCAATTTTTTAAGTTTTGACTACATTTTTGCTTCTATCGAATATAATGACACTGGATCTTGCCGATTTACTGATGCATTTGCTTTTTTAATTAAAGAAAATAGTCCAGGTTCCTTTTACCAAAATTTAGCCGTTATTCCTGGAACTCAAACACCTGTTTCTTCTACAAACATACGTCCTACAATACCACCTTCAGGAAACAATGGCGGTTGTCCTGCGATAAATGAAATCTATTTTAATGGATTTAATGGAGGGACAAGCCCAATAAATTACGCTGGGCAAACTGTAATAATGAATGCTCAAACACCGGTAATTGCTGGAAAAAGTTATCATATTAAATTAGTGATTGCAAATGATTTTAATGAATATTACGATTCTGCTGTTTTTCTAAAAGCAGGTAGTTTTGCTCCAAAAATAGATTTAGGAACCGATAGATTAGCCACAAATAATCCGATTTGTTTTAGCGAAAGCTATACAATTGATACCAAATTACCGACAACTTACGATTATAAATGGTATAAAGATGGCTCTCTACTTTCAGGAAAAACAGATCCATTTCTTAATATAACTTCTACTGGAACTTATAAAGTAGAAGTAATCTTTACGCCCGCAACTTGTATGGCAACCGACGAAATTAAATTAGAATACGCTCCTGAAATTCCATTATCCGACACAACGCTCACACAATGCGATGATAATGGCGACGGAATTACCGTTTTTGATTTGACCAAAGTGGACAACATCATAAAAAACAACAATGCCACTTTAAGTCCAGTCGTTTATTATGAATCGTTAACTGACGCACAAGGAAAAATCAATCCTGTTTTGAATCCAGCAACTTACACGAATAAACCTTCAATTCCTATACTTTTTGCAAGAGTAACCAATACTTTTAACTGTGCCAATTATGCTCAAGTTTCACTTGTTATTGCTAATAACAGTATTGCAACACAAAATCCTGTTGCAACTTGTGATGGAGATGCCGCTCAAGATGGGTTGTATCAATTTGATTTGAATGCGCAAGTAACTCCACGAGTTTTGACCGGATTGCCGGCAGGAATGATTGTAGAATATTATTCGATTCCTGCGGATGCCGTTTCTCAAAAAAATCCAGTGCCCAATATTTTCAAGAACACAACTGCAAATCAGCAAATTATTTATGCCCGAATCATAAATGGAGCCGATTGTTATGGAATTATTCCCATAACTCTTCTTGTAAACACCTTTAGTCCGTCCAATTTTCAGGATGAAACCGCCTCTTTATGCCTTGGTTCCACAACAACTTTAAGTGTGGCTGCTGGTTTTTCGACTTATTTATGGAATACTGGAGCCACGACAAATTCGATTAACGTTTCAGCTTCAGGTGATTATACGGTTATGGTCACCGATACAAATGGTTGCACGAAAACCAAAAAATTCACTGTTACCAGTTCTGACGTTGCAACAATTACTGGCGCGACGGTGAATGATTTTGCAGGAAACGAAAATACTGTTCTAATAGAATACAAGGGAGTTGGCAACTATGAATTTTCGCTCGACGGCTCTTATTTTCAAGAAAACCCTTTATTTACCGGAATTGCGCCGGGCAATTATTCAGCTTATGCACGTGACAAAAATGGTTGTGGCCTATCTCTTCCCTACACTGTTTATGTTTTGGATTATCCCCGTTTTTTCACTCCAAATGGCGACGGATATAATGACGTTTGGAAAATTAAAAACTTGGAATTATTTCCAAAATGCGTCATAACAATTTTTAACCGCTACGGGAAATTACTTAAAGAACTTAACGCCATTAATCCAAGCTGGAATGGCACTTACCTCGAAAATGAATTGGCTGCTGACGATTACTGGTTTCATTTAAATTTTGGCAATGGAAAAATAATAAAAGGGCACTTTTCATTAAAAAGATAATCCTTTTTTTATATTTTTATCCAATGAAAAAAATACTTATTCTCTTTTTTGTTTTTTCCTCCATAAGTTGTTTAGCCCAGTTTAGCAAAACGCATTATATCCCGCCGATAACCGCACAAAATAATTTGGTCGAAGATCACTATTTATATATTTCAACTCCCAGCCTAACAAAAGTAAATTTTAAAATTATTGAAATTGGAGGAACTATAATAACCGGTGTGGTAAGCAACGCTGTTCCTTATGTATATAACATTGGAGTAGGAAATGCAACTCAATTGTTTACGTCAAAAAATAATATTGGAATTATACAAAATAAGGGATTTATAATAGAAGCGGAAGATTTGGTTTATACAAGTGTAAGGGTAAATTCTTCCAGAAACACCGACGGCACCTACAATCACGCTGGAGGACTAGTTTCTAAAGGAAATAGTGCACTTGGTAAAACATTTCGATTGGGAGCGATGCTTAATTCAAATAACGCTGACAATAGCTTATTGAATTTTGCTTCCATTTTTTCAACAGAAAACAATACAACCGTAACCATTTCAAATCTTCCTGTTGGCACAATGTTTTCCGATGGAACAGTTTATACAGCTCCAATAGTAATAACACTAAACAAAAATGAAAGCTATGTAATGGCTTTAACAAATTATGCAGGTAATAACTCACCATCCAATAGCTCAAAAATGATTGGTGCTTTGGTTGAAACGAACAAGCCTGTCGTTGTCAATTCCGGATCGTTTGGGGGAAGCAATGGCTCCGGTACTAACGGAAGAGATGTAGGGTTTGACCAAATAGTTCCTTTTGAAAAAACGGGAAAAGAGTACATTTTTGTAAAAGGCATTGGTAATGATGAAATAGAACGTGTTTTACTGATTGCCCATAATCCAAATACCCAAATTTATTTAAATGGTAACACCACTCCATTTGCCACATTGATCAATGCTGGTGATTATATAGCTATTGACGGAAGTCAATTCAGCAATGGAAATTTATATGTTACAACTTCTGAAAATGTATTTGCTTATCAAAGCATAGGAGGAACAGCTTCTCCGGCAAATCAAAACCTATTTTTTGTTCCGCCTTTAAATTGTGCCACACCAAATAGCGTTGACAACATTCCTCTTATTGAATCGATAGGAGGCATAACATTTAATGGAGGTTTAAACATCGTTACTGAAACAGGTGCTTTGGTCAAAATAAACGGCATTCCCACTACGGCTGCACCAATTGCTATTACAGGAAATTCAGGTTTTGTGAGATACACAATCGATGATTTGTATGGTAACATTGCCGTGAAATCAACTAAACAGGTTTATGTTTCTTACTTTGGGACTAATGGAAATGCTACTTATGGAGGTTATTATTCTGGTTTTGACCTGAAACCTGAAATTATTTCTGACATAAAAGTAGGTGCCATTTCAAATTGCATACCAAACGTGGATTTAAAAATCAGTACATTATCCGCATATAATTCCTTTCAATGGTATGAAAATGATGTTGCAATTCCTGGCGCCACCAGCAATTACTACACTCCTACCCAACCCGGATTTTATCACGTGATAGGAAGCATTTCTGGATGTGTAAGCGATGTTGTTTCCGATAAAATTCCCGTTAGTAGTTGCCCTACAAATATGGATAATGATATTGCCAACGATAATATTGACTTAGACAATGACAATGACGGAATAACAAATTGTACTGAATCGTATGGCAACCAAAACATTAATGTTTCTAATCCAAATAATGGAAATATAACAATTAACACATATTCAAATTCCTTCACGGGTGTCCTAACAACAACCGGAACTGGATTGCCGGCAGGAACATTTACAGGAAGTACCGATGGGAGTTTCATCACTGAAATTCCAGCAGGGAAAGAAAATAGCGAGACAGGAATTGAAGCTAGTAGTGTTACTTATACGATGAATTTTGCCAATCCAATGAGCGCAGGAATTGAATATGTTAACACGGCAAATTCAACTGATTTATTAAATGCCGATGCTGAATATGTCGTGAATTCAGACCTAAACAAAACCATAACCGTCCTCAATCCAAACAACCAATTATTGATTGACACCAATTATGACGGCATCTATGAAACTGGAATAACTCAATATTCTTCTTTCGAAATACGATTCAGGTTAAATGGAACTTTGCCATTAGCCGCAGGAACCGGTACGTTCAAGTTTTTAACCTATTTGGCCTATTCGATAAGTTTCACCCACAAAAATTTATCTGACACTACTCCAAACAGGGTTTCCCTAAAGTTTTTTACACCTTGTATTCCAAAAGACTCTGATTTAGATGGAATCGCGGATCAATTGGATACCGACAGCGACAATGATGGAATTCCAGATTTCATTGAAGCACAAGCAAACAATACAGTAGCTTTATCAAATGCCGACACTAATAAAAATGGACTTGACGACGCTTTCGAACCTGGATTTACACCTATCGATACGGATTATGATGGTATTTTAGATTATTTGGATTTAGACAGTGACAACGACGGAATTTTAGATTCAGTAGAAACCGAAAATGACTTGGATGCTGATGGAATACGAAATTTCCGGGATTTAGACAGCGACCAAGATTTATGTAGTGATGTTGTCGAAGCAGGATTTATTGATCCTGATAACGATGAAAAACATGGAAATTCACCAGTAACCGTTAACTTAAACGGACTTGTAAATGGCGCACCTTACACGGTTCCAAATCCTAATTATTTAATTTCAGCACCTATTGTAATCACAACACAACCCAATGTTCCTCCTACTTGCGAATTACAAAACGCCACAATAACATTGGCAGACAATGGCGGAAACACCTATCAATGGCAATTATCAACTGACGGAACAAATTGGACTGACATTACAAACAATGCCGTTTATTCTGGAGCTACAACAAACACCTTATTATTGACAAGTGTTACCAATGCAATGAATGGTTACAAATATCGTGTCCAATTAAACAAAATTGGAAATTCTTGCGGTTTAACCTCGGCTGAAACCACGCTGACTGTTTATGTTTTGCCAGTAGTTAACGATATAACGATAATCCAATGTGACGATGATTTAGATGCGGTTTCAAGCTTTAATCTAACGGTAAAAAACGACGTAATTTCAAGTAATTTCACCAATGAAACTTTCACTTATTACAAAACTTTGGTTGGAGCCAATACTGCCGATGCTGCCCAATTAATCACAACACCATTGGCTTTTACAAACACGACAGCTGGAACAATGCCGGTTTGGACGAGAGTGGAAAACTCCAACGGATGTTTTAGAATAGCACAAATTACTTTACAAGTTTTGGCCACGAATATTCCTTCCACATACAACATTCAAGTGCAACCAGTTTGCGATGATTTATTGGACAGTAATGGAAATAATACTGCCAACAACGATAAACGAGACGGAATTGCGACTTTTGATTTTAGCGCAACAAAAACAACAATCCAAAATCTTTTGCCAACAACGACTGGAGTGGTTTACAACATCAACTATTATAGAAATCAAGCCGATGCCTTGGCAGAACTTAACGTAATTACCGATATTTCCAATTACAGGAACATTGGCTATCCAAATACTCAAAATATTTGGGTTCGTGTAGATAGCGACGCTGACAATGCTTGCTATGGATTGGGGCCATTTGTGACTTTGACAGTTGAGAAATTACCTTTTGCCAATGCCGTTTCAATACCAAGACAATGCGACGACAATCAGGATGGAATATTTACTTTCGATACCGCAACCCTGGAAACTACTTTATTGGGAACCAATCAATCGTTTCCTGTTACCGTGACTTATTTTGATGCCAATAATAATCCTCTCAAAGATGCAAACGGAGTTTTAATTACAAGTCCATTTCCCACGACTTTCGCAACCGAATCACAAACCATAAAAGCGGTTGTTACCAATAATACAATACAAAAATGTTTTGATGAAACTACCATTACATTTATAGTTGACGATTTGCCGGAAGCATTTGCTGTTCCAATTGCGTTGACAACAACCTGTGATAATGAATTAGACCCTTTGGCACAAGACGGCAAATTCGCTTTTGACACTTCTTCATTCCAATCGACTATTCTGGGAACTCAAACCGGAATGACGGTAAAATACTTTGATGGAAACGGAAATTCATTGCCAAGTCCGTTACCAAATCCATTTGTTACCGGGACACAAAATGTAAAAGTTATCGTAGAAAACCCAACAAATACAGCTTGTACAGCCACTATAGACATTCCTTTCATTGTAGAACCGCTGCCAAATATCAATTTAAACACCAATGGAAGTGATGATGAATTAGTTTGTTCCAATCTTCCAACGTTTTATGTACAACTCAATGCTGCAATCCAGGATGGGTCTCCAACAAGTAATTACACTTATGTTTGGTCAAAAGATGGAACCATTTTATCCGGGAAAACGGATTACACATTGGATGTAAACGAAGAAGGAATTTATACCGTCGAAGTCACAAATGTTTCCGGTTGCAGTAGAATTCGAACCATAAAAGTTACCGCTTCAGATATTGCAGTAATCCAGACTGTTGATGTGGTTGATATGGCCGATTTAAATACGGTTACGGTAAATGTTACTGGAGCCGGTGATTATGAATATAGTTTAGACGAACCATTTGGATATTTCCAAGATTCCAATTTCTTTACCAATGTTCCGGCCGGCATTCACGACGTATTCGTAAACGATAAAAATGGATGTGGAACTGTTTCTAAAGCCATAGCGGTTGTAGGTGTGCCAAAATTCTTCACGCCAAATAGTGACGGATACAACGATTATTGGAATCTAAAAGGAGTGAATGCAAATTTCAACGCCAATTCCATCATTTATATTTTTGACAGATACGGAAAACTCCTCAAACAATTGCATCCTGCAAATGAAGGCTGGGACGGCACTTTCAACGGAAACGCCTTACCTTCAGACGATTATTGGTACACCATAAAACTGGAAGACGGAAGAGAAGCTAAAGGGCATTTTAGCTTAAAACGTTAAATTTCACAAAATCAATACATTAAAATGCAGTCCAACTTTGATATTTACTATATTTGAAATATTTGAAGAAACATGAAAATTATTTTCCAATTCATTTTTATCCTTTTTATACTGGCAACTCCTTCTTTTGCGCAGAAAGAAGCGGCTATTTGGTACTTTGGAAACTATGCTGGACTTGATTTCAATTCAGGGAATCCCATTGCACTAACAAATGGCAAATTAGTTACCAAAGAAGGGTGTACCACTATTTCTGACAAAGACGGTAATTTACTTTTTTATACGGATGGCTCCTTAGTTTACAATAAAAACCATCAAATTATGCCAAATGGATATGGTTTGCTGGGGCATAGCTCAAGTACACAGTCGGCGATAATCGTTCCAAAGCCAAGCAATCCTTATATCTATTATATATTTACTGTTGACCAACCGCTTCCTGCAAATGCGGATGACAATTTATTAAATGATATGGATCCTCCAAATAACGGATTGAATTATTCTCAAGTGGACATCCGGCTAAACAATGGTCTTGGCGACATCGTGACAACTGAAAAAAACGTTCCTCTTGTCACTTATGATCCAAATGACAGCGAAGAAGTAAAATACAAGTGTTCCGAAAAAATTACGGCCGTTCAACACGGTGATGGGGTATCTTTTTGGGTAATTACACATTTTATAAATAATTTTTATGCATTCAAAATAAGTACACAAGGTGTCAACAAAAATCCTGTCAAGACACCGACTACTGTCACTATTCCAATAGGTGGTTATCTTGCCAATGCCATTGGATACTTGAAAGCCTCTCCAAACGGAAAAAAAGTAGTCATGGCAAACAATGCCTCCAGACGAACAAATGAAAATGGACCAAAAGGCAACCCAATCAGGGATACCGGCAATGTTTTACTTTACGATTTCGATTCGAGTACCGGAAAAACGAGCAATGAAATGACACTTTTGAGCAATTCAAATCCTTATGGAGTAGAATTTTCGTCCAAAACCAAAAAATTATACGTGACGGCAAATAAATTTAATGCCGATGGTGATACCGTTTTAGAAAGTTTATTAATCCAATATGACTTAAAAAGTGCCAATATACCAACCTCAAAGACTATTGTAAATACTTCACCTCTTATAGCAGGAGCTTTACAATTGGCCATTGACGAAAAGATTTACCGCGCTGGATATGCTACATCAGATTTTAAACGTAATAAAATATCCGTAATAAACAATCCAGAATTAGACGGAACGAGTTGCAATTATATGCCCAATGCGATTGATTTAAAAACAGGTAGCGTTGAGCAGGGATTGCCGCCATTTATTACCTCATTATTTCTTTATACTTTTAGTTACGAATTTAATTGTTTTGGTCAATCCACCCATTTTTTTATTAATTCTGTAGAAACAATTGACTCCGTTGTTTGGGATTTTGGCGATGGAACGACATCGACTGACAGAGAGCCTTATCATACTTACCTTGCACCAGGCGATTACAAAGTAACTTTGATAAAAACCGTAAATGGAGAAAACAGGGAACCTGTAGAAAAAACCATTACAATATATGAAACGCCAAAAATATTGACAACACCTTATAAATTAATACAGTGTGACACACAAGATGCTTTTCCCACAGACGGTTTGTCGACATTTAATTTATCGCTTGCCAATGAACCCTTATGTTTAGGGGAAAAAGATTTTGAAGTCAACTATTATCACAGTATTACTGAAGCCGAAAATGACACCGAAAACATTCAATCTATTCCTGTCATCTATCAAAATAGTATTCCGGACGAAACGGTTTATGCAAAAGTATTTCAACCCAACTCTTCTTGTTACAGCATTGGAACGATTATTTTGCACGCCAATAAAAACAATGCAATACTGCCGGAATCCTTTCACAAATGTGACCTTGGCAATGGAAAGGCATTATTTGATTTAGATGAAAAAAAGGCGTTAATCAAAACTGAATTGAGTTTGCCATCGGATGTTGTTTTGTTTTTTTATTCCACTAAAAGCGATGCCGATTTAGGTAAAAATGAATTGAAAGGGCTGTACTCTTCAGCGTCAAAAACACTCTTTATTCGTGCAGAAAATAACGACGGCTGTTATGGAACCGGAAAATTTGATTTGGTGGTAGAACCAACTCCCAAAATAAATCCTTTGGAGAACAAGATAATTTGCGAAGGTTCAGCATCTTCTATTGTTCTTGATGCCGGAATTTTAGCTCCTGACAATGCAAATGACTTCACTTATTTATGGTCAACAAACGAAACAACTCCCACAATAGCTGTAACCAAAGAAGGAGAATATACTGTTGTTGTAAAAAACAAATCGGGATGTACCGCCACGCATAAGAGCATTGTAAGTATGTCCTATCTGGCAAGAATAAACAAGATAATTGTAAACGATTTACAATCCACGAACAATATCATGATCGAAGTTGCCAATCCTGATAATTACCAATATAGAATTGAATTTGAAAATGGCATTGCAACTCCATTTCAAAATTCTCCCATTTTTGTGAATGTGCCTGGTGGGTTTCACGAATTGACAATTGAAAATTTAGATGGCTGTGGCCAAATAAAGAAAAACATTGCCGTGCTGGATGCCCCGAAATTTTTTACTCCAAACAGCGATGGAGTTAATGACCATTGGAACTTAAAAGGAATTAATTCTAGTTTTTATGAAAAATCCATCATTTATATTTTTGACAGATATGGAAAACTGTTAAAACAAATAGCACCGTCCGGCAAAGGTTGGGATGGCACTTTCAACGGAAAGTTATTGCCAACGGACGATTATTGGTTCACCATAAAACTGGAAGACGGAAGAGTAGCCAAAGGGCATTTCAGTTTAAAAAGATAACACTGATTTAATTTTTAGAAAATTACACGCATAAAAAAAGCCATTCTTTCGAATGGCTTTTTTGCTATAAAAATTAGAATTAGATTTTAAATCTTTTTCTATCAGTTTCTGTCAAATAGATTTTTCTCAAACGAATCGATTTTGGAGTTACCTCAACATATTCGTCTTTTTGAATGTATTCCAAGGCTTCCTCTAGAGAGAAAATGATTGGAGGAATAATTCTTGCTTTTTCATCATTTCCAGAAGAACGTACGTTAGATTGTTTTTTCATTTTAGTCACGTTCACACACATATCATCGCTACGAGAGTTTTCTCCAATTACTTGACCTTCATAAATTTCGTCATTAGGATTAACGAAGAATTTACCACGATCTTGCAATTTATCGATAGAATAAGGAATGGCTTTACCGTTTTCCATAGAAATCAAAGAACCATTATTTCTTCCAGGAATTTCTCCTTTGAAAGGTTCGTAACCAATGTAACGGTGTGACATGATCGCTTCACCGGCAGTGGCAGTCAACAATTGATTACGCAATCCGATGATTCCACGAGATGGAATGTTGAATTTGATAACCATACGTTCGCCTTTTGCTTCCATGCTCAACATTTCTCCTTTACGAATAGAAACAAATTCTACCGCTCTACCAGAAAGATTTTCAGGCAAGTCGATTGTCAATTCTTCAATTGGCTCACATTTTTTACCGTCAATTTCTTTGATGATAACTTGTGGTTGACCAATTTGCAATTCGTATCCTTCTCTTCTCATTGTTTCAATAAGAACAGACAAGTGCAGTACTCCACGACCAAAAACCATAAATTTATCGGCAGAATCAGTTTC
>NZ_PNNA01000027.1 GCF_013823965.1 Flavobacterium sp.
GAGTTCTTCCTGTTCTTACTAATTGTTGAATAGTTGGCATAGTTAAATACTAAAAATTACTTGTTTATAAAATTCCCGCTTTTTACGGGGTTGCAAATGTAGAAAATATTTTTCACTAAACAAATCATAACACATTAATTTTCAACGTTATTTTTCATCTTTGCATTTTATATATAAAACATTACTATTTTGCGTTATATTTATAAAATTTTAATTCATTTTGAAACACTTTATATTCGTTTTGACCTTGTTCACTTTTGGATTGAATTGCTCAGGCCAGAATTTTCAATTACAACTAATTGGAAGCACAGATTCAGAAAACAAAGTACTGGATTCTTTAAATTATAATTCAAAACACAAAAACACCAAGTCCATAAGTGACGAAATTAATCTAACCTCTGAAAAGCTTTCAAAAATGGGCTTCATAGAGAATCGAGTACTCCTGAACACACAAGAAAACGATTCGAACTATGTTGCGAAATTCAGTTTGGGCAAAAGAATAAATTCAATACATATATATATAGGTAGAAATCCTGCGATAGTCGATTTGATTTCATTGGACAAAACAAAAGACAGTATCGTTCTGCCTTATGGCGAAATAGAATCTTTTCTAAACCAAACTTTACAAAAACTGGAACAAAAAGGTTTTGCATTGGCAAAGTTGAAATTGGCCAATATCCAAAAGAAAAAAAACTCTCTTTATGCCGAACTACAATTTGAATCGGGACAACAAAGACAATTAAATGCAATTGTCATAAAGTTTTCCGAAGGCAGCAAAAAAAACAGCTTCCCAGAAGGACATCTAAAGCAACTGAACCGAAAATACCACAACAATAATTTCAATCAAGATCTAGTTCGTAAAATTCACGATGATTTTGAAAAATTCAGATTTGTCAACCAAATAAAATATCCCGAAATTTTATTAACCAAAGACACAACCAAAGTATATGTGTATTTAGAAAAAAGCAAATCCAATACTTTTGACGGCTTCATTGGTTTTACCAACAATGAAAATAATAAATTGGCAATTAATGGCTATTTAGATTTAACATTGGAAAATGCACTCAAAGCAGGAGAACAATTATCACTTAATTGGAAAAGCGACGGAAACAATCAAAAAACTTTTAAAGCCGGCATTGACCTCCCCTACCTGTTTAAAAGCCCGATAGGCCTGAAAGCCCATATCCATATTTTCAAACAAGACAGCGTCTTCCAAAACACGAAAACAGCAATAGATTTGGGGTATTTTGTTAATTATAATACTAGAATTTATCTGGGCCACCAATCAACAGAATCTAGCGATATTCAAAACACCAACAACAACACCATAAGCGATTACAACAACTCCTTTCTGACATCAAATTTTGAATACACAAAATTCGATTCTAAAAACACGACTTTCCCCAAAAAAACGAAACTCTCCATCACAATGGGAATTGGAAAGAGAACAACAAATGGATTAGTTGAAACTTTGGGAGCCAGCAGACAAAGCTACATCAACATAGATGCAAATCATAACATTTATTTAAACCAAAAAAATTGCATTAACATAAATTATCAAAATTATTTTTTAAAAAGCGACACATATATCGTCAACGAATTATACCGATTTGGAGGAATGAATTCCATAAGAGGATTTACAGAAAACAGATTACAAGCTAATTTTATGACCGCTATTATTTCTGAATATCGTTATATTCTTTCTAGGGAATTATTCATCCATTCTATTTTGGATTACGGCTATTATCAAGATAAAACCTCAAACAATAAGGGCAATTTACTGGGCTTAGGACTTGGAATGGGACTCCAAACCAAAAATGGGTTATTAAAGATATCCTTTGCAAATGGAAACACAAAAACTCAAAAAATTAAATTTTCCGGCACTATAGTCAATTTATGCTACAACGTTGTTTTTTAAATTATTACAAAAAAAATACAGATCGAATTTACTTTTTGTAACACTAACTATTATATATGTTAAATGTTAAATTCCGTATGCACGCATAAAAAAACGAACCAAACGTTAGGAAAGTTAACAAATTATTAAGATTTTTGTCTCACTAATTCAAAATATTTAAAAATGAAACTAAAGTTCAATGGATTCTTAGTACTATTATTAGTACTTGTGGCGCAAATCTCTTTTGCGCAAGAGAGAGCTGTTTCAGGTGTTGTTTCTGATAATGCAGGATTGCCTTTACCAGGCGTGAGTGTATTAGTGAAAGGAACTCAATCTGGAACACAAACTGATTTTGATGGAAAATATTCTATCAAAGCAACATCAAGCCAAGTCTTGATTTTTAGCTACGTTGGAATGAAAACCCAAGAAGTTAAAGCTAGTTCCACTTCATTAAACGTGAAATTGGAATCTGATTCGCAAGAATTAAGCGAAGTTGTTGTTACAACGGCTTTGGGTATTAAAAGAGAAAAAAAATCTCTTGGTTACGCAACACAAGAAGTTAAAGGTGATGGCGTATCAAAAGTAAAAAGCTCGAATTTTGTAAACTCGCTATCTGGTAAAGTAGCAGGTTTAGAAATTAAAACCTCAGGTAACTTAGGTGGTTCTACACAAGTAGTTATTAGAGGAAACAACTCAATTGCAGGTAATAACCAAGCTTTATTTGTAGTTGATGGTGTTCCAGTAGACAATGGTAACACAAACTCATCTGACCAAAAAACCGGTAGAGGTGGTTATGACTACGGTAATGCCGCATCCGACATCAACCCTGATGACATTGAAACTATCAACGTATTAAAAGGAGCTGCTGCAACTGCACTTTATGGTTCTCGTGCTTCGAATGGTGTTGTAATGATTACAACAAAAAAAGGTAAAAGTCAAAAAGGAATTGGAATTACAGTTACTTCAAGTATGACTTTAGGAAATGCAGACAAAGAAACTTTGCCTAAATATCAAAATAAATACGGAGCAGGATATGGTCCTTACTATGACTCTGCTGATGGTTATTTTGGTTTAGCTGACATTAATGGAGATGGTATTGATGACCTAACAACTCCTTTCACGGAAGATGCTTCTTATGGAGCCGCTTTTAATCCAAATTTATTGGTTTACCAATGGAATTCTATTTACCCTCAATTAACTGAAACTTACGGAAAAGCAACTCCTTGGGTAGCTGGTAAAGCAAATCCAAATTCTGTTTGGGGTACTGGAAGTACAGCCGTAAACTCTGTTTCATTAGATGGTGGTGACGACAAAAGTTCTTTTAGATTAGGTTTCACCAATTTATTGCAAGAAGGTAGTTTACCAAACTCTAGCATTAAAAGAAACACTATATCTTTCTCGGGATCCCACAATTTGACCGATAAATTAAAAGCTTCTACAAATTTCAATTTTGTAAAAACTGACGGTAAAGGTAGAAACGGAACTGGTTATTCTTCTGGTAACGTTATGCAACAGTTCAGACAATGGAACCAAATGAACGTTGATTTTGACGCACAAAAAGCTGCTTATTTTCTAACTAGAGAAAATATCACTTGGAATCCTAATTCCTCTAGCAATTTAAAACCAATTTATTCTGACAACCCATATTGGACATTCTATGAAAACTATGAGACAGATACAAGATCAAGATATTTTGGTAATGTAGCTTTAGAAGACAAGTTAACTGATTGGTTGAGCATAATGGGTAGATTCTCATTTGACACTTACAGCGAATTGCAAGAAGAAAGAATTAATGTTGGAAGTGCTGACGTATCTTCTTACTCAAGATACAATAATAATGTTTCCGAATACAATTATGATTTAATGTTGAATTTCAACAAAAATTTAACCGAAAAATTAAATTTAGAAGGAAACATTGGTTGGAACTTAAGAAACAACATCAGAAACAGTATTTTTGCTGCTACTAACGGTGGTTTAAACAAAGCACGTCTTTATTCACTTTCTAACAGTGTTGGTCCTATTCTTTCTCCAACTGAGTATGCTTCAAACAGTATGGTTGATGGTGAGTACATAAGAGCTAGTTTAGGTTATGATGGATACGCTTACTTAGAAGGAACTTACAGAACGGACCGTTCTTCTAATTTACCGAAAGAAAACAACAGATATGATTATTTCTCAGTTTCTGGAAGTTTAGTTTTCTCTAAATACATTGACGCAAAATGGTTGTCATTTGGTAAATTGAGAGCTAACTATGCTGAAGTTGGTAGTGATACTAACCCTTACAGAGTTTTCAATACATTTGACATTGGAACTCCTTTTAACGGTACTGGTATCGCTTCTAATCCTGGTGCTCAAAGCAACTTGAATCTATTACCAGAAAGACAAGAAAGTTATGAATTTGGTTTAGAAATGTCCTTTTTGGATAGACGTCTTGGATTTGATGTATCTTACTACAATGATTTAAACATCAATCAAATTACAAGTATTCCATTATCAACATCTACAGGATATAATTCTGCTGTGTTAAACGCTGGAACAATCGAAAACAAAGGATTTGAAGTACAGTTTAATGCTACACCATTTAAAACAAATGATTTCAAATGGGATTTAAACCTAAACTGGTCTCAAAATAAAAGTTTAGTTGTTGAATTACTTAACGGTATCGACAACTTGCAATTAGCATCTTTACAAGGAGGTGTTTCTATCAATGCCACTCCTGGACAACCTTACGGAACCATCAGAGGTAGTGATTTTATCTATGCTGCAAATGGACAACCTATTGTAAACCAAACAGGAAGTGCATCAAGAATTGGTACTTACCAAAGAACAACTGCCAGCAACATCGTAATTGGTGATATCAATGCAGATTGGAAAGCAGGTCTTAACAACAGTTTCACTTACAAAAACTTGAATTTAAGTTTCTTGGTTGACATGCAAAAAGGTGGAGATGTTTTCTCTCTTGATACATGGTATGGTTATGCTACAGGTATGTACGACTTTTCAGCTGCAGACAATGACTTAGGAAACCCTGTTAGAAACCCAATAGTTGGAACTCCTGGAAACTACGCAGCAAACAGCGGTGGTTTTATTGTACCTGGTGTTGCTCCTGATGGAACTCCAAATCAAGTTAGAGCCAATGGTAGCGTATACACAACTGCTTGGGGTTACGCTAGAGCTCCTAATAAACTTCACGTTTATGACGCAGGTTACATTAAGTTGCGTGAAGCTAGTTTAACTTACAATTTTGATGCTAAATTGCTAAAAAAATTGCCTTTCACTAATGCATCATTTTCAGTAATTGGAAGAAACCTATGGATTATAGATAAAAGCACTCCTTATGCAGATCCTGAAGCAGGTTTAAGCTCTGGTAATGTTCAAGGATACCAATCTGGTGCCTATCCATCTATAAGAGAATTCGGAGCAAGTCTTAAACTACAGTTTTAAAAAATCAAATTATGAAAAAAATAATATTAACAACTTTAACTATTATTACTTTAATGGCATCATGTCAATCTGATGACCAATATGAAGCTAAAAATAGAGATCCAAAGAACCCAACTCAAGTTAGTTCAGATTTTTTATTTAATTCTGCAACCAAGAGTTTGTTCGATCAAATGACGAGCACCAATGTAAACACTAATATCTTTAGAATGTTAGGACAACACTGGACTGAAACAACTTACGTAGACGAAGCCAATTATGATTTCAATACACGTAACATCCCACAAAACCACTGGTCTGAAATGTACAGAGATGTTTTGTTGGATTTAAATTCTGCAAAAACCAATAATGATGCAGATACACAAATATCAGCTGCTACCAAAAAAACAAGAAATGCTCAAATTGAGATTCTTACTGTTTATGCTTGGGCGCAAATAGTTGAAACATTTGGTAACGTTCCTTACAGTCAAGCATTAAATGCAGGTCAATATGTATTACCTGTATACGATGATGCCGCAACTATATACGGTGACTTACTAACACGTTTAACAGCTGCGATTCCAAATTTGACAGATAGCGGTTTTGGTGCTGCAGACAATATTTATGGTGGGAATCCAGCTAATTGGAAAAAATTCGGAAACTCTTTATTGTTGAGAATGGGAGTTCGTGTTGCTGATGTTCCAGCTTTGGCTGCTAAATCAACTGCAGCTATCCAATCTGCTGTTAGTGGTGGTGTATTTACATCAAACGCTGACAATGCTGCTTTGGTTTATTCTAATGCTACTCCAAACACCAATCCTGTTTGGGTTGATTTAGTACAATCAGGAAGATCGGATTTTGTTGCAACAAACACTTTGGTAGACAAAATGAATGCGCTTAATGACCCTAGAAGACCATATTATTTTGATGAAAATTTAGGGACTGGAGTATACGTTGGTGGACCTTATGGTGACAACAATAGTTTTTCTGCTTACACTCACGTAAGTGCTAGAATAATTGACCCAACTAATCCAGCATCTTTATTAGATTATTCAGAGGTTTGCTTCTACTTGGCTGATGCTGCAGAACGTTCTATTTCAGGAACACCTGCTGCTGCTGCTGGATTTTACAACAAAGGGATTACAGCATCATTTGATTATTGGGGAGCTCCTAACGCAGCTACTTATTTACTTAATCCTGACGTAAATTATTTAACAGCTCCAGGATCATGGAAAGTAAAAATTGGAACTCAACTTTGGTTAGCCATGTATAACAGAGGTTATGAAGCATGGACTGCTTGGAGAACTTATGATTTCCCTGGCTTTAACTTGCCAGCTGTATCAGAAGATCCAGTTCCAACGAGATATACTTATCCAATAAACGAACAAAACTTGAATAAAACCAACTATGCTGCTGCTGCTGCTGCAATAGGAGGCGATAAACAAACAACAAAAGTTTTCTGGGATAAATTCTAATCTCATCTAAATTATTTTAAAACCATCAGCGAAAGCTGGTGGTTTTTTTTTGTATCTTTGCGCCATGGAAAAAGAACATCAAATATTTGGAATACGCGCCATTATTGAGGCGATACAAGCTGGCGCAGCAGTAGATAAAGTATTCATACAAAAAGAAATATCAGGCGAGTTAATGAAAGACTTGATGAAAGTCATGAAACGTGCCAACGTGAACTTTTCCTATGTACCTGTCGAAAAACTAAACAGATTAACTCCCAATAACCATCAAGGAGCTGTAGCATCCATTTCTCCCATTGGATTCATAGACTTGGAACATTTAGTGGAAGCCACTGTTGAATCCGGAAAAACACCATTGTTTTTGATTTTGGATCAAATATCGGATGCTCGCAATTTTGGGGCCATCATCAGAACGGCAGAATGTACCGGCGTAAACGGAATTATCGTACAAAAAGCAGGTTCAGCCCCAGTAAATGGAGATACGGTCAAAACTTCTGCAGGAGCGGTTTTTAATGTGCCTATTTGTAAAGTGGAACACATCAAAGATGCTATTTTTTACCTTCAAGGTTCTGGCATAAAAACCGTTGCGGCAACAGAAAAAACAGAACAAAATATTTATGATGTTGATTTAAAAGAAGGCGTTGCCATCATTATGGGTTCAGAAGACAGAGGAATCAACCCGTCCGTTCTTAAAATCGTGGACGAAAAAGCAAAACTACCCATGTTTGGAACAATCGGTTCACTAAACGTTTCCGTCGCTTGTGGCGCTTTTTTATATGAAGCCGTAAGACAAAGAAGTTAAAGATCTATGAATGAAGAGAAACAATTTTTGATTTCAGATTTAAAATATAAAAATGAATTATGACTCCGGTTTTGATTCATTTTTTTTATTTTCGACAATAGTATAATTTACGGGTAATCCCGAAGAATAATAAGGCAAAAATTCATCTTCAAGTTCCATTTTGGGAATATTCACAAAGTTCCCGTGTTCATCAAACCGTTGCATAAATTTATCTTCCTGAGGATTAAAATCTGGATGCTCCCAATCGTATTTGATTACCTTCTTGTATTCGGGTGTTTTGTAAAGCAAGGAAAGAACAAAACCAGTAATCAATCCAGCCAAATGGCCTTCCCAAGAAATATTTTCTTCCACTTTTGGAAAAATATACCATACCAAACCTCCATAAACCACCACAACGGCCAGTGATAATGCAACCAATCGATAATATTTGGTTTGAATTCCTTTGAAAAAGATAAAACTTACCAAAACATAGATTAAACTGCTTGCACCAATGTGGTAGCTATCCCTTCCAATTACCCAAGTGATAAATCCAGAAAGTATAATTCCATAACCAATAACTGCCAACGATTGTCTAGCATAAAAAAAGCGCAAAGTTGCCAACAGAATCAAAAGCGGAATAGAATTATTGTACAAATGCTTGATGTCCGAATGGATAAAAGGACTAAAAATAACTCCCTGCAAGCCCGAAAAGGTTCTTGGTAAAATTCCGTTTTCAAAGAAATCAAAATCAAATTTGATTTGTAGCCAATACACAAACCACAAAAACCACACAAAAAAAAGCGGCAATGCCAAAACGGAATTAGAATATTTAAAATGATTGTCGTTCATTGAAAATTTTAGAGTTTACTATGCTGATTTAAATTTACTCAAAAATGTATCCAAAAGCAATTTAGTGCTATTTTGTCATGTTTTAAAAAGAGCTAAAATAGATGAAAGAAGTTTGTTCTATAACTTTAGCTTTACTAACCGCAAAATCTTAAATTTGTAATTCGTCAAATCTTCAATCGGAACTCTAAAATCAAAAATCAACTTGGAAGCACCACTGGCAGAACGCATACGTCCACAAAAAATAGACGATTATATTAGTCAATCCCATTTGGTTGGACCAAACGGTTCGTTGACACAACAAATCGCGAAAGGGATTATTCCATCGTTAATTTTTTGGGGACCTCCAGGAACCGGAAAAACAACTTTGGCACAAATCATTGCGCAGGAATCGAAGCGTCCATTTTATATTTTGAGTGCCATCAACTCTGGAGTGAAGGACATTCGTGACGTGATTGACAAAGCCAAACAAAGTGGTGGACTTTTCACTTCCAAAAATCCAATACTGTTCATAGACGAGATTCATCGCTTCAGTAAATCACAACAAGACTCGCTGCTTGCGGCCGTCGAAAAAGGCTGGATAACGTTAATTGGTGCCACGACCGAAAATCCGAGTTTTGAAGTAATTCCCGCTTTATTGTCGCGTTGTCAAGTTTATATTCTAAACGCTTTTACCAAAGACGATTTGGAAGCATTATTACATAGAGCCCTGAAAACCGACCTTGTTTTAGCCACAAAAAAAATCAAACTAACCGAAACAGAAGCGCTGCTGAGACTTTCCGGAGGTGATGGACGCAAACTATTAAATATTTTTGAATTAGTCGTAAACGCTTCCGAAGAGGACGAAATTTCAATCACTAACGAACGAGTTTTTGAACTCGTGCAACAAAATACGGTTTTGTATGACAAAAGTGGCGAACAGCATTATGACATTGTTTCGGCATTTATAAAATCAATTCGAGGTAGCGATCCAAACGGCGCCGTATATTGGCTTGCCAGAATGATTGAAGGTGGCGAAGACGTGAAATTTATCGCCAGAAGAATGCTGATTTTGTCCAGTGAAGATATTGGAAATGCCAACCCAACTGCTTTTATCATGGCCAATAATACTTTTCAAGCCGTAGCAACAATTGGATATCCTGAAAGCAGAATTATTTTGAGTCAATGTGCCATTTACTTGGCAACTTCTCCCAAAAGCAATGCTTCTTACATGGCAATTGGAACCGCCCAACAATTAGTCAAACAAACTGGCGATTTACCCGTTCCCATCCATTTGCGCAATGCACCAACAAAATTGATGAAGGAATTGGGTTATGGCGACGAATATAAATACGCTCACGATTACACCAATAATTTTGCCGAACAGGAATTTCTCCCAGACAGCATATCTGACACTGTACTTTATAATCCCGGAAATAATTCGAGGGAAAATTCAACCAGGGAATTTTTAAAAAATCGTTGGAAAAATAAATATGGGTATTAAATCAAACAGAATTCCTAAAACAGCAAAAAAAAGATTTCAGATTAAAAGCACAACTTTCTTAATCTGAAATCTGATTCCAATAACTTTTGAAACTAAAACTTAACGTTTATTTTTTCTGAAATTAGCTTGTCTCCTTGATAATATTCGAAGAACCATTGATTGTCTTTAGAAACCAAAACTCCTTGAACATTTCCTTTTGCAGCCATATAACTGGCAGGATTTGAAGTTTTATACACTTTCATCACAACTTTTGGTGCATTGTCTATCAATTGATATCCATAAGACGTTGGTTGTGCGTAAAGCAAATCTGCACTAAAGTTTTCAGAATTTTTAAGATCATTTACTTCCTTGTTAACAACGGGAACATCCACCGCAGGAACCACAGCAACTGGCGCTGAAACTACAGGAACTACCACTGATCTTGACACCGCCTTGGTTCCATTGTATTTATATTGCAAGGCATAAACTGATAAAAAGGCTTCATTTAATGCATCCGAGTAAGCTAAACCAAACTCTTTTTCCTTGCTTTTCCCAATGGCGGATTGGTAAATTATGGTGCCATAACAATCCTTGAAGGTGATGTAAAGTTTTGTCACCAAGAAAGCATTCTCTTTTTTTACGTCAAGGTACAATAAATTACATCTATCATTGAATTCTGCGGGCATGACTTCAGTAGTGTAAAAAGCCTGAAAACCTGCTTTTTGTAAATTCATTTTAGTAATAGTTTGCAGTCGATATTGATTGTCACTTTTAAGAAAGTCATACTTCATTGGGATTACCACAGCGTTGTAGTCATTAACCGTTTGCGAAAAACCGTAGCTCGCAACAAATAACATCAGGAATAAGATTCTAGTTTTCATAATTTTATAAATATTTTTTTAATTCTAATAAATGGTTTACTTGTTTTATGTTTTTTGTTGTCACAGGTTCCTTGTTTTCATTGAATAAAATGGCGTCCAATCCAGCATCCAAAGCTCCTTGGACATCAGCCTCAATGCAATCTCCAATCATGATGCTGTTCTCTTTTTTGGTTTTGGCCAAATCCAAGGCATAATCAAAAATAAGTGGATTTGGTTTTTTTACTCCGGCCATTTCAGAATTGGTTATGCTTTTAAAATAATGCGTAATATACGAATTGTTCAATTTGTTTTCTTGAATTTCGGCAAAACCATTCGTAATAATATGCAAATTGTATTTGGCTTTTAAATAATCCAATATTTCAATCGTTCCATCGAACAAATGGTTGTATTTAGGCAAATAATGAATGTATTGTTCCGATAAATTCACAATTGAAGCATCGTCAATGACAAATTCCAACAAGTCAAAAGTATCTTTCAATCTGCCAAAGCGGAGTTCTTTTTGGGTAATTTCATCTTTTCGATATCTTTCCCAATATTCCCTGTTTATTGGCACATAAAACGAAAGAAAATCAATCATGTTTATTGCCAAATCCTGCATTTTAAAAACAGTTTCAAATGCCAATGCCGAGTTTCTTTCGAAATCCCAGAGCGTGTGGTCCAAATCAAAAAAGACGTCTGTTATGTTACTATTTGTTGTATTCATTTAAAAAATTCCTTCATCGTTAAAACTATAAAACCCATTTTCGGCAATAATAACATGGTCTAAAACCTGAATATCCATATTTTGCCCGGCAGCTTTCAGTTTTCGGGTAATTTGTTTGTCGGCATCACTGGGAATCAATGTTCCCGAAGGATGATTGTGACACAAAATCAGTCCAGTTGCACCCAATTCAAGTGCGGCTTTAAACACCAAACGCACATCAACCAATGTGCCCGTGATTCCGCCTTTGCCTTGTTGCGATTTGGAAAGTACCTTGTTCGAATTGTTCAAATACAAAACCCAAAATTCTTCGTGCGGCAATTCGCCAATGATGGGTTGCATCAATTCGAAAATCATTTTGCTGGACGTGATTTTCTTCAGTTCGACTGCTTCTTCTGCCCTTCTGCGTCTTCCTAATTCCATTGCGGCAAGAATCGAAATGGCTTTGGCTTCACCAATTCCCTTGAAATTCATCAATTGTTGAATGGATAATTTCCCCAAAGCATTCAAATTGTTGTCAACACTCGCCAAAATCCTTTTGCTCAATCCCACCGCCGATTCATTTCTACTCCCCGATCCTATTAAAATGGCAATCAATTCGGCATCGCTCAAAGCACTTTTGCCCTTGAGCATCAGTTTTTCGCGCGGTTTGTCGTCTTCTGACCAATTCGTTATCGGAAAGTTGTTTTCTTCCATCTATAGTTTACTCTATCAATGTTTTAACTTCATCAAAATTCAATCCACCATAATTCCCGGAGCTCATCAACAAAAGTGCGGAGTTTTCAAAATTGAGATTGAAAAGATAGTCTTTAAAATCAATTGGATTGGTATAAATAATTAAATCTTTTCGATTGAATGCATTAGCAATTTGTTCGTAAGTCACTTCTTCGAGTTGCTTGACTTTAACTGCGTCCGGCGAATAGAAAACTACGGCAACATCAGCATGTTCAAGCGCTCCTTCGTATTCTTTCAAAAATTCGGCGTTCAAGCTGCTGTAGGTATGCAATTCTAAACAAGCCACCAAAGTTCGATCTGGATATTGTTCTTTTACGGCTTTTGTTGTCGCGGCAACTTTACTTGGCGAATGGGCAAAATCTTTGTAAGCGACTTTGGTCTTGCTTTCGGCAATTTTTTCCAATCGTTTGGATGCGCCTTTGAAACTGGCAATGGCTTCATAAAAATCGGCTTCATCAACACCCATGTTTTGGCAAATCCATTTGGCTCCAGCCAAATTATTCAAATTATGTGCTCCAAAAACTTCGATTGGCATTGCTCCTTCCGGAGTTTCGAGAAGTGTAACACCATCTTTCACTTCATATTTTGGGGTTGTATAAGGGATTTTACGAATTGGATTCGTGGCGGCTTCGGCAACACGACGCACTTCTGGGTCTTCGTCATTATAAACCAAGATTCCTCCATTTGTGATTTTAGAAATGAAAATTTCAAACTGTTCGACATAGAAATCATACGTTGGAAAAACATTGATGTGATCCCAGGCAATACCGGAAATCAATGCAATATTGGGCTGATATAAATGAAATTTAGGTCTTCGGTCTATTGGAGAAGACAAATATTCATCGCCTTCGAGCACGATAAAATCATTCTCTTCGGTGAGATGAACCATCGTTTCAAATCCTTCCAATTGTGCGCCAACCATGTAATCTACCTCAATATTATGAAAATGCATCACGTGCAAAATCATCGAGGTAATAGTAGTTTTTCCGTGAGAACCACCAATAACCACACGAGTTTTATTCTTGGATTGTTCGTATAAAAATTCAGGATATGAATATATTTTTAATCCTAATTCCTGCGCTTTCAACAATTCTGGATTATCGGCTTTGGCATGCATTCCAAGGATTACCGCTTCGACATCTGGAGTGATTTTTTCGGGAAACCAACCTAATGCTTCTGGCAAAATTCCTTTTTTTTCCAAGCGTGTTTTTGATGGTTCAAAGATGGCATCGTCACTTCCGGTAACTTGATATCCTTTATTGTGCAGCGCCAAAGCCAGATTGTGCATGGCGCTTCCGCCGATGGCGATAAAATGAGTTCTCATATATTTAATTCTTTTTTACAGATTTATTCATTTTGTTTTTATACAAACTGGCCAACATTTGCTCGCCTATTTTTGTGCTTCCCGCAGCAATTGCTTTTTTATATTGTTGTTCAGCGGCGGGATATCTCTCGAAATGTTCTTCTATTTGACCTCTGGACAAGAAACCGTCGACAGGCGATAATTTTAGTAATTCATTGGAATACTTGATTGCTTTTGACTCGCTTCCGCCCACAAAACCTGGCAGTTGTATGTATATCATAACTAACGCCCAACGTGCTTCGATATGCTTTGGATCTAATTCAATCGCTTTTTCGAATGATTCTTTTACTTCACCAATCATTCCCAGAGCCTTTAATTTATTGGACTCTTTGGCTTTCATTCCAAGCACGCCACCATATTTGAAATAATAGTTGGCTTCGGAGGGTTTCAATTGTTTTAATTTTCGATAATAGACCATGGCTTTGTCCCAAGATTTTTTATGGCCTGCTATGTCGCCCAAGTATTCGATGGTCTTCAAATGGGAAGGATTTTCTTTTAAAAAACTCTCAAAAACAGGCTGGGCTTGGTCATATTTTCCGGCTTCGAATAATTTTTCTGCCTTGCTGAAATTGGATTGCGACCACATCACTAACGGAAATAAGAAAAGGAAAGATAAAAGTCGTTTCATTCTTCAAAAATAAGGAATTTTATAAAAGAACAGAGAGATTTTTTTTGCATAAACACACCAAAATAATAATACAAAAGAAACATTGTCCTAACATATAGCCGTTAGTTTTGTGAAAACAAAATATGAAACGAAAACGAAAAATACCTTTAGTTGTTTTAAGTGATGTTCATCTTGGCACTTATGGCTGCCACGCAAAAGAATTATTGCACTACTTAAAATCGATCAATCCCCAAACTTTAGTTCTAAACGGTGACATTATTGATATGTGGAGTTTTAGTAAACGTTATTTTCCTGTTGCTCACATGGAAGTGTTGCGCTACATCATAAAAATGTCCAATTCAGGAACTCGAGTCATTTACATTACCGGGAACCACGACGAAGCGTTACGAAAATACTCGGATTTTATTTTAGGAAACTTGGAATTGGTTGACAAATTGATTTTAGACTTGGACGGAAAGAAAACTTGGATTTTTCACGGCGACGTGTTTGACTCATCTACAAAAGGATATGCAAAAATATTGGCCAAACTAGGCGGAAAAGGATATGACTTATTGATTTTAATCAATAGTTTGATTAATTGGATTTTGGTGTCTTTGGGAAGAGAAAAGCGAAGTTTTTCCAAAATCATTAAAAACAGTGTAAAGAAAGCGGTTTCCTTTATTTCCAATTTTGAAACCACTGCAGCCGAAATTGCCATCGAAAAAAAATACAGTTATGTGGTTTGTGGCCACATTCATATGCCGCAAAAAAAAGTAGTTAAAACCGAGCATGGAAAAGTGATGTACTTAAACAGTGGCGATTGGGTCGAAAACCTTACCGCATTGGAATACAAAAACGAGAAATGGAAGATTTATCACTATAAAAAATCAGACTATCCAAATCAGGATAATAAGGAAGACAAGGTAACCAATGATATTGTTGCCAAAATTTTGTCAAATTAAGAGATGCTTTCATTCAATCAAATTATTTTCCATTTAAACTAAATTTATGAAAATATTTTACGCCATACAAGCCACTGGAAACGGACACATCAGCAGGGCAAGCCAATTGTATCCTTATTTACAAAAATTTGGCTCCGTAGATTTCTTCTTGAGCGGAAACAATGCAAGTTTGAACATTGACTTGCCCATAAAATTCAAAAGTGCCGGTTGCAGTTTGCATTACAGCAAATGCGGCGGGTTGAATTATTGGAATATTGCAAAAAACATTAGACCTCGACAAATGTTTAAGGACGCTCAATCCTTGCCATTAAAGAATTATGATGTTGTGATAAACGATTTCGATTCCATTACTTCGCTGGCTTGTAAAATACAAAAAATACATTCCGTGCAATTTGGACATCAAGCCAGTTTCATTTCGGATGCTACTCCAAGACCAGAAAAAAGAAGCATTATGGGCGAGATGATTCTTAAACATTATGCTCCTTCCCCAAAACATATTGGATTGCATTTCGATAAATATGATTCCTTTATTCATCCTCCAATCATCAAAGATGAAATCATTCTGGCCGTGCCAAAAGATTTAAAACATATCACGGTTTATTTGCCTTCGTTCCAAAAGCATTGTTTGGAAAAAGCATTCAACAAACTTTCGGATTTGGAATTTCATTGGTTTTTGAATGACGTGGAATTCAAACACACTATTAACAATATTACTTATTATCCTGTAAACCAAAAACAGTTTAATCAAAGTTTGATTAGTTGCCACGGTATAATTACCGGTGGTGGATTTGAAACTCCTTCAGAAGCATTATATCTTGGAAAGAAAATATTAAGCATTCCCATTCGAAGTCATTATGAACAAGAATGCAATGCAGCTGCATTAAAAAAATTAGGAGTTCCGGTTGTATACGAAGTTGGTGATGATTTTGATTTAATTATTGAAAATTGGCTGGAAATGCCCATAAAATACCCAGAAATACAAGCCAACAATATCCCTGAAACCCTACAGTTTTTGTTTGACACCTATAACGAACCTCTATAAAATTCCTGAAAAAAATGCAACAAAAAACCCGTTTCATAAAAAACGAAACGGGTTTTTAAATTCCATAAAGACTTTCTTATTCCGATTTTGTTATCGTCATTTCGTCAATAATGTTTTTGGCTCCTGCATATTTGTCAATTATCCAAAGTACATAACGAATGTCTACGTTGATTGTTCTTTGCTGTTTTTTATCAAAAATAACATCACCTGCTATTCCTTCGATATTGCCATCGAATGCAATTCCTATCAATTCGCCTTTGCCATTAAGCACCGGTGAACCTGAATTCCCTCCTGTTATATCATTATTTGTCAAGAAATTTACTGGCATATACCCTGCTTTGTCAGCATATTTCCCAAAATCTTTTGCCTTGTTTAGCTCTAATAATCGCTCAGGCAAATCAAATTCATCGTCTCCAGCTTTATACTTTTTGACTAATCCAGTCATTGTGGTATAATTGTTAATCGTTGCGTCGTTGCGCTTATCCGCTGGCAGGGCATTTACGGTACCGTAGGACAATCTCAAAGTTGAATTGGCATCTGGATATTGAATCGAATTTATTTTAGACTCTCGCAAACCTTGCACTAAATTACGGTATGCTTTCTCAAAGCTGTCTTCTAATTGTTGTTGCTCTTCTGATTTAGTTCTCATCTTTGTAGCCAATTCATTTGAAATAACATACAAAGGATCGACACTAATATCCTCTGGTTTTGGATCCTTCATAAAAGCCAAAACGCTTTCTTTGGTTGCAAAAATACTTTTGGAAACTGCATCATTCACATCAGCAGCAAAATTCCCTTTGTTTTCCGCATTTAATTTTGCCACTTTTGGCGAAAGACCGTATTCAGAACCTTTAGATGCATAGAGGTTTAACTGGGCTGTAAAAATGTCTTTTTCTAAAGGAGCATAAAATTTTCCATAAATGGTTTCAATCAACCCGTTTAATTTGGGAAGCAACTCAGCTCTTTTTGCTTCATTTTCTTTGTAATAAGCAATGAGTGTATTTCCTAAATTCGCCGGTGAAGGACCATAAGAAGTGGTTCGCATCAATTGAGAAAGGTAATTATCGTGGCGGGACTTCAAATTTGTTTTTGCATAATAATCATTAATTACAGCAATTACATTCCCATATTTAACTTTGTTTTGAGCTTTATTTGCCCAACGATTGAATTTGGCTTCTTCTTTGGATTTAGCCTCAACTGTTCCTGATTTAACCAAAGCATCAATCATTCCTTGACGGTTTTTCCAATAATTTGCTGTCGAAGCATACTTTGACGCATATTGCAAACCAACAGTTGCATCTTGGTCCATATACACCTTCATTCTATCCATTCCAGTTTTGGCACCTTCAACCCAAGCAGGATAAGCAAACTTGATATTTTGTTCGATTCCGCTTGCTGGCATCCATCTATTGGTTCTTCCTGGATAGCCTAATATCATTGCAAAATCATTCTCTTGAACGCCTTTCAAGCTTATTGGCAAATAATGTTTGGGTTGCAAAGGCACATTGTCTTTTGAATATTCCGCTGGATTACCATCTTTGTCAGCATAAACTCTAAACATGGAAAAATCTGCCGTATGACGTGGCCATTCCCAATTGTCGGTATCTTTACCGAATTTCCCAAGGCTTTCTGGAGGTGTCCCTACCAAACGAACGTCTTTGTAATCTTGGTAAACAAAATAGTAATATTCATTTCCTTGAAAGAAAGGACGAACTGAAACGGTATATTTACCTCCTTCACTATTTTCTTTTTCAATTAATGCTATTTCTTGTTGAATAACTTTATTTCGGTCTGCTTCGCTCATTTTATCATTCACTTTTGACAAAATTCGCTTTGAAACATCATCCATGCGAACGAAAAAACGAACGTATAACGATTTTGGTTTCATTTCGGCACTTTTATCTTTGGCCCAAAAACCGTCTTTCAAATAATTTTGTTCTGCCGTAGAAAGTTCCGCGATTGCACTGTAACCGCAATGGTGATTGGTCAAAACCAATCCTTCTTTTGAGACAATTTCGGCAGTACAACCTCCGTTAAATTGTACCACAGCGTCTTTCAAACTACTATGGTTAATGCTGTAAATTTCTTCGGATGTGAGTTGCAATCCATTCTTTTCCATATCTCTATGGTTCAACCTTTCGATAAACATCAAAAACCACATGCCTTCATCTGCTTTTACCGGAAAAGTCATAAGACACATTGTTAGAAATAAAATTATTTTTTTCATTTTTTTAATTATTTTTTTAGTGATGCGAATATAATTCATTTTCGTAGTTTAATCGATTAATCCGTCCTGAATTCGCAACAATTTTTTAAGAATTAACCAAATTTTAAGAATTTCATATTGTTTTACAAAAAAGGCGCCTGATTACCAAGATATCTTTGTGAAAAATTACAAGTTCAACATTGGATTACAAAACCGAAACTACAAGAAATGAAAAAGCACCTAAAATGAAGGTGCTTTATATGAATTTTTATCTTTTAAGATTAAATTTAATCATTCAACATTTTCCAAAGTTTGTCTTTCAACTCTTGTAAACCTTGTTGGGCAACGGATGAGATAAACATATAAGGAATGTCTTTGAATTCTTTGTCTAGTTGTACTTTCATTTCTGCTTTGAGCTCATCGTCCAGCATGTCGCATTTTGAGATGACCAACAAACGCTCTTTGTCGAGCATTTCAGGATTGTATTTTGTCAATTCGTTTACCAAAATATCATATTCGGCTTTGATGTCTGGCGTGTCAACCGGAACCAAAAACAGCAAGGTAGAGTTTCTTTCGATATGTCTCAAGAAATAGTGTCCCAATCCTTTTCCTTCGGCAGCACCTTCTATAATTCCAGGAATATCGGCTATTACGAATGATTGAAAATCTCTGTAAGCGACTATTCCAAGATTTGGTTTTAAAGTCGTAAACGGATAATCGGCGATTTTTGGTTTAGCAGAGGTCAATACAGACAATAAAGTCGATTTTCCAGCATTTGGAAAACCTACTAACCCAACATCGGCCAAAACTTTAAGCTCCAAAACCACGTCCATTTCCACACCAGGCAAACCCGGTTGCGAATATCTTGGCGTTTGATTGGTCGAACTTCTAAAGTGCCAGTTTCCCAAACCTCCTTTTCCACCACGACAAAGAATTTGTTTTTCTCCATCTTCAGTAATTTCGAACAAGGTTTCGCCCGTTTCTTTATCTTTTACAACGGTTCCTAGTGGGACTTCGATGTATTTATCCTCTCCATCAGCACCAGTGCTCCTGTCTCCACTTCCGTCTCCTCCGTATCCAGCTTTGATATGTCGGGCAAATTTTAGGTGAAACAAAGTCCAAAGTCCTTTGTTTCCAACCAAATATACGTGTCCACCACGACCACCATCTCCACCATCTGGACCACCTTTTTCAATAAATTTCTCTCTATGCAAATGCGTAGATCCTTTCCCTCCTTTTCCGGAAGAAACATATATTTTTACGTAATCTACAAAATTTCCTTCTGTCATTTTTTTTTTGGTTTTAGGTTTTGGGTCTTGGGTCTTGGGTAAAACTAACACCCAGAACCCAAGACCCAGAACCTTTTTATTTTAAGGCTTTCACCATCACTTTATCAATCTTCACGCCATCCATATCAATGACTTCCAACTCAAATTTTTGCCAAATCAATTTCTCTCCCTGTTTTGGAATATGAGAAAGTTCAGTCATTATTAATCCACTCACGGTGGTCACTTCGTAGTCATTTATCAATTCGTCCAATTCGAAATAAGTCAAGAAATCGTGTAAGGAATAATGTCCGTCTACCAGCCAAGTTCCATCTTCTCTTTCGACCAATTGAAAATCTTCTTTATAAAAGTCAGAAGCATCTCCAACCAAGGCTTCCAAAATGTCATTCAAGGTAATTATTCCTTGGAAAACACCGTATTCATCAGAAACAAAAGCATAATGAATGCCTGTTTTTTTAAATTCTTCCAATGCTCTGTAGGCCGTGGTTTGCTCCATCATAAAAGGCGCTTCGGTCATGATTTCCGGCAAATTGAAATTGGCCGAATCAATATTTGCAAAAATACTTTTCAAATTTACGACACCCACAATATCATCATGGTTTTCTTCGTAAACGGGATAAATAGAGTGCAATTCTTTGAGCATAAACTCCTTAACCTGACTTTTATTGGAATGCAATGGCAACAATACCACCGATTTTCTATGCGTCATTAACGAATTTATTTTTCTGTCACCAATGTGAAAAACACGTTCCAAAATATCTTGCTCTATTTCTTGGACTTCACCACCTTCAGTTCCTTCTTTTATGATGGCTTTAATTTCTTCTTCGGTTACTTTGCCATCGGCAGTTGGTTTTATTTGCAAAACATTCAATAAAAATTCCGTCGAATGGGTCAACAACCAAATGAATGGTGCCGTTATAATCGAAATTATTTTCATTGGCCACGCAACCGCTTTTGCAATGGATTCTGGATGATTCAAACCAATTCTCTTTGGCAAAAGTTCTCCTAAAACCAAAGAAAAGAATGTCAAAATCACGACAACAACCCCTACTGCCATTGAAGAAGCAAAAGGTTTTAGCGCTTCAAATCCCAAGATAAAAGCTTCGACATCATGCGTAATTTTGTCTCCGGAATAAATACCCGTCAAGATTCCGATAAGTGTTATTCCTATTTGAACCGTCGATAAAAATTTATTGGGTGAATTGGCCAAATCTAAAGCGATTTGGGCATTTTTGTTGCCTTTTTTGGCCGCAGTTTCCAATCTGTTTTTCCGTGCCGAAATCAACGCGATTTCCGACATGGAGAAAACACCATTTAAGAGAATTAAAAAAAATATTATTAATACTTCCATAGTTGATTAGAAAACGTATGTTCCTTTATAGACTTTCGATTACAGTGCCCAGTCGCTCCGTAATTTCAGCTATGGAACCAATCCCATTTACTGGATAAAATTTGTTTTGTTTATTGTAATACTCCATCAAAGGAGCTGTTTTTTCGTTGTATTCTTGGTAACGATTCCTGATTTTGTCTTCATCTTGATCGTCTACTCTTCCGCTGGTTTTTCCTCTTTCGAGCAAGCGTTGAATTAAAATTTCATCATCTGCTTCCAATGCAATTGTTGCGGTAACTTCCCAACTTTTGGTGGCCAAAAAAACATCCAAAGCTTCGGCTTGTGCCAAAGTTCTTGGAAAACCATCAAACAAAAAACCTTTTGTATCGGGATTTTTATTTACGGTATCTTCCAACATTTTTATGGTAACGTCATCAGGAACCAAATCGCCTTGATCCATGTAGCTTTTGGCTAATTTCCCTAAATCTGTGTTATTTTGAATATTAAATCTAAAAATATCTCCCGTGGAAAGATGTGTCAAATTGTATTTTCCTTTCAAAAACTCTGCTTGAGTTCCTTTTCCTGCACCTGGTTTCCCAAATAAAACAATGTTAATCATTTTTGTAGTTGTAAGTTGTGAGTTGGTAAAATCGTTTCAATATTTAATCTTTCAATTGATATATTTCAGGTAAGTTTCTGCCCAAACCATCATAGTCCAATCCGAAACCAACTATGAATTTATTTGGTATTCTAATACCAATATAATCAATTTTGACTTCCTGTTTGTAGGCTTCCGGTTTAAAAAACAAGGTAGCTATTTTAAAATGTGCCACGTTTTGCTTTTTGAATAATTCTTTTAGGGCAACCAAAGTATTTCCTGTGTCAACAATATCTTCAATGACAATAACAGTTCGCCCGGATAAATCTTGATCCAAACCTATTAATTGTTTCACGTCATTGGTTGAAGTAGTGCCTTCATACGAAGCCATTTTAATAAAACTCACTTCGCAAGGAGATTTATAATGTTTCATAAAATCAGAAACCACCATAAAAGCACCGTTCAAAACACCTATGAAAATTGGGGTTTCATCAGCAAAATCAGCTTCTACAAGTGAGGCTATTTTGGCAATGGCAAAGTCTATTTCTTGTGCAGAAATAAACGGGACAAATTGTTTATCGTGTAGTTGTATCACTTTTCTCGTTTTTAAAATAATTTGCAAAGATAGGGATTTCTATACGTTTAAAAAAACTGTCTTTTGGCATAAAAATATATTTAAAACTTTGAGTAAAATAGCATTAAAAACAAGATTGCAACACCTCTTCGTTGAGCATTACAGGAAATTTCGAAGAAAATAAAATAATTTTCCAATTCAACCATTATGAAGTATCTTTGCTCTCAACAAACAACAACACAATAACACGAGCAAATCGACTGCATTTGACCGTTAAAAAACAATAACTAAGACAAATGAACTATTTTTCTTCCAATTTCAAATTGGGAATTCTCGGTGGCGGACAACTTGGCAAAATGCTCTTGTTTGACACCCGAAAATTCGATATTCAAACTTATGTTTTGGATCCAAGCAACGAAGCACCTTGCAAAATCGCCTGCAATCATTTTTTTCAAGGCGATTTAATGGATTTCGAAACCGTTTATAATTTTGGTAAAAAAGTCGATGTTTTGACTTTCGAAATTGAACTAGTCAATCTTGAAGCTTTGGAAAAACTGGAAAACGAAGGCAAAAAAGTCTATCCTTCACCAAAAACCTTGAAATTGATCCAAAATAAAGGAATCCAGAAAAACTTTTATTTAGAACACAATATTCCGACAGCTCCTGCCAAAACTTTCAAAGACTTAAAAAAAATGGTGGTCGAAATTGTCGAATCCAAATTAAACATGCCTTTCGTATGGAAATGCACCGAGTTTGGTTATGACGGCAACGGAGTGAAAATCATTCGAACCTTGCAAGATGTCGAGAATTTACCCAACGTAGAATGCATTGCCGAAGAAATGGTCGAATTCAAAAACGAACTGGCCGTTATCGTTTGCCGCAATCCTTCCGGCGAAATCAAAACGTATCCCGTTGTTGAAATGGAATTCCATCCCGAAGCCAACCAAGTGGAATACGTAATTTGCCCAGCAAGAATTGACGACAAAGTGGCTGCAAAAGCAAGAGCAATTGCACTTGATGTTTCCAAAAAATTCAATCATGTGGGACTTTTGGCCGTTGAAATGTTCCAAACCCAAGACGACGAAATCCTGGTAAACGAAGTCGCTCCTCGCCCACACAATTCAGGCCATTACAGCATTGAAGCCAGTTATACTTCGCAGTTTGAAAACCATTTGCGCGCCATTCTCGATTTACCTTTGGGAAACACAGACAACAAAGTGGCCGGAATTATGGTCAATTTATCTGGCGCAGAAGGTTATTCGGGAGACGTGATTTATGAAAATATTGAAACTATTTTAGGCTGGAACGGGGTTACACCACACATCTACGGAAAAAAACAAACACGTCCTTTTCGAAAAATGGGACACGTCACAATAGTGAACGATGACATCAATGAAGCGAGACGAATTGCTGAAGATGTCAAAAATACAATAAGAGTAATTAGTGGTCAGTAATCCGTTTTAAGTAGCAGTTTAGCAACTTGAAACCTTAAAACTTGAAACAAAAAAATATGAAAGTAGCCGTAATAATGGGAAGCATATCCGATATGCCCGTAATGCAAGAAGCCATCGACATCCTAAAAGGATTTGACATAGAAACTGAAGTCGATATTGTTTCGGCACACAGAACACCCGAAAAATTGTTTGATTTCAGCAAAAACGCCCACACACGCGGTATTTCGGTAATTATTGCAGGTGCTGGCGGAGCGGCACATTTACCGGGAATGGTAGCCTCGATGTCGCCACTTCCTGTCATTGGCGTTCCCGTAAAATCAAGTAATTCCATCGATGGTTGGGACAGCGTTTTGTCGATTTTACAAATGCCTGGCGGAGTTCCCGTGGCAACTGTCGCCTTAAACGGAGCAAAAAATGCCGGAATTCTTGCTGCACAAATCATCGGAAGTGCTGATAAAAATGTGTTGGACAAAATCATGGCCTACAAAACCGGATTGAAAGAAGCCGTAATCGTCGCTTCCGAAAGTTTAAAAAAATAACTGATTCAAAATTATCCTGTTCTTTTTCAGGAGTTATTCCCGCTATTCGTTGCAAACTTTAAAAAAAAAAGGATTGACAATGCTATCGGGGCAAAAAAATAAAACAATGAGCGTCTTAACACACCATTTCAATACAAAATACAATACTGCTCCTTTCTTGAAAATCAAAAACGAAGATTTTCTACCTGCTTTTCAAAAAGGAATCGAATTGGCGAAAGCCGAAATTAACGGAATTGTAAATAATCCCATCAAACCCACTTTCGAAAACACGATTGAAGCCTTGGCTTTCAGCGGTGACGTTTTGGACCGAATTTCAAGCATATTTCTTAACCTGAATTCGGCAGAAACCAGTGACGAAATGCAAAAAATAGCGCAAGAAGTTTCGCCTTTGTTATCCGAATTTGGCAATGACATCCGCCTCAATCCGGATTTGTTTGCAAGAGTAAAAGCGGTTTACGAACAACGAGAACATTTGAATCTCAATCCCGAACAAGCCACACTTTTAGATAAAAAATACAAAAGCTTCTCCAGAAACGGAGCCAATTTACCCGAAGACAAAAAGAACCAATTGCGCGAAATCGACAAAGAATT
>NZ_PNNA01000072.1 GCF_013823965.1 Flavobacterium sp.
ACTTCGTGCGAAGACAATCCTGTTCCTGCTTTTGGAGAATACGGCTGAATGGTGTAGCCTTTGTACATCAAATCCTTGTTGTAGATTTGTTTCAAAATCCACCAAACGGTTTCCATATACTTGGATTTGTAGGTCACATACGGATCTTCCATATCTACCCAATAACCCATTTTTTCGGTCAGGTCGTTCCACACGTCAGTGTAACGCATTACCGTTTTTTTACAAGCTTCGTTGTATTCGGCTACGGAAATGGTTTTTCCAATGTCTTCTTTGGTAATTCCTAATGAGGCTTCGGTACCTAATTCCACAGGCAAACCATGGGTATCCCAGCCTGCTTTACGCTTAACCTGAAATCCTTTTTGAGTTTTATAACGGCAAAATATATCTTTAATCGCACGTGCCATCACGTGATGAATTCCCGGCAATCCATTGGCTGAAGGCGGTCCTTCAAAAAATACGAATGGGGCATTGCCTTCGCGAGTGGTTACACTCTTCTCGAATATGTTTTCTTTTTTCCAAAAATCAAGTACTTCTGATGCCACTGTAGGCAGGTTAAGTCCTTTGTATTCAGTAAATTTTGTGCTCATTTTATCCTTTTCTTTAATCGCGGTGCGAAAGTAAGAAATAGTTATGAATTATGTGTTATTAGTGACGAGTTTTTGTTCACCATAAAGACGCAAAATCAATGTAATTTTGATTGCAGATTTTTGATTAACGATTCTTGATTTCAGATATGCGAATTCCTGAAAAAATGAATTTTATTTACTAACCCAAAATCTGAAATCAAAAATCAATTAACCAATCATGATTTCAAGAAAAAACTGCCGCCAAAACTTCTAAAGATTTTGGTTTTCGGAAACCATCAAGATGAAAAGCATAATAGTCAATCAGGATTTTCAATACAATTTGTCTTTCGATGACGTGAAAGGTTTTCTGGTCATTTTCGAATTTCAAAGAAATGAGTTTTTTGAAAAGATTGGTTTCGTGTTCGGTCAATGAACCTATACCGTGAAATGGAGTAAAAACGCCTTCGTTTGCATTGAAAAAAGGGAATTCCATTTCGGAAACATCGGGATAAAAACCGAGATATTTCGTTATTTCCAACATTAAAATCAGGTGAAAATTGGCGGTTTCTTGATGATTGTCGAGCCAATGTAAAGCGGCTTCCAAAAAGACAAAAAGAGGCTCGTTTTTCTCTTCTTCATGGATGGAATGGTGCAAAATTTCGGAAATAAACATTACAATCGTGCTCTTGAAAATATCCGAATGTATGGTTTGAAATGGTGTCGCGATTTTGATTTCCTTGAAGTTTTCCAACGTTCCTTTGTTTTTGTGAACGGCTTCGATTTCGAGAATGGTCAACGGCTGGAAATAAGCAATTTTTTGGTTTGATTTTCGGGAAGAAAAAGCATCGCGAACAAAATAAGTTTTTAATCCGTTAGATTCCGTAAAGCATTTTACGATCAAGCTTTTCTCTTGGTATTTTAGCGAAGAAATGACGATGGCTTTGGTTTTTACCAACATTGGTATTAGAAGTTTTTCGAAATTGGAATTTACCTGATAATCATTACTTTTTTAACTTTGGTTTCTATACCATCTTCTGCGGAAATAAAAATCATGTATACGCCCGAAGCCACTTTGTATTTACCAAAAGCAGTGGTATCCCATTCTATTGTTCCGCCTTCGGAAGTGGTTTCGTAAACCAAATTCCCTTCAATATCGGTAATTTTCACGGTGGCTTTGTTTAATAATCCAGCAATTTTTACGGTTCCTTCAAATTCTGGACGCACCGGATTTGGATAGACATACACGTTATTTAAATCTTCGTTGGCGGCTGTTGCAGTTCCTTTGAAAGATATCAACCCTTTTGTGGTAGCAATAAAAACCTCCCCTGTGACACTATTTATATCAATGTCATTTATAATATTGCTTGGTAACGGCGAATTATTTGCAGTGAAATGATATTTGGTTTCCTGCCCGTTAGACGAAAGTAAAAACACGCCTGAATCAGCAGTTCCAACCCATTTGTTATTTGCTCCATCCACTACAATATCGGTAATAAATTGTTCGTAAAGCAATTCTTGGGCAAGTCCCTCTTCCAAAATAATTATGGGATTTGTCGTCATTTGGTCTTCGGTTAGAAAACTGCCTGTGTTGGGCAATATTCTCAGTCCTTTTGTGGTTCCTATCCAAAGTTGGTTTCTGTTATCCACCGCAATTGCCCTGACATCAGTTGTCGGCAAATTTCCTTTGTCTGAACCAAATGTTATTTTTTTAAATTTATTGATGGATTCGTTATAACTTATCAAACCATCGGTATTGGTACACCACCATTTGGTGTTGTTTTTGTCAATTATCAGTCGCCCCATACTGGCATCAATAGTTCTGTCCAGAATTCCATCTAATGAAAAACTTTGCCATTGTCCGTCAGCTTTCAAAACTTTTAGTCCTTTTTGAATGAGGCTATTGTTCAACCAAAGATTTCCAGATTTATCGAATGCGGTTCCATTTATCCTGACATCAATGTAAGTTAGACCAAGAAAAGTTATGGATTCCAATCCACTGTTGGTTTGATTGTATAATATTTTTGGCACGTCATTTTCAATTTTTAGCAAACCCGAAAAATAAGAACTGGCAAAAACTTCGTTCTCGTTATTGGGATTGACGGTGATTCTGGATATTGATTTGGCTCCAAACACTTTTTCGTAAGGAATATTCAACCACCCTGCTGCAGTATATTTACTGATACCATAACTATCTAAAGGATATGGATTATAACTTCCTGAATAATCTCCATACACTGCCCAAAGTGAATTTGTCGTGACTTGCATTGCAAAAACATTGTTTTTGGAGGGGCCAATAGGAGTGTTGTTTTCAAAAACCGAATTGACAGAAATGGTAGTTGACATCAATCCATTTTCTTTTGTACCAATATATACGACATCATTTATGGTTGTGGCACATGTAAAACGGACATTGCTACCTGTGATCTGGTTGCTGTTTATTTGACGGACAAGCATCATTTGGTTATTGTAAAAATAAACGCTGTTTGCAGTGGCAACAACAAGATAATTATCGGTTTTCCTCATATCGACAGCCGCTGAAGGAAGTGCTGAATATCCCATGAAAGAATTAGACACAGCATTGTATTTATGTATATAACCAGTAGTGTTAACGGCAATTAATTCCGTGCCAAAAGCCTCTACACTTGACCAACTTCCCGAAGCAGTTATTGTCCATTGATTGAAATCAATCAGGTTTTTACTGGTAATATCCGCTCTTCTGACACCGTCAATTGTAGCTGCATAAATATTGCCATTAAACACGGTTGTTTGCGCAACACTGATTTCGGCACCATTATTCCCGATAAAATAAGTGTCACCAAACAACATTGTAGCCAAATTGAACTGAACAATTCCAAAATCACAAGAAACATAAACAATCCCTTCGTGTTCCATAAAGTGATTGATTTTTTTAATGTTGGATGGAAGTTGTTTGTTGATGATGTCAACGATGTTTAACATGCTGCCATCGGCTTCGTTGATGGCAATCATCAATCCGTTTTCATAGCCAACAAGCGTTTTATTGGATGTTTTGCTGTGATACAATGCCGTAATGGTTTCTCCCGAAAGTCCATCGATGGTATTGGTAGTTTTTAGCTGGCTTGTGGTCGTGTTTTTGGAAAACAAGGCGTTTTCCGAAGCAGCAAAAATTGTAGTTGGCGACTCCGATAAATCTTTAATTTCGTTATAAGAAAAATACCCTTGCCACAACAAGTTGTTTTGGGCAAAACTCACTTGCATGACAATCAAAAGCACAAAATATAGCAGCCTTTTTTTCATTATTTGCATAATATTTGGTTCACAAATATACTACAAACGAAAGTAATGGGATTTTGTTTTATTCAAAAAAAAAGCCTTCCATCCAATCCAGAAATATCGGATTGAAAGAAGGCCTTTTATATTTATTAAAAAAGAGTTACACTACACCTTGGGCAAGCATGGCATCGGCGACTTTTACAAATCCGGCGATATTCGCCCCTTTTACGTAGTTGACATAACCGTCGTTTTCGGCTCCGTATTTTTTACATTGGTTGTGAATTCCAATCATGATGTCTTTTAATCTCTCGTCTACTTCTTCGCTAGTCCAGTTTAGACGGATGGAGTTTTGTGTCATCTCTAATCCGGAAGCAGCAACACCACCAGCATTGGCCGCTTTTCCTGGAGCATAAAGAACTTTACTGTTCAAGAATAATTTAATGGCATCCAATGTACAAGGCATATTAGCCGCTTCGGTTACACAAGTGACTCCGTTTGCAATTAACATCTTTGCATCATCTTCATTTAATTCATTTTGTGTGGCACAAGGAATGGCGATATCCACCTTTACTTCCCATACGCTTTTCCCTTTATGGAAAACTGCATTTGGGTATTTCTCTAGATACATTTCGGCTCTGTTATCTCCTCTAGCTCTCATTTCAAGCATAAATTCAATTTTATCCCCAGAAATTCCTTCTGCGTCATATATATACCCATCTGGTCCTGAAAGTGTTAGTACTTTTCCACCCAATTCATTTATTTTTAAAGCCACTCCCCAAGCTACATTCCCAAATCCAGAAATGGCAACTGTTTTTCCTTTTATTTCTTGACCAATGGTTCTAAGCATTTGTTCCGTGAAATAAACCACTCCGTATCCTGTTGCTTCCGGTCTTATCAAAGAACCTCCGTAAGCAATACCTTTTCCGGTTAATACTCCCGTGAATTCATTTCTAATTCTTTTGTATTGACCAAACAAATAACCTATTTCTCTGGCTCCCACACCTATATCACCAGCAGGAACATCAAGATCTGGACCAATATGTCGGCATAATTCCGTCATGAAAGATTGGCAAAAACGCATTACTTCGGCATCTGATTTACCTTGGGGATCAAAATCTGAACCTCCTTTTCCGCCTCCCATTGGAAGTGTTGTCAAACTATTCTTGAATACTTGCTCAAAAGCAAGGAATTTAAGCACGGACAAGTTAACCGTATGATGAAAACGAATTCCTCCTTTATAAGGACCAATCGCTGAATTCATCTGGATTCTGAACCCTCTGTTAACTTGAATTTCTCCAGCATCATCAACCCAAGGAACTCTAAATATTATAGATCTTTCAGGTTCTGCGATTCTAAGGAGCAAATTCTTGCCATCATATTTTTTTCGCTCTGCGATAAAAGGGATAACAGTTTCAGCAAATTCTCTAACAGCTTGGATAAACTCAGGCTCATTTGGATTTTTTGACTCCACTTGAGCCATAAATTGATTTATTTTGTGTTCCATTTCGAAATAAATTATTCAAACAGGGTTAATACTAGTACTTTACTTAACCGAAATAATTCTTTTTAAGAAAACGATTTCGTAAACATGTACAAATATACATTTTATAAGATTATTGATATATGTTTTTTGATTTTCTTAACCAATTTGAATGCTTTTTATAAAAGCCCAAACGATTTTATTTAAAACCAATAGTATTATTGTAAAAATACAAAAAACCTTATGTTTTTTTTATATAATATCCATAAAAATTGACGTTTATATTTATTTGTTTGTTTAATATTCCTAATGCTTGTTGTTTTTATATATTTGTAAAAAAGTAATTCGTTTTAAATGACGTCAAAAACTATTATATTTTTCTGTGTTCTCCTTTTTGGAATTTCCAACACAGCCAATGCCCAATATGGATTTTCTCATGAAATTGGCGTCATTGCAGGGCCCGTGGCATTTCAATCGGATTTTGGAGAAAGATATGATTTATCTACAAACGCAGGCAATACGGGATATGGAATTGGCATCATTCACTACTTAAATTTTTCCTACACGGCCGAATGTAACTGCTTTACTCCTGAAACCTATTTTAACGACCACTTCAAATTAAGAAGCGAATTGTCTCATAATAAAACAGAGTTGGATCATTTTGGACAATGGGTAGAAGGTAAAAGTTCGCTTGGCAAGGAGCAATTAAGAGCCATGAATGGAAACGCAACCGTGACCAATATAGGAATGCAATTAGAATTTTTCCCGTGGAGTATTCGTGACTTTAGCGCAACAATAGAAAGTTGGGGTCCTTTTATAAGTCTTGGAGCGCAATTCAGTTTTTATAATGCCGAAGTTTCTTCCACAATGGGACCGTTGGGAACTCCTTTGACTACTTTTCCTAAATATTTAGTGCCTACAGATGATCGACCTTATGGATATTCGACTGAAGCAGGTTCTGTCTGGTCAGTGGTTTCAAGTGTAGGAACCCGTTATAAACTGGCTCCATTGTCTGACTTGATGGTAGATTTAAGATTGCAATATTATTTTTCAGACTGGGTAGATGGTTTAAAGCCAAATCCAAATCTTTACAAAGAAAACAAAGCTAACGACTGGTTGGTTTGGTTCAATGTGGGCTATATTTATTACTTGCAATAGTAGAAAAACAAATACTCATAAAAAAGGAAATCCCGGTTCTGAAAATTAGAATCGGGATTTCCTTTTTATATAATTTTAGGTTTTATTCCAAGGCCTGCTTCAAGTCTTCGATTAAATCTTCCGCATCTTCGATGCCAACGCTCAACCGAACCAAGTCATCCGTGATTCCAACTTCTTTTCGTTTATCTTCCGGAATCGAAGCATGTGTCATCAAAGCTGGATGGTTTGCCAATGATTCTACTCCTCCCAATGATTCTGCCAAAGTGAATACTTTCAATTTTTCCAAAAAACGCATGGAATCCTCTTTTTGGCCCGAAACAAATGTAAAAGAAACCATTCCGCCAAAACCACTCATCTGTTTTTTGGCAATTTCGTGATACGGATGGCTTGCCAATCCTGGATAATAAACTGTTTTTATTTTGGGATGTTGGCTTAAAAAAGCAACCACTTTTTCTCCGTTTTCACAATGTCTTTGCACTCTTAAATGCAAGGTTTTTATCCCTCTCAAAACCAAGAAACTATCCATTGGGCCCAATGTTGCGCCAGTGGCAAATTGTTGAAAATGCAATTGTTCGCCCAAAGCTTGATCTTTTACAATCAAGGCGCCGGCAATAACATCAGAATGTCCACCAAGATATTTCGTGGCCGAATGCATCACGATATCAGCACCCATATCCAAAGGTTTCTGTAAATATGGAGTTGCAAAAGTGTTGTCGACTGCAAAAAGGATGTTTTTTAGTTTAGTGATTTTGGCAATTTCCTGAATGTCCGCTAATTTCATCAACGGATTTGTTGGTGTTTCAACCCAAACTAATTTGGTGTTTTCATTTATTAAAGAATGGAATTTCTCCAAATCGTTCATGTCCACAAAATGGAATTTTATTCCCGAATCTTTATAAATACGCGTAAACATTCTATACGTTCCGCCGTATAAATCATCCATCGCGATGATTTCGTCACCTGCTTTAAAAGAACGCAAAATACAATCCGTGGCCGCCAATCCTGACGAAAAAGCCAAGGCACGCGTTCCATTTTCGATGCTTGCCAATGCATTTTCCAATGCAGTTCTTGTAGGATTTGAAGCTCTACTGTATTCGTAATCCGGATTTATTGGCTTTCCTGGACTTGTTTGTGCAAATGTCGAAGTCTGGTAAACCGGCGGCATTACCGCTCCAGTGCTCGGATCGTGGTGTTGTCCGCCGTGTATGGTTTTAGTGTTGAATTTCATTTGGACTGTTTTTTTACAAAGATAATTTAGTTTATGCCGACATTTCAAAGTTCTTTATAAAGTTTCCCGCCTTCGAAAAGCAGAAAGCTTCTTGACCATGATTACAAAAACTTTCTCAAGCTCATCATAATCCCAATGTGAAGCCCTTCGTGAAAATTGTTGAAATTCATTGCTCCTTCGGCACTTGTCAAAACAAAACCTGTTGAAGTGGGATATTCGTTATAGTTTTCGAAAATTCCATTGGTATAATCCTCCTTGGTTTTTTCGATGGTCGAGAACAACAAGGACTTGATTTCGTCCACTTCGGCTTGGGTGGCATCTTGTTCCGGCTTGGTTCCTTTTTTGTATTTTTCGATCATTTCTTCCGAAACCATCACCGGCAGTCCAGAAAGTTTGTACACCAACAATTGTTGCGTCACAATAACGTGGGCAGCGTTCCATATCAAATTATTGCTGAATCCATCCGGAATTTTGTTGAGTTGTTCCAAAGTGAAATTTTCCAAAATTTTGGAAATCATGTTTCTGCTTGTTGTATTCACGTTGAGTGTCTGATTCATCTCTTGCATTTTATTGTTTTTCAAATTTTCGATAAAAATAATCATTTTCCGTTTCAAATGAATTTTCTTTGCACAAAGAAATTGTCCTTACCACTACCATTATGAACAAAATATACTATCTCGCTTCCTGCGATACCTGTCGAAAAATCATCAAATCCTTGCCACAAAACCATAATTTGACCTTTCACGACATCAAACAAGACCCGATTACCGTCGAAGAATTGGAAGAAATGCACCGACTTTCGGGCAGTTACGAAGCCCTTTTCAGTAAAAAAGCACAACTTTATAAATCGATGGATTTGAAGAATAAATCCTTGACCGAAGCCGATTTCAAAAAATACATTCTGGAACATTATACTTTTTTGAGTCGTCCGGTTTTTATTATTGACGGCAAAATTTACATTGGCAACAGCCAGCAAAACATGCTTCAAGTAATGAAAGCTTTGGGCTAATGTCAAAGAGAACGCTTGCCCTCATTGGCGCCACCATCGTTTCCATCATATACGGCGTGACTTTTACGATTGCCAAAGACGTGATGCCAAAATATGTTGATGCTTACGGGTTCATCTTAATGCGCGTGGGCGGTTCCACAATTTTGTTTTGGCTGGTTTGGCTTTTTACCCGAATGCCAGAAAAAGTACGAAACGAGAGAATTGACCGCGAAGATTTTCCCCGAATTATTTGGGCAGCATTTTTTGGCGTGGCTTTAAATATGCTTTCTTTCTTCAAAGGCTTGAGTCTTACTTCTCCTATTTCGGCATCGGTAATAATGGTTTCGACACCAATGATCGTGCTGGTACTTTCGGCCATTATCATCAAGGAACGAATGCTGAAACGAATGGTTTTTGGGATTATTTTGGGTTTGAAAGGCACCGCTTTTCTTATTCTTTACGGAAAATCCGTGGGAAATGCCACCAATGCCAGTTTAGGAAATTTTCTGGTTTTCGTCAATGCAACTTCGTACGGTTTATACTTGGTGATGGTCAAGAAATTGATGGATAAATACAATGCTTTTACTTTTGTAAAATGGATTTATTTGATTGGTTTTGTCATGGTTTTACCTTTTGGTTGGGGTGAATTTGAAGCAGTAAATTGGGCCCTGATGCCAACGGATATGTATTGGAAAATAGGATTCGTGGTGGTTTTTTCGACCTTCTTGACCTACCTGTTAAATTTGCTTTCGATGCGAGAATTGAAACCAACCACTGTTGCTGTTTTCGTTTATTTGCAACCCGTTTTTGCAACCGTTTTTGCCATTAGCCTCGGAAAAGACGAACTGACTTTGGTCAAAATCGTTTCAGCTGTTTTGATATTTACGGGCGTATATTTGGTTACACAGAAGAAGTAGGCAGTATTCAGTTCCAATAATTTACTAAACTACATCACTGAACACTAAAAACTGACCTCTGACCACTTTTTTATTATCTTTGAACTCTTTTAGAAAATAATATGATACAATCAATGACTGGATTTGGCAAAGCAAGCTTGCAATTGCCAACCAAAAAAATAACGGTAGAGGTAAAATCCTTGAACAGCAAAGGCTTGGACTTGAGCGTGAGAATGCCTTCTGCTTACCGCGAAATGGAATTGGGTTTACGCAACCAAATCGCCTTGAAACTCGAACGAGGAAAAGTGGATTTCTCCATTTTTATCGAAAGTACCGCCGAGCAAACTTCCACGAAAGTGAACGTGCCGATTGTGAAGGCTTATATCAATCAGTTGCGAGAAGTGTATCCCGCTGCCGACGAAACGGAATTGATGAAAATGGCCATCAGAATGCCCGATACTTTAAAAACAGAAAGAGAAGAAATAGACGAAAACGACTGGATCGAAATTCAAAAAGTTATCTCGGAAGCTTTGGATTACATTGCCAATTTCCGAAAAGATGAAGGTGCTTCATTGGAAAAAGAATTCCAGTTGCGCATCGGAAATATTCGTCAATACATGAACGATGCTTTGGCTCTTGATCCAGAACGCGTTCAGGCTATAAAAGACCGTTTGCAAACTGCAATTTCTGAGTTAAAAGTCAATGTAGATGAAAATCGTTTCGAGCAAGAATTGATTTATTACCTTGAAAAATTAGATATTACCGAAGAAAAAGTGCGTTTGACCAATCACCTGGATTATTTCCTAGAAACCATCAACGGAACGGAAGCCAACGGTAGAAAATTAGGTTTCATTACCCAAGAAATGGGACGTGAAATCAACACGATGGGTTCAAAATCCAATCACGCCCAAATGCAAAAATTGGTCGTGATGATGAAGGACGAATTGGAAAAAATCAAGGAACAGGTTTTGAATGTGCTTTAAAAAATTGATTGCAGATTGTTGATTAACAATTTATGATTTCAGATTAAAAAAAAATGAAAAAAGGAAAATTAATAGTGTTTTCGGCGCCATCGGGTTCAGGGAAAACCACCATCGTTAGGCATTTATTGGGGAAAGAAGACTTGAATTTGGAGTTTTCCATTTCGGCAGCAACGCGGGAACCTCGTGGCGAAGAAGTAAGCGGAAAAGATTATTATTTCATGTCGCTAAAAGATTTCAAAACCCACATCAAAAACGAAGACTTCGTGGAATGGGAAGAAGTGTACAGGGATAATTTCTACGGCACTTTGAAAAGTGAAGTCGAACGCATTTGGGCATTGGGGAAAAACGTGATTTTCGACATTGACGTTGCCGGAGGTTTGCGCATCAAACATAAATTCCCGGAAGAAACCTTGGCCGTTTTCGTGAAACCACCCAGCGTGGACGAACTCAAAAGAAGACTCAAGGAACGCTCCACCGAAAGTGATGACAAAATCAACATGCGTATTGCAAAAGCGTCCGTGGAACTGGCAACCGCTCCACAATTTGATGTAGTCATCAAAAACTACGATTTGAACATTGCATTGGAAGAAGCGTATCAATTGGTAAAGGATTTTGTGAATGAAAAAATCTAAAAAAAGAAAAAATCCAAACAATCTAAAAAATGATTGTGGTTTTTACTTTTTTTAAATTTTTCAATTTTTTGGATTTTTTTAGATAAATAAAATGAAAATTGGTCTCTATTTCGGAACATTCAACCCCATCCATATTGGGCACTTGATTATTGCCAACCACTTGGCGGAATATTCCAGTTTAGACCAAATTTGGATGGTCGTGACGCCACACAATCCGTTGAAAAACAAACCCACTTTGCTCGACGATTACCAACGACTGCAATTGGTTTTCTTGGCCACGGAAGATTATCCAAAAATCAAACCTTCGGATATGGAATTCAAGTTGCCACAGCCCAATTATACCGTGAATACCTTGGTCCATTTGCAGGAAAAATATCCGCAACATATTTTTTCATTGATTATGGGGGAAGACAATTTGAAATCTTTGCATAAATGGAAAAACCACGAGATAATTTTGCAAAACCACGAAATTTATGTGTATCCGAGAATTTCATCGGAAGCGGAAAATTCCATCTATAAAAACCATCCCAAGATTCACCTCATCGATGCGCCAATTGTAGAAATATCCTCAACATTTATTCGGGAAAACATCAAAAACAAGAAGAATGTTCGGCCGCTTTTGCCTTCAAAAGTATTGGAATACATTGACCACAATAATTTATACAAGAAATAAACTTAACATTCCTTTACAAGTTGTTTCGACAAGGGTTTAGTAACTTTGTTTCCTAAAATAAATTACCATGAACAACTTTGAATTATACAATCCTACCAATCTCGTTTTTGGAAAAGGACAAATAGAAAAATTATCTGCACTTGTCCCAAAAAACGCTAAAATTCTACTTGCCTATGGCGGTGGAAGTATTTTTAAAAATGGAATTTACGAGCAAGTAAAAACGGCATTATCTGGTTTTGAAGTAATTGAATTCGGCGGCATTGAAGCCAATCCTCGTTTTGAAACCTTGATGAAAGCCGTTGCGATTATTCGGGAACAAAAAATTAATTTTATCCTTGCCGTTGGGGGAGGAAGCGTGATTGACGGCGTAAAATTTATGTCGGCGGCAGCCCTTTTCGAAGGAAATCCGATAGACATTCTCCAAAAAAGAATTCTGTTTAGAGATGTTTCCAAGGTAGTCCCTTTTGGAACTGTTTTGACTTTGCCGGCAACGGGAAGCGAGATGAATTCCGGTTCCGTGGTTACGATTGAAGCCACACAGGAAAAACTTGATTTTGGTGGTTCCGCCTTGTTTCCTGAATTTTCCATTTGTGATCCAACCGTGATTGCTTCCTTGCCAAAAAGACAGTTGCAAAATGGTGTTGTTGATGCATATACTCACGTTTTGGAACAATATTTAACCTATCCGCATGATGGCTATCTTCAAGACCGAATCGCAGAAAGTATTTTGCAAACCTTGATTCAAGTTGGCCCAGAAGTGGTTGAAAATCCAACAAATTATGCTTTGGCTTCCAATTTTATGTGGAGTTGCACAATGGCTTTGAACGGATTGATTCAAAAAGGCGTTCCTTCCGACTGGGCAACACACATGATTGGCCACGAATTGACTGCCTTGTACGGAATTGATCACGCCAGAAGTTTGGCCATCATTGGCCCTAATTTATATCGAGTGCTGTTTGAAACCAAAAAAGGGAAATTGGCACAATACGGGAAACGTATTTTTAATTTAACGGGAAGCGAAGATGAAATTGCCGCTGAAGCCATAAACAAAACCGTTGCCTTTTTTCACACAATGGGAATGCAAACTAAATTATCCGAATGTACTGATGATTATGCAAAAACTGCCGATTTCATTGTCAATCGTTTTAAAGAAAGAGGTTGGAATGCATTGGGAGAAAAACAAAATATTACTTTAGAAAAAGTAAAATCAATAGTGGAAATGAGTTATTAGAAAACAAAAAAGGCGTTCCTAAACTACCTTTAAGCGCGCCTTTTTCAAAATACTAAAACAAAACTAACTAATTCAAAACCCTAAATAATTTATTAAAAACCAATTAACAATAAATCATAACGCATAAACACTATTTATTATTGTGTAAAAAAATAATATTTTTTTACTTTTTTTTCTAACCCTTCTTTTTTGCTGCTTTTAAATTCCATTTCTATGGTTTATTTATTGCTTTATAAGTATATTTTTAAGTACTTTTGATTAAATTTAATAAAAAAATGGCCGGAAATTTAAAATTTGCAGTGATTGGTGGCGGAAGTTGGGCTACTGCCATTGCTAAAATGCTCTGTGTAAATCTAAAAGAAATTGCTTGGTACATGCGTAATGAAGATGCCATCGTACACATAAAAACACATCATCACAATCCTAATTACCTGAGTTCCGTTGAATTTGACGTTAAAAAACTAAAATTGACCAGCGATATTAACGAAGCTATCGCTTATGCCGATTATATTATTTTTGCCATCCCTTCCGCTTTTTTGAGTGGTGAATTAAGTAAACTAACCGAAAGTTTGGAAGGCAAAGTTGTCTTCTCGGCCATCAAAGGAATAGTTCCAGAAACAAGCCTGATTGTTGGCGAACATTTTAATAAAACTTACGGCATTCCCTTTGAAAACATTGGCGTAATTACAGGTCCTTGCCATGCCGAAGAAGTCGCTTTGGAACGGTTGTCTTATTTAACCATTGCTTGTGGCGATGCCGGAAAAGCAAAAATCGTGGCCAAGCGTTTGTCCAGTGATTATATCAAAACCAAGATTTCTGACGATATTATTGGAACAGAATATGCAGCAATGCTCAAGAATATTTATGCCATTGCGGCAGGAATCGCCCACGGATTGGGTTATGGCGACAATTTCCAGTCGGTGTTGATGAGTAACGGAATTCGTGAGATGAAAAAATTCATCAAGAAAGTCCACAAAATGAAGCGAAACATCAATGATTCGGCTTATTTGGGGGATTTATTGGTAACGGGATATTCCATTTTTTCCAGAAACAGGATGTTCGGAAACATGATTGGAAAAGGTTACACCGTAAAATCAGCCCAAATGGAAATGAGCATGGTGGCCGAAGGGTATTATGCCACCAAAAGTGCCTACAACCTCAACCAAGGTTATGGAGCCAAAACACCAATCATCGATGCGGTTTACAGCGTTTTATACGAAGGAAAATCAGCGAAAAAAGTGTTTGAAAAACTGACCGAGAAACTGGATTAGTGTTTCAGACTATAAAAGCAAAAAAGGCAGCATTTCAATTGAGAATGCTGCCTTTTTTTTGTATTTGTTGATTTATAAACTATCTAACAATAACGCCATCCACAAACAAAAGCGGTACTTCCTCCACATAATCCGGCGTGATGGAATTGGCCTTGAAAATGAATTTTCGGTCATATAAAGTGTTGCCAATAAAGAATGTGACCATAAACTCGTTGTTGAGTGCCAAAACACTTTTTTCGACCATTTCGACTTTTACGAATGTCACCGCAGGCACTTCCATAAAAGCGTGACGCAAGAGCGATGTTTTTTTCATTTCGCCATCAATGGTTCCGAAAGCTTTGGAAACCACCATTACACTGTCGAGATTGAAATCGCTGTCGTTTACCAAATAGATGTACCAAACTTTTCCCATAAAATCGTCGCTCCATTCCTGGACGGCGGCAAGGAAAACATTTTCTACTTCTGGAATGATGATGTCTTTTTTCATTTTGAGATGATTCGGATAGACGATGAGATAATAGACGGATAGATGATAGACTAAAGAGAGAATCTCTTATCTTTTAGTCTATCATCTATCTATCTTTTTTATATACTTGCCTTGAATTGCTCCAAGAAACGAACGTCATTTTCGTAGAACATTCGGATATCGCCAATTTGATACAGCAACATGGCAATTCTTTCGATTCCCATTCCAAAGGCAAAACCAGTGTATTCTTCCGGATTGATGTTACAATTTTTCAAAACATTGGGATCCACCATTCCACAACCACCAATTTCCAACCAACCGGTTCCTTTGGTAATTCTATAATCGGTTTCGGTTTTCAAACCCCAATAAATATCAATTTCGGCACTTGGCTCCGTGAAAGGAAAATAAGAAGGACGCAAACGGATTTTTGATTTTCCGAACATTTCTTTGGTAAAATAAAGCAGTGTTTGCTTCAAATCGGCAAAAGAAACGTCTTTGTCAATATACAATCCTTCGACTTGGTGGAAAATACAGTGTGAACGCGACGAAACGGCTTCGTTACGGAAAACTCTTCCCGGAGAAATGGTTCGAATAGGCGGTTTGTTGTTTTCCATATAACGCACTTGCACCGATGAAGTGTGGGTGCGCAACAAAATATCGGGATTGGTCTGGATGAAAAAAGTATCCTGCATGTCGCGCGCCGGATGGTATTCCGGCAAGTTTAATGCGGTAAAATTATGCCAATCGTCCTCGATTTCCGGACCTTCGGAAACGTTGAAACCTACATTGGAAAAGATGTCGATAATTTGGTTTTTGACCAAGGATATTGGGTGACGAGAACCGATAATCACTGGCTCGGCAGAACGGGTCAAGTCGCCATAAATTCCTTTGCTTTCCTCTTTGCTTTCCAAAGATTCCTGTATGGATTTCACTTTTTCCTCGGCAGAAGATTTCAGCAAGTTGATTACTTGTCCAAATTCCTTTTTCTGGTCGTTGGGCACGTTCTTGAATTCGGCAAAAAACTCTTTCAAAAGTCCTTTACTTCCCAGAAATTTAATTCTAAATGCTTCTAGTTCTTCTTTGTTTTGTGTTGAAAAAGCCTGTGCTTCGCCAATATATTCTTTTATCTTGTCTATCATTTTCATCCAATAATTGAGAGTGCAAATTTAGGTAAAAGTTGGAAGTTAGAAGTTAGAAGTTGGAAGTTTTTCTAAAATTCTTGACTGATTACTGCGACTGAACACTGAACACTAGTCTATCAGTTCTTTTTCGATAAAATAATTCACGATGGCTTCTTTCATCAAAACCGATTGTTCGCCCGCTTTCAGAGGCGGTAGTTCTTCTTTTACTTTGTAATGCGGCCAACCTTCTTCGTCGAAAAATTCGAATTCATAAAATCCGTACGGTTCCAATAATCGGCAAATAGCGATGTGCATCAGGTTGAGTTTTTCGTCTTTTTCGAATGTTTGATGCACTTTCCCGAGTTCCTGAACACCAATCAAATAAATGATGGCATCCAAATCCAAATCCTCGCCTTGCGAAAATTGATTGGAAAGTATGTTGACTAGCTGTTCCCAGCGTTCCTTAAGTTGTATATCTCTTGACATTCCGATTTTAGATTTGCTGCGCCAGTTCGCTGACGCTCGTGTTAGATTGCAGATTTTAGATTGCAGATTACTGATTTTTTTAATTTAAAAATCTGAAATCGTAACTCTAAAATTGTTCGTGCAAAGATACCAACATAATTCTTTTATCTTTGCTCTTTATTCTTTTCTCTTTTTACTATGAGTTTTTTAGACATTGTTTTGGGCGGTTTGCTCGCATTTGGGTTGTATAAAGGCATTAGAAACGGCCTTTTTGTGGAAGTTGCTTCGTTGCTTTCCTTGTTGTTGGGCATTTATTTTGCGGTGAAATTTTCGATATTGACGGCAGAAATTATTTCGGGAATCGTGCATTGGAATCCCAAAACCATTCAGGTAACAGCTTTTATTTTGACCTTTATCTTGATTGTGGTCGGCATATCGTTATTGGCCAAATTCCTGACCGGAATAGCCGATTTTGCTCAACTAGGTTGGATTAATAAACTGGGCGGAGGTTTCTTCCGGGTTTTGAAAACGATATTGATTGTGAGTATCTTTCTAAACCTATTCGAAAAAGTAAACTTCAACAATTTTTTTGCCAAAAAAGAAACTTTGGACAAATCCATTTTCTATCGTCCCATCCAAAAAACTGCCGCATTCATTTATCCTTCGATTGAAAAATGGTATGATGATGTGAAGCACGAGATTAAACGTTAGAAGCTTTGAATAATCGGTGTTTTACTAAAAACTGAAACCTATTTCACTTCCTTGATTGCAGTTTTCTCAATCCATCCTTCGGTTCCATCGGTCAACTGGATTTTTCTCCAATTTTCCAAGGATTCCAAGACAAAGACTTTGGTTCCTTCGTGCAGTGTAAAAACAGTATTGCTGGCGTTTTGCGGCTCGCTTTTTACCAAAACCATTTCGGTAAAAACGATGGCTGGTTTTTCGCCATCATAATGATTTTTCTCTGAAATTGCAGCTGAAACACTGACCAAAAGCAGTACAATCAAGACAAACATTCCTATAAAAAATATTCTTTTTGACAAGGTAATTTGCGAAAAATAATAGCCTATAAAAAACACTAAAAACAGTGTTGAAAATCCCACTGAAATCCACGCCCAAGTATTGTAATGAAAAGTCGAGGTGAAGTCATGCACCATTTTTGAAAATCCAACCGTTGGTATTACTTTTATCTCGTCGATTTGTAATTTTTGGGCAAATTTAAGGTTGTTCTGTATTTCAGCATCGTCCGGATTGAGCACCAGTGCTTTTTCATAATTGTAAATTGCAGGAGCCACTTTATTCAATTTATAATAGCAATTGCCCAAATTAAAATACAATTCCGACGAATGTTGATTTGTTGTCAAAACACTTTCGTATTCGACAATTGCTTCTTCGTATCTCCCTTTTTGGTATAAGGCATTCCCTCTATCAAAGCCTGTTTGGGCAAAGGAAAACTGGGTTGTCAGCAATAGTATAAAAATTATCTTTTTCATTATTTATGTTTTTGGACACGGATGATACAGATTCGACGAATCGGAAACACTGATTATTACGGATTTTTAATCTGTTTCATCTGCGTACTGTTTTTAAGAAATCTGTTTTTCTAAATCCGAAATAATCTCGACCGCTTTGTCAAAATCTTGTTGAATGGTTGAACTCGAGGTCAACGCATAACGGGCCAATTCGCAATTTTCCGTCAGGTTGATGAAATCGATTATGGTTTGTGCATTTGCATTTTTGGAAGCCAACAATTGCTGAACGTTGTTTTTGCTCATATCCGATGTTTCGATGTGCAATTTGGCTTTCAAGAAATTGTGCATCGCTTTTTCCAACGCCACGTAAAATGCTTCTTTGTTATTGACTTGTTTTTTGGCTTCCGATAAATATTTCTTGGCCAATCGGTTGTTCATTTTGATTCGGTTTCCAAAAACGTCGCTGTCTACTGCTTCTTTTTTCTTTTTGAAAAAAACAATCAATGGCAAGATTAAAAAAGGCAAAAACAATAAGCCATAAAATAAATTAGACCCCAAGAAATCGTCTTTTTTAATCGACACTAGATTGCCGTTTAGTTTAATGTATTTGAATTGTTCCGTGCTGGAAATGGCGTTTTTGGTTACTTCAGGTGTCGTAGTCGTGGCTTGGTCATTGGCCGAAGGACCATCTAAAACGTTGATTATTATTTCTGGTGAAGTTATCGTTTTATAGGTTCTTGTTGCTAAATCAAAATAGGAAAACTTGATGGGTTTAATTGGATAATTCCCTTTGAATTGCGGAATAATGGCATAACTATCCGAGATTTTACCGGACATTCCCGCTAAAGTCGTATTCACTTTTTCGTTATGGACAGGATCGTACATTTCGAGTGAATTGGGAACTACCGGCTTTGGCAAATTAAATAATTTCATGTTTCCGCTTCCGGCAACACTAACCACTAAATCTAAACTTTCTCCGCTTTTCAAATTGGTTTTTGATGGCGTAACTTTAAAGTCAAATTTTCCTACAGCACCAGAAAAATCTTCCGGTTTTCCTGCCTCGGGAAGCGCTTTTACGGCTATAGTTTTGGCTCCTGCTGAAACTCTTTTATTGCCATTGGTAACCACTACCCGTCCGAACATGTCTCTACGGTTCGTAGGCAATTGCACGTCGATGTCCAATGACAAAGGTTCGATAACGAGTTTGCCTGATTTTTGTGGATACAACACTGTTTTTCTCAACACTACAAAACGGTATTTTTCACCTTTAAACATTCCTTCTTCACCAACCAATTGCTTGATGTCGATGTTTTGACTCCAAAAATCGTTGTATTTGGGTTTGTCTAATTCCCTCCAATTCGTGATACCAATATTATAACTGAAATACAGCTTGTAAACTACCGTAATGGGTTCATTGATGTATGGATTTGTTTTAGAAATATCTGCAACGAGATAAATATTGTCGTCGGCAGAAATCTGTGTGTCGTTCGGGTCTTTTGGTTGCTCGACAGCAGCGGTAACATTGATTTTTATGGGGTTGGTTTTATAAATTTGACCGTTATATTCTATGGTGGCTTGCCTGATGACCAAATTCCCTTTTTGCTGTGGCAAAAGATAATAAGAATAGGTTTTTTCGAAAGAACTTTTCCCGTTGATCCACGATTGGCTTACTTGTTGGCTTGGCCCTGCAATAATTCTGAATCCTTCAAAAGACGGCTGGTTGAAGTTGTCGCCGTCCATATTCATTACAAAATCGATGCGAAGTCTTTCGTTTAATCCAAGCGTGGTTTTGCTCACTTTTGCTTCAAATTGTACTTGAGCCAAAAGAGAATTACACGCTATTAAAACTATCGCTATTATAAATTTTTTCATCGTATTTTATTCTAGTTGAATTACCAATCTTTTTCGGTTTGAATTGGTTTTCCTTTTACTTTTTGGGCATTTACCTTGTCTTGAATCTTTTTCTCTTCGTTGTTTACGGCATCCAAAAGGTTTTCTAATCGCTGTTTGGAAATTCCGCCTGGCATTGGTTTGGGTTGACCTTGATCTCCTGGCTTGTCGTCTTTCTTGCCTTGATCGTCTTTTTTGTCTTTGTCGCCGTCCTTCTTTTTATCGTCTTTGTCTTTTCCGTCCTTTTTGTCGTCTTTCTTCTTGTCGTCTTTTTTCTTGTCGTCCTTTTTGTCTTTCTTGTCGTCTCCTTTGGGCGGATTTTCTTTTAGTTTTTGCTTCGCCAAAGCATAATTGTAACGCGTTTCTTCGTCAGTTGGATCATTTCTCAAGGCGTTTTTATACGCTTCCACGGCAGCGGAATAATTTTTTTCTTTCATCAAAACATTGCCCAAATTATGAAATACTTTGTGTTTTTGGGGTCTGGTTTTTATGTTTTCAATCGCTTTAGCATAAGCAAATTTGGCTTCTGCCATTTGGTTTTGTTTGTAAATGGAATTCCCTAAATTAAAAGGTGCCACGGTTCTTTTAGGAAATTTTGACCGTGAAATCCTGTAATTGGCTTCGGCCTCAACGAATTTCTTTTCGGAATATTCATCATTGGCTTTAGGCAAAGTTTTGTCCTTCTCTTGTGCCGAAACAGCAAAAGAAAACGACAGCAAAATATATAAAATATAATTTTTCATTATTTTTTTTCGTTAAATAAATTCAACTTTTCCAGCCATTTTGTTTTTCTTTCCAACAAGAAAACATCCAAAAACAACAAGGCAAAAGCAAAACCCAAAAACCATTGAAATTGCGATTGAAAATCGGCCATTTGCGTTGATTCAAATTCGGTTTTTTGAATATTGTCCAGGGCGTTTTTCACGTAATCAAGCACCGCCTTGGTATTGTTTCCGTCAACATAACCGCCTTTTGTGGTCTTGGCAATGGTTGTCAAGCCTTCCTTGTTTAGTTTTGTAATTACCACTTCGTTATTATTGTCTCTTTTAAAACTTTGGACAATTCCATTTACTCTCAACGGTATTGCGCTTCCTTTTTCGGTTCCAACGCCAATGGTAATAATTTTCATTCCCAGCTTGTTTGCCTCTTCAGCCGCTGATTCTGCTCCTTCTGAATGGTCTTCCCCATCCGAAATCATGATCAATAATTTGCTGGTTTTACTCTTTTCGTCAAAATAAGTCGCGGACAATTTGATGGCTTCATCCAATGAAGTTCCTTGCGACGAAACAATATCGGTGTTGATACTTTGCAAAAACATTTTGGCCACACTATAATCGGTCGTTATGGGCAACACTGGAAAAGCGCTTCCAGCATAAGCCACGATTCCTATTCGGTCATTCCCCAATTGATTGATGATTTGCGAAACGATTTGTTTACTTTTTTCCAATCGGCTGGGAGCCACGTCTTCGGCCAACATACTTTTGGAAACGTCCATGGCAAAAACAATGTCGATTCCTTCTCTTTTCACGGTTTCCATCTTGGTTCCAATTTTTGGATTGACCAATCCCAAAATGATTCCAACCAATGCCAACGACATTACGACCAATTTCAAAATAGGCTTGAAAACCGATTTTTCCGGGCTTAATTTTTTAACCAATTCCAAGTCCCCAAATTCGCGCTGTTTTTTTCTTTTCCAATATTGATTGTACAGAAAAAGCAGCACCAAAACAGGCACTATAAAAAGAAGATATAAATATTTTGACTCGTCTAATTCCATAATTATTAACCGCTAAGCTCGCAAAGTTTGCAAAACTTTCTATTTCGTGTTTTTTATATAAATGACCTATAAACCGTGTTTCGCAATCCAATTTCTACCAATAACAACAATCCCGCAATCCAAACAAAAGGCCTGAATTTTTCGTCGTAATCATAAAATTTCAACTCTTGGATTTCGGTGGTTTCCAGTTTGTTGATGGAAGCATAAATCTCGGCCAATTTGCTATTGCTGGTTGCCCTGAAATATTTTCCGTCGGTTTTTCTGGCTATATTTCTCAATAATTGTTCATCAATTTCCACTTTCATCATTTGGAACAAAATCTGTCCGTTTGGTGCCAAAGCATAAGGAGATTCAGCCATTCCATTTGTTCCCAATCCAATCGTGTATACTTTTATTCCGTATTGTTTCGCAATATCGGCGGCAGTTTCCGGTTCGATAAAACCGGCATTATTTACGCCATCCGTCAATAAAATTATCACTTTGCTTTTGGCTTTGCTGTCTTTCAATCTGTTTACGGCTGTCGCCAATCCCATTCCTATTCCTGTTCCGTCTTGCAAAACATTGTCGTATTTTATACCTTTTATGGCTTCCAAAATCACTGCTTTGTCGCTGGTTACCGGCGTTTTTGTATAGGCTTCGGATGCATAGACAACGAGTCCTATCCTGTCGTTGGGTCTTTCTTCCACGAAATCGGCGGCGACATCTTTGAGCGCTTCCATTCGGTTTGGTCTCAAATCCTTGGCGAGCATACTTCCTGAAACGTCCATTGCCATGACGATGTCAATTCCTCTGGTAGTCTTCGTTTGATTGCTGATATCGACTGTTCTTGGCCTTGCCATTGCAATAATCAAGGAGCTTAACGCCAATAATCGCAAGACATTCAAAACGGGTTTTAATCTTGTCAAAAGACTATTTGAACCTTTGAATCCTTGGGTCGAACTCATTTTCAACGTTGCCGACTGTTCGTTTCTTTTCCAAAATATCCAAGCTACAGCCATTGGAATCAAAAGAAACAACCAAAAAAATTCTGGGTTTAAAAAAGTTAGTTTTCCCATTATTGTTGTGCTTTTTGAAGTTCGACTGAGTTCAGGATTTTTTCCGAAATTTCATTGGCATATTTATCCCCTTCTTCATGAACGATAATAATTTGCTGCAATCCGCCTTCTTGACCAAAAATCAATGTTTCATAATACAATTTAGCACTACTCTGATTCTCGCCATCGATTTTTGAAAAAGTTCCATATCCCTTGATTCCTTTTATTCCTCCTTCATTGGTCTCAAATTCTTCTTGCTTGACAATCATGTTTTGTGCGCCTTGGGCTTCCAGCGCTTGCAAGGCCGAATCCAATGATTTTGCCAAATCAATTTGCGGTTGCTCTGCCTGTTCGCCAGCACTCGAGTCTTTTTTGTATTGCAAGGTCGAAACCATAATGTAAAAATTATCGGCTAAACTTCCATAAGTAAAGGATTGCATGTCTTTGATCAATGCCAGACCGTTTTTTGGAAGTACCTTGGTCAAATCTGTTCTTGTGAGCACTTTGGGTGTGTTCATTCTAATGCTTGGATTACCATATTCACTTGTTATCCATTCGCCTTCGAGCAATTCTTTGGATGGATGACCCAAGATATTGTCCACAACATAATCAAATCCTTTGGTGACAACAAAAAACGTGGTTACCGAAAAAAGCAACAGCAATACCGAAACGACGGTCGTGACAATGCGTTTTTTTCTTCGTTTTTCCAATTCTCTTTTCAATTGTTCCTGGCGCTGCATTTCGTTGAGCAACATTTCGTCTTCCGTTTCAACGATTACCGGAATGGCTTTGTCCAAGGTGACAATGGCTCTTTCAATTTTCTTGCGGTCTTCGGTAATCTCGAAATCCATTGGTTTTGACTTGGCAAATTTCACCAAATCGGCTTGTTTCAAAACCACGAACAAATTGTCGATGGTTTCCTTTGAAAGCTTCATTTTCTTTTTCTGCGAAGCGACTTTCAATCCTTCAATCAGTTCCGAAGTGGTGCTTTCCATTGCCGGAATTTCGATGGCTTCCTCAATGTAATTCCTGACGATATTCGTCAATTCACTATAATATTCCTTGACTTCACCGTGTTGCCAAAGTTCTTTTTTCTCCAAATTATTGAGCAAAGTGGTCGCTTTTTCAATTGGAGTTTTATAAATTTCTTCTTCAATTTTTGCTTTTTGACGTTTTTTAAGAAACCAATAAACAAAAGCTCCCAGACCAGCAATCAGCAGCAACCCCAAAAGATATTTCCACCAATCGCTCGATTCATTGGCAGGAACAATGTCCTTGATGTCGTACATTTTTTGTCTCAAGGTATCCACTTTAACATTAGCAACCTCAACTTTGATGGAATCCGACAAAAAAGCTTTGTTGTTTATCAAAATTTTGACACTCGGAATCGTGTATCTACCCGAATCGAATTGGGTCAAACCGTATTTTTTAACCAATTCGTATCGGTCATTTTTCTTGATGGTGTCAATGGGATACGACTGGATTACTTCGAGTGCGCCAAAATTTCTTAATTTCGGAAAAACCACTTTAGAGGCAGTGTCCACCGAAGTTTTAAACGTTAGCTTGAACTCGGCTCCAATCTTGTTTTTGGTGGTATCAATACTGGTTAGCACCTGTTTTTGTTGGGCAAAAACCGTGGCGGTAAACAGCAGCAGTACTAATGAATAAAGTTTAATTTTCATTTGTTTTTAATCTTAAACCCGTCAGGTTTTAAAACCTGACGGGTTTAGTTTAACGGGATTTAAAATACCCCAATAATTTGGTTACATAACTTTCGTCAACTCTAGTATTCACAACTCCAGCACCCGATTTACTGAACGTTTCCTTGAAATATTTCAGTTTGTCTTGATAGTATTTCTCATAATTGGTTCGTACCGTTTTTGAACCGGTATTAATCAATTGCGTTTCGCCAGTTTCGGCATCCAGCATGGAAACCATTCCTAGATTCGGCATTTTTTCTTCGCGAATGTCATACACT
>NZ_PNNA01000052.1 GCF_013823965.1 Flavobacterium sp.
CTTATATCGAAGAAGCTAAGAAATAATAAAAAAACACCCGTTGGCAACATTGCAAACGGGTGTTATTATTTTTTAAAATTAAATTCCGGATTGAATTTCAATCAAAAATGATATTTATATTATAACACCCATAGCTCTTTTGTGACACTAATTCAGCAAGAAAGCGTGGGTTTTATTTGTTTAAAAATACTAATTTAATAAATTATGGAATTAAGGCGAGTTGTTGTAACAGGTCTAGGTGCTCTTACTCCTATTGGAAACAATATTCAAGAGTATTGGAATGGGCTTATTAACGGCGTTAGTGGAGCTGCTCCAATAACCTATTATGACCCTTCAAAATTCAGAACCCATTTTGCCTGCGAAGTAAAAAACTTCAATGTTGAAGACTTTATAGACAGGAAAGAAGCTCGAAAAATGGACCGTTATGCACAATATGCATTGGTTGCAGCCGAGGAAGCCGTACAAGATGCCGGTTTCGATTTCGAAAAATTGGACAAAGACAGAGTTGGCGTTATCTGGGGTTCAGGTATTGGCGGATTGGAAACTTTTCAAATAGAAGTTCTTAATTATGCCGCCGGAGATGGCACACCAAAATTCAATCCTTTCTTTATACCAAAAATGATTGCCGATATAGCCGGTGGTCACATATCAATTAAATACGGTTTTAGAGGTCCAAATTTCACGACCGTTTCAGCTTGTGCATCATCCACAAATGCAATCATTGACGCTTTCAATTACATTCGATTGGGTCATGCCGATGCCATGGTGACTGGTGGTTCAGAAGCAGCAGTAACGATTGCCGGAATGGGAGGATTTAATGCCATGCACGCCCTTTCGACAAGAAATGACGATCCAAAAACCGCTTCAAGACCCATGGATAAAGACCGTGACGGTTTTGTTCTAGGCGAAGGTGCAGGTGCGTTAATTCTTGAAGAATATGAACATGCCATAGCCCGTGGAGCAACCATTTATTGCGAAGTTGGCGGAGGCGGAATGTCGGCAGATGCTTATCATATTACCGCTCCACATCCAGAAGGATTGGGCGCAAAAAACGTGATGTTGAACTGTTTGAGAGATGCTGGATTAAAACCTACCGATGTTGATGGCGTGAACATGCACGGAACTTCGACACCACTTGGTGATTTGGCCGAATCTAAAGCAATCGAACACGTTTTTGGAGAACACGCCTATACGATGAATTTGAATTCGACAAAATCCATGACGGGACACTTGCTAGGTGCCGCAGGAGCTGTAGAAACGATATCTTCCATTCTTTCGATAAAACACGGAATCATCCCTCCTACAATTAATCATTTTACCGATGATGAAAACATTAATTCTAAATTGAACTTTACTTTTAATGTGGCCCAAAAAAGAGACGTGAATGTCTTGATGAGCAATACTTTTGGTTTTGGAGGACACAATGCTTGTGTTTTGGTTAAAAAATTAGATTACTAATTATAATTCAAATGCGTATAATTAGAAAAATATTTTCAAAATCCCGTTCTCTTGAAGACGGGATTTTTTTTGATGCCATACGTGAAATTTTAGGTTTTGAACCAAAAACTCTCGAATATTATAAAAAAGCATTTACCCATCGTTCTTCCAACAAGCTGGACGAAAAAGGGAACGCCATTAATTATGAACGCCTTGAGTTTCTTGGCGACGCCATGTTGAGCTCTGTAATTGCTGCACATTTGTTCAGCAAAGCTCCTGCTGGCGACGAAGGTTATCTTACAAAAATGCGTTCAAAAATTGTAAGTAGAGAACATTTAAACGAACTGGGAAAGGATTTGAATCTTGTTCGATTCATAGAAAGCAAAGTTCCCGTACAACATTTTGGAGACAACATCCACGGCAATATCTTTGAATCCCTGATTGGGGCAATTTATCTTGACAAAGGGTATCAATACTGTGAAAAATTCATTCAAAAAAGAGTTATTGTTCCTTATGTCGACATTGCCCGACTTGAAGGAAAAGTAATCAGTTATAAAAGTCTGCTCATAGAATGGTGTCAAAAAGAAAAAAAACAATTTCACTACGACATCTTTGAAGACAATGGAATAGATGGCCAGCGATTGTTTGGGGTTAAACTAAGCATAGATGACAAAGTAATTGCAAAAGCAAGAGCAACCTCAAAAAAGAAAGCCGAGGAAAAAGCATCCCAACGTGCTTACTTTGCATTTCAGAAAAAAATTGACAATAAATAACAAGAATTTATCTAAAACTACAACGTTTTCGTTTACAAAATAACAAAAACATCATGTTTTTGGGAATAATGCAAGGATAGAAATGGTATCTTTACAGCTTATTTTTTCTTGAAATGGCTATTCATAAATTGGATCTTGGCGAGTTTGACGAAATAGATTATCATCTAATTGCTATTCATACTTCATTAGAAGACTATAGATTAGCCTATTTCATCAATCAAAAGCTTCCAATAAATTTGGGTAAAAACAAAAATGAAATTCAAATCAACATAAAAGAAGGCGAAACAAAATTCTCGAGATTTTATTATCACGAAGTCGAAAAAGGAATCTCTTGGAATTTAATTCAAAACAAGAATGAAGTCATTCAACAAAAAAACGATACGAGACAGAATAATCTGTTTTCAAATATAAACATGGAAGTTTCGACAAAAGTCTATTTGCTTCCTGAATTTAAAAAAGCAGATTATTTTTTAAAAATAGAAAATTTAGAAGACGACTTGAATGTAACGCACATACAAGCTTTATTGAATACAATTGACAACATTTCGACAGCGTACACTATCGAAACAAATAAAATAAAATCGAAAAACAATTTAATTTTTTAATACCAATGATTACAAACAAAAAAACAAAAATTGTAGCCACACTAGGACCTGCATGTAGTACCAGAGAAATCATGAAAGACATGATTGATGCAGGAGTAAATGTGTTTAGAATAAATTTTTCGCATGCAGACTATGAAGATGTTAAGGAAAGAATCAAGATAATACGAAGTCTAAACGAAGAATTTGGATATACTACTGCAATTCTTGGAGACTTGCAAGGACCAAAACTTCGAGTGGGCGTAATGGAAGAAGGCACGATGGTATATGATGGCGATTTGATAACATTTACCACTGCCGAAGACATTATTGGTACTTCCAAAAAAGTCTTCATGAAATACAAAAATTTTCCAAACGATGTAAATCCTGGAGAAAAAATCCTGCTTGACGATGGTAAATTAATCTTTGAAATTGTTGAAACCGACAAAAAAACCGAAGTTATAGCTCGAGTACTTCAAGGAGGAGAATTAAAATCTAAAAAAGGGGTAAACCTTCCTAACACAAAGATTTCCTTACCAGCATTGACTGAAAAAGATATCGCCGATGCTATTTTTGCCATAAGTCAAAATGTAGATTGGATAGCGCTTTCGTTTGTAAAAACTCCTGAAGACTTACAAGACCTACAAGAATTAATTGCAAAACATTCTGATTACAAAATTCCAATCGTTGCCAAAATAGAAATGCCGGAAGCATTAGAAAACATTGACAAGATTATTGCTTATTGTGACGCCTTGATGGTAGCCCGTGGTGATTTAGGAGTTGAACTTCCTGCCCATGAAGTACCATTGGTTCAAAAAGAATTAATTCGAAGAGCTAAAACCGCAAGAATTCCCGTTATCGTGGCCACCCAAATGATGGAAACCATGATTACCAGTTTGACACCCACTCGTGCTGAAGTAAACGACGTTGCCAACTCCGTTATGGATGGTGCTGATGCGGTAATGCTTTCTGGAGAAACTGCTACAGGTAATTATCCAGTACAGGTAATCCAGCAAATGTCACAAATCCTTAAAGCTGTTGAAGACTCTCCATTAATTCAAGTTCCACAAAACACGCCACAAATAAAAACAAGCCGTTTTATCACTAAAATTGTTTGCCATCACGCTACACTTATGGCCAATGGAATCAAGGCAAAAGCAATTTGTACTTTGACCAATAGTGGCTATACTGCTTTCCAAATTTCGGCTTGGAGACCTCAATCCCACATTTTAGTTTTTACTTCCAATAGAAGAATCTTGACAAGTCTTAATTTATTATGGGGAGTAAAATCCTTCTACTATGATAGTGCAGGAAGCACGGATGACACTGTCTCAGATTTAAATGAAATCGCAAAACAAAAAGGATATGTTGAAAAAGGAGATTTCTTGGTAACCCTTTCATCGATGCCACTTACTGAAAAAGGAATGGTAAATACCCTGAGAGTTTCAGAAATTGAGTAACCTCAAACTTATTAAATGAATGATAAAACCTTCCCTAATCGGAAGGTTTTTTTGTTAAAAAGCAAATTTCAACTGTACCACAACCGTCTTTTTTTCTTCGGTATTTAAATTGTTCAATGAAATTCCAAGCAACCTGACAGAATCTTTCATCCGTTCTTGAAACAAAAGTTCTTTAACGGTTTCCATAATCAATCCTTTGTCGGATATAAAATAAGGCAACGTTTTACTTCGGGTTTGCTGGGTAAAGTCGCTGTATTTTATTTTCAAAGTAACCGTTTTTCCGGCAATGCGGTGTTTTTTTAGTCTTTTTTCCAATGAGTTGGCAATGTTTTCCAATTGTTCCAACATAAAAATCTCGGAAGAAAGATTAATGTCAAAAGTATGTTCGGCGGCCACGGATTTAGTAATTCTATTCGGTTTCACTTCACTGTTGTGAATGCCCCGCACGACGTTGTAATAAAAACTTCCAGATTTCCCGAAATGCTTCTCCAGAAATTCCAATGATTGGTTCTTTAATTCCAATCCCGTGAAAATTCCCAATTGGTACATTTTTTCGGTAGTCACTTTCCCCACTCCATAAAATTTTCGAATGGGCAATACTTCAAGAAAAGGAATTACTTCGTCTGGGGTAACCGTTTTTTGGCCATTGGGTTTATTGTAATCACTCGCGATTTTGGCCACAAATTTATTGACCGAAATCCCGGCCGAAGCCGTCAATCCCACTTCGTTGAGAATGCGCGACCGGATTTCCTGTGCCAATAAAGTTGCGCTTGGATTTCCCTTTTTGTTTATCGTGACATCGAGATAAGCCTCATCAAGCGACAGTGGCTCCACTAAATCGGTATATTCGTGAAAAATGGTTCTTATCTTGTTCGAAATTTCTTTGTAGCGATCAAATCTAGGTCTTACAAAAATTAAATCGGGGCAATTCTTCTTGGCCAAAAAGCCACTGATGGCACTTCGCACTCCAAATTTTCTGGCTTCATAACTTGCCGCAGCAACAACGCCTCGGTTTTCTGCTCCGCCAACAGCAATAGGTTTTCCTCGCAAAGCAGGATTATCCATTTGCTCCACCGAAGCAAAAAAGGCATCCATGTCAATGTGTATGATTTTTCTATTTGGATTCATTTCTGGCATTGCACAAATTTATGTAAAAACTATTAGCCAGAGATACCCAAAGATTTTTTATACATTTGAAGTTCCAGAACAAAGTCACTAAACTAAGTCCAGACAGCAGCGAAAATCGTTTTTCTCGCTCTTTGAGTGAAAAACGATTGAAGGTGTATTGCTGGAAAAAGCTCTGAAAAATGATAGAAATAGAAAGAAAATTTTTGGTCACCTCCGAAGCCTTCAAAAAAGAAGCTTTCGCCCAAAACCGAATTGCACAGGGTTATTTAAGTTCCGTTCCTGAACGAACGGTAAGAGTGCGCATAAAAGGAGATAAGGGATTCTTGACCATAAAAGGAGCCTCAAACGAAACAGGCTTGTCGCGTTTCGAGTGGGAAAAAGAAATTCCAGTTGATCAAGCGACGGAATTATTAAAATTATGCGAAAAAGGCGTTATCGACAAAACCCGCTTTGAAGTCAAAACAGGAAAACACGTCTTTGAAGTGGACGAATTTTATGGTGAAAATGAAGGCTTAATTGTAGCCGAAATTGAATTGAAATCGGAAACCGAAACTTTCGAAAGTCCGAACTGGCTTGGCAAAGAAGTTACCAATGACAGTCGTTATTATAATTCTTGTTTGAGCAAAAATCCTTATGGTAACTGGCGCTGATTATTTTTCAAGCACTTCTATTGTCACTAGCATTGATCCAGAAGATTTATTGCCGGCTATGTCCATAAAAGCGCGTTTTGAGAGGTCGATTTCTCTTGTTCTCACAAAAGGTCCCCTATCCGTAATTTCGACAGTCACTGATTTTCCGTTGCTCTCGTTGGTGATTTTTACTATGGTTCCAAAAGGCAATTTTTTATGCGCTGCCGTATACTGGTTTTTATTGTATCTTTTCCCGCTAGCGGTTCTTTTTCCGTGAAATTTATCGGCATAATAGGAAGCGTGAGCCGCTTTTTTATAGAATTTGAAGTTTCCATTTACAACAAATAAACTATCGGAAGCCATTTCTTGCTGCTGGACAAGCATTTTTGGATTTTTGATGGTATCTTTTGGAACTGCTTTTTTTTGTTTATCAGAAACAATGGTTTGACCACTTGCCAAAGGAACAAAGGCAATCAAAAGAAAAAGTAACATTAATATATTACTCACCGTTTTAAAATTGCTCTTTTGGCGTTTGTGACCCGAGCCTAAAAGGCGGACGGATGAAATAATCTTCGATTTCATTTTAAACTTTTTAGTTGAACTCCATTTGGCAAAAACCATACCGAGATAAGAAAAGTCCTTTTCAGGACTTTTCTTTGTTTTTTAGAACCACAATCCCCAAGGAATTTTACTCAATATAAGTGCTAGTCCCAAACCATAATAAATAGAAAAGGTTTTGAACTTTGATTCGCTGGTGGTTAGTTTTTTGTGTTTCACCCAGCCAATAGTTATTAAAGTGACTCCTATAATATTCATTAATGGATGTTCTAATGAAGTTAACCTTAAAGCTGCATCTTTCATTTGTCCCAAAGCGGAAAAACCCAAAGGAGAAACAAAATAAACAACTACGCCAATCAATAATTGGGTATGGATTGCTGCCAAGGCAAAAAGCGCAATTTTTCTATCTTTTACAGAAAACTCTTTTTTTGAAAACAATCCGATGAATGAATTGACTACGGCAATTACTAATACTAAAAAAGCTAAATAAGCCCAACCTGAATGCAATTTTTGAATAATTTCGTACATAAAATATTTTTTGTTTTAACAAATATAGATAAAAAAACATTAAAAAAAAACGGCATCTGCTTTTGAAGCGATGCCGTTTTTGTAATTATTTTAATTTCTTTTAGAAATTGTAACGCAAGCTAAAGTTCCAAGTTCTTCCAAAACCGAAGAATACTTGATTCCCGTTTGCCACACCGTTATAAGTTCTTCCAGCTGATGCCCAAGTTGCTCCAGAAGTACCGGAAACAAAATCAGAAGCAAATATATTGGTTCTTGACTCAGCAATATAAACTTCGTCTAAAACGTTGTTTACGTTAAGTCTAAAGTTTAACGAATTATCTTTGTTTTTACCTACAACCATTTTGTATGAGAAACCAGCATCCATCAAGCCATAAGAAGGTAATTCTAATGTTCCTTTATTTGTTGCAGAAGCAAATCTAGCTGGATCGATTGAAGCATATAAATTATCTACAAATCTATAATTTGCATCTAAAAACACTCTTTCTACAACTTCATATTTTGCACCAAAACTAGCCGTTGTTTGCGCTGCATCTCCTACTTTCAATCCATCAAGATATAAAGTTGTGGAAGTTCCTCCTGCTATAGGAGCATTATTTGCATCATATCTATTACTAGTAACATCACCATCATATTTCCAATCTCCTATAGAAAGCATTGCATTCAAATTCAATTTAGGCATTGGTCTTGCATTCATTTCAAGTTCGACACCTGAGTGTATTTGAGTAATTCCGGCAAAATCATAATAACCACCTACGTTATCAGCTGCTGCATCACTTGATCTTTGGTATCTGTCTTTCCATGAAGTATAGTAAACATTCAAATTTGCGTTGAATTTTGAGGAACGGAAACCATAACCTGCTTCTAAACCTAAGATTTTTTCGTTTGTTAAATTCTCATTAACCAATGATTTGTTGTTTGGATAAACTGCATTAAAAAATGGTTGTTTAGAATAGTATCCAGAATTCACAAAAATATTGTGGTTTTCAGTTAAATTATAGTTAATTCCACCTTTTGCACTACCACCAAGAATGTTTTCAAAATCTGTTTTGTATAATGGGTCTGTAGTTTTATAAATGAAGGTATCTTCTCTTTTGAATCCTTGTTGTGAAATAGCACCTTGGAAAAAAGCAGAAAGTTTCTCTGTAGAATATTCCAATTGAGTAAATGCACCATACCAATTTACATAACCATTGTTGTTGTATTCTATTTTTTCTTGGTTTTTAACATCTGTCCATGGGTTCAAACTTGGAGAAGCAGAATATGTTTGATATAAATATCTATTGGCATTGTTGATGTCTTTATTATCTAAATAAACACTGGCTCCCAATCTATCATTGATGTTTCTGAAGTGATATCCAATGTAAGTTCTTGCATCTATTCCAAAATCAAGAGTTAATTTGTCAGTCAATTTTTGGTTTAAATTAATAACAGCTCCATACCAGTCATGAGAATTTATAGAAGCTCTTCTGGTAAATCCTGTAGTTGCATTAGTTACATACTCTCCTACATGACCAGCAACTGTACTTGGTTTTAGTGGAGTTCCAAGGTTTGTTAAACTTTGGCCAGTTGCAAAAGTATATGTTCCTGTATTGAATTTAACAAAATCGTCAAAAGGCACTAAACCATTGGCCGTTTTGTAAGCAAAAGGGCTTTTTCCAATATTTCCAGTTCCTCCACCACGACCCCATGAGCCATAAAATACAGATGAAACTTTAGTTTTTTCACTGATTTTGTAATCCCAGTTTAAAGACATTACTGGTTTGTGATAGAAGTTTCTTGTCCAAGCGTATTCTTCACCATTTTTGTATCCCCAGTCAGAGCTGTATTTGATGTTTGGCTCACCATTACTACCATATTTCAAATAATCCGTAAGTGTGTTTGCAAAACTTCTTTGATTGTGCCATTGAGGAGCACCTGTAAAAGTAAATTGAATATCGTGTTTCGCATTAGGTTTGTAACCAAAGGCAATGTAGAAATTCTTTCCTTCGAATCTTGTACCGTCTGCGTATCCATCACCAGTGGTTGAACTCAACAAAACTGATGCAGAAAGACCATTTTTCATAATACCAGTATTGTAAGAAGCTTGCACTTTCAAATAATTGGCATTACCAAAAGAAGAAGAAACAGCACCACCTTCTTTCATATCAGAGGTTCTTGTCATAACATTTATTGTTCCTCCAACAGATGAAATGGCCAATTTAGAAGAACCCAATCCTCTTTGAACCTGCATTGCTGACGTAACATCTGATAAACCAGCCCAGTTACTCCAATAAACAGCACTGTTTTCCATATCATTTACAGGAACACCATTTATCATTACAGCAACATTTCTTTGGTCAAATCCACGAATGTTAATTCTTGAATCTCCAAAACCACCTCCTGCTTTAGTAGCATAAACTGAAGGTGTATTTACCAGAACTTCAGGAAATTCTTGAGTTCCTAATTTTTCTTGGATTTCAGATGCTTTTATGGTAGAAACTGCCACTGGAGTTTTTCTGTCTTTTGCAACATCTACAACTCCAGATGTTACCACAACTTCACTTAGTTCATTTGAAGTAGCAGTTAAAACAATTGTTCCCAAGTTAGTAGTTCCTCCGTTTGAAACGGTAAACTTAACAGTCTTGGCATCATAGCCAATAAAAGAAATTACTAATTCACCAGAATTAGTCGGAGTATTAATTGTAAATTTTCCATCAAAATCTGTTGATGCACCAATTTTTGTTCCTTTGACAGCAACATTAGTTCCTGGTAAAGAATTTTGACCATCTGTGATTGTTCCGGTGATTTTCCCTTGTGAAAATACCGTCGAAACTACCATGAACAGTAATCCAGAGAGTAACCAATTTTTAAATGTTTTCATTGTTGTTTAGTTTATTGATTTTTGGCAAAATTCTAACATTTTATTGATAAAAATGTTAAGGAAATGTTAAGAAAGAAAGCATTGGTAACACATTGTTAACAAATGTCACTTTTAACCCATAATTTATCAAAATACTAAAAATCAAACACTTAATAATCAACAGTTTACATATATAGGTTTTAAAAAAAATGTTAATAAATAATAAGCCCTTTTAAACCATAAAACCCTACAATGGAATTGCTTGTATAAAAAAAACCTTGATTTGTCATAAAATCAAGGTTTCTCAACTATTTGTATTCCGTTCCTTTCAAAATGAGGAACTAATTTTATTTATTCTTCAAAAAATGACTCAATAAGAACTCGGTCGAGCTATCGTGATTATTAACCTTTTTTGAATGAATTTCATCCAGAATTGAATTGGCCAATTGTTTCCCCAATTCAACTCCCCACTGGTCATAACTAAAGATGTTCCAGACAATTCCTTGAACAAAAATCTTGTGTTCATACATTGCCACCAAAGAACCCAATGTTTTAGGCGTCAATTTTTGTATCAATATTGTATTTGTAGGTTTGTTTCCTGCGAATACTTTAAATGGCAACAAGTATTTTGCTTTTCCTTCAGAAAGTCCTTGTTTGTCGAATTCTGCTTGTACTTGCTCCTTTGTCTTGCCATTCATCAAGGCTTCAGTTTGTGCAAAAAAGTTAGACATCAACTTGTCGTGATGGTCTTCGTTGCCGTACAATGGTTTTACGAACCCAATAAAATCGGTTGAGATCAACTTGGTCCCTTGATGAATCAATTGAAAAAAGGCGTGTTGCGAATTGGTTCCCGGCTCACCCCAAATAATAGTTCCGGTTTGATAATCGACAGGATTTCCGTCACGTCCAACACTTTTTCCATTGCTTTCCATCGTGCCTTGTTGTAGGTAAGGTGCCAGTTTTTGCAAATATTGTGTGTAAGGAATCAAGGCTTCGCTTTCTGCTCCAAAAAAGTTGTTGTACCAAATACTTAGCATGGCCAAAACCACTGGAATATTATTATCGAAATCTGCCGTTTTGAAATGTTCGTCCATTTCATTGGCACCGGCCAGTAATTCATCATAATTATCAAAACCAACCGCCAAACTTATGGAAAGACCCACGGCACTCCAAAGTGAAAAACGACCTCCAACCCAATCCCACATTGGGAAAACGTTTTCTGGATTTATTCCAAATTCGGTTACTTTTTGGATATTGGTGGAAACAGCCACAAAATGTTTGGCCACATCTTCTTGCGAAGCTGATTTCAAAAACCATTCTCTAATAGTTTCCGAATTAGTCAATGTTTCTTGTGTGGTAAAAGTTTTGGAAACAATTACAAAAAGAGTCGTTTCCGGATTTAGTTTTTTAATGGTTTCGTTTACGTGATCGCCATCAACATTCGATACAAAATGAACATTCAGGTGGTTTTTGTAAAACTGCAAAGCTTCAACAACCATTGCTGGACCTAGGTCAGACCCTCCAATTCCGATGTTGACGATGTCCGTAAATGGTTTTCCGGTGAATCCTTTTCGATTGCCGTTCACCACTTCGTTCGTGAAGTTTTTTATTTTATTTTTTACCTCAAAAATTTCTGGAATTACATTTTCTCCGTCCACTTTTATGATTGCCGATTCTTTTGCACGTAAAGCAGTGTGTAAAACTGCCCTGTTTTCGGTTTGATTAATGATTTCGCCCTCAAAATATTGGGAAATCGCCTCTTTTAAATGTACTTCTTTTGCCAATTCGAGCAACAAACTCATCGTTTCCTGATCGATGATGTTTTTAGAATAATCCACTACGAAATCATTCCATTGAAAGTTAAATTTTGATGTTCTTGTAGTGTCGTTGGCAAACATGTCTTTCATTGAAACAGTATTCATTTCTTGAAAATGTTTCTGAAGATTTTGCCAAGCCAAAGTTTTTGTGGGATTTGTATTTTGTAATGCCATTTCTTTTATTTTTTTGAAAGCGCTAATTTACAATTTTAGTTTGTAAAACAACCCATGCTTTTATGGCAATGAAAGCAGAAAAAAGTATTTTTTGAATTATAAATTGGCAACACTGTCCAACTCCCGTTTTAATGGTTGTATTTGAGCCATAAATCGCGGTAAATTTTTCTTGTCCATAGGCTGGGAATTGGGTAATTTTAATCTCAAGGCATCCACTTGAACGCCGTTTTTCCAAAACCGATAACAAACATGTGGTCCAGTGGCCAGTCCCGTGCTTCCCACTTTCCCAATAATACTGCCTTGCGTAACTCTTTGTCCTCTGCGAACCAGGATTTTTGACATGTGCAAATATTGTGTAGAATAGGTTCTGTCGTGTTTTACTTTTACAAAATTTCCGTTTCCTGCGGTATAACCCGTTTGCTCCACAATTCCGGATGCAGTTGTCATAATTGGCGTTCCACTTGGCGCGGCATAATCGGTTCCTTTGTGTGCTTTCCAAATTTGTTGCACGGGATGGAATCTGTTTTTACTGAAACGCGAGGTAATATTCACAAATTTAAGCGGGGATTTCAAGAAAAAATTCTTGAGCGCTTTTCCTTGATCGTCATAATAATCCAATTTTCCCGAGTTCTGGTTTTGGGCAAAAGGGAAAGCATAAATTAATTTTCCTTTGTAGTCGAAAAAAGCTGCTTTTAAACTGTCAACTCCGTCGTAAATGGTATCGTCAATATATCTTTCGGTAAAAGTGACGCCAAACTTGTCGCCTTTTTTCAATTTGAAAAAATCGATGGACCAAGCATACACTTTTGTTAATTTATTGGCCAAAGCCGCATCAACTCCTTGCTTGTTTAACGCATCCGACAAAGAGCCGTCCAATACTCCTGCAATTGTTCTTTGTTTAATGCGAACCGGCCTAATTTTTTTGTATGCCGTAATGGAATCTCTAAAATCAACCACGTAATAACTCCCTCTGTCGGGCTGGTAAACGAGAACCTGCAATTTTTTATGTCGATCTTTGGAGCGCAACAAGGTAAATGGCTTACCTATTCTAATACTTCTCACGTTAAAACTGTCTTTGACTTTTTCTATAATGTCATAGACTTGTTTGTCGCCAAGATTTTGATTTTCGATGATGCTGCCAAAGGTGTCGCCGCTTTGTATGGTGTCGTGAAGTACGTTAAAATCGTTGAATTTAAACCCGAATTGTTCCGCTTCGGGACGTTTTTTTTGACCTGGATTTACACTCAAATTTTCTGATTTACTACAAGAAAACATTGAAAATAAAACCAGAATAAGTAATGATACTTGTTTCAAAATGTATGTGTTATACAATTAAATAATTATTTTAACAGCCTTTTTGAGGCTAGATCATAATTCCAAAGAAATAAATCGAATGACAACCTTTGTTATTTGTTTATTACTTTAAACGGATATTTCAATCCTTTGAAAGCTTCTAAATCAGCTTTAAGTGAACCCACGGCAAGGCTTGCTTTTACTCTCACAGGCAATTTGTTGTCGTCGTCCGATATCCAAATGGTTAGACTTTCTTCTTCCTTGAAAACTCGTCCTGATTGAACCATTGGTCTAAAGATCATGGTCTGGACGACTCCAAATTTAGTTCTAATATTCTCACGTCCTAAAAACTTTAACCTAAATTTTGTAGTTTCATCATCAAAGAACATGTCGATAGACACGAATTCACCTGGTTTTATTTTGTCAATATTTGGATAATTTCGCAAATAATAGAATGATGACAAAATGTCCTGGGTATTTTTGGCAATTGAAAGCGTTTTTTCTGTTTTGTGCTTGTAATCTTTTACAAGAATTTTATTTTCCGATTGGTTAAAAAAACCTTGTTGGTTTTTGGTGTAACCCCCTTCGTCAATATTTCTTACGTATTGATAGGGATTTCCAGTTGTCTTGTCAATGTAGCTTTCGTATATATCATCCACTTTAAAAAAAAACCTGGACATTCCCGCAGTGTATCCTCTACCAACAACATGAAAAACCTTTTTACTGTTTACTGTTGCTTCCCTGACTTCCATAGTTGCATAACCTGCATTTACTAAGCCATAATGTATTCGGAACTTAAACCATTCGCCCACATCAAAAGCGTCGTTTTCCTTAGAAGTAAAACTTACAGTAGTGATAAAGAGAAATACAATAATTATTTTTTTCATTGATTTAAAGGCTATTTATGGCCACTATTGCAAATTCTGTTCCAAATGTATTAAAACAAAAAAACCCAGTCAAATTAATGACTGGGTTTTATGCTATTAACTAACCAAAAAATATAAATTATGAAATTTACATTAAATCAAGAAGGAAACCACCCCTTCTATTTTCAGGTGCAAAGATAATTAAGTAACGAAGCCTTTTTTAATAAAAAATAAAGTTTAACACAACATTTGCAAACGCACCCAGTACTTTTTGGTTATTTTTTCACATTGCATAAAAAAAAGTTGATTTTGAAGCATTCCTCATAATTTTAAATGCCTTTTTATGTCCATAAAAGAGGCTTTAACTCGCCAAAAAAACAATTTTAATCTTGTTTTAAGAAGAATTTCGGCAGCTTTCACTGAATCTTTGCATGAATTTGTGAACTAAAACCAAAATCCAATACTGAACCAAGTGTATCCTTTTGCCGTTTCCGGCGACCATGAATACTTCACCTCCAAAGGACCAATTATGGATTCCAAACCATAACCTATGGCATATCCAGAATATTTTGGCAAAGAAATCCAATCAAGAGATTTAAAATAGTCGGTTTCTATATTAGCATAATTTGCCGAGAAATTCAGATGGTTTTTCTTGAAAATTTCAAAGTCAATTGTCGCGGAAGTCTTCAGGAAACTATTGCCTGCAAGACTCAAAAAATCATATCCGTAAAAAGGCTTAAAATTATTCAAGGGAATAAAACCATACCCTCCCAAAACAAAATTAAAAAAAGGAACGCTCTCTTCTCCAATGGAGAAACCTGCCTCTGCTTGAACCTTAAGCGTGGCTTTTTTTAAGATTTTCAAAGCGAATCCTGCATCGGCTTTGGCTATTGAAAAAGGATTAAATTTTCCCGTATAATTAGACGAAAACAAATAATTGTGCAAATCACTGGAAAAACACCATCCTTTTGTGGGAAAGTATTGGTTGTCAAATGAATCATATTTCATATAAGCAAAAACACTACTGTAATTACTCTTGTCGAGTACTGGTTTTATGGCAGCAAGCGTTTCTGATTCTATGGTAACGTATTTATATTCCAACCCTAATCCCACAAGAAATTTTTGTGCAAATATTGATTGAAAATAAAGTTGGTTTGTGACATCCAGGAAATCTACATTTATAGAATTTACATTAGCCAATGGAACAACAGACAAGTTGGTGATTTCATTGGTTACATTTTTATTAAATTGATTCAATTGCGACTTAAAACCATAACTCAAATTATAACCATTATCAACATAATAATCCAGATTATACCGCACATTGTCGCCAATAATCAAATCGAATGAAGCAATGTCATTTTTAAATAAAGTCTTTTTGTTTGTAATATTTGCCAAAACGGCACTTTTGTAAAGCCCGTCATAATGCAACCCAAATTTCAAATACGTTTTTATCGGGTTTTCGGTGAAGTTAAGAATCAAATTGTCTCCATTTCCATTTGGTTCCAATGAATAGGTTACTGCTCCAAAATTATGGGTCGCATCAATATTGTTGATTCCCGTTTCTAAATCTTTGTACCTGATCTTTGCCCCCGATTTGACTTTTAATTTTCCTTCGATATACGATTTTGAGTAATTCTTCAAATTATTACAAACAATGTTGACAATATTTAAACTGTCCGATTCCATTTTTAATTTGGGTTTGTAATATGCCTTTGACTTGTCGGCCAATTGATCTATTTTTTCGTAAACAGAAAAAGCGGCTTCTTCTCCTCTCAAAACAATTTCTTTCGCTTTTTCAAAAGACACAACCCCATATTCTTTGATGTCCGGTTTAATGTAAATATCAGTGTTTGCCGCATTCCATTTCATTTTATCAATCATTTGAAGATTCGTGATTTGAAATAAAATCTTTGTGGCATCTTTAAGTTGTTCCCTGTCTCGCAAACCGTTTTGAACATCAACCCCAATGATGATGTCGGCTCCTAGTTTTCGAACCTCGTCTATTGGATAATTATTCGTAACTCCACCATCTATCAAAAACTTCCCATCCAATATTACAGGCGAAAAAACCGATGGCAATGCGGAACTGGCAAAAAGAGCTTGTGCCAAAATACCTTTGTTTAAAATGACTTGTTGCCCGAATTCAATATCAGTGGCCATGCATAAAAAGGGAGTTGGCAACTGGTTAAAATCCCTCACATGTCGCACGTGTAATGTGAGTTCGTTGAATAAATTATAGTTGAACATTCCTTTCGAAAGGGATTGTGGAGCTCCAATTTTAAAGTTGTCAAAAGGAAGGATTAACGCATACAACTCATCATTCCTTTTTTCATAAAAACTTTTGGAAGAACGTGGAATGTAATCAATCAATAAGTTGTCAAAATTGGTAACCCTCACAATGGAGTCGATTTGGGTTGCATTGTATCCCGAAGCGTAAAGCCCGCCAATAACCGCTCCCATACTCGTTCCGCCAATGTAGTCTATCTTTATTCCGGCGGCTTCAAGCACCTTCAAAACCCCAACATGTGCAAATCCCTTTGCTCCACCGCCACTTAGAACCAATCCAATTTTAGGTTTTCTGATGGTGTCTTGGGCAAAAGACGGTTGAAAAATAAAAAACAGGAAAACGAATAGGGCAAATTTTTTCATCGTGATTTGCTAATTGGTTTTGTAAAAGTCGGTAATTTTTTTGGCTTTTGAAACACCTATAACATCAGAAATTTCTTTTTCTGTTGCCAATTTTAATCTTTTTACGCTTTTGAAATGTTGAATTAACGCCTGCATCGTTTTTTCGCCAATTCCCGGAATGCTTTCTATCGAAGAATTGAGCGCTGATTTGCTTCTTTTGTCCCTGTGAAACGTAATCCCGAAACGGTGCGCTTCGTTCCGCAATTGCTGGATAACCTTCAAGGTTTCCGACTTTTTGTCCAAATATAACGGAATGGAATCGCCCGGATAAAACAATTCTTCCAATCGTTTTGCAATACCAATTATCGTGATTTTTCCGCGCAATCCCAATTCATCAATACTTTTCAAAGCCGATGACAATTGTCCTTTTCCACCATCGATGATAATGAGCTGCGGCAAAGGTTCGTTTTCGTCCAATAATCGTTTGTATCTTCTGTAAACCACTTCTTCCATCGAGGCAAAATCATTTGGCCCTTCGACGGTTTTTATATTGAAATGTCGGTAATCTTTTTTGCTGGGTTTTCCATCTTTAAAAACCACGCAAGCCGCAACTGGATTGGTTCCTTGAATATTCGAATTGTCAAAACATTCTATATGTCTTGGCTCGACTGGCAGTCGCAAATCTTTTTGCATTTGTGCCATAATTCGGTTGGCGTGACGATCGGGATCGACGATTTGCAGTTGTTTCAATTGTTCGATTCGATAAAACTTGGCGTTGCGAATGGACAAATCCAAAACCTGTTTTTTGTCGCCCAGTTGCGGAACGGTCACTTTTATCTTCTCACCCAAATCCACTTCAAACGGAACAATAATTTCCTTTGACAATAATTGAAAACGTTCCCTAAGTTCGATAATCGCCAATTCCAATAATTCTTCGTCAGTTTCGTCCAGTTTCTTTTTGATTTCCATTGTGTGCGAACGAATGATGGAACCGTGGGAAATTTGCAGAAAGTTTACAAAAGCGGCACTTTCGTCAGAAACAATCGAAAACACGTCGATATTGGTGATTTTCGGATTCACTATGGTAGAACGCGATTGGTAATTTTCGAGAATTTCTATTTTTTCTTTTATTTTTTGGGCTTCTTCAAAATGAAGATTTTGAGCCAAATCGATCATCAATTTCTTGAAATCCTTCATTGATTCCTTGAAATTTCCTTTCAATATTTCCCGAATGGCATCGACTTGTTTTTGGTACTCTTCCAATGATTCATATCCTTCGCAAGGGCCTTTGCAATTGCCGATATGGTATTCCAGACACACCTTGAATTTTCCGTTTTCGATATTGTTTCCACTCAAATCATAATTGCAAGTTCGCAACGGAAACAATTCTTTTATCAATTCTAGAATAGTGCTCACGGTCTTGAAACTCGTGTAAGGACCAAAATATTCCGAGCCATCCTTGATTAATCTTCTAGTGGAGAATATTCTGGAAAAAGGTTCTTTTTTGATGCAAATCCAAGGATAACTTTTATCGTCGCGCAACAACACATTATAGCGCGGCTGCAATGTTTTTATGAGATTGTTTTCCAATAAAAGCGCATCGGTTTCAGTGGGAACGACGATGTGTTTGATGGTGACAATCTTTTTGACCAATACATTGGTTTTGGCTGTGTCGTGAATTTTGTTAAAATAGGAAGAAACCCTTTTTTTGAGATTTTTGGCTTTACCCACATATAAAATCTTCCCTTCCTTGTCATAATATTGGTACACACCAGGACCGTCCGGCAAGGTTTGGATTTGAAGTTCGAGAGTTGGGATTGCCATTTTAGATTGCAGATTTTAGATTGCAGATTGCGATAGACATTAAAAAATTAGCCACGGATGAAACGGATTTTACTGATTCTTCAGCCATAATGTCTTTGCAATTTCTTCCATAAAAGACCAAAATTTAATTCAAACAAATTTAACTTTAAAATCGGCATAAAACAAATACGTGCTTTTTATTACTTTTACCAGATGAACAAAAAAGAATTAAGGGCAAAATACAAAGCCTTGCGCAACCAGCTTTCCGAAAATGATTTGGAAGAAATGAGTTTGGCCATTGCCAATAAAGTGTTGGCGTTACCTATTTGGGAGAAAACCTATTTTCATGTTTTCCTGCCCATTATGGAACACAAAGAAGTCAACACCGAGTTTATCTTGCATTTACTTTCCGGAAAAGATAAGGAAATCGTGATTTCGAAAAGCAATTTCGAAACTAGGAAAATGACCCATTTTCTTTTGACGGACAATACCAAAATCAAGAAAAACGAATACAATATTCCGGAACCCGTTGATGGCTTGGAAGTTCCTGTCAGCAAAATTGAAGTGGTTTTTGTGCCGCTTTTGGCTTTTGACAAAACCGGACATCGCGCAGGTTACGGCAAAGGATTTTATGACAAATTCCTGTCGGAATGCAAGCCGGAAACCTTGAAAATTGGTCTTTCCTTCTTTGAAGCCGAAGAACAAATACATGATATTTTTGAAAATGACGTGAAGTTGGATTATTGTGTGACGCCAAATGAAACATATCTGTTTTAATGCATCAAACAAGATTTATTTTTGACTCAGCGTGCTCAAAGTAAAAATCTTAGTGTTGGTGATGAAACGCCTTTTTATTGAAAAAAATCAAAATTCCGACGCCTGTTGAAATCGCCATGTCGGCAATGTTGAAAATCGCATTGAAAAATTTAAAATGCTGTCCACCCCAAATCGGGAACCATTCCGGCCAGTTTCCTTCGAATAAAGGAAAGTACAACATATCGACTACCTTGCCGTGAAACCAACTTCCATAAGGGTTTTCGGAGAATAAAGTAGCCAAATGACCGTAGCTGTCATCGAAAATTACGCCGTAAAAAACAGAGTCTATGATGTTGCCAAAAGCGCCCGCAAGAATCAAGGAAATTGCCACTACAAGATAGTTTGAACTGTGTTTCCTTTCTATGGAATCCCAAAGCCAATAGCCGATTCCCGTTACGGCAACAAGTCTAAAAACAGTAAGAAACAATTTTCCGTAAACACCCGGAATCACTGTTCCCCAAGCCATTCCTTCGTTTTCTATCAACAGGATTTTAAACCAACTTGTAACGTCAATTTGTCCACTTTCGCCGTAAACAAAATTAGTTTTGATGTATATTTTTGAAAGTTGGTCAACAAGTAAGATGATAAAAACTATCAGGTAAGCTTTTCGTAATGTCATTTTATAAATTTTAATGCCGCAAAAGTAGTGTTATTTTCTAAAAAAAACGCTCCAATAGGAGCGTTAATAGCTTTATGACTAATGAATTATCGTTGCAAGTTTTTTGCTTCAATACTCATTGTAGCGTGAGGAACAATCAACAATCGATCTTTGCTGATCAATTTGCCTGTTATCTTGCACGTTCCATAAGTTTTGTTTTCCACACGGAAAAGCGCGTTTTTCAAGTCACGAATAAACTTCTCCTGACGAATCGCCAACTGCGAATTGGCTTCTTTAGACATTGTTTCGCTTCCTTCTTCAAATGCTTTGAATGTAGGCGAAGTATCGTCGGTTCCGTTATTCAAATCGTTCATATAGGCACTTTTGATCAAATCTAAATCGGCCTGTGCTTTGTTTATTTTTTTAAGAATAAGTTCTTTGAACTCTGCTAAGTCAGCATCTGAGTATCTTGCAATTTCATCTACCATTTTCTTGTTATTTTGTAATTGTTATTTTTGTTTTTATCTCGTCGAATTCTATTTCCGTACCGTTACTTATACTTTCTTCAAAAACCAATGTTTCCGTCAATGTTTCCGATTTAATGTAAGTCTCGTTTGCTTTTACCGCATTTTCCAGTTCGGAATTTTTTTGCAAATGTACTTTAATTTTGTCAGTAACCTCAAAACCAGAATCTTTTCTGATGTTCTGAATTCTGTTGACCAATTCCCTGGCAATTCCTTCTTGTCTCAATTCGTCCGAAATCGTGATATCCAGGGCTACCGTTATTCCATTGGAATTGGCCACCAGCCAGCCTTCGATATCTTGTGAAGAAATCTCCACGTCTTCTAAGGATAAAGTTATACTATTTCCGGCAATAATAATATTTATGCTTCCCTCCTTGTCCAATTGGTTGATTTGGTCTTGCGAAAAACCTTGTATCTCTTTGGCAATCAGACTCATATCTTTTCCAAAACGGGGTCCCAAAGCTTTAAAATTAGGCTTGATTTGTTTGATCAAAATCCCCGAAGCATCGTCCAAAAGCGTGATTTCTTTCACGTTAACTTCCGCTTTTATCAGGTCGGAAACTGCCTCAATTTCAGCACGCTGATTGTCGTCAAGTACCGGAATCATTACCTTTTGCAAAGGTTGACGCACCTTGATCATTTCCTTTTTTCGGAGTGATAAAACCAGTGACGAAATCGTCTGCGCTTTCTGCATTTTGCTCTCCAACGATTTATCAACAAAGTTTTCAACGTATTTTGGAAATTCGGCCAAATGTACAGAGTCAAATTTTTCCGTTAGTGTTGCCAATGTTAAGTCTCTGTAAAGTTTGTCCATAAAAAACGGAGCCACCGGAGCGCCCAATTTACTGATGGTCAACAAACAAGTATATAATGTTTGGTAAGCCGCAATCTTATCCTGTGCATAGTCGCCTTTCCAGAAACGACGACGGCACAAACGAACGTACCAGTTACTCAAATTTTCCTGTACAAATTCCGAAATCGCACGAGTCGCTTTCGTTGGTTCGTAATCGGCATAAGCCTCATCAACCACTTTTACCAAAGTATTCAATTCCGAAATAATCCATCGGTCAATTTCCGGTCTTTCATTTAATGGAACTTCAGCTTCAGCATAAGTGAAATTATCGATATTGGCATACAACGCAAAGAACGAATAAGTGTTGTACAAAGTTCCGAAAAACTTACGGCGAACCTCAGCAATTCCTTCGATGTCAAATTTCAAATTGTCCCAAGGATTTGCATTCGAAATCATGTACCAACGTGTAGCATCTGGTCCGTATTCCGCAATTGTTTCGAAAGGATCTGTTGCGTTTCCTAAACGTTTCGACATTTTATGTCCGTTTTTATCCAAAACTAAACCGTTTGAAACGACATTTTTATATGATGGCCTGTCAAAAACCAAAGTTGCAATGGCATGCAAAGTATAAAACCAACCACGAGTCTGATCTACACCTTCAGCGATGAAATCTGCTGGAAAATCTTTGTTTCCGTCGATTTTGTCTTTGTTTTCAAAAGGATAATGCCATTGTGCATACGGCATAGAACCCGAATCAAACCAAACGTCAATCAAATCCGATTCGCGTTTCATTGGTTTTCCGGAAGCAGAAACCAAGGTAATTTCATCGACTACATTTTTATGGAGGTCAATCAAATCATAGTTTGCTTCGTCCATATTTCCAATTTCGAAACCTTTGAAAGGATTCTCTTTTTGGAAACCAGCTTCGATAGATTTTTCGATTTCGTTGTATAATTCTTCAACAGAACCGATTAATATTTCTTCTGTTCCTTCTTCGTTTCTCCAGATTGGCAACGGAATTCCCCAAAAACGAGAGCGTGATAAGTTCCAGTCATTGGCATTTTTCAACCAGTTTCCGAAACGTCCTTCTCCAGTTGCTTTTGGTTTCCAGTTGATGGTTTCGTTCAAATCGAACATTCTGTCTCTAACTTCCGTGATTTTGATAAACCACGAATCTAGCGGATAGTATAAAATTGGCGTGTCCGTTCTCCAGCAATGTGGGTAACTGTGCACATATTTCTCTACTTTGAAAGCTTTATTTTCTTCTTTTAACTGAATAGCAATTTCTACATCGGCAGAACGTTCCGGTGCTTCGCCTTCGTTATAATATTCGTTTTTAACATATTTACCTGAAAAACCTCCTAAACCATCGATGAATTTTCCCTGCAGATTTACTAATGGAACTGGCGTTCCGTTTTCGTCTAAAACCAACATTGGCGGAACTTCAGGAGTAGCTTCTTTGGCTACTTTGGCATCATCGGCACCAAATGTTGGCGCAGTGTGCACAATTCCTGTTCCGTCTTCTGTAGTTACAAAATCTCCTGAAATTACTCTAAAAGCATTTTCCGGATTTTGGTATGGTAAAGTCAATGGAATCAATTGTTCGTAACGAATTCCAACTAAATCAGCTCCTTTGCATTCGGTCAGAATTTGGTAAGGAATTTTCTTGTCGCCTTCTTTGAAGTTTTCAAAATCAGAAGCTTCAGTACTTGCAAAGAATCCTTTACTAAATTGTTTTCCAACCAGGTTTTTAGCCAAAATTACTTTAACTGGTCGGAAAGTATATTGATTGAAAGTTTCAACCAACACATAATCGATTTTTGGACCAACAGTCAATGCAGTGTTTGAAGGCAAAGTCCAAGGCGTTGTCGTCCAGGCTAAAATATGTACATCTCCAAATCCCTGAAGAAATGAAGGCAATGTTTCGTTTAATGCTTTGAATTGAGCCACAATTGTCGTGTCTGCTACATCACGGTAACTTCCCGGCTGATTT
>NZ_PNNA01000068.1 GCF_013823965.1 Flavobacterium sp.
TGTATTTACGATGTCTTTCTGGTTTGAATAATCGTTACTCTAAAACCGAGTGCAAATATACAAAGACTTTTATTTCTGGCAAGTGGTTTTATAATTTTTTTTTTAATTCCTTTTGCTATCTTTGCTATCTTAAATATATACACCATGTTTCATAGAATTATTAAACTTATTATTGCCGGACTTATTGTGGTTGCTAGCATTTGGCAATTCACTGAAAGCAATATTGGCAACGGAATCTTCCTTATATTATTAACCGCCATTCCTGTTTTTCTTTATTTCAAAAACGAATTTATTTTATTGGCCTTCTTGAAATTAAGAAAACAAGATTTTGAAGGAGCCAAAAAATGGTTGGCTTACATCAAAAATCCAGAAACGGCTTTGGTAAGAAAACAACAAGGATATTTCAATTATTTGCATGGCATCATGCTTTCGCAATCCAACATCAATCAATCCGAGAAATATTTCAAGAAAGCGATAGAATTAGGATTGTCAATGGATATGGATTTGGCTGTGGCCAAATTGAATCTTGCCGGAATCGCCATGACCCGCAGACGAAAACTGGAAGCCACAAATTTACTGAATGAAGCCAAAAAGTTGGACAAACAGAATATGTTGGCTGACCAAATCAAAATGATGAAAGAGCAAATGAAGAAAATATAAATTCAAAAAAGGCGATTAGAACAAGCTCTAGTCGCCTTTTTTTTGTTTTATTCCAAAATAATTCTGGGCAAGTTTTCATTCAGCCATTTGTATTTAGCCAGAATCATTATATGCGTTCCTCCTTTTACCACAATGCAATTCTTGATGTTTTTTATTGGAAAAACATCGTCTTCATCACCGTGTATGTGAATCACCTTTTCATCAGCAACGGTTCTTTCCCATAAAATTACTTGCTCCACCGCCCAATCCAAATAACGTTTGTCCCGAACACGAAGAAATTTTTCATACAATTTGAGTCGCTGGTCTATCTTGAATCCAAAAGAAAACTTGGTCAAACTTTCTACATTCGCCAGCAAATTTGTTGGAATCAGTTTGTAGGCCTTGGTGGTTTTGGCCACTTTCATTCTTCTGGGAAACTCCAAATTAGTTTTTACGCTCGAAATAATGATTATTTTTCTGGTTCCAATACATTTTGCCATTTCCTGGACTAAAATTCCGCCAAAAGAAACTCCAATCAATACTGGGTTTTGATGTTGAATCTTATTCGCAATTCGTTTGGCATAATCAGGCAAAGTCTCTTTGTCAAAAGGAATTTCCCATTCTAAAAGAACCGTTTCAAAAATATCATCCGGAAGAATAATTCTTTCAAAAATAGAAGAACTTGCCGCTAAACCAGGCATCATGTAAACTGGAATTTTAGTCATCATTGCGATTTAAACTATTTTGCATAAAATTAATTTTTTATTGGAACTAAATTGCATTTCATCGCTATAAATATCAAATAAAATCACGACACTAAATCTCTTTTCGTTTAAAAACCATTCCACTTTTGCAAATACCCCCTGACTAGAAAAACTTCCGAAAGAGATAGATTAGAAAATCATTTGGTATTGAAAACCAAATTAATACCTTTACAAATCTGATTCTTCTTAAGACAAATCACGGGTTAAATCCTTTTAAAATCAATTGTAAATTAAAATTATTTTGGCAGAAGTGCCAATGAAATAAAACAAATTATTATGGATGCAGGAGCCATTATCGAAATCAAGGACAACACTTTTGCCAGACAATTTGAAACGATGACCGTAAATGGATTGGTAACTGTCGAATACTCTTTTCAAGAGAAAAAAATATTCTTGACAAAACTCAATGTCCCTGATTTATTTGACGACGATGAATTTATTTCTAATTTACTCAAGGAAATCATGGCCATTGCCATCGAGAGAAAACTGAAAGTTGTTCCCATTTTTCCCAGAATTGTTCTTTTCTTTAAAAAGAATCCAGTTTACAAAGAGCTGCTTCCTCCGGGAATTCGAATATAGAAAACGAAGTCGTTTATTGACGAAACCCGTTTTTTATGACTTAAAAAAATTACTTTTCTATTTTTTTTATTCTCTATTTTTTGATACATCAAGAAACCGAAAAAACAAGCCACTTCCCTTTTGTTTCAATACCGAAACAGCAATCTGCCCCCAATAAACTCAATAGAAAACTAAAAATTAGTTGTTTAAAAATTTGATTTAAAATTAATTAATAAAAAAAAATTGGCAAACGAATGTCAATTCAATAAATGATTCATATCTTTGTAGTTGTTTAAACAACTATTGTTATGGAAACTATATTTACACCCGAAAATTTATACGGTATTTTATCCGGAAGAACCCATTCAGCTTTCAACAGGGCGTTATTGAATAATTTTAGAAAAAACAACATTGCATTGACAAAAGAACAATGGACAATTTTAGGAGTCCTGTGGCAAGACGACGGCTGTTCCCAACAAACCTTGGCGGACAGAACCTACAAAGACAAACCCGGCATTACCCGCTTGATTGATAATTTAGAGAAAGAAAGTCTCGTGGAACGACGGCCTGACACAAAAGACAGACGATTGAATTTAATCTTCCTCACCTCCAAAGGAAAAGCAATAGAGAAAGAAGTAATCGAAATTGTAAATCAAACAATAAATGATGCCGTAAAAGGAATTGATCCCCAGAACCTGAAAATCGTGAAAGATACTTTCCTGCAGATTTACGATAATTTAGACTATAAAATAAAATGAAAAAAAAACTAGCATTAACCATCATCTTCTTGATGTGCTTTGCCAACGGAAATGCCCAAATAACAATTTCAACCTCCTTGGACGAAGCTATAAGTAAAGCCATTGAAAAGAATAGTTCGATTAGAAACAAAGAACTCGAAATTGAAAAAATCAAACTTCAAGAAAAAGGAGTTTGGAACAAGTACATCCCAACGGTGGAAGCCAGTGGAATTTATACTTACTACGACAATAAATTAACCTTGGATGCTGCTCCATTAACGATTCCGGTAGTCAATTTGACCTTGTTGGACGGGAAAAAAACTTTCGATAATTATGGAAATATTTTCCACGGAAGCGTAATGGCAAAAACAGTTTTGTTCAGTGGAATGCAAATCCCAAACGGGGCAAAAGCTTTAGAACAAAAAGCCAAAGGCGCAGAATATTTGAAAGATTCCGAAAAAGATGCTATCATCAAAGAGGTCATTAACACATTTGACCAATTAACCCTGTTGAATGAAGTGGAAAAACTACTCAATGACAGCGACAAAAGATTGCAAACAGAAACCAAAAGAGTTTCGAAAGCCATCGAACAAGGTCTCGCCGTTCCTTATGACAGGGATAAAATAAAATTAGCGTCGTTGGAATTAAATTCAAAAAAAATTGAGTTGGAAGGAAAACGCAAATTGGTTTATAGAAAAATCCATTATCTAACGGATTACAGTGATTCAGAAATAGACAATGTCAAACACGATTTGGTTCCTTATATCATAACTGCAGAAAAATTGAGCCCTGAAAACAAGCAGGAAATAAAAGCCTTGGAATCATTCAAATTGGCAAACGAGTATATGCTGAAAAAAGAAAAAGGAACATATTTGCCTACTTTGGGCGCTTTTGGAGGAATGACGTATTCCAGTGTATTTGATGCAAATACCACAACTCCAGTGATTCCCGGATTGAACAAACCATTGAATTTAGAAATAAACGAAATGACCCTTAGTCCCAATTGGATGGTTGGAGCCGCCATGAAATGGGAAGTATTTGCCGGCTTTGAAAGAAAACACAAAATCCACGAAGCCAAAATAAATATCGAACAAGTACAAAACCAAATTGACGACACCAAAGAAAAGTTAGAATTACTTTTAGAAAACAACTATGTGAATTATACGATTTTAAATCAAAAAATAGAAATCGTGACACAACAGGAAAAAGTAGCCAACAACAATCTTGTATTGGCCATAAAACAATACAAGGAAGGTTTAATAAACATTTCGGAACGTCTGGAAGCAGAAAATGACTCCTACAAAGCATCCGTAAACAAAATAAACACACTCATAGAACAACGCTTGTCAGCTATTGAAACCATTGTGGCCACAGGCGAACTTACACAACATTTGTCAAAATTAAATTAATTCGATTATGAAAAAAATAATCACTTTACTAGCCATCACTTCACTTTTTCTTGGTTGCGAAAAAAACATAAACAAAAACCAAATTCAAGGTAAAATAGAAAACGAGCAAATTGCCGTAGTTAGCAAGATTCCCGGAAAAATCGTAAAAATCTTTGTAAAAGAAGGCGATTTGGTAAAAAAAGGAGACACGCTCGCCATTCTGGACATTCCAGAAGTAAATGCCAAAATAAATCAGGCCGAAGGAGCCGTAACTTCTGCAAAAGCGCAATACAATATGGCTGTAAAAGGAGCAACCGACAATCAAATCAAGCAACTTGAAGCCAAAAAACAAGGACTGAAAGAACAATACCAATTTGCCCAAAAATCGATTAAAAGATTGGACAATATGCTCAAGGACTCTTTGGTCTCCCAACAAACTTATGACGAAGCTTTTGCCAAATACGAAGGAGCACAAGCTCAATACAATGCTGTTGTAGCCGAATTGGACGATGCCAAAAAAGGAGGACGAATCGAACAACAAAACATGGCTTTAGGCCAACAAGACAGAGCCTTAGGCGCACTACAAGAAGTGGCAACTGCCGATAAAGAGCGCTATGTGATTGCGCCGCAAGATATGAGTATTGAAACAATAACGTTAAATTTAGGCGAATTGGCATTGCCGGGATACACCTTGTTTAATGGCTATATTTCAAACAGCACATATTTCCGTTTTACGATTCCCGAAAGCCAATTGAATAAAATAAAAAAAGGACAGGAAATGACCGTTCACGTTTTTTACAACAATAAAGACATAAAAGGAATAATCTCTACCATAAAACAGTTGGGCGCTTACGGAAACATCGCAACGGCCTATCCCGATTTTGAAATGCAGGAAAGCTTGTTTGAAATAAAAATAACACCTTCCAACAGCCAAGAAACAAAGGACTTAATCACGAAAGCAACGATAACCTTAAAGCTGTAAACTATGCAACATTTCGCAACACTTCTCAAAAGAGAATTCAAAATGTTCTGGCAAAACAAAGTGCTTCGATTGCTTTTTATCGGAGCGCCACTGCTCTACGGAATTTTATTGGGCTATGTTTATGGAAAAGGAAAAGTGACCGATTTACCCATAATAGTGGTCGATGAAGACCGTAGCGAAATGAGCTCAAAAGCCCTGCAAATGTTTGAAGACAATGAAGTCCTAAACATCTCCGCACTACTTTATGACCAAAATAATCTTTCGCAAATTGCCATCGAAAAAGAAGCCAGCTGTGTCGTCATTATTCCAAAAGGATTCGAAAAAATGGTGTTGACAAAAAAATACCCTGAAGTAGTCACTATAGTAAATGCATCCAATGTTTTAACTGCCAATTATGCTTCTTCCGCCCTACAGCTTTGCCTTGGATCACTAAAAGCAGGCGTGCAAATGGAAACTTTGCGCAAACAAGGAACACCGGAAAACCTGATTGGCTCCCAATACGAACCCTTCAAAACAACCTTTATCAAGAAATACAACCGAAGCACAAACTACATGTATTTTCTTTGGCCAGGAGTTTTGGCAGCCGTTTTACAACAAGTGCTGTTATTGGGTTTGGCACTGTCGTTCGCTGCGGAATTTGAACATGGAACATTCAAAAAATTAGTCCAAAAATGCCCGTCAATGTTTAAATTAATTTGGGTCAAAATTATTCCTTACATGATAATGAGTTTTGGACTTTGGATCATATATTGGCTCTTTACCCTTTGGTTTAGAATTCCATTGTACGACAACCTTTTTCCGCTTACGATAATAGCCGGAATATTTGTGCTGGTGGTCAGTTTTATGGGGATTTTGGTCAGCATCATGGTTCCATCGCAACTAAAAGCAACCGAAATACTGATGGTGGTTGCCACGCCAAGCTTTATTTTAAGTGGTTTTACTTGGCCTTTGAGCCAAATGCCGGTTTGGGTTCAAGGAGTTGCCAACGTGATTCCGCTAACCCATTTCTTGAAAGCTTTCCGAATTTTGATTATCGAAGAAGGCGCATTTTCACAAACTTTTGGAGCCATTTCCAACTTGCTGATTATTGGTTCGATTTGCGCCGTTTTTTCCTATATTGCTTTGTATTACAAAAGAAAAAGCGTTTTGAAAGAAGCTTAATTCCAATAAAAAAGTCCGATACTGTATTTCAAGCATCGGACTTTTTTTATTTAATCTAACAGAATTACTTCTCGATTTCTCTCAAGTTTTCCATTTTTTTATGCGCCAAGAAACCGGCAATATCTTCGAAATGTTCCTTCACTCGCTTGTTTCCAAATTCGAAAACTTTGGTGGCCAATCCGTCCAAGAAATCCCTGTCGTGCGAAACCAAAATTAAAGTTCCATCAAAATCACGCAACGCATCTTTGATGATGTCCTTGGTTTTCATGTCCAAGTGGTTTGAAGGCTCATCCAGAATCAATAGATTTACGGGTTCCAACAACAATTTTATCATGGCCAAACGGGTTTTCTCTCCTCCCGAAAGGACTTTTACTTTCTTGGTAATATCATCTCCGTGAAACATAAAAGCTCCCAAAATATTCTTGATTTGGGTTCTCACGTCACCCACGGCAATACTGTCAATGGTTTCGAAAATGGTGGCATTTTCATCCAATAAAGCCGCCTGGTTTTGGGCAAAATACCCTATTTGTGCATTATGACCCACTTCCACGGAACCGCTGTCAACACCAATTTCTTTCATGATGGCTTTGATCATCGTCGATTTTCCTTCCCCGTTTTTACCGACGAAAGCCACTTTCTGTCCTCTTTCAATCACGATATTGGCATCCTTGAAAACCACGTGGTCTCCATAAGATTTAGACATTTCTTTCACGATTACTGGATATTGACCCGAACGGGCTGCCGGCGGAAACTTCAATCGCAAGGCAGAGGTATCCACTTCGTCAACCTCGACAATAACCAATTTTTCCAACATTTTTACACGCGATTGAACCGCATCGGTTTTCGAAAAAGTGCCTCGAAATCTATCAATAAATGCCTGATTGTCTGCAATGAATTTTTGTTGCTCGTCGTAAGCTTTTTGTTGGTGAACTCTACGGTCTTTTCGCAACTCCAAATAGTGGGAATATTTGGCTTTGTAGTCATAAATTCGCCCCATAGTCACCTCGATGGTACGATTGGTAATATTATCGACAAAAGCCCTGTCGTGTGAAATCACCACCACCGCTTTGGCCGAATTGATCAAGAAATCTTCCAACCATTGAATACTTTCGATATCCATGTGGTTCGTTGGCTCATCCAGCAAAATCAAGTCTGGTTTTCGCAAAAGGATTTTGGCCAATTCGATGCGCATTCTCCAACCACCCGAAAACTCGGAGGTTTGACGAGTAAAATCTTCACGCTCAAAACCCAAACCAGTCAAAATTTTCTCGACTTCGGCTTCGTAATTTACTTCTTCGATGGCATAATATTTCTCGCTCAAGTCCGAAACTCTTTCGATCAATTTCATATATTCGTCACTTTCATAATCCGTGCGAATGGTCAATTGTTCGTTGATTTCGTCGATTTCGGCTTTCATTTTGAAAATTTCACCAAAAGCTTTGGAGGCTTCTTCCATCACCGTTGCACCGTCTTTGGTCAGCAAATGCTGTGGCAAATAAGCAATCACGGCTTCTTTCGGCGCCGAAATATTTCCTGTCGATGGTTTGCTTTCTCCTGCAATAATCTTTAAAAGCGTTGATTTTCCAGCACCATTTTTACCCATAAGGGCAATTTTGTCATTCTCGTTGATGGCAAAAGAAACATCGCTAAACAAAGTGGTTCCGCCAAATTGCACGGAAATATCATTGATTGTAATCATTTTATTGTTGATTTGTTTATTCAGTTAATCGGTTAATCGATTAGCTGTTTTTTTGAAAGTGGCAAAGATAGCTTAAATAAAGAATTGGGCAATTTTTAGGAATGTAGAATTATGTTTCCCTTTGCCTTTGAAAAAAATTAGCCACAGATAATACGGATTAAACGAATCTTTTTGAAATTTATTAATCAGTGTAAATCCGTTTAATCCGTGGCTTCTGTGGTAAAAAACTATAAAATAAACCTTTTCACAACTTCGGCTACACCATGATCATTATTGGAAGCCACGACAACATCTCCAAATTCCCTTAATTCCGGATCAACATTATCAACCCAAACGCCCAATCCGGCATATTGCACCATCGTCAAATCGTTTCCTGCATTTCCTATGGCGATAATTTCGCTCTGATGGATATTTAGTCTTTCGGCCAAAATTTGAATCGCGGCTCCTTTGTCAACTCCGTTTGGTGCGGCTTCCAGAAAGAAAGGTTTTGACATGCAAACACTCAAATCGGGCATCGCAACTTTCAATTTAGGCTCAACAGTTTTAAGATAATTGGGTTCTTCCAGCAACAAACATTTCACTGCCGAAGTGGTTACTGCCTCTTTAAAACTCGGAACAATTACCAATTCTAAACCCGTTATGGTACTTTCAAGATCAATATATTCCGAATTGCTCTCGCTAATGATTTGTCCATTCAAATAAGTGATGATGTGCGTATTGTTTTCTTGGCTGAAATCGTAAATGGAATGAATTTGTTCTTTGGTCAACGAATGTTCAAAAAGCACTTTGTCTTCTTTCAGGTCCGTAATCGTGGAACCGTTAAACGAAATCATATAGGAATTATTGACATCGCATTGCAATTCTTTGGCATATTCAATCATTGCCGAAGTGGGTCTGCCCGAAGCCAAAACCACGTAAACACCCAATTCCTGTGCTTTGAGAAGCATTTCTTTATTCTCGTTTGATATTTCGTGGTCGTCGGTCAACAAAGTGTCGTCCATATCGACCACCAGCATTTTGTATTTCATTATTTGTTTTATTTCTTTAATAAAGGTTCATCAAAAAACCGCTCTTTAAAAGCGGTCATTTTTTATTTTTTTAATCTTTTTTTAATGCTGTTAAAACTTTGCTTTTGAGCCAAAACTCCAATAACGACAACTATTTTTAATTCTTCTTCAATTAAATAATACACCGTATAAGGAAATCTAGCTACTATTGCTAGTCTTAGTTCTTTGTATCTCTTCTGATAATGCTTTGGATATTGTTTTATATAATCTAACTCTTTGTTAACTTTCAACTTAAAATCTTCGCCCAATGCTGCATTTATTTCAAAATACCATTTTTTTGCTTTTCTTAAATCTTGATAAACAATGGGTAGTAATTTCAATTTATATTCCATTACCAATCCTTCTTTACCTCATCCCAATCCAATAAATCTTGAGGATTTTCTCTATAACTTTCTAATCGTTTATCCAATTCATCTTTATGTTCTGAGGGAACTCCAAGTTTATTCAACTTATACTTTTGCAAAATTATTTCTAACTCTTCTAAAGCATCGATTTCTTTTTCTAAATCTTCAATTATAGTATATTTCCCCGATGAAATTCGTTCATCGGCTTCTTTAACCATATTAATATATTCTTCTTTGTCAACTGGATAACCGCTTATGGTGTGAGCGACAACTTCTTTATCCAAGACAGATTTAAGCGCAATAATTTTCTTTAGCGTACTTTCATCATTAATATGAAGCAACCAATCCATCAATTCTATTTTACTGGCATCTACATCCATCTTGCTGAAGTATTTATGACAAATATACAAATTTTAAATACTCATCCTGAATTCTTCAATGACAGGATTTGCTTTTGCAAAATCGGTTTCCTGAATAAACACTTCAACAGCCTGTCCTGTAGTACCAAAACCCGCCATTGTAGCCGATTGAATATTATTTTTCAAGACCGTTTCCACTCCCGCTTCTTCAATTTTTCCCTGCAAAGCCAAAGCCAAAATTTCGCTTCCCGAAAACACTTTCATTAATCCCATTGTTCTATTTATTGTTTAATGTTGTTTAAAATTATTTAAAGTTGTAACCCAACTATTCTTCTTCAAGACCATCCTCAAAATCCTCTTCATCCTCCTCAAAATCTTCATCTTCCTCTACTTCATCAAAATCAAATTCATAAGGTTCAACCAACATTTTGTCGGCAAGAATTTCGATTCTTTCGGTGAGAACATCCGTGAAGATAATGCGTTGAGTTTTGGCAATGCTATTCGAAATACGCATAATTTTGGTATCGTGACGCAACTTCAAAATGGCATCGGCATCATCAATTATGAACATTCGCAAGCGGTTCACATTGTAACCCGCCGTACTGAACATATCGTTCAATTTGGTTGGTGTTCCTATCAAAACGTCGATTCCGGTAGAAATATAGTTCTTGTCGTAATCCATGTCGCCTTTGTCGTGCACGCCATACACTTCCAAGCCGGAGTTTTTTCCTAATTTCTCGAAAAGCGCCACCATTTCCAGCACCTTGGCTTTGTCCTCGACCATAATCAAGGCGCGAGGCGATTCTTCGTTGCTACCAGCCAATTTCTGGATCACGTTGAGAACAATTGTCGTTGTTTTCCCACTTCCATTGGGCGCAATAATTATGCAATCAGAACCGCTTTTCAGGGTCGAAAACGTTTCTTGCTGCAGCTCATTGGCTTCGGTCAAGCCGTTTTCAATGAGGTTTTCTTTAAGGTTTTCGTTTATTTTTTTTAGTTTCATTAGTTTAATCTAAAGGATTTAAAAAAAGCTAAAAAATCAAAAAGAATCTAAAGAATTGAAAATAGTTTATATTCTAAATATATTTTCGCTTTTTTCGCTTTTTCGATAAATTTATTTTGATGCAAACAGCTGCACGTCACTTTCCGAAATTTCGTTTCCGCCCAGAATGATCAATCGCTCGACCACGTTTCGGAGTTCGCGAATGTTTCCCGTCCAATCGTATTCCTGCAATAATTTGACCGCTTCTTTGGAGAAATGTTTGACCGCATTTCCTTGTTCGGAAGCGATTTTTTCGGCAAAATGCGAAATCAGCAACGGAATATCAGCTCTTCTTTCGTTTAACGAAGGAACATTAATCAGAATTACGGCCAAACGATGGTACAAATCCTCGCGGAATCGACCTTCGGCAATTTCTTTTTTCAAATCTTTGTTGGTGGCCGCAATGACGCGAACATCCACCTTGATGTCTTTGTCGGCGCCCACTCGGGTAATCATGTTTTCCTGCAAGGCACGCAACACTTTGGCTTGGGCCGAAAGACTCATATCGCCAATTTCGTCCAGAAAAATAGTTCCTTTATCTGCCGCTTCAAATTTCCCTGCTCTATCTTTCACTGCCGAGGTAAAAGCGCCTTTCACGTGACCGAACAATTCGCTTTCTATCAATTCACTTGGAATTGCCGCACAATTCACTTCGATTAACGGAAAACCCGCTCTTTGACTTTTTTCGTGCAATTGATGGGCAACCAATTCTTTTCCGGTTCCGTTGGGTCCCGTGACCAAAACTCTGGCTTCGGTTTGGGCGACTTTTTCAATCATCAATTTGATGTGGTTGATGGGTTCGCTTTCGCCAATGATTTCGTAGTTCTTGCTGACTTTTTTCTTCAGGATTTTATTCTCGACCACAAGTTGTTTTTTGTCCAAGGCATTGCGAACGGTATTCAACAATCTGTTCAAATCAGGCGGTTTCGAAATGTAGTCAAACGCTCCCAAGCGCATCGTCTGGATTGCTGTTTCCATGTCGCCGTGACCGGAAATCATTACCATCGGAATTTCTGGTTTTATTTTTTTGACTTCTTCAAGCACTTCGACTCCGTCCATTTTAGGCATTTTGATGTCGCACAAAACCAGGTCGTAATCGTTGTTTTTTATTTTTTCCAAGCCTTGAATTCCGTCTTCGGCATCTTCCACGACATAAGTGTCGCTTTCTTCGGAAAGTATTTTGGCCAACACTCTTCGAATGGCGGCTTCGTCTTCAATGATTAGTATTTTGCTCATTTGTTGATTTGGTTATTTACTTGGTACGTTCGCTTTTGCTCGGGTGTTGATGCGGCTAATTGGTTAAACTGATAACCAAATCCACGAATTAACACATTAACATTCTTTAATATTTCAACCATTTATACAATTCTTTCCAGGTAGGTTTTTTGCCGTACATCAATATGCCCACTCGGTATATTTTGGATGCAAACCAAACGACAAAAAAGAAGGTTGCAAAAAGTATCGTAATGGAAATGACAATTTGCCACCAAGGCACACCAAACGGAATTCGCATCAACATAACGATGGGAGACGTGAGCGGAATCATCGAAAATACCGTGGCAACCGTTCCGTGTGGATCGTTGATAACAGTGAAAAAACCTATGTAAACGGCCAAGATTAATGGCATTATGATAGGCAAAAGAAACTGTTGTGAATCGGTTTCGTTATCAACTGCAGCTCCAATTGAAGCGTAAAAAGAACTGTACAAAAAGTAACCTCCGATGAAATAAATCACGAAAGAACTGAGTATCGTGGCAATGGGCAAACCCCATAATTCCTTGATGTACATTTGTGCTGTGGCGGTAAATTCTTGATGGGCAACTTTGACTATGGATGGCGGAATTTTGGCAGCTGGACTGGCATCGATACCTAAAAAGGCAGATGCCACAAACATTAATCCCAATCCAATAATGGCCCAAATAAAAAATTGCAGCAAACCGGCAAGAGAAGTTCCGATGATTTTTCCCATCATCAACTGGAAAGGTTTTACCGAGGAAATGATGATTTCAACGATACGATTGGTCTTTTCTTCGATGACGCTGCGCATGACCATGTTGCCATATATTATGATAAACATCATAATAAGATAACCGAATGCGCCTCCAATGGCAATCTTGATTTCGTTGAGTCCTTTGACGCTTTGTTCTCCAGAAGCTTTTGCCAGGCTTATATTAACTTGGGCTTGGGCATTTTGGATGGCCAAAGTATCGAGTTTGGCTTTTTCGAAGTTGTCTTTCGTCAGTTTTTTTGCAACTATGTCTTGAAGATTTTCGACAAATGAAATACTCGGACTTTCGTTGGAAATGAATTGAATTTTGTTTTCCAACTCTTTTTGATTGGTCACTTTGGGAATGTAAAGCAGTCCTTCGTAACTCTCGTTGGTGATGCTGTCTTTCAAAAATTGAACATCGATCGAGGATAAATCGTGATACACATATTCGCGATTCTTGCTGTTTAACACTTTGAACTCAGGAACAAACAAGCCGGTTTCATCGTGAATGGCAATCCTTTTGGTGTCCGCTTTCATCGTGCTTAAATAAGCAACAAAAGTGGCGATTCCCACAAAAAGCAGTGGACTCAAAAAAGTCATTACAATAAAGGATTTATTGCGCACTTTGGCGACAAATTCTCTTTTAATTATTAGTGATATGATGCTCATCTGAAAATTTTAGATTTCTGATTTTAGATTTCTGATTTTAGCGCTTTTTAGATTTTTCAATCTACATTCTAAAATCTTAAATCTAAATTTATTGACTTACTGTTTGTATAAAAATATCGGTAACGCTCGGGATTTTTTCGACAAAATGAGTTACTTGTCCTCTTTGGGTGAGAATACTCAATAATTCATTTGGCGTGGCTTTTCCGAGTTGGATTTCGAGTTTCAATTCGTCGTTGAGCGATTTGAAATTGGTTTGTCCCACTTTGAATTTTTGGGTGATGTCATACATCAAACCTTCGACATTATCAGAAATAATGCCCACTTCAAAGCTATTGGTCCTGAATTTGCGCTTTACATCGTCTAATTTTCCTTCTATGAGTTTGTTCGATTTGTGAATCAAGGCAATATGGTCGCATAATTCCTCTACGCTTTCCATTCGATGCGTGGAAAAAATTATGGTGGAACCTTGTTTTCTCAATTCCAAGATTTCTTCTTTGATAATGTTGGCATTCACGGGATCAAAACCAGAAAATGGTTCGTCAAAAATCAACAATTTGGGTTTGTGCAAAACGCAAACCACAAACTGGACTTTTTGCGCCATTCCTTTGGACAGTTCTTGAATTTTCCTGTTCCACCAACCTTGAATTCCCAATCTTTCGAACCAATATTCCAGTTGTATTTTGGCTTCGGCTTTTGAAAGTCCTTTCATTTGGGCCAAATACAAGCATTGTTCTCCCACTTTCATGGTTTTATACAAACCACGCTCTTCGGGTAAATAACCTATGTATTGAACATGTTTTGGGCTTAGTTTTTCGTTGTCGAAAATAATTTCGCCACTATCGGGCATCGTAATTTGATTGATAATCCGGATAAGCGATGTTTTCCCGGCTCCATTTGGACCTAAAAGTCCATATATACTTCCTTTGGGAATCGAAAGGGAAACTTCATTAAGTGCTACATAATCACCATATTTCTTGACTACATTGTTTACTTCAAGTATATTGCTCATGCTAATATTAAGTTTATTTCTGCTGTCAGGTCTTTTGACCTCGGGTTGGTAAAAATAGTTAAATCGTGACAATAAGCTGTTAAATAAAATAAAAAATCCCATCCCTGAATGGCAGAGATGGGAAAATTTTTTATAATTATAAATTAAGAGAACATATCTTTTACTTTCTCAAAAAAGGATTTGTCGCTTTTTTCTGGATTTGGAATAAAATTCTCGTCGGTTAGATTTTTTTCAAAAAACTGTTTTTGTTCTTTGTTGAGCGTTTTTGGTGTCCAAACATTGACGTGAACCAATAAATCTCCTGTTCCGTAACCGTTGATGCTTGGAATTCCTTTTCCTTTCAGTCGGAGAATTTTTCCCGATTGGATTCCTTCTTCGAGTTTTATTCGGACTTTTCCGTTGATGGCTTCAATGTCTTTGGAGATTCCAAGAACGGCTTCGGCAAAACTGATGTATAAGTCGTAGTGCAAATTTTCGCCTTCACGTTTCAAGAATTCGTGTTCGATTTCTTCGATAGCCACGATTAAATCTCCCGGCACGCTGTTTCCCGGCGCATCGTTTCCTTTGTTTGAAACTTTCAATTGCATTCCGTCAACCACTCCCGCAGGAATTTTTATGGTCACCGTTTCGTCTTCCAAAATCATTCCTTGAGAATCGGCTTCAGATGGCTTTTTGTCCAATATTTGACCTGAACCTCCACAAGTTGGACAAGTGGATGCTGATTGCATGCGACCCAAAATCGTGTTAGTCACGCGCATTACTTGTCCTTGACCGTTACAAGTCGAACAAGTTTTATAAGATACTCCCGGTGCTTGGACTTTTCGTTTTACTTTTACTTTTTTCTCGACACCATTGGCAATTTCTTCCAATGTCAGTTTTACTTTGATGCGAAGGTTGCTTCCTTTGGCACGACGCACTCCGCCTCCGCCTCCAAAACCACCGCCTCCACCAAAAGCGCTTCCGAAAATATCTCCAAACTGGCTGAAGATGTCGTCCATGTTCATGCCACCGTGATGACCTCCTCCAAAACCTCCTGAACCATCAAAAGCTTGATGTCCGTATTGGTCGTATTTGGCTTTTTTCTGTGGATCACTAAGTACTTCGTAAGCTTCGGCAGCTAACTTAAATTTCTCTTCTGCTTCTGCATTGCCTGGGTTTTTGTCAGGATGAAACTCGAGAGCTTTTTTCCTGTATGCTTTTTTTATTTCGGCAGCATCGGCATTTTTGGTAATGCCCAGTATTTCGTAAAAATCTTTTTTCATTTTTTAATTAAGGAATTAGGAATTGGGATTCGGAATTAGTTTCCGACTACAACCTTTGGAAAACGAATGATTTTGTCTCCCAATTTGTATCCTTTCTCTATTACATCAACAATTTTTCCTTTCAACTTGGCTGATGGAGCAGGAATTTGGGTAATGGCTTCGGCAAAATCAGCATCAAAAGCATCGCCTGCTTTTATTTCGATTTCTTCCAACCCTTTAGAAACCAAAGTGTTTTTTAATTTTTCTTGAATGAGTTCAACACCTTGAATCAAAACATTGTCGTCTGTTTTTTTGATTTCGGCTATGGCTCTGTCAAAATCGTCCAAGACAGGAAGCATGGCAAGCAATACTTCTTGATTGGCAGTTTTAAACAACTCGACACGCTCTTTTGAAGTTCTGCGTTTGTAATTTTCAAACTCGGCGAACAATCGCAAAAATTTGTCTTTTTCAGAGGCTAAATCTTGAGATAATTGCTCTTCTTTTGATATTTCTTCTACTCTTTCTTCGATTTTTGCATCCAAAGCATCGGAATCATTTCCGTTGTTTTCCATTGGAGTTTGATCAACAATCTCGTCGTTTACCGTATTTTCAGTCGTCATCCTAGTATTATTTTTAAAAAAATTTTTAAACTTCATTTTTATTCTTTTCTGTTGATTGCAAAAGTACTGCCAAAACTTCAAAATTGTCAAATTGTCACCCTTTAAAAGTAAAATTTCATCTCTTTTTTAGATTATAATTTTAAAAAAACCTTTTTCTTCAGGATAAAAATTTAATATAATTTTAAGACTATCACGTTTTAGTTTGCATAAATTTGTAATGATTATGTTCTAGATTAAATTTTAAATGCAAACTTTAAGGTTAGCTCTAGGCTTCTAAATAATTATTAATTCACCCGACCTTATATTAAAAAAAGCTTCGTTAAATTAACGAAGCTTTTTTTGTGATTTATTTCCAGTTAACCCATTTTTACCCTGACACTCCATTCAAAATCCATTTCGGAAACTTGCTCTCCTTTTTCGTTGGTCCCAATGGATTTCATCCAAAAAGTTTGCCCTTCTTTGGTATTGACGGCTTTTTGAATGGCTTGGGCTGCCAATGCGCCGTCGTTGCAAGTAAAAGTAATTCTACCAGTGGCTTTTTTGGAAAAGTTGCTTTTATTGTTGGCCACCAACATCGATATGTTTTTGCCGCTTTTTTGAATTTCCAACATTACCAATGCTCCTGTCGATAGTTCGGCAGCCATTGCTTGCACGGCAAAATACATCGAATTAAACGGATTTTGGTTTATCCAACGGTGTTTGACCGTTGCCACGCACTTATTTTCGTCAATTTGTTTTACCCGAACGCCACAAATAAATGCCGAGGGTAATTTGAAAAACAGGAATTTATTGAGACTCGATACCGAAATTTTCATTGCAAATGGTTTTGTTTATGTAAAAATAGGAAAAAATAGTTTCTAAACTGGAATGGAAAGCCAATTTAACAGAATAGCGCCAACAGGCTTATTCCATTGGCTTTGAATCAAAAAATCATTATTTTATATTTATTTTAAATGTTAATATTTTGTTAATATTAAGTACTATGCGAAACAAGATACTGTTTTTAAGCCATATATTTGCATAAGAAATTACTATATACTTTTTTAATTATGGAAACAACGAATAACAAAAACCTGGCTACATTCATCCATTTGAGTACATTGAGTCAATATTGCATCCCTTTTGGGAATTATATTTTTCCAATATTGATTTGGAGTACCAACAAGGACAAGTCTGAATTTATTGATTTTAACGGAAAACAAGTGCTGAATTTCCAATTGAGCGTATTTCTGTACACATTAGTACTGGCACTGATTGCCATACCCATTTTTATCGCTACCGTTTTCAGTTCTCTTCCTTTGAATGCTTTACTTAACGAACATCATTTTATGGAAAATCATTTGAACATCGAAAACATAAGTGGAATCGTGATAGTTGCCATCATTGCCGTTTTTATGTTCATTGGTTTGAAAGTTGCAGAATTCTTCTTGATAATCTATGCTTCCTTGAAAACTGCAAATGGCGAAAGATACAAGTATCCGTTGACAATACCTTTTCTTAAATAATAATCAAAATCAATCATCAAATCAATCAAAAAATGAAAAAGCTACTTTTAATCACGGTACTTTTAGTTGTGGCAACAACTGAATTAATGGCACAAAACAAAAAAGCTGTTGAAATCAAAAACTTACAAAATTTTCTAACAAAAAAAGAAATGAATCAATTTAAAATTGTGGCCAATGAAGAATCGGAGATCAATTTAAAATTTAATCTAAAAAAAGAAGAGGCCTTTAATGTGCTTATTTTAGACAAACGTGAAAACATTGTATTTTCAAGAGGATACAGCAAAGAAGGAGAAAATAAAATTTATTTTAATATGGAAGAAGGAGGACTATATACGGTAAATTTTATTAGTCCCGAAAGACTAAAATTAGTTGTCACAACTTTTGACAAAAATTAAATCAATCATCAATCAAAAAAGGAACAGTTTTATTAATTCAAAAACAAAAAAAAAGAATCATGAACATTGAAAACACAAAAGCCCAAATGCGCAAAGGTGTTCTTGAGTTTTGCATCTTGTCTGTATTGAAAGACAAAGAAGCTTACACTTCGGAAATATTGGACGCCTTGAAAAACGCCAAGTTACTGGTTGTGGAGGGAACGGTTTATCCGCTGCTCACCCGATTGAAAAACGACGGATTACTCAGCTATCGTTGGGAAGAATCATTATCCGGTCCGCCAAGAAAATATTATGGACTGACTGAAATTGGACAAACATTTTTAAAAGAATTAAATGGCACCTGGACGGAATTGTCCGATGCAGTAAACCTAATCACAAAATAAATCATAGTCATGAACAAAACTGTAAACATAAATCTAGGCGGAATGTTCTTCCATATTGATGAAGATGCTTTCCAAAAACTAACTCGTTATTTTGACGCCATAAAACGCTCCTTGTCCAACTCATCGGGCCAAGACGAAATCATCAAAGACATAGAAATGCGTATTTCTGAATTGTTGACCGAAAAACAAAAAACAGACAAGCACGTGGTTGGCTTAAAAGATGTCGACGAAGTGATTGCCGTAATGGGTCAACCCGAAGATTACAGAATAGACGATGAAGAAAACGGAAGTTCCATTCCTAATTTCTCTACTTCAAGAACTAAAAAACTATACCGTGATACCGAAAACGGAATGATAGGCGGTGTACTTGCTGGATTGGGGCATTATTTTGGCATAGACAAAGTTTGGTTGCGAATATTTCTTTTAATACTGATTTTTGCTTGGGGAACAGGATTCTTGGCCTACATCATTCTTTGGATCGTGATGCCGGCAGCAACGACAACCACTGAGAAACTGGAAATGACCGGTGAACCAGTGACTATTTCGAATATCGAAAAAAAAGTTCGTGAAGAATTTGAAAATGTTTCCGAAAAATTCAAAAATGCCAATTACGACGAAATGGGAAACCGCGTTAAAACCGGCGCCGAAAAAATAGGAAGTTCTTTTGGAAATTTCATCATAGCCGTTCTAAGAGTTTTTTCTAAATTCCTGGGAATATTATTGATCTTGGGAGGGCTAACCGTGTTATTTTTCTTGTTGGTTGGAATTTTTACCTTGGGTACTGGCGTCTTCATTAATTTTCCTTGGACCACATTCATAGAAACAGGGAATTTAACTGATTATCCTACTTGGACTTTTGGCTTAATAATGTTTTTTGCCGTTGGAATTCCATTTTTCTTCTTGTCGTTACTGGGATTCAAATTATTGTCTCCCAACCTGAAATCAATAGGAAATGTGGCCAAATATACTTTGTTGGCCATTTGGTTAATCTCCGTTTCCTTGGCCATAGCCATTGGATTAAAACAAGCCACGGCCTTTGCCGTTGACGGAAGAGTTGTTCAAAAAGAAACTATCAACCTGAAACCAACGGATACAATTTTAATCAAATTCAAACACAACGATTATTTTGCCAAGGATATAAACGACAACGAGAATTTTAAAATCACTTTGGATTCCATTGGAAACAAAATGATATATTCCAACAATGTCAGCTTTAAAATAGCGCCATCGGACACAAAATCAGCTTATATTCAAATAGAAAAAGAAGCCAAAGGAGAAACATTGTTCGAAGCCAAACAAAGAGCAGAAAAAATAAAATATAGTTTTAAAGTTATTGGAAATCAATTACTTTTGGATAATTATTTATTGACCGATTTAAAAGAGAAATTCCGTGACCAAGAAATAGAAATTACTTTATTTTTACCATTGGGAACGCTATTGAAAATGGATCAATCGATGAGACATTACGATCGCACGGACGGAGATTACTTTTTATGGAATGCGGACAACACTGATGCAGTCTACAAAGTCAATAATAATAAGATAGAATGCCAAAACTGTCCCAATGAGGAAAATGACATAAACGTGGAAGAGAACATGAAAGAAAATGACAGCGTGGTTACAACAACCGTCACTGTAAACGGGGAAGTCATCACGGTAAATAAAAAAGGCACTAAAAAAGGATTATCAGTAGACAAAGACGGAGTAATAATCAAAAACTAATTAGCCATGCTAAAACTGATCACTTTAATAACTAAATTCATTGTTGCAGCCATTATGGCACTGCTGTTTTCCTCCTGTGGACATTCAATAAATTTCAACGGAATAAAAGGAAGCGGAAACATCACTACTGAAACCAGAAACGTGAACCAAGATTTCAAAAAAATTGAGGTAAGCAACGGAATTAAGGCAATTGTGGAACAATCGGACAACAAATCCATAACGGTCGAAGCCGACGACAATTTGCAACAACACATTATTACCAAAATCGAGAATGGTGTTTTAAAGATTGAATCCGACGAAAGCTACAATACAACCGAAACGCCCGTGGTAAAGATAAAAATTCCTGCAATCAATGGATTAAGCACAAGCAGTGGATCAGAAATCACAAGCATTGGCGCTTTGATAACCGAAAACATCGATGTGAAATCCAGTAGCGGAAGCCAAGTCAACATCAATGTGGAAGCAGATGCCATCAAGATACAAAGCACAAGCGGAAGTTCTGTTGAAGTAAGCGGCAAAGCTTTAAAAGCAGAAACTTCCTCTTCCAGCGGAAGCAAAATTGAAGCTCAAAACCTGATGGCCAACGAAGTAATTGCACAAACATCAAGTGGAAGCAGCACGGATGTTTATCCAATCCTAAAACTGGAAGCAAAAGCCTCGAGTGGCAGCAATATCAGTTATCATAAAATTCCAAAAATAATTTCAAAAGAAGAATCTTCAGGCGGAAGCGTCAATGAACAATAAGCCCGCATTTTTGCCAAAAACTAAAAAAATCATCCCTCTAAAGTGGATGATTTTTTTATATTTGTACAACACTTAATAAAAAATGAAAATGAAAAAGCATATAGTCCTGCTTCTGGTTCTTTTAGTTTCCACTTTGTCCTTGGCACAAAAAAACGAAAAAATCAAAGGTTCCAAAACCGTGACCATTGAACAAAAGGAAATTGGCGATTTCAATGTCCTTGAAGTTAGCGACAATATTGAAGTCTATTTGGATAAAGGCGAAAAATGCGAATTAAAAATAGAAGCCGACGACAATCTTCACGCTATCATAAGCCTGGATTTGAGCGCCAAAACACTTCGATTAAACACCTCAAAAACAGCCACAAATTATAAAAAACTTATTGTAAGGGTTACGTATACCAACGAATTTAAAAAGGTTACGGCCAAGAACAACACCGTCGTGAATGCCATACAAGAAATTCAATTGGACAACATTGCCTTCGAATCCTTTGACAATTCCGTACTAAATTTGAATGTCAATTCCGGCAACTTCTCCCTGAAATCAGGCGACAAATCTAAAACGGAACTCAATTTAAAATCCGAAAACGCAGCCATTGAATTGAGCAAAAATGCCAGCTTGAAAGCCTTGATTTCTGCATTGGAGTTGAAATGTGACCTCTATCAAAAAACGAAAGCCATTTTAGAGGGCGATGTGACCGATGCCAAGATTAGACTGGACAACAATGCCCTATTTACCGGAAGCAATCTTGTCATAAAAAATGCCGAATTGTTGACAGAAAGCTATTCAAAAGGCAGCCTTAACGTAAATACAAACATAAGCATCGATGCTTCCGGTAATTCGGAGGTCCAACTCTATGGCGATCAAAAAATCGAAATAAAAAGATTGGCCGACAATGCCGTTTTAAGCAAGAAACCAACGAAATAATCACAAACAAAAAAGTCTCAACCGTTAAATTGAGACTTTTTTTTATTCGAAAATCAGGATATGATACTTATTCTTGGGAAGCCAAATATCTTTCGGCATCCAAGGCGGCCATACAACCCGTTCCTGCGGCAGTAATGGCTTGACGATAAACATGATCAGCTGCATCTCCAGCCACGAAAACGCCTTTGACATTCGTTTTTGAAGTTCCTGGAATATTGACAATATAACCTGTTTCATCAAGAGTCAAAAAGTCCTTGAAAATTTCTGTGTTGGGTTTATGCCCAATGGCAGCGAAGAAACCAGTGGCAGGAATATCAAAAATATCGCCAGTAGTTTTATTTTTGGCTTTCACACCGGTAACCACTTGACCGTCTCCCAAAATCTCCACGGTATCGTGATTCATCAAAATGGAAATATTTTCGGTTTTGCGAACACGTTCTTCCATAATTCTGGAAGCCCTGAACTTTTCGCTTCGAACGAGCATCGTAACTTTAGTACACATTTTAGATAAATAATGCGCTTCTTCGCAAGCGGAATCTCCAGCTCCCACGATGACTACTTCCTGGTTTCTATAGAAAAACCCGTCACAAACCGCACAGGCCGAAACGCCGCCACCCATTTTTAGATAATGTTGTTCGGATTCCAATCCTAAATACTTGGCCGATGCTCCTGTCGAAATAATCACGGTTTCGCAATGCAATTCGATACTGTCGTTGATCCAAACTTTATGAACGTCTCCACTAAAATCTACTTTAGTCGCCCAACCATCGCGAATATCCGCACCAAAACGTTGGGCTTGCGCTTGCAATTGCACCATCATTTCAGGACCGGACACCCCATCAACATACCCGGGGAAATTTTCCACTTCGTTAGTCGTTGTCAATTGTCCTCCAGGTTGCATTCCTTGGTATAAAACAGGGTTCATGTTCGCTCTGGCAGCATATATTGCAGCAGTATAACCCGCTGGACCGGAACCTATAATAAGGCATTTTATTTTTTCGATTGTGGTAGACATAGTATATTTATATTATATTTTTTACAGTACAAAAATAGGTCATAATTACTGGATTACAGAAACCAAATAATCATTTTTTGTTATGCCATAATAAAAAAATCCCTTCTGTTGGACAGAAAGGATTCATTGGTCGGGGTGGCAGGATTCGAACCTGCGGCCTCCTGCTCCCAAAGCAGGCGCGATAACCGAGCTACGCTACACCCCGAAAGCGGGTGCAAATATA
>NZ_PNNA01000061.1 GCF_013823965.1 Flavobacterium sp.
TTTTCAGTTATCAGGACATAAACCATTGGCTTTAGTAGGCGGTGCAACAGGAATGATTGGCGATCCGTCCGGAAAATCAAATGAAAGAAATTTGCTGGATGAAGCCACTTTACGCCACAATCAAGAAGCGATAAAAGGACAATTATCCCGCTTTTTAGACTTCACTTCCAATGCGCCAAATGCTGCCGAATTAGTAAATAATTACGATTGGATGAAGAATTTCTCTTTCTTGGAATTCATTCGTGACGTAGGGAAACATATTACGGTAAACTATATGATGGCCAAAGATTCTGTAAAGAAACGATTGTCTTCTGAAGCTGCCGAAGGAATGTCATTCACGGAGTTTACCTATCAATTGGTTCAAGGATACGACTTTTTGCATTTGTACCGAGATAAAAGCTGTACGCTTCAAATGGGCGGAAGTGACCAATGGGGAAACATTACCACGGGAACCGAATTAGTGCGTAGAATAGCTAGTGGAAAGGCCTATGCCTTGACTTGTCCGTTAATCACCAAAGCCGACGGAACCAAGTTTGGTAAATCCGAAGGAGGAAATATTTGGTTGGATTCCGCCAGAACTTCGCCATATAAATTTTACCAATATTGGTTGAATACTTCCGATGTGGATGCCGAAAAATACATCAAGATTTTTACATTTTTGACGAAAGAAGAAATTCAAGATTTGACCGAAAAACATATAGAAGCGCCACATTTGCGTTTGTTGCAAAAACGTTTGGCCGAAGAAATAACCATTATGGTGCATTCGCAAGCCGATTTGGAAAATGCGATTAAAGCCTCGGGAATTCTTTTTGGAAATGCCACCGCTGATGATTTGAAACAATTGGACGAAGCCACTTTCTTGGAAGTTTTTGACGGAGTTCCGCAAGCTGAAATTGCCAAATCCGAAATCGAATCCGGAATCAACATTGTTGACGTTCTAAACGAAAAAACAGGTTTCTTAAAATCGAATGGTGAAGCAAGACGCGCTTTAACGGCCAATTCCATTTCTGTAAACCGAGAAAAAGTAACCGAAGAATTCGTGCTTTCGATCAAAGATTTAATCAATAATCAATTTGTGTTGTTACAAAGTGGAAAGAAAAATTATTTTGTATTGAGGATTGTTTAACTGTTTAATCGTTTATTTGGTTAACCGATTAAACAAATAAACGAATTAACTTTTATATCACCATCAAATTACAACCGCGAATATCCGAATTATCAAAACGTCCCAATACCTCGAAAGAGTTGTTGGGATTTTTTTTGCCCAAATCCTGCGTGGCAATAAAAGAGCAGGAATTGATATTGGCCAAATCAATCACGTTGATACCGCCTGTTTTTCCGCTGGAAACATAAGTCAAGGCATCTTCAGTGTCGCGAACGAGAATTTGCATCCAGGAAGGGCATTCGAACACGCCATTTCCCAAGGAATAGGCTTGCGACAACAATTCGGTCATTCCATATTCAGAATGGATGGCAGTCACGCCAAAACCCTGGCAAAGTTGTTCGTGCAATTCTTCGCGAATCATTTCTTTGCGTTGGCCTTTCATTCCACCCGTTTCCATAATAATGGTGTTTTGCAACTGGAAAGGATGTTTTTCGATTAAATCCAACAAAGCATAAGTAACGCCAATCAGAATCACGTTTTGTCCCGAATTGTCCAATCGGGTCAATTTTTCGATGAGTTCTTCGTGGTTGTGAAGATAAAAACCACTTTCGGGATTGTTGGTCATTTGAATCAAGTCTTCGACCATGTAAATCAGTGAAGAACCTTCGCGTTCCAAATAGGAAGGAAGTAAAGCCAAAACCACGTAATCTTCGATATTGCCGTAGAATTGTGAAAATCCTTTTCGATAACTTTCTTCATATAAACTGACTTCGGTAACGAAATGTTTGCTTGTTGCCATTCCTGTTGTGCCACTGCTGGTAAAGGTTTCTTGAATTGGGTTTTCATTGGAAATTACTCTGTGGCTTTTGAAAAACTGTATCGGTAAAAACGGAATTTGCTCCAATGATTTCACTTTTTGAAGATCTGTTTTTAAAAAATCGCAAAATTCTCGATAGACCAAGTTGTTTTGATGCTGAAAACGAAATGTCTTAAGCGCTATTTTTTCAAATTGCTTTTGGCTCGAAATGGAAAATATGTCTGGAGTTGGAATCAAGAATTCTTTTTTGCAAAAGTAATTAAATAAAAAAAACTCCAACTTTACAATTGGAGTTTTTAATAAATTAGGTTGCCATTAATTATTCAATAATTAATTTTTTGGTATCTGTTTTTCCGTCTTCAGTGATTTTTACAAAATACACTCCACTTTTTAGGTTGGAAACATTTACGGAACTGCTGGAAGTTTTGGTGTTTAAAACTTGTTTTCCCAATACGTCATAAACGGCAATCGATTTTGCTTCACTGCTGTTAGAAGTGATGTATAAAGTACCGTTGGAAACCGGATTTGGATACATGTTCAAACCTGCAATAGCGTTTTGTTTGAGGCCTAAATTAGCTTCACTGACGCTTATGATAAAATTGTCGATGGCATACAATCCATTACTGCCGGGATCGCTGGCATCTGTCCATTTAATCCATAAATTTGTTCCATTTGCCCAATTTAATCCTGATATGATGTTGGACATATTCGTGTAATTCGCGGCTAAATTTCCGTTAACGGCATTATTGGTATTTACAGTTGTCAATTTTTCTTTTAAATCCAGGGCCGTTACGCTTGTCCAATTTCCATTGTCTAAACTTGTGGCGTCAAAACTATAAGAGAAAGCTACAGTTTCATTTGCCATTTCATTGTCGGATTCTCTCCATTGTTCCATTCTAGCTTGGATGGATATTTTTGTAACAGTACCTCCTGTATTGTTTGTAAATACGGCTCCCAATGCTGGAATTGTAGTTCCATCTGCCAGTGTTCCAAAAGCTCTTTCTTCGGAGCCTGTAGCGCCAACATTGTAAACATTGCCGGAATTTGCCGCTCCATTAGTTACGGCCATTGTCAAAGTTGCTCCGTTAGCGACATTAATTGCAGTCCATCCGGGAATAAAAGCCGTTTCAGTAGCGCCCATTCCGCTAAAATCTTCAGTATAAGGAACGTTTACGCCAATAAGGCTGATTGGTGTTTGTCCGAAAGACAAAGAGGTCAATAAAACGATGGATAGTGTGTAAAGTTTTTTCATTTTTGGGGGATTTAAAGTTATGTTGTAAATATAGTAAGTATTTTCTTTTAAGAATACAAAAACATAAAAAAACTGCACTTTTTTAACTTCTAAAATACGGTCAATTTATTGATAGTAATGCCATTACGTGCGTTCGCTTTGTTGGTTCCAATAAAAAAGCTCCAATTGCAAAATTGGAGCTTTTAATTTTTTTAAGAAATTAACTATTCGATAATTAATTTTCTAGTGTCTGTTTTTCCTTCTTCCGTGATTTTTACAATGTAAGCACCGCCTTTTAGGTTGGATACATTTACGGCGTTGTTGGAAGTTTTGGCATTCAATACTTGTTTGCCTAATATGTCGTAGATTTCAACGGATTTTGCTGAAGCACTGTCAGAAGAAATGTATAAAGTACCATTTGTTACTGGGTTTGGATATACATTTAATCCGGATATTTTGTTTTGCTTAACGCTAAGAGGTGCTGCTGGAGTAACAGAAGCCCAATCGCTACCAACTCTAATTTCATCTATTTCAACATTTCCTGTTCCGGTAGTAGCATTACCTCCTTGCCTAATGCAAATACTAAGTATAGATGCAGGTGCAGTAGTTGTGCCTGAAGCATTTGTAGCAGTAGCGGTTGGTTCAACTGCGCCTGGAGTAGGATTTATGTATATGCTTGCTGTGTTTGTAGCTATGACAAATTTTACAACTACAAAATATGTTGTTGAAACGGCAAAGTCAGTTGCAATGTATGATGGAGCAACGGTTCCTCCACTGTTGTTTAATATACCTATGTTAAATGTGTTTACAGCCGATCCTTGTCGAACGTAAATTCTAGCGGGTAAATTTGATATAGTAGATCCTGCAGATCCTCCTAAAGATAAAGAATAGTCACCTGCTGATGTGTTTAGATTCATTCCTGTATTATCAACTGCTTTTATTAATGCGGAATAATAAATTGTTCCTGTTAATGCAGATGTAGTTGGGTAATTATCGTCTTCTGAATTTCCGGCAATAACAGAGGTACGATTTCCTGTTGAAGCAGCTAAACCAGTGAAAGATAAGCTGCTTCCACTATCACTTGCAGTTGTTAGAATTGTTAGTTGACCTGCAGTTGTTCCACTATGTAAAGTCCAACCATTTGCTGTTAAAGCTCCAGTCCCAGTAAAAGGAATTGTTTGCCCAAAAGACAAACTAGCCAATAAAATAAAAGATAAAGTGTAGAGTTTTTTCATAACATTTTTTTAAATTAGTTACGCAAATATAACAATAGTTTCTTTTGTAAGAAAAGAAACAATGTAAAAAAAACATTAAATTATGAAGGAATTTGGGATGCTACTACTTGACTATAAGTTTTCTAGTGGCAGAGGCTTCTCCTTCGTTTATTTTGATGATGTAAACGCCTGGAGACAGGTTAGAAATACCAAGTTCTCTTGAACTAATGGTGGTTTGAAGGACTTTTTTACCCAAAACGTCAAAGATGATTATCTCTTTGTCGGAGTCGTTTTTTGAGGTGATATATACTTTGCCATTGCTCACGGGGTTTGGGTACAAGTTTAAACCCTCAATGTTTGTGGTTTCTTGAAGTTTGGATTGTTGCTTTGTCTCTTGGGCAGATAGGCCTAGAGTAAAGAAAAAAACCAGAAAAGTGGCAATATAAAAGTAATTTTTCGTCATCAGTTCGATTTGGTTACGTAAAGATATTAAAAAAACTTTTCAAATAGTATACCAAAATCGATAAAAGTGCGTTCCCAAGAGTTTTTTGGCTAAAAATTAACGAATTAAATTAGGCTTGGCAGTCATTGTCAAACAGTTTTCCAGATGTTTGAACAAAAAAACATCCTGGAATTTCCAGGATGTTTTATGGATATGACTAAAAATTGTTTTTACAAATAAGGCAATTATTTACTGGAAAAGTGCCCAACCAGAAGCCCAATCTGGGGCTGCAGATCCGTTTCCAGCTCCAGTTGCAACAGAAGATTCTGAAGTTACAAAAGCGCTAACATTTGATGAAGTTCCAGCTGTAGTTTTTCCTTTGGTTTTTGTTGCAATATCGGAAATGAAATTTACAGATGTTGCTTTTAGAGTTCCTGCAACAACAGCAGCAATACTTTCGTCGCTTTCAACATTTACTCCTGTTGCCCATCCGCTTAAAACTACGTTTGTGAAAATTCCTTTAGTTCCTCTTCTTAATTTTAATCCGTCATTTTCTGTGTAAACTAATGGGTCAGCAGTGCTTCCAGGACCAACAAGAGTTAAGTTTGTAATTGTAGGATTTGAAATAGGTGTGTTTAAAAATCCTAATTCATAATTGTCTGCTTCAATTCCTCTGTTTCCTAAACCGAAAGCTTCTTTGCCATACCAGTATGAGTTTGTTCCGCTCCAACCTTCTGTCCAGTCAAATTGATCGTCTTCGTTTCCAAAAGAAACCAAGTGAGAAGTATTTACTGTCCCTCCGAAGAATTCAATTCCATCATCAGATCCGTGATATAACTGTACGTAGTCGATTGTTGTTCCAGATCCTACTCCGAATAATGAAAGTGCGTTAAATTCTTTTGTAGGGCTATATCTAGCTCCGGAATATTCGATTCTTAAATATTTGAGTGATCCTGAATTGTCGTTAGCGATATTTCCTCCGTAAGTTAAATCAGAAACTTCTGCTTGGGCAGTAGTTGCTCCGCCGCTTACAATATTAATTGGTGCTTTTCCGCAGATAACTAATCCACCCCAGTCACCAGCAGCTTTTGTTGCTAAACCACTTGTCATTACAACAGGGTTTGTAGCGGTACCGTTTACATAAATTTTTCCTCCTTGCGCAATTGCAATGTATGAAGCTGTTCCGCCGGTTCCTTCAATTCTTGTTCCAGCAGGAATTGTTAATGTGGCACCACTGCTTACTAGGAGTTTTCCACTTAGTTTATAAGTAGTTGCTGGATTAAGAATTACTTCGCCATCTTTTATGGTGCCTTCAAATTTGTTAGCGTCAACAACAAATGTTGATGATGGAGTTGAGTCATTAGAAGAAGAGCAACTAGTAAACAAACTTGCCGATACGGCAATAATTCCAAATAATTTTACAATTGATTTTTTCATAATTGTTTTTAAATTTTAAATTTAATTTCTATGGCAAAGATGTTGTGAATTTGATTTATAAGCGTTAAGCAATTGTCATTGTTATTTTAAATAAATGCTGTTTTTATATTATGTTAATGTTTCTTGTGTTATCTAAAGTTTATGTAGTCATAAAAGTTTTAAAATTGCAGGTTTTGTTGGATTAAAATTTTCAACCCATTCCGAATATAAGTAAGCTTGAGGCATTTCTTAATTTGGAATGGGTTGAAAGGAAACGAAATATTTAGACTGTTTTTTGAAATAGTTTAGTTTTAAAATTGATAATTAAGGTTCAAACTCAAGGTCAATCCTTTTTTATAAGATAATACATTTATATCTCCGTTAGAATTTTCTTGAACTCTGTTAAGAGTTGGGTTTAATAGATTTTTAGCAACAAATCCAATGCCTATGTTTTTATTAAGTTTAGATTTCGCAATAAAATCTAAAGAGCTAAAGGCTTTGTCAATCAGGTTTCCTCTATCGCTAGTTCCGATGGCATAAACACGATCTGAATAATAAGAATAAGCCAAGGTGGTGGTAAGATTGTTTTTGTTGTCATTCCATTTGTTTAAAAAGGAAATATCAGCGTTCAATAACAAATCAGAGGCTCCAGTAAATTTGCTTTTACTGTTGGTGAAAACAACATTATAGTCGGTTTCTTTTATTACTTTTTCTGAATTTAATTCTTGATTACTGTATAAATAAGAAGCATTGATGCCTGCTGAAAGTTTCTTCGGATTTTTACTTTCGAAATCAAAAAGTAGTTTTCTGTATTCTACTTCTGCTCCAGTTACATAACCATAATCTCCTGTGTTTACATAAGAAATATCGTTGGTTGATGAGGCAATTGTAACTTCGTTCATTGGATTCTGAATATATTTTCCAAAAGCAGTTACTGAAATTAGCTCTTCGCTTTTAGGAAACATTTCCCATTTTAAATCAAAATTATAATCATCAGAAGCGTACAAATGTGGATTTCCTATTTTTACTTCGGTTACTTCTTCATAAAGAAACAAAGCTCTTTCTTTGAACTGAGGTAAAGTATAGGTTTTGCTGAATCCAAAACGTAAATTTTGTTTGTCGTTTAATTCATATTTCAAAGTTAGACTTGGCAAAAAAGCATATTTATCTAATTCGTCTTTTCCTCCACTTGGGTCTAATTGAGTATTCCATTTTATTTTTTGAAGAATATATTCGCCTCTCAATCCTAGAACGGTTGTTAATTTGTTAGACTTATATTCAGTGTTTACAAAACCAGCGTTGATAGATTGTTCTCCGTTATAGGTTTGAGGATCTAATGCGTTACTAACTTGTGATCCACCTCGGAAAGTTGAAATGTTGAAGTAACCAGCATCTAAATTTTGTTGGTTGTAAAACAAATCTAAATTTTCAAGGTCAACTATAGTATTTATGTGGTTTGAAGCTGTTTTTAAGCTAAATTGTGTAGCTTCGAAATCTCTTGTTTTATATCTTGAGCTAAATCCAAAAGTTATTTTTCCTTTATATAACCCATCTTCAATTTTTCGAAATTTGTAATCAAATGAAGTGTTTATGGCAGCTTCATCTTCATTCAATTTTTGAAAATATCTATTGTTGTCAGGATAAAGCGTGTAGCCATCAGTTTGTTTTCTGAAAGTGTTCTGAACCCTATCGGGCATATTTCCTTGGATAGTATTGTAGGATAGTCCCCAATTTAATTTCGAACGATCACTAAGCTTGTTTTCGCCTAATAATTGATTAATCCACAAGCTGTTTTTTGTGTAAGTCGTTCTGCGAATCAATCCGTTGCCATCATTGGCTACATCAACGATATAACCAGTGTAGTCTTCTTTAGATTGTGTTGAAGTATTAACGAATACAGTGTTGAAATTTATTTTATTATTGTGGTTTATTTTGTAGCCAATATTAGCCATAGCAGTGGTATTGGTGTTAAAGTTTAATGAAGTATAAGAATCGAAATTCTTGTTTGCCACCCCAGTTCCATTTACGCCTCCTTTAGCAGTGCCATCACTTTTTGAAGTGTATTCGTTATCGTGAGAAAAAGTTGAGAAAAAGTTTATTTTTCCGATATTTCCAACACGAAAAGAGTTTCCGCCTGAAAGACCGAAAGAAGTGCCTACAGGAGATTTCACTTCTAGTTGAAGTGTGTTGAAATTGTATTGATTCAATGGATTGTTTGGTATCGATATATTAGTGAAACCAAAATTACCAACCCCTTTTTGAAGGTTGAAATTGTTTTCAGACAAGGCATTGGTATTCACTTTCGATTTGATATCTAATTTCAGAAAACCATTTCCGCTATAATCTTTAGAAACAATGTCAACATTTCCTCCTGAAAAATCACCATAAAGCTTGCTGCTATATACTTTGTCAATAGAAATATATTCTACAATGTCAGTAGAGAAAATTTCTAAATTAATGTTTTTCTTTTCAGGATCGTTAGATGGAACTGGCAATCCATTCATTGTGGTAGAATTATAGCGATCTCCCAAACCTCTTACAAAAATATTTCCTGAACCTTCTTGCTTAGAAATTCCAGTTACCTTCGTTACGGCAGTCGCCACGTCGCCAACTCCTTTTCTTGAAAGCTCTTCGGCTCCAATGGCTTGTTTTATTTCTACTGCATTTTTTTGTTCTAGCAAAATGGCGGTTTCTTTTTCCCTGCTTGATTTAGTTCTTATTACAACCTCTTTCAGGTTATAATTAGTAGGAATCAAGGATTCATTGGTGATAGTTGTTTCTCCTTCGTTAACGGTAACTATGACTTCGGTAGATTCATACCCGGCAAGGCTAAACTCAACGATATAAACTCCAGGTTGAATGACAATGGAAAACTTTCCGTTGGCATCTGTATTGGTGCTTATGTTGGCTTCTCTTATTATTACTTTTGCCGATGGCAATGTTTTTTGGTTTAAATGTTTGTCTGTTAATACTCCAATAATTTTTCCCTCATTTTTTGAAAATGAAAGTGTGGAGATTAATAGTGCAATAAACAATAGTCTAAATTTCATTTTAATTGTGTTTTTGTTTTTGCAAAGGAAAGGCCAACTTGTAAAGTAAAAGTTACTTGACTATTACGATTTGGTTGCGTTAATATTAACAAATGGTTATCTTATTAAATATGGGTTAACAGCTTTGATGGTTTAGTTTTATCTTTACCTTTACAAATGCAAATGCAGTATTGTTGCTATTATGAAAAAACGAAACACAAAGATTTTACTGGTTGACGATGAACCGGATATCTTGGAAATTGTGGGATACAATCTCTCGCAAGAAGGATATCAAATTTTTACGGCATCCAATGGAAAAGAAGCCATTCTAAAAGCCAAGAAAGAAGTACCCGATCTTATCATTATGGACGTGATGATGCCAGAAATGGACGGAATGGAAGCTTGTGAAAACATCAGGAAAATTCCAGAACTCAACAATGTAATAATCACTTTTCTTACAGCCAGAAGCGAAGATTACTCGCAAGTGGCAGGATTTGACGCCGGAGCCGATGATTATATTACCAAACCCATTAAACCAAAATTATTGGTCAGCAAGGTAAAAGCATTGTTGCGCCGATTGAAAGAACAGGAAAAAAGCAGCGAAACCCTCAATGTGGGCGGCATAGAAATCAATCGCGAAGAATATAAAATCATAAAAAACAATGTCGTAATTGCATTGCCTCGCAAAGAGTTCGAGTTGTTCTACTTATTGGCTTCAAAGCCTGGAAAAGTATTTAAGCGCGACGAAATCCTGGACAAGGTTTGGGGAAATGAAGTCGTTGTGGGCGGAAGAACCATAGATGTCCATATCAGGAAACTTCGAGAAAAAATTGGCGACGATTTTTTTAAAACCATCAAAGGAGTAGGCTACAAATTTGAAGTATAAATTTTGTGTTAAATTTGTACAAATCACCGAACTTTGAAAGATGAAAATAAGTTTTAAAAAAACCTATAAGTTTGCTGTAATTTCAGCTTTATTCATTAGCCTTTTTGTTACGGTATTTGCAATGCTGTTGGTAAAAGCATTATTTGTCTATACCCAAAAAAACATGCTTTTGTTTGGGGTAATCGCCCTTTTCATTATTTACACCTTTTCATTTCTTGTCATACAATATAGAGTGGAGCGTTTTATTTATCGAAGGGTAAAAAAAATCTATGATGATGTTTCCTTATTGGAATCCAGTACATTCATCAATCAACCCATAACAACCGACATGGAAACCTTGACGCAAGAAATGAAGAAGTTTGCCACCGGCAAAAAACTGGAGATTGAAATGTTGAAAGTTCGCGAAGAATACCGAAGAGAATTTCTAGGCAATGTTTCCCACGAACTAAAAACCCCGCTTTTTACCGTGCAAGGTTATATTTCCACACTCCTTGACGGAGCTATGGACGACAAAGCCATTAGAAAGAAATACCTGAAGCGTGCAGAAAAAGGAGTGGAACGATTAATCTATATTGTCGAAGATCTAGATATGATTACCAAACTGGAAGTTGGCGATTTAAATTTGGAATTTTCTGAATTTGATATTGTCGAATTGATTCAAAATGTTTTTGATTTATTGGAAATGAAAGCCGACAAAAAGAAAATCACATTGGCATTCGAAAATTACCACATCCAACCCATTTTTGTAAAAGGAGACAAGGACAAACTACAACAGGTTATCGAAAACTTGATAGTCAATTCCATAAAATATGGCAAAGAAGGAGGCCTGACCGAAGTAAGCGTAATTAATCTAACCAAGAAAAAAGTCTTGATTCGCATCACCGATAATGGAGAAGGAATAGAAAAACAAAATCTTCCAAGAATTTTCGAACGCTTCTATCGCGTCAATAAAAGTGGTTCCCGTTCAGAAGGAGGTTCCGGATTGGGACTCGCCATTGTCAAACACATCATCGAAGCACACAAGGAAAAAATATACGTGGAAAGCGAGTTTGGCATTGGTTCGGAGTTTTCTTTTACTTTGGCAAGGGCCAAATTAAGTAACCTAGGCGAAAAGTTAAATTAACATACAGTCACTATTGTTTTTTTAAAGTTCTAAACAACAAAACATTAGATAAAAAGTATTAACTTTATTGTTTTAAATGAACTTTAATTTATCATCAACATAATGTTGTGTTAACGTTGGCTTAACATAACAGTTTCACCTTTGCAAAATATTAAATCATAAAAAAATGAAAAAGATTTTATTTGCAGGTTTATTCATTGTTTCGTCTCTTCTTAATGCACAAGATGTCAAGAAAGACGAGATCTCAAGAGAAGTAGTTCGTATTTTAGATTCCATTAATAAAGAAAAACAAGCCGAGAAAGCAAAGACCGATAAAGAGTTGTGGTTTAACAAAATCTCTATTCGAGGTTATGTTCAAGTAAGATATAACGGATTGTTTTCCACTAACGACAAAGTCGCTTGCGATCAATGTGATAAATCTTGGGGAACAACTTCAACCGCTCCAGATGCAAAATCTAACAATGGCTTTTTTTTAAGACGTGCTCGTGTCGTTTTCTCTGGACAGGTACATCCTAACGTTTATGTTTACATTCAACCCGATTTTGCTAGTTCTGTATCGTCAGGTATAAATAATTTTGCCCAAATTAAAGATGCTTATGCAGACATTTCGTTCGACAAGAAAAAAGAATACAGAATTAGACTGGGACAAAGTAAAATACCTTTTGGTTTTGAAAATTTGCAATCAAGCCAGAATCGTTTGACATTAGATCGTAATGATGGTTTGAATAGCGCCATCGCCAATGAAAGAGATTTGGGGGCATTTTTTTATTGGGCTCCAGTCGAGATTAGGGAGCGTTTTGCCATGTTAGTAAAAGACGGATATAAAGGTTCTGGAGATTATGGGGTGTTTGCTTTTGGAGCTTATAACGGACAAACAGCTAATAAATCTGAGGCCAATAGAAATTTACACGTAGTGACAAGGGTTACTTATCCATTTGTTATTGGAAATCAAATCATAGAACCAGGATTACAAGCTTATACTGGAAAATGGGCTTTTACCAATGAATTGTCTACAGGCGTGACAACTCCAAATAAACTAAATACTGTTGACCAAAGAGTAGGAGCTACTTTTATTTTGTATCCAAAACCATTTGGAATCCAAACCGAATACAACATTGGAAAAGGACCTCGTTATGACAAGGTTACCAATACGGTTGATGTTTCCAGTTTAGAAGGAGGTTATGTTACTTTAAACTACAAATGGGATTTACCAAAACACCAATATTTATATCCTTTTGCTAAGTTCCAATATTATGACGGTGGAAAGAAATTTGAAAAAGATGCCAGAAGTTATGTGGTAAGAGATTACGAAATAGGTGTAGAATGGCAACCCATCAAAGCATTTGAATTAGTCGCCGAGTGGGTTATTGCTGACAGAACCTTTGAAGACAGCGCACTTCCAAACAACAGGCAACAAGGAAATTTGTTGCGATTGCAAGCGCAATTCAATTTTTAGTTTTCTAATATTAATAGAAAGAGGCTATTTCATACATCTTGAAATAGCCTCTTTTTTTTAAAATTTTAGAGGTTATTATACTGATTTTCAGTATTTAAAAACTTATATTTGTTATGGTTCTTTTTCTTTATTGTAAAATCATTGTAAAAACTACCTAAATAGTAAAGATTGAATAATACTAGCTTAACATAGACTTAACGTTGTCGTTTTACTTTTGTAAAAAAATTAAAATATACTTTAAAATGAATACAACTAAATTAAGAATAGCAGTCCTTTTAGTAGTCGTGATGACTATTGGATATTCGTTTACTACTTTAAGTAAAATAACGATTAAAGGTTCAGATACTATGGTTATTTTATCACAACAATGGGCAGAAGCTTATATGAAAAAACATCCTGAAACAACTATTCAAGTTACTGGTGGTGGATCAGGAGTTGGGCTAGCGGCATTGATTAATGGTTCCACTGACATAGCAAATTCAAGTCGTCCAATCAAGCCGGCTGAGTTGGAAAAAATAAAAGCGAAGTACAGGAAAAACGGTATTGAAATAGCTTGTGCTAAAGACGGTTTGTCGGTTTTCTTGAACAAAGGGAATTCGGTATCTGAATTGACGGTTCAACAAATTGGGGATATTTTCTCGGGTAAAATTACCAACTGGAAACAAGTGGGTGGAGCCGATGCCAAAATCCAATTGTACGGAAGAGAAAGCAGCTCGGGAACTTTTGAATTCTTCAAGGAACACGTGGTAAAAGGTGATTTTTCACCAGCTTGTCAAACCTTGCCTGGTACTGCAGCCATTGTAAATGCAGTGAAAAAAGACAAATACAGCATTGGTTATGGTGGTGCCGCTTATGCCGAAGGAGTTAAAGATTGCAAAGTAAAGAAAGACGCCAAAAGCAAAGGTGTTTTGCCAACGGAAGCCACCATCAAAAACAAAACCTATCCAATTTCGAGATACTTGTACATGTATTTGAAATCAAAACCAACAGGAGAAACCAAAGCTTTTATTGATTGGATTTTGAGTTCAGAGGGTCAAAAAATGATTGCAACAGTAGGCTATTTTCCAGTAAAATAATCAAGGCACAAAAATCCCTCTCTTTCATTAGGGAGGGATTTTTTATATCTATGAAATCGCCATTAAAAACAAGTTTGCGAAAGCAAACACCAATAAGTAAAAGCGATATCATATATGACCACTGAAAAATAAAATTTGCATATATGAATTCTTAAATCCATTAAATGAATTCTCCACTTACAAACAAACAAACTTTCACCAAAGAGAGTTTAAAAAAACAATTCAGGCTTTCCGAGTTTCTGGCCGAGAAAGTCATTTCTTCGGTAGCCTTTCTTTCGATAGCCATTATTTTCCTGATATTCATCTTTGTTTTCAAGGAATCTTTGCCCTTATTCAGTTTTAATGATAAAGCCAAAGCAAACACCGAAATACAAGCAAGTACGGGAGCCGAAGTTGAAACCTATGGAGCCGAAACTGCAGCGGAAGAAAGCCAGCCCGAAACCTATGGCGCTCCAGCCGAAAGTCTGGAACCTGAAACTTACGGAGCTCCAACCGAGGATTTGAATCCAGCGGTTGAAGAAACCGAGTCAGCAGAACCAGAAACCTACGGAACGGTAACCGAAGATTTAAATCCAGATTCTACAACGGATGAGGTTGTCATTGACGAAAAAGTTACGGAAAACAAAGAAGGAGCCGACAAAACCTGGAGCACTTTTTTCTCCACGGAATGGGTTCCCGTTTCCGACAATCCTCGTTTTGGATTGATTGCCTTGCTAGTGGGAACTTTGAAAGTAACCCTGATTGCCATACTTATTGCCGGACCTTTGGCCATATTGGCAGCGGTTTACACTTCCTGTTTTGCATCCAATAGAAGAAAAGAAATCATCAAACCCATCATCGAAATGTTGGCGGCATTCCCGTCAGTGGTTATTGGATTTTTTGCCATGATGGTCTTGGCCACTTTTTTCCAAGATATTTTTGGATACGATTCCAGATTGAATGCTTTTATAGGCGGTGTGGCAATGGCATTAGCAGCAATTCCTATTATTTACACGATTTCAGAAGACGCCCTTTCCGCAGTTCCAAAAACCTATACCGAAGCCAGTTTGGCATTGGGCGCCAGCAAAGCACAAACCGCTTTTTCGGTGATTTTGCCAGCGGCAACTCCGGGTATTTTTGCAGCCTTGCTTTTGGGTGTGGGACGTGTTTTTGGCGAAACGATGATTGCGCTCATGGCAACCGGAAATGCGGCATTATTGTCCGCGAATCCGTTTGAAAGCGTGCGAACTTTTGCCGCAACCATTGGTTCTGAAATGGCCGAAACTGTTTTTGGAGAAACTCATTACAGCGTTTTGTTTTTTATTGGGTCTTTGCTTTTCATTTTCTCGTTCATATTAAACGCGGTGGCAGAATTTTATGTTAAAGGAAGATTAATCAAAAAATTCCAAGGTAAATAGTATGGAAAAAGCAATTAGCATAACAGAAAATCCTTTTGCCAAGACTAACGGCAAGGGAAAAGACGTGAAAGAAAAAGCGGTTGTGGGATTAACGCAACTAGCAGTTATTTTGATTATCGCCATTTTGTTCATCATCTTGGGAATCATCATTTATCAAGGACGCGAGAAATTTTCTTGGGAATTTATCAGTTCTTTTCCAACCGATGGAATGACCCAAGGAGGGATTTTTCCAGCCTTGATTGGTACTTTCATATTGGTCATCGTGATGTCGATAGCGGCTGTTCCTTTTGGGACCATCACGGCCATTTATTTAACGGAATATGCGCACGAAAGTTCAAAATTTGCTGCGGCGGTTCGATTTTCCATAAGAACATTGGCGGTAGTGCCTTCGATTATTTTTGGACTTTTTGGACTCGGATTTTTTATTCAATTTGTGGGAACCGGAATGGATTCCACCTTCAATAACGGACAATTGCATTGGGGACAACCCAATATTCTTTGGGCGAGTTTAACCATGGCCTTGTTGACGCTTCCCGTGATCATTGTTTCCGTGGAAGAGTCTCTCAAAACTATTCCGAGAGAGTTGCGCGAAGCCAGTTTGGCATTGGGAGCGACCAAATGGCAAACGATTAAAAAAATTGTTTTTCCCGAATCCATTTCTGGAATTATGACCGGAACTATTCTTGCCGTGAGTAGAGGTGCGGGAGAAGTTGCGCCGATATTGTTTACCGGAGCGGCTTATTATTTGGCCACTTTACCGGGTTCTTTAAGCGACCAATTTATGAATTTGGGTTATCACGTTTACATTATGTCCACCCAATCATCAGATGTGGAAAAAACGATGCCTATCCAGTTTGCAACTACATTGGTATTGCTTATTCTAACTTTATCTTTAAATTTGGTTGCGGTTGTCATCCGTTCGAGAATTAGAAGAAAAGCAAAATAAATTTATATAGAAAACTATATTATTTTAGATATAACAAAAATAAAATGAGAGACATAAAAATACAGGTTAACGATTTGTCATTATACTACGGCGAAAAAAAGGCGTTGAAGGAAATTTCGATGCAGATTCCAGCCAATAAAGTTACTGCTTTAATCGGGCCTTCCGGTTGTGGAAAATCTACTTTTTTGAGATGCATTAACCGAATGAATGATTTGATTCCAAGCGTGAAAATCACCGGAGAATTGCTTGTGGAAGGAATAGATATCTATGACAAGAACGTGGATGTGGTGAATATCCGCAAAAAAATTGGGATGGTTTTCCAAAAATCCAATCCTTTCCCGAAATCCATTTATGAAAATATTGCTTACGGACCTCGCATCAACGGGATCAACGACAAAACCCAATTGGATGAAATTGTGGAAACTTCTTTGCGACAAGCAGCCATTTGGGACGAATTGAAAGACAGGTTGGGTGATTCTGCCATGGGATTGTCGGGCGGTCAACAGCAGCGTTTGTGTATCGCAAGAACATTGGCGGTAAGCCCGGACATTATCCTTATGGATGAACCTGCAAGTGCCCTGGATCCGATTTCGACTTCCAAAATTGAAGAATTGGTGCATGAATTGAAAGAACAGTACACCATCATCATCGTGACGCACAACATGCAACAAGCGGCAAGAACCAGTGATCATACCGCGTTTTTTTATATGGGAGAATTGATTGAAATGGGAAAAACAAATGCTATTTTTACCAAACCAGAGAAAAAACAAACCGAGGATTACATCACCGGAAGATTTGGGTAAGCAATGCCTCAATTGCAAGCCGATAGGCAATCTAAAATCTTTAATCTGAAATCTAAAATTGTATGACACATTTTGAAATAGAATTAGAAAAATTAAATAATGTAATCGTTAAAATTGGCGCTTTGGCCGAAAGCCAAGTTAGCGAATCCGTAAAAGCATTACTTTCCGAGCCAATTGAAGGCAAAGAAGTGAAGAAAGTGGAAAGCAAAATCGACAAATTGGACGTGAAAATCGACGAGATTTGTCAAAGTATTTTTGCCTTGCAACAGCCTGTGGCTACCGATTTGCGTTTTATCATGGGATGTTTGCAAATTAGCAACGAGATAGAACGAATTGGGGATTTGGCCATGAGCATCATCAAAAGAACCAAGAATATCAAGGAAAAACACGATTTGATAGCCAAGTTTGGCATTGCGGATTTGGGCAGACAAGTGGAACTTATCACGACAAAAACCAATTCCTATTTCTTGACGAGAGACGAAAATACTTTTGCCGAAATTTTCAGTTTGAACACGGCAATCAAAAATAAAAGTGACCAAACCATTCAGGACATCATCACCGAAATGAGAGCCCATTCCAAAACGGTGGTCTCTGGAACCAATCTGGTTATCGGAATCAAACATTTGGAACGAATTTCCGATCATTGTTCAAATATAGCCGAGTACGTGTATTTTATTGTTCACGCCAAAATTATCAAACACGACAAACACGAAGATTCCAACACGGAATCTTAATCGTATAATTCAATTGTTAAAAACCCGAATTGGACTAATTGCTTAGTTTAATTCGGGTTTTTTAATGATAAAAGGTGCGGTTTATTTCTCGAAAACCTGAAATAAATTTGTCCAGTCAAACGGGCTTTCGTGCTGCTGTAATCCTTTGTAAACCTCCATTTCGGCAAGGTTTTCTATCTTGAATTCGTCCTGTTTTGCATAAGGAACAAGAGCTTCTTTCTTGAATTTTTCGGCCAAATATTCCTGTTCGTATTGTCCGGGTGTTGGAATAAAAAAGGCTTTCTTTCCCAGTTTTACCAAGTCCATGATGGTGGTGTAACCGGAGCGGCACAAGATGGTTTCGCTTTCGTTGAAGGTTTGTTCCAGTTGGCGGCTGTTCATGAAATTGTAATAGGTAACATCGCCTGTTTCGTCCTTTTTCTGGTCTTTTTCGACGATGCCTTTGATGAAGATTGTTTTGCCTTTAAAGCCCAAGATTTCTTTTTTTAGTTTCTCCTCCAATATGCCGCGTTGAGGTTCTGGTCCCGACAGAATAACCATCAAGTCATATTTTTTTGGGATGGGTTTTTTCTGGATTCGGCTCAAAGGGCCAATGTATTTTATTTCGAAATCGGCCTTTTTAATGTGACCTAATTTGCCGGTTAAATTTGGAGTCTCTTCAAAATCGGGAACCCAACATTCCGCATATTTTTTGATGATGTGTTGGTGGAGTTTGCTGGTAATCCAGGTCGTGTTTCCGGTCATTACGTTCAATTGGTGGGTGATAAAAACCGAAGGCACTTTTTGGCTGAAAACCCCTAGTCTATTGTCTGAAATGATACCGTCGATATGGTATTTCTTGACCCATTTCTTGATGGTTTTTTTTTCTTCCAAAACGGCTTCAATCATTTTGGGACAATTTTGCAACAGCTTCCATTTGAAATTTTTGCCGTTCTTGGCATATTCTATTTGGTACGAAGGCAATTCCAGCGATTGTAGGTACGGAAATTCTTTTCGCAACAATTCCAGCGCAATTCCATCCGAGGCAATAATTGGAACATAATCGTTTTCCTGCAATGCCTTAATGATGGGAATGCATCTTGTGGCGTGGCCCAAACCCCAATTCAAAGGGGCAATCAAGATGGTTTTTTGAGTAGAATTGAAATTCATTTATTTGTGTCAATTTTGATGCGAAAATATGAAAAGCATTGGCATTTCATATTCCGAAAATATTATTATACCATTAAGTTAATGGTATAAAAAAACTGCCCAAAATTATATTTCTGGACAGTTCAAGTTTTTAATCGATATTACTCTTGAATATAGGTTTTATTTCCGTTTTTGTTGATGTAATAAGTGCCTCCTCTAGAACCCGTATATACTTTTTTACCATTGTATTCACCAGTAACTTTGTCGGCTTTTTTAGGGGCTTTTTCGTTGGATTCTTTCAATATTGGCGCTTTCTTTTTAGAATTTCCTTTGGTGTATTTTTCGTCTTTTATTTTGGCGTCAATTTTGTTCGCTTCCGATTTATTGTTTGGTTTCGCTTTTGCAGAAACATCTTTGTCGTATTTTTCGCCTGATTTTTTGGCAACTTCTTTTTTGGAACTTTCTTTTGTGGGTTTTACGGGAACATCTTTGTCATAATCATAACCCGATTTCTTTTTGGTGGTTTCCTTTTTTGCAGGTTCTTTTTTCGCTTTGGTTTCTTGCGCAAAAATACTTGTCGAAAAAACAAAAACGAGACATAACAGGACTAACTTTTTCATAATAAGCTGAATTTAAGGTTTGAATGTTAAAGTTAATAAATAAATTGTCAAAAATTATTTTTTGTATTTTTTTTTAAAAATAAGCCCTCAATTGCACGCTTCCGGTGTGAATGGTTGCACTGGTTTCGCTTTTTCGACCTTGATAATTGAAATTGATGTCCAGAAAAGAGGTCAAATTCTTTTGCAAAAGCAATCGCCAAGTCAGGTTTTGTCCCGTTTGCAAACCTTCGAGCATTTGAAATCCCACCGACGAAAATTCATTACCAACGAATTTGTTTTGGTAAAAGGAAACTTCCCCATTCATCGTGAATTTTTTCTCGCCGGCATACGAAAACGAAGTTCCAAAACGACTTTGCTGTAAAGTTTCCAATTTGCCGATTTGATTTTCCTTGTTTTGAAATTCATAAAACAAGTCCCAACTGGTGCTTTTCGAGAACAAATAACTGATTTTTGGTGCTAATTGATAGCCCTCGATTTTATAATTCTTCTCCGGATAATTTTCCGATGTCAATGCGGTTTGGATGGTTTTGGCAAACATCCCGAACAACCAACTTTTTTGGTACAAATGATTGTATTGAATTTGGTTCGAACTGTTTTTGGCATTTTGTGAACCAATCGAAAGCAAGTTTTTGTTCTCGTTCTGAACATAAGTATAAGTCACTGAATGCTTTTGTTTTCCGCGGTTGAAAAACAAGCTGTTCCTGAAACTCGAATTCAATCCCAAGACATTTTCCTCGGATTTACTGAAAGGATTCAGGTCGAAATTGTCGCCTTTGTTTTCCACTTTTCGGTCAATGAGATAGGAAGTTTGGTTGTAAAAATAGGAGAGTAGTTTTTTAAACCCGTCTTCGTTTTGCCACTGATTGGGGTTCAAGGTAATGGATTGCGAAAACTTGTTTTGATGCGTTTTGATGTAAATGCGGTTGGGCAAATACACTCGAATGTATTTCGCTTGATCCACAAAAGGTGCGACTTCAAACTCTTCCAATTCCTGTATTCCGTTGTCGTTGTAGTCATTCCAAGTATAAATACCTTGCCCAACGGGAACTTCAAGATACGTAAATTCCTGTTGCGGAATGGAACCCGAATTGGTTTCGAAAACTGTCGTCGATTGAATCAATTGGTTGAAAAAACGGTCGTTGTAAATCATTCTGGAATTCAGCGAAGGTTCTTTTTTCTTGGTCGCATCCACAAAATCCAAAACGCGATAATTCACAAAAAGGGACAAATCACTTTTGCTGGTTTGAATCAATTTCGACCGCAAAGCAAAAGTTTGGGAATTGTTTACGCGTTGAATCATACCGTTCAGCAAACTGTCATTCGCTCTTTTGAAATAACCCAATTCCACGAAAACCTTGGTGCTGTCGCCACGTCCGGCAAAAAATCCGTATTCGGTAAATCGTTGGCTCAAGGCCGAAAATTGGTTGCTGGCTTTATCTTTTTCTTGGTTGTCTTCCAGTTTCAGGCTGCTGCCAATCCAGTTTTTCTTGAAATGATACTTGACTTGGGTTTGGTTTCGCAAAAACTTCGATGTAGAAGTCGTTGCATCGCTATTGAGGTAACTTCCCAAATTTCGAATCTTCCATTGGTTCAAACTAAAGGAAGCATTCAAAATGTGACGATTTCCGGAAAAATTTCCCGAGTAATCCAACTTTTCAAATTGATAAACCAAGTTTCCTTTTTCGGGCAAAGTCATTTGCAGACCCGAAACCAAATAACTTTGATTGCCAATGACGGTGGTTCCCAAATTCCAGTCGCGTCCAAATTCAATGCTGTAGAGCCGTTCCACCGAGCTGAAATCCTTGGCTATGAATTGGTAATTGGCAAAAGCATCCACATTCCATTTTTTGGAAAAAAGCCGTTGTTTGGCATTTATTTTGGTCGCCAATCCTTGATTATTGGAATCGTCCAGCGAAGAAAAAAGGTTTTTGTCGTTGTTGCTCACGCCAATTTCAAAATCAATTGCCGTTTTCTCGCTAGGATTGTATTTGCCCAAAAAGGTGGCTACTTGGGTTTTTATCGGAGCCACCAATTGTATGACGGGCTCGTAATTGCCTTGAGGAATTCCATTTACGGGTTCGATATATTCGTAAATTCTGCCAATGGCAGCGCTGTTTTTTAGGATGTAATTCCCTTTGTTGGCGGCGACTTGGCTGAAACGAACATTGTATAAAACATCGTCTGGATTGTTCGAATATTCAAAAATTTCAACGGCATTTAGCATCGTTTTTTTATACAAAATTTTGTTGTCGGAATAGGAATCCAGATAAGCGGAAGGTGCCACCATCAAGTTTGTATTGTCGCCAGCATCGACCAAAATTTGTGCCTGTTCGGCCGAAAGACTTTGTTGTAAAGGCTGGTTTTTCAAGTCGTTTTCGGAATACAAATAACTGCCGAAACTCCATTTTTTGCTTTCGTGGCTTCCGCCGGCATAAGTGACGAATCGGGTGTAATTTTGGTTGGAATATTGGTATTCGACGGCAATTCGCATTTCGGAAGTAATGGTGAAAAGTGGCGTAAAGATGATTTCCCCGGCATTGTAATCGATCGTGTAATCGTTGTTTTCGCCCCGTTTCAAAAGGATTCCGTTCACGTAAACCCGCTCGGAACCCGAAATGACCAAGACGTACAATTCGCCATTTTGCCCTATTAATTTATAAGGCCCTTGATTTCCTTCCTGTCCCACAAAATTACTTTTGGCATATTGTCCTTTGACCAAGGCCGCCGAAGCAAAAATATTGGTTTTGTTGTCTTCGTCTCCAAAGTCGAAACTGGTGGTGATTCCTTGCGCTTTTTTGTTGAAATTCAGGAATTGGGTTTTGTGGTTTTCCAGAAAAACATCTCCAGCTCGAATGTTCCATTTGTCGCT
>NZ_PNNA01000085.1 GCF_013823965.1 Flavobacterium sp.
GACGAGCGATAGCGTCCATTGCTGAACCACCGATTCTACCAATACCTAAACCTGCTCCGATTACAATTAATCCTGCTCCTACAATAGTTGGAATTTGCATAATATATATATTAAAAATTAAACATTCTTCTTGATTTTAGATTGTTGAATTTAGATTTTAGATTCGTGAAAAATCTGAAATCTAATATCTCAAATCTAAATTTTAATGATGAGCTTCTTCGTGATGATGCTCTTCGTTACCTGCTCCAAAATAAAGTGCCGATAACATTGTAAAAATATACGCTTGTAAAAACGCTACCAATATTTCTAGAATAGAAAGCGCAAATGCCAATCCAAATGACAATGAACTTCCGATCCAGCTTTTGAAAATAAACATCAATCCAATAATACTCATCAATACTACGTGTCCTGCCAAAATGTTGGCATACAAACGAATCATTAATGAAAATGGTTTGATAAAGGTTCCTAACAATTCAATAGGTGCCAAGATAAATTTCATTGGAGTTGGAACTCCTGGCATCCAGAAAATATGACCCCAATAATTTTTATTAGCTGTAAATGTTGTAATCAAGTATGTCAATAAAGCCAATGAAGCTGTAATGGCAATATTACCTGTTACGTTAAACCCTAGCGGAGTTAATCCTAAAATATTCAAGAAGAATACAAAGAAAAATATAGTCAATAAGTAACTCATATATTTCTTGTATGCTTTTTCACCAATGTTTGGAATAGCAATTTCGTCTCTTACATAAAGCACTAATGGCTCAAAGAAACGTCCTGCTCCTGAAGCGATTCCTCCGTTTTTAGCGTATGATTTTGCTAAACCTGAAAACAAGAAAAACATCAATATGGATACGAATAAAATTCCAACGACACTTTTAGTAATGGATAAATCTAAAGGCTTAACATTTGTTGGATGACCGTGCTCTTCAGTCAATGTTCCTGAAGCATCGGTTTTATAAATTTTTTCGTGATGTAATTTGTAGAAATTTCCGTTGTGTTCCGCCACACCTTCTGCTGGTCCGTGGTGAAATTCAGAAGAAGAGAATACTTGTAATCCACTTTCATTATCCCAAAGAATGATTGGCAATGAAAAACCATAATGCTCACCCGTTTCTTTATTTGCATTAAAAGTAAAATTGTGGGCATCTAAAAGGTGATGATTGATAAACTCCTTGATTTCAGATTTGACATCTGTAGGTTCAGCTTGAGCTTCTCCGTGAGCAGCCTCTACTTTATGAGCTACTTCTGTATTTGCTTTAGTACTATCAGCAACAGGATTTGCTGTACTGAATAAAGGAAGGAACGCCACTAAAATTGCTACTAAAAAACGAAGTGGTTTGTTTGAAATCACCATAACAGTTAATTATCTTAATTTTTACTTTCTGAAATTGGGTGCAAAGGTACATTTTAAATTAATATGTAAAAAGCATTAAATAATTTTTTTGACAGATTTCTTGTTTTAAAACCAATTTATTGCTTATTATTTAGAATTCTGGCCGTTACTATGGTTTCTATCGTTAAAAATAGGGCGAAAATAACAAAAAAATTAAGTTTTTCGATTTTGATATTTGGATTGCCAGAATGCAGTATGGGCGACAAAACAGCATAAGAAATCCCCATTTTGATAAAAGTTACCAATAGAAAAGTGTAGCCCACATTATCAATGTTTTTTTCTTTTACCTTAATGAGAATAAAAAGAATAATTACCGAACAAACAAAGAAAAATCCATCCACAACTTCTATTGAAAAATGAAAATTTTGAAACTTCGGATTGTTGTCATTTAGAAAAAAAACCACTTTGTGAAGTAAATAAACCACCATCGAAAGCAACAAAATCTCGAGAATGGGTCGGTATTTTTTAAAATTCATTTGGTTTTTTATGAAGATTTATTGATGTCTTTCAATTGTCTGTTGATGTTGTAAAAAGCAATGGCAACTCCCGCCAACGTCAGGATTTTGACAAACACATTATGAATATTGGGGTATTTCCCGTCCAGCCAATTGCCAAAATAAGAAAACAAAAAAATAATCACTCCCATTTGAATGGGAATGTTAATCAGCGCGAGCCACTTATTATTAGTTTGTTTCTTCGGATTTTGGTTGTCCGTCATTTGAAATCGAAATTTTTGAATTGGTTTTCATCGTGCAAGAAGCACTAAAATCGGCGCCGGGTTCAACGGATAATTTACCTACGGTTACTTCACCGTGAATGATGGCTTTGTGCTTCACATTCAATATTTCGGCAACCTGGATTTTGCCGTTGAACTTGCCTTCGATATCGGCATTTTTGCAAATGATGTCTCCGGTGACACTTCCTGCGGGACCAATGACTATTTTTCCCTTGGACTGAAAATTACCTATTAATTCGCCGTCAAGCCTGAAATCGGCTTGTGAAATAATATCTCCTTTTATTGTTGTTCCTTCAACGATTCTGTTTGTCTTTCCAAGGAGTTCGGTATATGATTTTGTCTTTTTGTCAAACATGATTTATTGCTTTGGAGGTGAATTGGGATTTCCTGCCGGAGGTGTCACTCCTGGAGGCATTCCTTGTTTTGACGAACCTTGTTTTGGCATTCCTGAATCAGGATTTACTGGTTGTGGAATCGCTTGCTGTGGAACTGCCGATTGAACTGGAACCACTTTGGGCGCGGTCAAATAGTCTTCCAAATTTTTCTTGATTTGGACAACTTTGTAATTATCACTGGAAATCACGATAGCCGGCTCCGTAATTTTGTATTTCTTATCCTCTCTCATGATGTCTGCCATATTCTTTGCATAAGCCACTGATTTTATGCCGCTAATTGTCAAGAAGTTTTCCTTTTCAGTATAAATATCATAAGAATAACCCATTTTGTAAATGTTTTCGCTGGCAATGAATTTCTTGATTTTGTCTTCCAATGCTTTTGTGCTTTTGTCTTCCAATTTGCCAACTTTGTAAAGTATTTTCCAGTTTTTGGTGTCGACAGCACTGAAATTCATTTTTTCCAATGACGGAATTTGGGTCGTCAATATTTCTTGGGCATTCCTGCCTTCTTCACTCGTTGGATAATTGTCCGCAACGTATTGCAATGCGTTTTTGTACGCATCTAATCCTTTGAGTTTCCCCAATAGATTAGCTTTGAGCAGTTCAAATTTTGGAACAATTTCATCTCCTGAAAATTGAATAATCAGGTCGTCCATTTTTTCTAAAACTTGGGCAAATTGTTCGTCAAGATATAATTTATACCATTTGTCATACACCTCTTCTGGAGTTTCAATTGAGGAAACGGCATTGGGATTTGCGTTATTGATAATTTGTGCATAACGAGAGTTTGGATATTGGGTAGAAATGCGGTTTTTCATCTCTTCCGCCTTCGCGTTATTCGTAATTTGGTATATTTTGTATAAGTTATACATCGTTGGAAGAACCAGTTTTTCTTCTGGATTATTTAGCAACAATTGCTCGAGTTTTTTGCTGGCCAATTCGTATTCCTTGAATTTTTCTTTATAAATAACGCCTAGTTGATAATAGGCAAAATTGCGTTTTTTGGCAATGTCGTCAATCTCCACTTGTGTTTTAGGAAGTTGTTCCAAGTAAAAAGCAGCGGTGTATTGTTCTTGTACTTTTGCTTCTTCCAAGGTGGCTGTGGCTGTTGTGTCATTGTTTATTGCCGCGTCATCAGCACCTGCGACCGCTTTAGTGGTTGACAATCTCCAATTGCCGTTTGAGGTCCTGTTTCCCCATTTTTTCTTGAATTCAATCTTGCCAAAAGCAACCGTTGAAGGATTATAAAAATAAAAAACATTGGCTGCATCTTTTACGGAGGCATCTTTTATGGATGGTGGTGCAAATGCCGGTTTTTTGGGTGGCATGCCTGATTTTTGCATCACGGAAGCGGAATCATCTGAACTGGTCAAACTGTTTCTTTGAATGTTTTTAAGCGTTTCTTGCTGCTTTTCTTCCAAGATTCTTTTTTCCTCATCCGATTTTTTTAATTTGGCAATATAATTTTCAAAATACAAAATCCTGTCCGTATCCGACATCGAAACAATGTTTAATATGCTGTCATTTGTTTTGGCAACATATTCATGTTCAATTACTTCGTCTAAATCTTTTCTTGTTTTTTTAATGTGGATGAATTCCCTTGTTTTGACATCCAGTTTGACTAATGTGCTGTCATAATACTTTGCCGCAACTGGATATTCTGCATTTTTAAAATGCATGTTTCCTAGGTTTCTATAATTTGAGGCCACTAAATACGGGTCTTTAGAAGCCCTTTTTAAAGACGCGTTATAATATTCTTTGGCTAATTTTTGATTATTTTGTTTGTCGTAAAACACGCCCATTTCATGATAAATAACATCTAGAAACGGTCTGTTTTCTCTGTCATCGATCAACTTGTTGTGGATTGTCACGAAGGCATTGGCGTCGCCGTTTTGATAATCAAATAACTGCGCTTTTTTGGCGTAAGCCTGAATAACCATTTCCCTGTCGGCTTTCCTGTTCATGTTTATCACGGATTGATAGCAATAAATGGCGCTGTCCCTGATTCCTGATTCTTGATACAATTGCCCGAGAATAAAGCGATAACGCGCTCTTTCAGAATTTATTTTGGTGAAATTTTCGGCTATTTTTAGTTTGGCAATTGCGCTGTCTTTTTCTTCCAAGTTCAAAAAAGATTGCGACAAAAGCGCATTGGCATCGGCCACGACTTGAGGTTTTAGTTTCATTCCTACCAAGCGGCGGCTATAAAATCCTGTTATCCATATTTTGCCTTTTTCTCCTAAAATTTTGTCTTTTTTAAGATAATTTTCGTCAAGCAGTTTGCTTATGTTTTTTATGACCTGTGCGTCGTTTCCTAAACGCATATTTGCTTTTTCTCGCCAAATTTTGGCTTCATAAATCTTGTCGCTATTGGGGTATTTGTATAAAATATAATTGAAAGCGTCCAATGCCGGAATAAATCTTTGGTCATAATATCGTGCTTTGCCAAGCAGTAAATAAGCCTCGTCTATTTGCATGTTTCTTTCTCTCCCGCCAATGTTCATCGAGTGTTTTTGAATGGCTTTGGTGGCCTTGGCTTCGGCCAGTTCAAAATTGGCGTTTTTGGTTTTGCCTTCAGGAGTATTGTCGTCGATGATTTGCATTCTTTCGATGGGCAATCGCTTCCAAAAATTGTCTTTGGCATTCATTTTTATGTCAATAATGCCTTTGTCCAAAGCTATTTGACCGTTGTAATCAATATTGTATTTTGTACTTAACGCATGAGAATTTCTGGCCAAAAAAGTGTCTTTCTTGGTCGAACAAGCCACCAAAAAAATTAAGAATATTATAAAAAAGGAGTGTTTAAGTATCTTGGTTTTCAATGGGAAACGATTTATCATTTAACTTTTAAAAGCGCATTTTAGTATAATGACTGGTAAAAATACGTTTCTTTTTGAAATATTGACATTTAAACGGCAAAAAACGTTTCCAATTCCTGCAAGGTTTCTTTTGAAGTCTGGATGTCTTTTACAATTTCGCCTTTGTTTAAGGCAACAATTCTATCGCAAACTTCGACCGTGTGTTGTAAATCGTGGCTGGAAACCAACACGGTTATGTCTGGATTTTCGGCAAGTTCACGGATTATTTTTTTCAATCGGCTTACGGTTGTTGGATCCAAATTAGCAAAAGGTTCGTCTAAAATTACGACTTCGGGATTACCGATAAGCGTGGCGATGATGCCCACTTTCTTTTGGTTTCCTTTGGATAAATCGCGCAAATATTTTTTGTTTTTCAGGATTTCACCGTTAAAAAATTCTTCGTGTTTGGCTAATAAAGCATCGATGTCGGCTTTGTTTTGATTGCGCAAATCGCCAATGAAATAGAAATATTCTTCGGGAGTGAGATAGCCTATCAAGAAACTTTCGTCCAGAAAAGAAGCGGTAAAAGGTTTCCAGTTTTCGCTCGTGTTAACTTGAACTTCGTTGTTGATGATATTTCCTGTCGAAGGCTGGATCAAATCCAGAAGCAAACTGAAAAAAGTGGTTTTTCCCGCGCCGTTGTTGCCCACAAGACCAAAACTTTGTCCTTTTGGAATTTCTAATGTGTCTATTTTTAATACGGTGGTTCCGTTGTATGATTTTGAAAGGTTTTGTACGTGTATCATTTTTTTATTTTTTATGTAAAGACTCCATTAATCGCGTCTTTTCTATTTTTGTTTATATGCTGCTAGGGTTGCGTATTTTTCGGTTTTGTATATTTTTTCAATCTTGGAGAAAACCTTGTCTCTAAAAGCAAATCCCAAAACGCCGGCAACCGCCACAAATACTAATCCCAAATTAGGATTCATGATCGAAGAACCAGCCCAATACAATAAAATTGGCAAAAGTAATTTTGGCAGCGAAATCAACATGGCATTCATGTTAAAGGCTTTTTTGTCGCCAAAAGCACCTTTGCTGGACGTTAAATCTATTGGTGTTTTTGTGTAAGCGCCACCAAGCAAAACCAAATGGGAATTGACGCCAATATTGTAAATCGCCCCAACGACTATGGTGAGGTAAACTTGCCAGCCATAATACAAATAAAATGAGGACAAAATGGTGGAAATGAATGTGGCAATAACGATAAGCCACCACTTTGAACTCAAATAACCCTTATAGGAAATATTTTGCGACATCATCAGCGAATAATACGAGCTGTCCCAACTAGGCACAAATTGCCCGAAGGTGAATAAAAATCCGCCCGAAACAAAAATCCCGGCAAAAATTCGCATCACTTCCGGTTGATGGGAATTCTCCCTAAAAAAAATCAATCCGTAAAACAAAAACAAAAGACTCATTACAACAGTGGTTCTCGAGCGTTTGTTGCGTTTGATGAGTTTGATGTCGTTTTTCAAAAAAGTTCCCAAAGTTCCAAATTGATTTAACCAAGTCAGGTTCTCGGTTTCGGCAATTTCGTGCTTGGTCGAAAGTCCCGCATCAAGATATAAATTGTTTTTGAGGTAATTAAAAGTGTAATAAAACAATCCCGTCAAAGCCAAAACCGGAAGCAAAAACAACCATTTTGTGCTGAACAAACCATCAAAAAACACTGAAGTATATGTAGTGACATCAAAAAAGTCATAATATTGAAACCCTGCCAGAACCAGCACAATTCCTAAAAAAACAGTAAAAACATTGTCTTTGTTCGACAAAATAATGTTCAGGAAATTGTTGCCGTAAACCAATGAAACTATGGCTAAATGCCAAAGAATCACGCTCACGACATCATAACCTTCGACCAATAAAATAATCGTGAAAGGCAGAAAGAAAAAAGCGTGAAGAAAATTAAAAAAGGACAAGACCGTTTTCCCTATCGAAAAGTTTACGATTGTTGCCCTCTTAAACGGCAAAGCAAGCAAGGGTCGAATGTTCATCACGGGGATTTTTTGCATCACTAACCGAATGGCCAAATCGATTAAAAAATAGTAAATCAAGTATTTGTTCACCTCCTGCAACGGATCAAGATTCATCTTTTTTAAAGCATAAAAAGCTCCAATTCCGGCCATTAACAAAATAAATGCGTACAGAATGGCCACAAAACCCAAAATAATTTTCAGTGCCAAATTAGTACCGAACGAAGCCGAACGTATAAAAGCTTTCCATTCGAGATAAAGGAATTTTTGAATCATGATTTTTCCATTTTATTTTGTATTAGTTGATAAATGTAGAAAAAAGTTACAAAAATTAAACTTCTAAAGACTTAAACTTTTCTATTTTTTTTGGTTTACTATCTTTGTAAAAAAATAACACCATGCCTTTATTCAAAAAACTCACCATAAAAGAAGTAAAACGCGAAACGGCAGCTGCGGTTTCCATACTTTTTAACGTTCCCGAAGAATTCAAACCTCATTATAGTTTCGTTGCTGGTCAATACGTCAATTTGAGATTGACATTGGACGGACAGGAAATTCGTCGGGCGTATTCCATTTGTTCTTCGCCAGAAAGCGGTGAATTGAGAATTGCGGTGAAAGCCGTAAAAAATGGTGCATTTTCCCAATTTGCCAATACCAAACTGAAAGCGGGCGATATCCTTGAAGTGGGAAAACCCGAAGGAAAATTCACTTTTGAACCCGAAAGTCACCACCAAAAAAACTACGCGGCTTTTGTGGCCGGAAGCGGAATCACGCCTGCCATATCCATATTGAAATCAGTTTTGAAAGGCGAATCCCAAAGTTCTTTCGTATTGGTTTACGGAAACAAATCGCCGGAAGAAACCATTTTCCACCAAGAATTACACGATTTGCAGCTGAAATATACCGGAAGATTGTTTGTGCATTACGTTTACAGTCAAGCCAAAGCCGATGGAGCGCTTTTCGGTCGAATCGACAAATCGGTCGTGAATTTTGTCTTGAACAACAAGCACAAGGAATTGGAATTTTCCAAATTTTATTTGTGTGGTCCAGAGGAAATGATCAACACCGTTTCCAAGGTTTTGAAAGAGCACAACATCAAGGATTCCGCCATCAAGTTTGAATTGTTCTCCAGTTCAGCCACCGAAAATGTCAAAGCCAGTTCCCACGAAGGCCACACCAAAGTGACCATGACGGTGGACGACGACGAAACGACTTTCGAAATGTCACAAAAACAAACCTTGCTCGAAGCAGCCCTGAAACAAGGCATTGACGCTCCTTATTCCTGCCAAGGCGGCATTTGCAGCAGCTGTCTGGCCCGAATAAAATCAGGAACTGCCGAAATGAAGAAAAACTCCATCCTGAGCGACAAGGAAATTGCCGATGGTTTGATTCTGACTTGCCAAGCACATCCAACCTCCGCAGAAATCGTGGTGGATTTTGACGATGTCTAAAAAAGTGGTCAGTGGTCAGTTTTTAGTAATCAGTTCAGTATTTATATAAAATCGAAAACTTCTCTGAAAAGGGAAGTTTTTTTGTTTTAAAAGGTTGGTTTGATATAAAAGTCCGTTTAATAATTTGTAAGAAAAAATTAATATATTTGATACAACTATAAAACGAAAGAAACCTACGCCAAGCTACCCGATTTTGGTTGTTTATACGAATGTTTGTTCAACCATAAACGAGTTATGTGTAACCATCAAACAACAACTGACAAAAAATGATTACAACTAAAATATTGTTTAAGGATGGCATTGATAAGCGAAAAGACTTTCTTGTCGCTCAAAATGTATTCAATGAACTTGTGACTTTTATGAGCGAAACTGAAACTCAAAATAGGCTTGCGGACACTCATAAGTTACACGCAAAAAGCGGGGAAATTCAAGAAATAATACTCAGTAAAACAATGGAATTGGGTTTTACGAGTGAAAAAAATGGACTTTTTAACAACCTTTCCGTAAAACAATTACGACCAGACTATTTTCTAAAACTTGACAATAAGAGTGGAATAATAATGGAAGTCGAAAGAGGAAAAACAATTGCAAACAATATGGACCTTTTAGACATCTGGAAATGCCATATTTGTAAAGAAGCAAACTTTTTATTCCTAATCATTCCAAACATAAGACAAACAGCAACAGGACAGAATATTATTTTTAACACGGTGGAAAGACGAATGTCGACTTTCTTTAAAACTGAAAATTATACAAATGTTGACGGAGTTTTTTTAATTGGATATTAAAAGAATGTCTCCACTGGTGCTCGTCTGCGACGAGTAACAGAGAGGTCATGCTTCGTTCCTCGCAATACCTATAAAAAGGCATTCCACAAGAAAATATTTTTTTGCCTTTTGTTTTCTTCTTTATCATCGCCATATTTGAACCAATCATTTGTTTTCTCTTCTATCAATGATTTTAAACCCGCAAAATCATAGGCTTTTTTGGCTGGAATGGGTTTTATTTCGGATGCGTTGCTGTTAGTTACATCAATTTTGGTAGCCATGAATGAAGTGTATAATCTTGGAATTGAAAGTCCCAAAATCATGCCCGGCAAGCCATTTATGGAACATGGACCGCCAGAAATGGTAATATCATCCGTGTAAAAAGCAAATACATATACGTCGTCCATTATTTTGCCCACGGCTTTTCGGCAATTGTAACCGGCTATTTCCCTGTGTTCATTCGTGATTTTCCATTGAATGTTTGGAACACTGTCTGCTATTACAAAATTAGTTCCCGCAATTTGTTTTTGCATATTCATTTTTCTTGTCGTAAAATCAAAATACCAAGTGTTTTCTTCATCAGCCTCTTTTTGGTATTTGGGTATTCTGGTTTTTGGGCTCCATCTATCGAATTTGAAGATGCTTTTGTTGTCTGCAAAAGTATAGGTGAAATAGGAAATTTTCAGGTCGGAAAGGTTGTCTTTCATCATCTCGTCCCAACTGTCATTACTCATTGTTTTTTTGAGGTTGGTATTTACTTCGTATTCAATCACGGCTTTATTCACAAATTGCTGCGCTTTGGATGTTGTCGTAAAAAGTAATGCTGCAATAAAAAAAAGTATTGATTTCATGTGTTGCTATTTTTTATGGTCATTTTCGGAACAGTTCCTGATTTATTTTTTTGCCGTTTCGCCTTTGTTTTTAAAATTCCAGGTAAAACCTATCATCGCATATCGTTTGAGCCTGTCGTTTTGTTCCTCGCCTATTACGTTGTCATAAACATATCTTCGTATGCCTACATTTTGATTCAAGATATCGCGTACCATGATATAAGCCGTAAACTCATCGTTTTTGAAAGTGCGTTGCAACCTTGCATTCCACAATTGATTGGTAAGATTGGTTTGGAAATCGACCGTTTTTTGTCTGGAATATAAATTGTAGTCCGTGGACAGTTTCCATTTTTCCTGGAAATATACACCTAAATCCAACCTCAAATTATTGGTGTTAAATGATTTTATTTGATCATTTTGCGAAGTACTGTTTCTGTTGTTTGAAAAATTATTGCTTAAATTAAAATCGTATTTCTTTTCTTTTGACTTATACAAATAAACTGAAAATCCCGAGTTTAAAGTCTTGGAATCGTTGATTTTGTTATTGATGCTAATCACCGATTTGTTATAGTTGACAGATGGATTTAGATTGACGTTTAAACCTATTTTCTTTATTTTAAATCCATATCCAAAATAAAAATTCCCGGAAAAATTCCCGTTGGTATTTATGGGCGTGCTAATTGTTTTGGCACTTTCTGGATCAATGTCCCTGTTGTAAATAATTAAATTGGCGGTGGTTCTAAAAGAAATACTTTGGTAAAAATTGGATTCTGTCAAAATATTGTAACTATTGCTCGATAGGTTTATACTGTTGGTGAAGGATTGCTTCAAATTTGGATTACCCAAAGTTTGATTAAAGAAATCTTGATTGTTTCTCAAAGGCTGCAATTGATCAATGGTAGGTTGTCGGGTTGCACCTTGATAATAGATACGCAAATTACTGTTGCTTTTGTACTTGTAAGTCAAATTTGCCGTTGGAAAAAAGTTAGTGTAGTTGCGCTTGTATTCTTTGTTCATAGTTTGATCTTGCAAATCAAATGAAGTAAACCCGAACCCGCTTCCAAAACTGTAATTTATTTTTTTGGCATTGTAACTCAATTTTATGTTGGGCTTGTTGGTGGTTATGGTCTGTTTGAACTGGTTTGACAACGAACTTACAACCAAATCATAATTGCCCGTAACATCCGAGTAATCATAGGTCAAATAATCGCTTTCACCAATGTTGTGGCTAAGTTGATAAGCAAATTGCAAGGCAAATTTCTTGCCCAGAGGCTCCGTATAAGTAACGTTTATGCCTAGATTTTGATTTGTTTTTTCTCCTACTTTGTTTTGATCCACATCGTCCCTTGAGGCAAAAACACCTCCATCATAACTTTCGTTGAAAGACTTTAAAAAATTATTTGAATTCGTGTTCAAGGTGTTCCAACTACTGTTTACAGAAAATGTACGACGGGGTTTGGCGAACTTGTGTTTATACAAAACACTGGCAAACAACGATTCCTTGTCTGATTTTGTAGTGAATGTTTTTTGCTGTTTGTTTTTCAACAATCCATCAATTCCGGTAGTGGTTCCGTTTGTAAACTCTTCGCTTTCCGTATTGTAAAAATTGGTTTTGGCGGTAAATTTTATGGAGTTTAATGAATCTAATTTTACGTCATAAGACGCATTTAGTTTAAAATTACTCCTGTTTACATTGCTTACCGTCGATTTGTTTTCGTTCAATTGGGTTTCGCCTACTTGGGTTTGGGTAAACCTGTTATTATTGTTGGTGTAAATTTGGTTATTATATTTTGGCGTCAGGTTCAATGTTTGTTTATCATTCCATTTGTTGCTGTACTGCAATCCCGCGTTGGTGTTTTTGATAAATCCGTTTTGGGTGTCAACATTGGGTTCTTCATCATTATTGCCACCTGTCCATTCATAACTTACATTGCCATCGTCATCCATGTTCATACTGATGTCATCCCGTCCTCCAAATTTTTCGCTGTCTTGCCAGTCAAGTCCATCTTGACCGGTGTTCCCGTTTAATAAAAAAGCGGATAGTTTTCTTTTGCCTTTAAAAGAACTAAACATCGAATTGGTATTGTATCTGGAATCTGTGGTTGTTAATGGCTCGTTTGCAACGTCTATTTTACCAAAATAGCCTTTCTTTTTGTCTTCCTTTAATTTCAGGTTAATTGTTTTTTTAGTGTCGCCGTCATCTATACCCGTAAACTCGGCTTGATCACTTTTCTTGTTGAAAACTTGTACTTCTTTTACGGCATCCGCTCGCAAGTTTTTTACCGCCATGCCCGGGTCGTCACCAAAGAATTCCTCGCCATCGACCAATACTTTTTGTACCGTTTCCCCCATGGCTTTTATCACTCCATTTTTATCTACTTGTATTCCCGGCAGTTTTTTTAGCAATTCTTCCACATTGGCATTGGCATCTACTTTGAAATCACTTGCTTTGTAACTCGTCGTGTCACCTTTAATTCTAATGGAACCCGTCTTTATTATTACTTCCCTGAGCGCATTAATTTTGCTCAACAAAGGAATTGTTCCCATATTTTTTTCGCTTTCATTAACGGTTATGGCATCAACGTAATCAGCATATTGACTATGGGAAGTCATCAATATATAGTTTCCTGCTTTTATGTTTTTAAGATTAAAATTCCCCTTTTGGTCCGATCGGGTAAACTTGTATAAAATAGAGTCTACGGGAGTTAATAAAGCGACAACCGAATTGTAAACAGGTGTTTTTTCGTTACCATCGGTTAAAACACCCGAAAGATTTCCTTTTTGAGAAAATGCGGAAAAAGAGAGCAAGAAAAAAATTGCAATCGTTACTGTGATTTTTGGCATAAATAGTTCTATTTTATTGTATTAACACTTAAAAAAGCAACTTGGCAAAAAAGTCCCTCTTTCTCCTGGTTTAACGTTGAGTCGTAAGACCTAACTCACAAAAAGTAAAAATAGTATTATTAACACCAATAATTTAAAACCTTGTTGTTAAATAATTGATAAAATTATTCTTTCAAAAAATAACTAGAAAAACTACGAGATTACCAATAAACACAAATTAATTGGCTTGTAGACAATAATTTAAAGCCTTTACAACAGAATCAACAGCAATAGTCCGCATTGCCGCTTCATAACCTTCCACAATTTTATTTCCGTACACCGAAGTGGGCAATTTAGGAAACAAATTTCTATCAGCAACCAAGGCGTTTTCCAAAGGTTGATTAAATGGCGAAAAACCCGCAAAAGGATGCGTGGCACCCCAAAGCGTGATGACTTTTACGCCCAACATTGCCGCAATGTGCGCATTCCCGGAATCCATGGAAAGCATTACGTCCAAGTTTGAAATGAGTTGCAATTCTTGTTGGAATTTTATTTTTCCCGCAACAATCACCACTTTTTCTTTGTCTTTTGAAAGCGAATTGAGTAATTCAATTTCCTTTTTTCCACCACCAAAAAGCAGAATTTTATAATTTGGATTTTTAGCTAATTTATGGATTACTTCCTGCATTAAATCCAGAGGATACACCTTGGAATCGTATTGGGCAAAAGGCGCAATCCCGATAAGTTTTGGATTGTTATTTCCAATTAATTGACTTAATTCTGAATCTAAAACGGCTTTTTCAGGAAATGTAGGATTGGATAAATCTACCGAAAAACCCAACTGTTGAAACACTTTGACGTGTCTTTCAAACATCGTGGTCAAGGGTTTGAAGATTTTGTTTTCGGCTCGTGTCAAAGCTGATTTTTCGGCTCTTCCTTTATCGACAAATGCGGTTTTTTTTCCGCTCAAGGCGAAAAGTGTTCGAACGACTTTGGAACGTAAAACGTTGTGCAAATCGGCAAAAGCGTCAATCTGCAAGGCTTTCAAATCCTGAAACAATCGCAACAATCCCAAGAAACCTTTGTGGCGGTTTTTGTCGTCGAAAGCAAAAAAAGAAACATTGGAAATTCCCTCAAAAAAGGGTTTGAAAAACGGTCGGGAAACCACCGTGATTTTCACTTCGGGATTTTGCTGGACAAAAGCCCTTAAAACAGGAACCGTCATAGCGACATCTCCCATTGCGGAAAGTCTCATGACGGCTATATGTTCTATTTTTTTTGACAATGGAATCTTGTCGAAAATTATTTTTTGTTTTGGTACAAAACAGGATTCAAATCATCGTCGTTGTACATTTTCATTTGTTTGTACACTTTCATGAACTTGTCGCCATTTTCGATATCGATTAACAACTCCTCAATTGCAGTTGACAAATCGGTTCTTTGTTCCAATAAAATATTCAATTTGGCTTGACATTTATCCCTGTGGTCTTGCGTAGCTTCTGCACGAGTGGCTTCTTCTTGCATGTGGTAAATTTTCAAGGCCAAAATAGACAATCTGTCGAATGCCCAAGCAGGACTTTCAGAATTGATTTTGGCATTGTCTTTCACGGCAACATGAGCATATTTTTGAAGAAAATAACCGTCAATATATTCTACCATGTCGGTACGTTCTTGGTTCGAAGCATCAATTCTTCTTTTCAAGGTCAAGGCCGCAACTGGATCGATGTTCGGGTCACGAATGATGTCCTCGAAATGCCATTGCACGGTGTCAATCCAGTTTTTAAGATATAATAAATGCTCGAATTTTTCCTTTGGAAAAGGATTATTGATAGGTTGATCCACATTATCAAATTGATGATAATCGCGAATACTTTGTTCGAAAACGGAATAAGCTAATTTTGAAAACATATCTTTTATATTTTATAAATACAAAGATACTTTTTATACTTTTATAGCCTATAAAAAACTTTCAAAGTTTAGAGGTTTAGCGAGTCAATCCTAAATCTTACATCACAATTCTAAATCCTTGTTATGCAAACACATTATTTATCAGAAGACAATAGTATCCTTAATCATTTTCTTGGCCAAATCAGAAACGTGAATGTTCAACACGACAGCATGCGTTTTCGAAGAAATATCGAACGCATTGGCGAAGTAATGGCTTATGAATTGAGCAAAGATTTACATTATAAAAATGTGGAAATCCAAACGCCACTTGGCATCAAGAAAACCACCGAAATTGAAGACAAATTGGTTTTATGTTCCATCCTTCGTGCGGGATTGCCATTACATTTGGGCTTTTTGAATTACTTTGACAATGCCGAAAACGGCTTCGTTTCCGCTTACAGACACCATCCGAACAACGATGAATTTTTTGATATTTTGGTTGAATACCAAGCTGTTCCAAATATTGAAAACAAGACCTTGTTGTTGATTGATCCAATGCTCGCCACGGGACAATCAATGGTGGCCGTCTTTAATAAATTGATGGAAAAAGGTCTGCCAAAAGAAATCCACATCGCGGTCATCATTGCTGCGCCTGAGGGGATTGCGTATCTTGAAAAACATTTGCCGGACTCTTGTCATCTTTGGGTAGCCACTTTGGACGAAAAACTCAACGACAAAAAATATATCGTTCCAGGGATTGGTGATGCCGGTGATTTAGCTTACGGAAATAAATTATAACTGCGAGAAAAACGCAAACAAACTGCAAAGAATAAGTACAGCCAAAACCATTTCCTGCTTTAATTGCAACTGCTTGATTTCAATGTGACTGGTTGCCATTACTGCCAAAGGAGCAAATGTAAACAACAATAAATCATTGCTTTTGCTTGGAGAAACCAAAAAAATCATGATTCCAATAAAAAAAGAAGCAATGATTTTTTTGTAAGACGAATGCAACAGCAATGGCTTGTTTGAAAGTGATGCAAGCATCGAAATAACAAAAAACAAAGCTATGGTCAAGTAAATGGAAAAGGCTCCGTTTTGATAATTATTGGCAAAATAATCCAATTTAAAATTGGTTGCTGCGTGTGAATTTACAAATTCAACGATGCTTTTATCGAAAGTAATCGAATAGACCGCGAAAATAATTCCCACTGCGAAAAAAGCGATGAAAGGCAAAATCCAATTTCTGTAATCTCTGGAAACGTGAAAAATAATGGAGATAAAAACCAAAACAATATAAAGAATACTCCAAAAATGAAACAAAGCAGCCACAAAAATCCATAGCGAAGCATCAAATATTTTCTCTTTCGAAGCTTTTAGGGATTGCAATGAAATCAATCGGCGAAGCGCCAGAAGGATAAAAAAGTTGGAGGCAATCAAGTCTGCATTATTTAGCACCGAAGGGAAAAAAAGCAGAAACAAAAAATAGAAAAAAACAGTGTAGCTACTGTCTTTGCTCAATCCGTTTTTCTTGGCGACGAAATTTGTAATAAAAACAGAACCCAACAAAACAACAAATAATCCCGCTTTGCCTAAAATTGAAATAGCCGAATTCGTCCAAGTTAAATCTTGAAATTGGTATATTAAAAAGAAAACCAGCATTAAAAATACGCCCAAAATTAAATTTAATGGAGTAGATTTTTTAAAAACACTTGTTATCATAAGGATATTTTATATTTTTGCGACTGTAAATATAATACTTGTACAAAGATGAAAGCATTTTTTGAAGGAATTCAATGGTTATTTGAAAACATTTTATTCATACTACACGATTTTCTAAGACAATTAGAACTCGAACATTGGTTTGTAGCGAATACAATCAACTGGATTTTTATGGCTATTTGTGCAGTTGCCATCGTATATTGGTGCAAACAATTGGCAATTTTCGACGAAAAAGGTGAGGAAAACCAAGATACTACCGCTCACTCTTTCTTGAAATAATACTTTAAGAAATTGTAACGAAAGATATTGGGAACTATTTTAAATCGTTCCCAATATCTTTTCTAAAATACATCTTATCAAAATGTAGCTTGTCTATGTTTTGGTAAGATTTTTTTATGGCCTCTTCGAAATTGTCTCCGTAAGATGTCACGGTCAAAACTCTTCCTCCGTTACTCACCACATTCCCGTTGTCCAATTTGGTTCCTGCATGAAAAACAATCGAATCTTCGATAGTTTCCAAGCCCGAAATTACTTTTCCTTTCTCGAAATCTTCCGGATAACCACCAGAAACAATCACAACAGTTGTAGCGCTTCTTTCGTCAATTTCTAATTCGAATTCGTCTAATTTTTCATTGGCCACCGCCAAAAACAATTCCACCAAATCCGATTTCATTCTCGGAACGACAACTTCCGTTTCTGGATCTCCCATTCTCACGTTGTATTCAATCACGATGGGTTCGTTTTTCACGTTGATTAATCCGATAAAAACAAATCCTTTGTATTCGATTCCATCTTTCTGGAAACCTTCGATGGTTGGTTTCACGATACGGGTTTCGATTTTTTCCATCAAAACCGCATCCACATAAGGAACCGGAGAAACTGCTCCCATTCCACCTGTGTTCAAACCAGTGTCGCCTTCGCCAATGCGTTTGTAATCTTTGGCTGTTGGCAATATTTTATAGCTTTTCCCGTCGGTCAAAACGAAACAGCTCAATTCGATTCCGTCCAAAAATTCTTCGATAACCACTTTCGAACTGGCATCACCAAATTTTTGACCCACCAACATATTTCTCAATTCAGTTTTGGCTTCTTCCAAATCGTGAATAATCAAAACTCCTTTTCCGGCAGCCAATCCGTCAGCTTTCAAAACATAAGGCGGTTGCAAAGTTTCCAAGAAATCACATCCTTTTTCTACAGTTTCTGCTGTAAAACTGTCGTAAGCCGCGGTTGGAATCTTGTGTTTCATCAAAAATTCTTTGGCAAACTCCTTGCTTCCTTCCAAAGTAGCGCCTAATTTTGACGGTCCAATAACCGGAATATGTTTTAAATCACTGTCATTTTTGAAAAAATCGTAAATCCCTTTTACCAATGGATCTTCCGGACCCACAACGACCATTCCTATATTTTCCTTGATTACCACTGCCTTGATAGCTTCAAAATCGGTGGCGCTAAAATCTAAATTGGTTGCAATTGCCGCCGTTCCTGCATTTCCCGGTGCCACAAAAAGTTTGTCGCAAAGCGGACTCTGAATCATTTTCCAAGCAAAAGCGTGTTCTCTTCCTCCTGAACCTAAAAGTAAAATTGTCATCGTGTTGTTGTTAAGTTTGGCAAAAATAATTGCTTTTGGACTTAAATAATAATTAATTTCCAAAAACTTGTCCGTTGCCGGCCTTTAGTTGTTCGTAAATAGTATTTTTGGTAAAATATATCCGTAAAATGTTTCCACTTTTCGATTTATCGCTCCAGATGAATGGTTTTCCAATGCAGGAAGCCAAAGCCAAATTGCGAAAAATCCAGTCTATTTCTGAAGAAGATTATGAAGCATTTATCGAAAACAAAAAACAAGAAATTGTCCATTTTCATTTAAAAAACAATTCATCCTATCAAAAACTCGTTGGCAAAACTACTTTCAATACTTGGCACGATTTGCCGATAATGACCAAGAAAGATTTTCAAAAACCTTTGGTGGAAAGGCTTTCGAATGGATTTTCATTAAAAAATGTTTACGTCAATAAAACTTCCGGTTCCAGCGGTGATCCGTTTATTTTTGCCAAAGACAAATTTTCGCACGCCTTGACTTGGGCCAATATCATACATCGTTTTGGCTGGCACGGAATTGATTTCAATTCCTCTTATCAGGCTCGTTTTTATGGAATTCCTTTGGATTTTATTAGTAACAAAAAAGAACGTTTCAAGGATTTTTTGGGCAACCGCTTTCGATTTTCAATTTTCGATTTATCGGATGTGGTTTTAGAACGTTTTTTAAAAGATTTTGAAACCAAAAAATTCGATTACATCAACGGATATACTAGTTCCATCATTTTGTTTGCCAAATTTTTACAACAGAAAAACATTGTTTTAAAAAACATTTGCCCAACTTTAAAAGTCTGTGTTGTTACTTCCGAAATGCTTTTTGATGAAGACAAAATCCTGCTGGAAAAACAATTTGGGGTTCCGGTTGTCAATGAATATGGTGCTTCGGAACTTGATTTGATTGCTTTTCAAAATCCCGAAGACGAATGGCAAGTGAATTCCGAAACACTTTTTGTCGAAATTTTGGACGAGAACAATACCGCTCTACCTTATGGAAAGAAAGGTCGAATAGTAGTAACTTCTTTGTACAACAAAGCGCATCCCTTTATTCGATACGACATTGGCGACATTGGAATTTTGGACGAAAAAAGCACCCCTAAAAAACCTATTCTGCAACAATTAATCGGTCGAACCAATGATATCGCCATTTTACCAAGTGGAAAAAAATCGCCCGGACTGACTTTTTATTACGTTACCAAAAGCATCATCGAAGACGATGGCAACGTTAAAGAATTTGTCATCAAACAAACTAAAATCGATACTTTTGAAATCGAATATGTGAGCAAAACCGAATTAAATCAAGAACAAATCCACAAAATTGAAGTTGCAATTGCCTTATATTTGGAAAAAGGATTGATTTTTACATTCGTCAGAAAAGAAAAACTGGAACGCAACAAAAGCGGAAAATTGAAACAGTTTGTTTCGTTGTTAAAATAATTGGAGGTTGCAAATTGTGACCTCCAAATTCAAACTTGAAGTCACAGATTGTGACTTCAAGACGTTCAAGGTCGCAATTTGCGACCTTAAAGAAATTAAAAAAACATCAAATGAAAATAACCATAATAGCAGGCGCAAGACCCAATTTCATCAAAATCGCACCCATCATCAAAGCCATTGAAAAAAAGCAAAACGAAGGAGCAAATGTTTCCTATCGTCTGGTACATACGGGTCAGCATTATGACCAAAACCTCAGCGATACTTTTTTCAAGGAATTGAATATCCCGAAACCAAACAGAAATCTGAAAGTAAAAAGCGGTTCTCAGGCTGAACAAACGGGAGCAATTATGGTCGCTTTTGAAAAAGAATTGCAGCAAAATCCCTGCGATTTGGTTTTGGTGGTTGGTGATGTCAATTCGACGATGGCCTGTGCGATTGTAGCCAAAAAACAAAATATAAAAGTCGCCCACGTCGAAGCCGGAATCCGCTCTGGCGATATGACAATGCCCGAGGAAATCAACAGAATCGTAACCGACAGCATAACTGATTATTTCTTCACCACCTCGACCACGGCATCCGATAATTTAGTGGAATATGGTGCAGAAACAACCAATATTCATTTCGTGGGCAACGTGATGATTGATACTTTATACCAAAATTTGGATCGCATTTTTGAACCACTTTTTTGGAATAAATATCAATTGGAAACCGGAAATTACATTATTCTTACCCTGCATCGTCCATCGAATGTGGATGAAGAACAATCTTTAATTCAGTTGCTGAAAGGAATCGATAAACTGGCTGGAGACAAAAAAGTGATTTTCCCGATTCATCCTAGAACCAAAGCGATATTGGGCGAAACGAATTTGGATCTGAAAAACATCCTTTTTGTCGAACCGCAAGGCTACCTGAATTTTATGTACCTCATCAAAAACAGTTTTGCCGTAATAACGGATTCGGGAGGGATTTCGGAAGAAACCACTGTTTTGGGTATCCCTTGTTTTACGATGCGAAACAACACCGAAAGACCCGAAACCCAAATCATTGGAACGAATACTTTGGTGGGAACTTCTGTTGAAAATCTAAAAAGAGATTTTGAAGGGTTTTTGAAAAATGGAAAGAAAAAAGCAGGAATCCCAGATCTTTGGGACGGAAAAGCATCTGAAAGAATTGTTGATATTTTGCTTCAAAAATAATGGAGGAAATCCTCATCATATCCAATTATTATCCGCCGGAAAAAGGCGCTGCTGCCAATAGAATTGAGCAGTTAGCTTTGAAATTACATCAAAATAATTACAAAGTTTCGGTGCTTTGTCCGTTGGGAAATTATCCTAAAGGCGAGTTATTCCCCGAGTATAAAGGCAAATTTTCGGTAACAGAAAAACTTCAAAATATAACCGTAAAACGCCTTTGGATTTATCCAAGTGTCAGTAAAAACATCTTCAAAAGAACACTTTCGATTTTATCGTTTTCTTCAGTCTTGTTTTTTTATTTATTGTTCAAAAAAACACCCAATAAAGTTGTCGTTCAGTCGCCTCCGTTGTTATTGTCTTTTGTCTCTGTTTTGGCACTTTCGCTAATTGGGAAAAAAATAATCCTGAATGTTTCCGATCTTTGGCCATTGGCAGCCATTGAACTGAAAGCTTTGAAAAAAAACAGTTTTTCGCATCAAGTTTCGTTGTTTTTTGAACGATTCATTTATTCGAAAGCTACTCTAATCTTTGGTCAATCCAATGAGATTATCACCCACATTCATTCTGTTTTTCCAAAAAAAGAATGTTATTTGTACCGCAATTTTCCAGACCATCAAGTGGCAAAAATGGAATTAGTTTCGAATATAAATGAACCCATCAAACTATTTTACGCTGGATTATTGGGTGTTGCACAAGGTGTTTTTGAACTTTGTCAAAATATTGAATTGCAAAATCTAAACATTGAACTCCACATTTTTGGCGATGGCGCCGAAAAATCGCAAATCGAAGCTTTGATTAGTCAAAATCCAGAGAAAAAAATCTTCTTCCACGGAATGCTGGAACGTCATATCCTGCACGAAAAACTTAAAAATTTTGACATTGCCATTGTGCCGTTAAAAACCAGAATTTACGGCTCTGTTCCATCCAAAATATTCGAATATGGCGCTTTGGGATTCCCCGTGCTCTATTTTGGCGGTGGCGAAGGTGAGGCGATTGTAAGTGAAAACAATCTAGGATGGGTTGCCAATGTTGGCGATTTCGAAAGTTTGAACACTGCTTTAATCGAAATCTCAAAAACAGGAAAAAGTGAAATCCAAATGATGAAGCAAAATGTTTTTGACTATGCCGAAGACAATTTCAATCTTGATTTTCAAATAAAGAAATTCATCAAAAAAGATGTTTTTTAATACGCTTTCTCGTCTCCTTTTATAACATTATAAATT
>NZ_PNNA01000022.1 GCF_013823965.1 Flavobacterium sp.
CAAACACGCGAAGATTTGCATTTATTGATGAGTGAATTCTATTTGAAATTACTTGCCGACAGCAAAATCAGTTTCATTTTTAACGAGGTGGCAAAAATAGATTTAGCTCCCCATTTATTGGATCTTGTTGATTTCTGGGAACAAATTCTTTTTGATACCGGCAACTACGGAAAAAATGTGTTGCAAATTCATTTGGATTTGAATCAAAAAATAAAACTCTCGGAAGAACATTTTGCCATTTGGCTTCACTATTTCAATACTACAATTGAAGAAAATTTTGAAGGGCAAATTGCCGAAAACATGAAAACAAGAGCCTTGTCTATTGCTACAGTAATGAAAATAAAATTGTAGATTTTTAAAAAACCTACAATTTTTATCTTTAAATTAGCGTACATTTTTTATAAAAAATTTCTAATGAAAATAAAAATAAGCGGAATAGGAAGTTATATTCCAGAAATGAAAGTTGCCAATGCTGATTTTAATAAACACGTTTTTTTGAATGAAGACGGCAGTCCATTTGGGTATCCAAATGAAGTTGTAATCCAAAAATTTAAAAGCATTACAGGAATCGAAAAAAGACGATACGCAGCAAAGGATCAATGTGCTTCTGATTTGGCTTTTTTGGCTTCGATAAAAGCAATTGAAAATGCCAGAATAGATCCCGAAACCATTGATTACATCATTTTTGCACACAATTTTGGAGATGTAAAATACGGTTCAAAACAATCCGACATTATCCCCAGTTTAGCCACTCGCGTCAAACATAAATTGCAAATAAAAAACCCAAAATGCGTGGCCTATGACATTCTTTTTGGTTGTCCAGGATGGATAGAAGGCGTGCTTCAGGCCAATGCTTTCATTCAATCCGGCATGGCAAAACGCTGTTTGGTAATTGGAGGCGAAACCCTTTCGAGAGTTGTCGATCCACACGACAGGGATTCCATGATTTATTCCGACGGTTCTGGAGCAGCAATAATCGAAGCTTCGAATGACGAAACTGGAATGTTGTCTTATGAGAGTGCCACTTATGCCTACGATGAATCCGGTTATTTATTCTTTGGAAAATCATACAATCCCGATTTAGAAAAAGAAGACACAAAATACATCAAAATGTATGGTCGAAAAATCTACGAATTTGCATTAAGCAATGTTCCTGCAGCAATGAAAAATTGTCTAGACCAAAGCGGATTAGGAATTGACGACGTAAAAAAAATCCTGATTCACCAAGCCAACGAAAAAATGGATGAAGCCATCATTCACCGTTTTTACAAATTATACGGCAAATCTGTTCCCAAAGACATTATGCCGATGAGTATTCACGAATTAGGCAACAGTAGCGTGGCGACAGTTCCAACTCTTTTGGATTTGTTGATTCGAGGAAAAATCGAAAATCAAGAACTACACAAAGGAGACATTCTTATCTTCGCCTCCGTTGGGGCAGGAATGAACATCAACGCTTTTGTGTATCGATATTAAAATAAGCAAAAAAGTCTAGAGTTTAAGGTTTAAAGTTTTTTTGAAACTTTAAACCTTAAACTTTGTAAATTTGCAGCCTAATTAAACTTATGAACGAAAGATTATTTCGTTTCTCACAAAGACCATGTACGAAAAAACATTTCCCAATAAAAGATTCAAGCATACTTTAGAATTTTTACAAAAACACGTAGCCACTTCCGAAACCATATTCGATTTGGGCGTTCCCAATCCTTTTTCCAAAATAATGGTTGAAAATGGATACACCGTAAAAAACACTACAGGCGAAGACATCGACAACAATCAAGCGGCATTGCAAAACGAAAATTACTCTGTTTTTACCGCTTTTGAAATCTTCGAACATTTATTGAATCCGTACACCGTTTTAGAAAACGTGAAATGCGATAAATTACTGATTTCAATTCCGTTGCGCTTGTGGTTTTCCCCGGCATATCGCAGCAAGACCGATATGTGGGATAGACATTACCACGAATTTGAAGATTGGCAATTGGACTGGTTATTAGAAAAAACAGGCTGGAAAATCATCGACAGGGAAAAATTTACGCATCCAGTAAAGAAAATTGGTTTTCGTCCACTTTTGCGTTTTTTCACTCCAAGATATTATATTGTTTACGCTGAAAAGGTAAAATAAATATCATTGTCAAAGTTAAAAATTTTGACAATGCTTTGAACAAAGCTAATGAAATATTACATCGTCATTCCGTCCTACAACGAAGAAGCTCTAATCCCTTTGACCTTGCAATCCTTGATTTCGCAAACTGTTTTGCCTTCAAAAATTGTGGTGGTCAACGACAATTCCACGGACAAAACTGCCGAAATTGTTTTGGAATTCGCCAAAGAAAATCCGTTTATCACTTTGGTAAACAAAACTTCCGAAACGATACATTTGCCGGGAAGCAAGGTGATTCAAGCTTTTCAAAAAGGCTTCGAAACATTGGACGAAGACTATGACTTCATTGTAAAACTGGATGCCGATTTAATTTTTCCCCCGAATTATTTCGAAACCGTCATCAAACATTTTGAATCTGATTCAACCATTGGAATGGCGGGCGGATTCTGTTACATAGAGAAAAATGGCGATTGGATTCTGGAAAACCTGACCGACAAAGACCATATTCGAGGGGCACTCAAAGCCTATAGAAAAGCAACTTTCCAGCAAATTGGAGGTTTGAAACCCGCCATGGGTTGGGACACTGTGGACGAATTGCTTTGCAAATTCTACAATTGGAAAGTCGTTACCGATGAAAGCTTGCACGTAAAACACCTCAAACCAACCGGTGCCAACTACAATAAAACGGCTCGTTACAAACAAGGAGAAGCTTTTTACAGCTTGGGTTACGGATTTTTTATAACCGCAATTGCTTCGGCAAAACTGGCAATGATGAAGAAAAAACCACTTCTTTTTCTAGATTACATTCAAGGTTTTTGGAAAGCTAAATCAGCCAAAAAAACCATTTTGGTCAATCCAGAACAAGCTAAATTCATTCGAAAATACCGTTTGCAGAAAATGAAGGAGAAATTGTTTTAAGTTAAAACTCATAACTCATAACTTATAACTCGCAACTTCTTAGTATTTTTGACAATATTTAAAAACTATGATGCTCCTTCGCTATTTATCCCAAATCGGGAAATATTTTTTAATGTGGAAAGAAATCTTCAGTAAGCAGACCAAATGGTCCGTGATGAGAGTGCTTATCTTCAAAGAAATTGATGATTTAATTATTGGATCACTCGGAATTGTGGCTTTCATTTCCTTTTTTGTGGGTGGAGTTGTTTCTATTCAAACTGCATTGAACTTGGACAATCCGTTAATTCCAAAAACCATCATTGGTTATGCCACGCGAGAATCCGTAATATTGGAGTTTGCCCCAACATTTATTTCCATAATCATGGCCGGAAAAATGGGTTCTTTCATAACGTCAAGCATTGGATCGATGCGGGTTACTGAGCAAATTGACGCGCTGGAAGTCATGGGCGTGAATTCGTTGAATTATCTTGTGTTTCCAAAACTTGTTGCCATTCTGCTCTATCCATTCGTGATTGGAATAAGCATGTTTTTGGGCGTTTTTGGCGGATATATTGCGGCAGTTTATGGTGGTTTTGCCACAAGCAATGATTTTATTAATGGTATTCAAATTAATTTTGTTCCATTTCACGTTTCCTATGCTTTCATCAAAGCTTTTGTTTTTGCCATATTACTGGCTACCATTCCATCATTTCACGGTTATTACATGAAAGGCGGCGCACTTGAAGTGGGTAAAGCCAGCACCGTGGCATTTGTTTGGACATCGGTTACGATTATTTTGATGAATTATATCTTAACTCAATTAATGTTGACCTAATGATAGAAATAAAAAATATAGAGAAATCATTTGGTGACACCAAAATTCTTAAAGGCGTTTCCGCTGTTTTCGAAACAGGAAAAACCAATCTAATCATTGGTCAAAGTGGCTCGGGAAAAACAGTTTTATTGAAATCATTATTGGGGATTTTTACGCCAGAAGTGGGAACCATTTCTTTTGACGGCAGAATTTATTCCGACCTCAGCAACGAAGAAAAAAGAGAATTACGAACAGAAATTGGAATGCTTTTTCAAGGAAGTGCTTTGTTTGATTCAATGACCGTATCTGAAAATGTGGGTTTCCCGCTCAAAATGTTTACCAATGATGACAAACATAAAATTCAAGATCGCGTTGATTTTGTTTTAAAAAGAGTAAATCTTGTCAATGCGCACCATAAATTACCTTCGGAAATTTCAGGAGGAATGCAAAAACGTGTCGCCATTGCCCGTGCTATTGTAAACAATCCCAAATACTTGTTTTGTGACGAACCCAATTCAGGATTAGACCCCAACACGGCTACGTTGATTGACAATCTTATCAAGGAAATTACCGAAGAATATAACATTACCACCGTAGTTAATACGCACGACATGAACTCTGTGATGGAAATTGGAGAAAAAATTATTTTTCTAAAAAATGGTTTTAAAGAATGGGAAGGAACTAAAGAAGAAATCTTCAGAACCGACAACGAAGCCATCGTCGACTTTGTTTACTCCTCAAACTTGTTTAAAAAAGTGAGAGAAGCTTATTTAAAAGGATAAAAAAAAGCGGAATTAAGATTCCGCTTTTTTTAGTTGACTGACAACCGCTTTTATTTCCTGTTCCTTGCTTTTGGGATAAATCAACAAAACATTGTCTTTATCCACAATGATAAAATCCTCCAAACCATCAATAATTACTAACTTATCTTTGGCAGTGCTGATGATATTGCTTGAAGAATTTTTCAGCAAAACCTTAGCATTTACGACTGCATTGTTATTTTCGTCCTTATCTAATTTTTCATGTAACGATCCCCAAGTTCCAAGGTCATTCCAATCGAAAGTGGCTGGAAGAACATAAACATTTTGGGCACTTTCCATCACGGCATAATCAATCGAAACATTTTCGGCCAAGGCGTAATTTTCTTCTATAAAAGATTTTTCGGAAGCTGTATTATAACTTTCAAAGCCTTTAAGAAACAAGGAATTCATTTGTGGTTGAAATTTCTCGAAAGCTTCGGTTATGGTTTTGACGCTCCAAATAAAAATACCACCGTTCCACAAGAAATTACCGCTTTTCAAGAACGATTTGGCCGTTTCATAATCCGGTTTTTCTCGAAATTGTGATACTTTTTTTATTGGACTGGAATCCGTTTTATCATATTCGATGTAACCAAAACCAGTATTGGGAAAAGTTGGTTGGATTCCAAGCGTCATCAATGCATTTTCGTTGGCACAAAAATCAAAACATTGCTGCAAGTTGGCTGCAAACGCATTTTCGTCTTCAATCCAGTGATCGCTGGGCGCCACGACCATAACGGCGTCCGGATTTTGTTTCTGAATTTTAAGGGAAGCATATAAAATGCACGGAGCCGTGTTTCTCATTGCCGGTTCTAGCAATACTTGTTCTTGCTTCATCATTGGCAATTGTTCCAATACAATGGAATTATAATTTTCGTTGGTCAAAACTAAAATGTTCTCCACCGGAATCAATTTCGACAATCGGCTGAAGGTCTTCTGAATCAGGGTTTCACCCGCACCAAGCATATCGTGAAACTGCTTTGGAAATTCTGTTGTGCTTACAGGCCAAAATCGGGAACCGACTCCACCGGCCATAATAATGGCGTAATAATTTTTATTCATAATCTTTAGAGTGCTGGCTCTTTTGTTTTTAGCGTGGCAAAGATAATCAACTTGGCAATAATTCTACTTCGGCATTTGGATTAAAAAGATAGGTTCTTCCTGAACTCACTTCCACACATTCGAAACGTTTGGTTCTTATGGCTCCTTTCTTGAAAATTTTGCCATTGTGAATCCTGAAAATACCGCCATAAGGAATTTCAAAGATATAATTTTTATCGTTTCGAATGTCAAACTGCTTGAGCGCCAATGACAAAGTGGCGTCAGTATCACTGCTTGCAGATGGATTTTTGAAGTGTCTAGCCAACAAAGGCAACAAATGACCGGGAAAAATCTCTGGACGAATAAACGGAATCATCAATCGCTGAAAAGAATATTTCCACTCGTTTCCGTGGGGTTTGATGTTGCGTCCAAATTTTTCGAAAGCCACCAAATGCGATATTTCGTGAATCAGCGTAATCAAAAATTTGTATTTATTCAAGCTGGCGTTAACCGTTATTTCGTGTTTTCCGCTGGGTCCTTTTCGATAATCACCGTGACGGGTCACGCGTTCGTTCACAATTTTCAAATGAACTTGATTGACTACAATCAGTTCAAAAACTGGTTTTACTGCGTGTTCCGGAAGATATTTTGAAAGGGTTTCGCTCATTTATAAAAAATCCCTCGACTGCGCTCGGGAAGACAAAATATTAGTTTAATTAAGGGTTTGTTGATGAAACTTGCAACACTTTTCCGTTGTAGTATTTATTTCCGGTTAGGGCAAAATCGAAAATATAATGGGCCATTTCTTTTGCCGAAATCGGTGCTTCATAACCCGGAAATGCTTCTTGCAACATCTCGGTTTGGACTGCTCCAAGTGCTAAAACATTGAACGAAATTCCTCTTTCCATGTATTCTTCCGCCAATAATTCCGATAGGGTAATTACCGCTCCTTTACTGGAACTGTAGGCCGCCAATCCAGCAAACTTGAGGCTTCCTTGTATTCCTCCCATCGAACTGATGGTCACCACGTGACTTCCTTTTTGCAAATACGGCACACAAACACGAGTCAAATTGGCCACGCCAAAAACATTGACTTTATAAATGTTTTCGAAATCTTCTTGGGAAGTTTCCATAAAAGGTTTCAGCAACAAACTGCCTGCGTTGTGAATGATGATGTCTACTTTTTTCCAAGAATCGGAAAGAAAACTTTCCACTTTTTGCATTTCATTTTCATTGGATAAATCGATGGAAAGGCAAGTGATGTTTTCGTTTTCAATAAGGTCTTGGGGCGTTTTTCTGGAAATGGCCAACACATTGTGTCCGGCATTGGCAAACTGCAAAGCCAATTCGTGACCTATTCCCCTGGAAGTTCCGGTAATAATGATATTTTTCATAAAGCGAAAATAAGCAAAATCTTTAAAAAAAGGGTTTTAATGCCAGCGATTCTTCAAATATAAAAATTTAGGATTGCTATAATTTTCCTTAATTTTGAACAAGAATTCACCCACTTTTGAACGCAATGAAATGACTAAAAATTTAGAATTACAACTAGCAAAATTAGAGGATATAAAAGGGGTTTTGGCTTTACAGGAATCCTATTTGGTTTCAAATTTATCCGAAGAAGAAAAGAAATCTGGATTCGTCACCACACCTTTTTCTGTAGAACAACTTACTCACGTTATCCGCAACCAAGGTTTGTTTATAGCCAAGGACAACAACAAAATAATCGCTTATATTTTTGCCGAAAGTTGGCAATTTTTCAGCCAATGGCCAATTTTCGGACACATGATCAGCTTATTTCCTGAACTTAAATTCTTGGATTTTGAAATAAATTCAACGACCAGTTTTCAATACGGGCCAATTTGCATCGAAAAAAAATACAGGGGAAAAGGATTGATTAACTCATTGTTTGAATTGATGAGAACCCAAATGGTGAAAAAATATCCATTGAGTTTGACTTTCATCAACAAAACCAACGCTCCTTCATTAAAAGCACACACCGAAAAACTAAAATGGACCATCATTGCCGACTTCACGTTCAACAATAACTACTATTATATTTTGGCTTACGACATGAACAAACCTGCTCTAACGACAAACTAATTTTTTTAAGCTAAAATCACTTTTATAAAACAAAAAACCTTTCAGGATTTTATAATTCTGAAAGGTTTTTACATAAAACAAAGTTTCTTTATCCAGCGATAATACTTCGGGAAATAACGATTTTCTGAATTTCGGAAGTGCCTTCATAGATTTGGGTAATCTTGGCATCGCGCATCATTCGTTCTACATGATATTCGCGAACATAACCGTTTCCACCGTGAATTTGGACTGCTTCGACAGCCGTATCCATAGCCGTTTGCGAGGCAAAAAGTTTGGCCATTGCTCCGCTTATATCGTAATTATGGTGATTGTCTTTGTCCCAAGCCGCTTTTAAACAAAGATGACGAGCCGCTTCAATATTAACCGCCATATCAGCCAATTTAAAAGCAATAGCTTGATGATTGCAAATTTCCGTGCCAAAAGCCTTGCGTTCTTTCGAATATTTAAGCGCTAATTCATAAGCACCTGAAGCTATTCCCAAAGCTTGCGCGGCAATTCCGATTCTTCCTCCAGCCAAGGTTTTCATCGCAAATTTGAAACCAAATCCATCCTCGCCAATTCTGTTTTCTTTTGGCACTTTTACATCGTTAAACATCAAAGAATGCGTGTCTGAACCACGAATTCCCATTTTGTGTTCTTTGGGACCAATAGAAAAACCGGGCATATCCTTGGTCATAATCAAAGCATTAATTCCTTTGTGTTTTTTATCGGTATCCGTTTGGGCAATGACGATATAAAACGAAGCTGTATTTCCGTTGGTAATCCAGTTTTTGGTTCCATTTACTAGATAATGGTCGCCTTTATCGATGGCAGTTGTTTTTTGTGAAGTCGCATCACTTCCCGCTTCAGGCTCACTCAAACAAAAAGCACCGTGAATTTGGCCAGAAGCCAAAAGCGGCAACCATTGTTGTTTTTGTTCTTCGGTTCCAAAAGCCTGCAAACCCCAGCAAACAAGCGAATTATTTACGGACATCACCACCGAAGCCGAAGCATCTACTTTAGAAATTTCCTCCATCGCCAGTACATACGAAATTGTATCGAGTCCGCTTCCTCCGTATTTTGGATCGACCATCATTCCCATAAATCCAAGTTCTCCCATTTTTTTTATTTGTTCGGCGGGAAAAATCTGCTTTTCATCTCTTTCAATTACACCTGGCAAAAGGTCATTTTGGGCAAAATCTCTGGCGGCTTGTTGCACCATTAATTGTTCTTCGGTTAGATTAAAATCCATAATAATATAAAATAAATGTTGGTTTTTGTTATAAAAATATGCTCAAAGGTACTTTTTTATTATGAAATTTTCAATTTAGATTGATAAATTTGACCACTGAAAAAAAATAACTACAACGTTATCGTAATAATACCAGAAACCTCGCTAAAAATTTCCCGAAATGAAAAAAAATCCGATTTGTTAAACGAATTAACTGCTTTAGATTTTACCAACAAAACTTTCCGAAATCATTGGGTTTTAAATTACCAAAAAGAATGATTTTAACCCCCAGTCGAAAATTCGAAATTTAACTTGAATATAAATTACGTACTTTTACCAAACTCTAGCTTTGCAAATAATCTTTGAATTTGCTTGACAAAAATGGTTGAATACTGGCAAATAGTTTGGCAATGATTCACAACTCGCAAACTGATATTAAAAGAATGAAACAACAGAAAAACATAAAATCCACAAAACTATTTAAAGATTTTTTCGAAAGTGAAAAAGCTGGCGGACTTATCCTAATAGCCTGTACTTTAATCTCATTGGTCTTGGCAAATTCTGTTTTCAGTTCTGGATATTTACATTTTTGGCACACCAACTTTGCTGGACAACCTATCGAATATTGGGTAAACGATGGACTTATGGTCATCTTTTTTTTACTGATTGGTTTAGAATTGGAAAGAGAAGTCTATCTAGGAGAATTGTCCAATATTAAAAATGCTCTTTTGCCCATTTTTGGCGCGATTGGCGGAATGCTCGTTCCGGCAGCTTTGTATTTATTTTTCAATTTTGGCACAAACACACAATCTGGAGCAGGAATTCCCATGGCGACTGATATTGCTTTTGCCTTGGGAATTTTATCATTGTTGGGCAATAGAGTTCCCACTTCATTAAAAATATTCTTGACTGCATTGGCTGTAATTGATGATTTGGGAGCAATTTTGGTCATTGCGATATTTTATACTAAAACACTTTTTTGGAACAATCTCTTGATTGCATTGGGAATTTTTGTTTTGCTATTAATCTTCAACCGGATGAAAGTTAGAAACTTGATTCCATACTTGATTGGTGGTGTTGTGATGTGGTATTTTATGCTAAATTCGGGAGTTCACGCCACTATTACTGGAGTTTTATTGGCTTTTGCAATTCCTTTTGGAAACGGAAATAAAAAATCGACTTCTTTTATTTTGCAGCATTTCCTTCATAAACCAGTTGCTTTTATCATACTTCCCATTTTTGCATTGGCCAATACGGCAATCATTTTGAGTTCGAATATGGGCGAAATTCTGACCCAACATTACAGTATTGGTATAGCATTGGGACTCATCGTTGGAAAACCTCTTGGGATTTTCGCATTGAGTTTCTTGGCGGTAAAATCAGGAATTTGCCAACTTCCGAGCGATTTGAATTGGAAATCAATAATTGGCGTGGGATTTTTGGGAGGAATAGGTTTCACGATGTCTATTTTTGTGACTTTATTGGCTTTTGACGACTCCACCATTATCAACAATGCTAAATTCATCATTCTGCTTTCTTCCTTGACAGCGGGAATAATTGGATTTTCAAGTTTGAAATTAACCTTAAAAAGCAAGCCATAAACATTTCATTAAACAACAATTTTTAGTACTTTTCAACGTTTTTAAACCCAATACGCTTTATAAATTTTAAACAACAAATGAATTCCACCCATTCTTCAGACCAAAAAAAATCTTTGTTAATGGCGACCCTATTATTTGGAATCCTATTATTGATTTTATTCTTCATCCGATTTTGGCCGCCTGCCAACTTGGAAGAATTGACTGGTGGCGGTGGCGGCGGTGGAGTTACCGTTAATTTTGGTGACAGCGATTTGGGTTCGGGTGCAAATTATAAAAGCGAGATTTTAGAAGTGAAAAATCAAGCTAAACAAACTCCAACAAAAGCAACTCCGGAAGAGTCAATCCTATCTCAAGAAAACACTACCGCAGAAAGCGTGGTGATTCCGCAGAAAGAAAAATCATTAAAACCGAAACCTGTTTTAAAAGAAGAACCCAAACCTGTCGTTGCGGCGAAACCAAAAGTTTCCAACAATACCAATGATGCTTTGTCAAGCATTATGAAAGGCTCCAATAAAGGCGGCGATGGCAATGACAAAACAGCCGGAAACAAAGGAAAAGCCAACGGAAGTTTAAGTTCCAACGATTATTACGGAACAGGAGGTTCTGGAGGCGGAACCGGTGGAGGAAATGGAACTGGCAACGGCATTGGTAACGGAAGCGGTTATGGAGCCGGAAATGGTGGAGGTTCTGGAAACGGAAGTGGTTATTCGTTAGGAAACCGAAAAGCAATTTCTAAACCTGCTCCAAAATACACTTGTAACGAGGAAGGGAAAGTTGTTGTGGAAGTGTCCGTGGATAGAAATGGCAAAACAACAAATGCCATTGCCGGAATAAAAGGAACTACCAATACGGCAAAATGCTTGCTAGACCAAGCCCGAATTGCCGCAATGAATACACGATGGGATGCCAGCAGCGATGCGCCGGAAAAACAAGTGGGCAAGATTGTTTATAATTTCAATTTGAATTAAAACGGATTTAATTTAAGCAAATTAGACGACAAAATAAATAAAAAATGCCTCGAATTAACGAGGCATTTTTTTATGAAATGGCTTTGAGTATCTCTCAAAATACTATTATTTCGGACTAGTGGCAATAACAAATTTCAGATTGTTTTTTACGCCAATTTGCAAAACGTCAACCAAATCCTGGACCTGCAAGTTGAATGGGATTCTTACGATAACGGTTTGGTCTTTTTCGGTATTCATTTTTGACATCAAAGTAGTTTCAAGCTCTTCGAAAGGAACGGGCTGTTTGTCAATGTAAAATTTCTTGTCCTCGGTAACGGACAAACTAATATATTGTTTGTTTGTTTTCTCGTTGGATTTGGCTTTGGGCAATGTCATTTTAATCACGTTTGGATTCGCCAAAGTGGATATAATCAAGAAAAACAACAACAAAAAAAACATAATGTCACTCAACGAAGACGTGGCGACTTCGGCGTGGAATCTTCTTTTTCGTTTTATGGACATCGCTATGCTTTTTGAATAATATTTACAAATTCCAATATTTGCTTTTGGATTTTCAAAGCAAAATTATCAATCTTTCCGTTCAATAAGTGGTAAGCACTGTAAGCAATAATACCAACCAACAATCCGGCACCACTACTAATCATTTTTTCGTACAAACCTCCAGAAATATTACCAATACTGATGTTCTCCGTAACCGAAATACTGTAAAATATTTTGATAACTCCGGAAATTGTTCCAATAAATCCTAGTGTTGGCGCGATTCCGGCTATCAATCCGAGTTGTCCCAAATGCTTTTCCATTTCGCCAATTTCGATATCGGCAGCGCGGTCCATATTCGATTCAATCTCTACAATTGGTCTTCCAATGACAAGAATTCCCTCTTTTATAACATTTCCCGAGGAGGTATTGCTTCTTTCCGCAATGGAGCGTGCCATATCGAGTTTTCCAGAATGAAGATTGTCTCTCACGTCACGCATCAAAAGCACATCAATTTTAGAAGCTTTATGAATGTACAAATAGCGTTCAATAATCAAATAAAAAGTATAAAACAACAATATTGAAATTGGAATCAAGAAGAAACCTCCTTTTAAAATAAATTCTAAAACCGAGATTTCGGCATTTGGAGCAATTTTTTCAATGACTACGTTTGATGCGGCATTTGCTATGGTGTCGGCTTGTAATTGTATTAAACTAAACATATATTATTATTTTACACATTAATTCTAAAAATTATTTCAATTTTGCAATCAAAGATACTTTTCGATCCACTATTAAACTAAAAAAATCGGAAAATATTTTAACCAACAACTATTTATTAGAAAAATGAACTATCAAGAAACCATAAATTGGATGTTTAATCAATTGCCGATGTACCAACTTCAGGGCGCTTCGGCTTATAAAAAAGATTTGACCAACGCCTATTTGCTGGCCAATCATCTTGACAATCCACAACAAAAACTGAAATGCATCCACGTTGCGGGAACCAACGGTAAAGGTTCCACTTCGCACATGTTGGCATCAATACTTCAAGAAGCCGGTTACAAAGTGGGGCTTTACACGTCTCCACATTTAAAAGATTACAGGGAACGTATCAAAATCAACGGAATCAAAATTTCTGAAGATTTTGTTTGTGATTTCATTAATAAAAACAAAGCTTTTTTTGAAACCAATGACATGAGTTTTTTCGAAATGACCGTAGGCTTGGCTTTCGATTATTTTGCCAAAGAAAAAGTAGACATTGCCATCATTGAAGTGGGAATGGGCGGAAGATTGGACGCCACCAATATTATAACGCCATTGATTTCCGTAATTACCAATATCGCATTAGACCACACCCAATTTCTGGGAAACACTCCAGAAGCTATCGCTTATGAAAAAGCAGGAATCATCAAACCGGGAATTCCTGTAGTCATAGGAGAATATACCAATGAAACAAAACCGGTTTTCTTGGCGAAAGCCGCTGCAACTAATTCTGAAATATTTTTTGCTTCCGATTTGATTTCGCAAAACTATCCATCTGTTTTACTGGGCGATTACCAAGTCCACAACAAAAAAACCGTCTTGCAAACCATTGCCGTTGTAAATTCCCAAAAGGAATTCAAAATTTATGAAACAGATATCAAATCGGGTTTATTGAATGTAGTAAAAAACACGGGACTTGAGGGAAGATGGCAACAACTCGGCGAGTCCCCAAAAATAATTTGCGATACGGCACACAACAAAAATGGATTGGAAATAGTGATGAAACAAATCCAAAAAGAGAAATACGATACTTTGCACATTGTTTTAGGCGTTGTAAACGACAAAGACTTGGATGAAGTCTTGCCATTATTCCCTACTGATGCGATTTATTATTTCTGCAAATCCAATATTCCTCGCGGACTGGATGCACAAATTCTAAAAGAAAAAGCAGCCCATTTTAATTTAAAAGGAGAAGTATATAATTCTGTTTCAGAATCTTACCATCAAGCATTGCAAAACGCTTCAAAAACAGACTTCATCTATCTTGGCGGAAGCACCTTTGTAGTTGCAGAAATTTTATAATTTTTTCGTTTTTTTGCTTGCAAATGTAAAAAAGTGATGTATATTTGCACTCGCAATAACGCAAGACATTGCAACCCGAAAGGGCGATTAGCTCAGCTGGTTCAGAGCACCTCGTTTACACCGAGGGGGTCGGGGGTTCGAACCCCTCATCGCCCACAAAACTTCTCAAGAAATTGAGAAGTTTTTTTTTGCTTATAATTACTCGATTCAACAAGCAATTTTCCAGTTCAAAAAAATCTAGGCGCTGGCAAAATCTATCAATTTTTGGTTGTACAAAATGGGATTCAAAATGTTTGATAATTGATTGAATTCAACCAAAAAAGCATCATGGCCGTGAATAGATTGAATTTGATGATAAAAAACATTTTGTTTTATGTTAATCAAACCACGATACGTTTTGCGGCTTTCGTCAGCAATAAACAAACAATCTGTGTCAACCGTAACAATATGTATGTTTGATTGAATTGCATTGGCAACAGTTAAAAAATCTTTTCTGTTGCGCGTAATATCAATGGTTTTAAGCAAATGATTCATCAGTTTGTAAGCGGCCAATCGATACCTGCTTTTTAATTTGAACCCGTGGTCAAACAACCAGTATTCGATTTGTGATTTAGACAAATCGTCTAGTTTATTTCTTTGAAATCTTTGATTGACATATTCTGGCGTTCGATACAACAATGTTGCATGCAATCGAGCATCCACAATTGGATCGTCTGAATTGTTTAGAATTTGGTCTTGAATTAAAACATTGGCAATAACCCAATCCGTAGCTTTCCAATCCGTGGCAATAGGAATAAGATTTTCGATTTTATCGGGCTGCAATACGGCCATTTCCCATGCAATTGCTCCGCCTAAACTCCCGCCAATGACAGCAAAAACATTTTTGATTTTCAAGAAAAATAATCCTTCCCAAAATATTCTGGCAATGTCTCGAACAGTATAATCTCTATAATTTTCAATTAGATTTGCCAAAATATTGTCGTAACCATTTCCAGGAATATTAAAAACAATTACGGTAAAATAATTGGTGTCTATGGTTTTTCCTTGACCTACCATTCCGTTCCACCATCCATTTTCACCGCAAACATTAGAGTTTCCCGTTAAAGAATGATTCACGACAATTACTGGCGCCTGGCCAATAGGCTGGCCAAAAACTTGATATAACAAAGAAAGATAGGGATTACGTTTTCCCAATTCCAAATCAAAGTTAAAAAGATCTATTTTTTCTATATTATTCATAAGTATTTCTTTAAAAAACTGCCTCCAATCTTATCAAATTGGAGACAGCAAAAAACAACCAAAACTAACCAAAAGTCTTTTTTTGAATATTTTTACATTTGTTTAAAACTTAAAACTCAAACGTGCAAAAGCGAACCTACCATTCAAACCATATTGTGAAACTGCCCTAGAATAAGCAAACTGATTTGCATTGCTTAAATCAGTACTTGGCGAAGGCGAAAGTGTTGGAGTTGTATTGGCAAATGCTGGAGTCGCGGGATTGTTTCGGTCTGGATACACATCTCCAATATTATTGGCTCCAATGGTTGCTCTAAAATTTTTCGAAATTTGATACCCCACAGACAAATCGGTAACTAATTTGCTGCTGTATTCAGGATGCTCATAAACTGAAGAATATCCATCTAAATTCACATCTGTTGCACCAGGATCGGTTACGGCTCCAAAATAACTGTTTCTCAAGTAAATATCTATTTTTTTAACACTAAAAGTAGTCATCAAGTTGGCTTTCAATTTTGGAATTGCTTCCTCTAAATAAACCCTGCTTGATTCTGGAAAAAAGGAATATTTATAAGGTTCACCACCAGCGTCTACAATAGATTGAGGGACATTTACAGCGCCAACTCTTTGTGTCACATTATAGCTTAAAGCAAAATCATTTCTGATGACAAAATCAGGAATAACATCGTATTTATGGGAAATAACCAAATCAATTCCTTTGGATTCCGAATTAATTCCGTTGGTCCAAAATGAAGCTCTTTCCACACCTTTCAAATCAAATGCTGTTTGAAATGAAGTCAATGCCGCATTTTGAGCAGGTGTTGTTGCCGCAAGTATTTGTGCATTTGTGGGTCTTGCATATTGTCCGGTTAAAACGATTCGGTCATCAATTCTTATGAAATAAGCATCTGTGGCTATCGTCAAATTGACCGATGGAATTTTAAAAGTAAATCCCGTGCTCCCACTTTTAGAGGTTTCCGCTTTCAATTCTTCTACACCAATACTCTTGGCAGCAGCAGAATCATTGGTAAAATACCCTACTTGATATGGAGAACCATTAATAAATTGGGTGGAGCTGCTTTCAAAATATTTTTGTTGCAATGATGGTGCCCTAAACCCAGTTTGCGCAGAAATTCTCCAATTGATATTGTCATTTAATTTCAAAAGAGACGCTAACTTAAAGGTAGCCGTGTTTCCAAAATCGGAATAATTTTCATAACGCAAAGCGCCATTTACCAACCATTTTTCGGTGGCATTTAATTCTAAATCTACGTAAGCAGCAACACTATTTCTGGACTTTTCTTTGGCGTCAGAAGGTTGAAATCCGGAGAATCCTTGTGCTCCAGCTCCGCGCTTATTTCCAAAAAAATCGGTTACTATTAATGGTGAATTACTTGGCAAAGTTCCAACAACTGCATTTCCATTTGTATCGTATAAGCCATAAGAAGCAACTTCTCCAGCTTTGATTTGATAATTTTCATATCTGAATTCTCCGCCAAAAGCCACATTGATTCCTTTTAGAACATCGTACTTTTTAGTCAAATCCAAATTGGTTGTACTTTGCAAAAAAGATACCTTTCCTGCATCAAAACTGGTTGGCGAATTTGTTCCCAAAGTCGCATTGATGGTATTGTTTATATCATACTGAAACGAGTTTGATCCTAAATTAGTACTGATGTCGGTGTCAAATCCAAACAATTTTGTACTGACTCCCAAAGCAGAGGAAACATCTAAAATACTAGACTCTATTTCCGGCAAAAAACCGTTGGCATACACTTGAGTAAAAGTACTTGAACCATTTGGAAGTCGGTTAAAGGCATACGATTTACCATTTCTGTAGGAAGCTCCACCGAAAGAATATAAAGTCGAAATCTCATTTATTGGATATTTCAAATTGTAATACAATTGTCCTGTAGCCAATTCAGACTGACCAACACTCATGTTATAATCACTTCTTTGTTGGTTTCTAAAACCCAATTCATTATTGGTCACGTCAAAATTTAATGCCGTTTGTATTTGACCAATTGTTGCAGCCGATGAAATGGCAGATTGTTGAGCTGTTGTAAAATAACTTACTTGTGGCGCATATTGCTTTAATGTACTAATAATTTGGGCCGAATTTGCCGTGTTGTTAATATTACTGAACAAAGAGTTGATTTGAACTCCGTCTTGTGCAGCTCGATATTCAACAGCATTGTAAGCATTCAAAATAGCATTGTTCCTGATTCCAGCCCTGCTTGTGGCACCTCTTGTAACTGCTGAACCCGTGAGGTTTAAAAAGCTTCCCGGCTTCCCTAGTGCAGTTCCATAATTTAAATCCAATTGCAAAGATTGCCCGTCAATTCCACCTTTAAAATTATTGGATCCAGAAGACAAATTACCGCCATATTGAATGTTTCCAGAAATATAATTGGCATTCTTTTTCAATACTATGTTTATCACTCCGGCAATTGCATCTGAACCGTATTGAGCCGCAGCACCATCTCTTAAAACTTCAATTCTTTCTATGGCATAAGAAGGAATGGCATTCAAGTCCGTGCCTACAGACCCTCGTCCTGGAGAACCATTGATGTTTACCAATGCGCTGGTATGTCTTCGTTTACCGTTTACAAGAATCAGGACTTGGTCAGGCCCCAAACCTCTTAATTGCGCTGGATCAACGTGATCCGTTCCATCGGCAGTTGATGTGGGATTACTGGTAAACGATGGGGCTACATAATTTAAAATTTGCGTGATACTTGTTTGAGGCGATCCTTTGGTTATCTCGGTTATGTTTAAAATATCAATGGGAACTGGAACCTCTGTACCAATCCTGTTTTTACTTCTGGTACCAATTATGGTTATTTCTGACAATTCGGTTTTCTTAATAGTGTCATTTTCTTTTTTATTTTGCTGACCGTAACTATTTGAAAAGGCTATTAAGCCCAAAGTTATTGCTAAAATTCTTTTTGATTTTTTCATTATTAATTATTGGTTTTTATTACTGATTAATTTCTAAAATGGTTTTCTGTTTTACTTGGTTTAATTCGATTTTGCCATAAAAAAACCCCTGCGGTTTGCAGAGGTACTATTCGTATATTTCAAAAAACTACAATAGCATCCCCGCGGAGGAATCCGGCATCATTTTACACATATTGTTAGGATTTAATTTCATTTGTCTTTTTATTTTGATGAGGCAAATTTGCAAACTATTTTTCATACCACCAAGGAAAAATCAATTTATTTTATAAATTCTATCGAAATAGTAGAATTAAAAAAATAACAACCAATAATTAATACAAAATATACAGACCTTAAATCCAAATCTAAAGTTTGCCTGTATTGCGATAAACCCTCATTTCCAAATGCAAAATCACTACAAATCCATTCTTTATGACTGGTTTTTCCTTACTCATTTTCTTCGGCTATAGAAATTATTGTTTGATGTTTTCTTGAAATTTCATTTACACAGCGAAATTTACATTGGTAATCGAACTTAACTTTTCTTTCCATAAAAATACCCCCAAATAGTGCCTAACTTATTGGGGGCAGTTCATTTTGTTGCGAAACAGTTTAATTTAATTCATCATCTATTGATTACTTCACAAAATCGAATGCTTTGGACAATGCTTCCTGGATTCCTGCTTCGTTTTTACCTCCAGCGGTTGCAAAAAATGGTTGACCACCTCCGCCTCCTTGAATAAATTTTCCTAATTCACGAACCACTGCTCCGGCATTCAAGTTTTTCTCGGCAACTAATTCTTTGGAAATGAAACAACTCAACATTGGTTTTCCTTCCTCGGCTGTTGCCAAAACCAGGAACATATTATTGCCAACCGTTCCCAACTCATAAGCCAAATCTTTTGCCCCTTCAGGACTCAATTCGACTTGTTTTGCCAAGAATTGAATTCCGTTTATTTCTTGCAATTCTGAAATCAGGTTTGCTTTCATGTTGTTGACTTTATCCTTCATCAAAAGTTCGATTTGCGACTTCAATTTTGCATTTTCATCGAGCAAGGAATGAACAGCTTTCATCACGTCTTGAGGATTTTTCAGTGCCGTTTTAACCTCGGTCAAGGTGTTTTCCTGCAATTCAAAATAGGCTTTTACAGCATCGCTGGTAATGGCTTCGATACGGCGAATTCCTGCCGCAACAGCTCCCTCGGAAATAATCTTGAAATGCCAAATTTCGGCAGTATTACTTACGTGGATTCCTCCACAAAGTTCCATACTTTCGCCAAATTTAATGGCACGAACGGCATCACCATATTTTTCTCCAAACAACGCCATTGCACCTTCGTCTAAAGCTTGCTGGATTGGGATGCTTCTTCTTTCGATTAAAGGCAATTGTTCTTTAATTCTGGCATTTACAAAATCTTCCACTTGGCTCAATTCGTCCTCTGTCATTTTAGAAAAATGTGAGAAGTCAAAACGCAAATAATTTGGATTCACCAACGACCCTTTTTGCTCCACGTGTGTTCCCAAAATACTTCGCAAGGCTTGGTGCATCAAGTGGGTGGCACTATGATTCGCAGCCGATTTGCGTCTAAGATCAGGACCAACGACTACTTTAAAAATTTCGGTTAAATTGGCCGGTAATTCTTTTGTAAAATGCATTACCAAGTTGTTTTCCTTTTTAGTATCAATTATATAAATGACATCTCCGTTTGCAGTTTCTAGAACACCTGCATCTCCTACTTGCCCTCCTCCTTCTGGATAAAAAGGCGTCATATTAAAAACCAATTGATAAATTTCGCCGTCTTTTACACTTTCCACTTTTCTGTAACGGGTGATTTTTACTCTTGCTTCGGTATAATCATATCCAATGAATTCCTGCTCTTCGTCATCCAACAAAATGTTCCAATCACCAGCTTTTACTTTGGATGCAGCACGAGAACGCTCTTTTTGTTTTTGCAATTCCGATTCGAAAGCGGCTTCGTCCAGACTCAATCCTTTTTCAGATAAAATCAAAGCTGTCAAGTCGATTGGAAATCCATAAGTGTCGAATAATTCGAACGCTTTTTTCCCTGAAATAACAGTGTCTTTTGAATTGGCAATGATGTTTTCCAACAAAACCAAACCTTGATCCAATGTTCTTAAAAAAGAATTTTCTTCTTCTCGAATCACGTTGGCACAAAGTGTCTTTTGTGATTTTATTTCCGGAAAAGAACCGCCCATTTGTGCGCTCAAAGTTTCGACCAATTTATATATAAAAGGTTCTTTTGTTCCCAAAAACGTAAAGCCGTATCGAATGGCACGACGTAAAATTCTACGAATTACGTATCCCGCACCCGTATTGGACGGCAATTGACCATCGGCTATAGCGAAAGCAACCGCACGAACGTGATCCGCGATGACACGGATGGCGATGTTTACCTTATCTTCTTCTTTATTTGAAGCTTTAATGGTATATTTTGCTCCAGTAATTACTTCGATTTCCTTGATGATTGGCGTAAAAACATCGGTATCGTAATTAGACTGAACGCCTTGCAAAACCATGCAAAGTCTTTCGAATCCCATTCCGGTATCTACGTGCTGTGCCGGCAATTTTTCTAACGAACCATCGGCTTTACGGTTGAATTCCATAAATACGTTGTTCCAAATCTCTACAACATGTGGGTGGTCGTTGTTTACCAATGATTTTCCTGAAACCAAGGCTTTTTCTTCAGCAGAACGAATGTCCACGTGAATTTCGGAACAAGGTCCGCAAGGTCCTTGATCACCCATTTCCCAGAAATTGTCTTTCTTGTTTCCAAGAATAATGCGGTCTTCTGAAATTAAGGTTTTCCAAATATCATAGGCTTCTTGGTCAAAAGGCACATTTTCTGCCGGGTTTCCTTCAAAAACAGAAACGTAGAGGATATCTTTTGGAATTTTATACACTTCGGTCAACAATTCCCAGGCCCAGTTGATGGCTTCTTTTTTGAAATAATCACCAAAAGACCAGTTGCCCAACATTTCGAACATCGTGTGGTGGTAAGTATCGATTCCCACTTCCTCTAAATCGTTGTGTTTTCCTGAAACTCGAAGACATTTTTGAGTATCGGCAATTCTTTTGCTTTTTGGTGTTCCGTTGCCCAAAAAATATTCCTTGAACTGTGCCATTCCCGAGTTGTTGAACATCAGGGTTGGATCGTTTTTTAGCACTATTGGCGCTGATGGAACAATTAAATGCCCTTTGCTTTCGAAAAAATCCAGAAATTGTTTGCGTACGTCTTGTGATTTCATTTTTATTGTTTATTCGGTTATTTGGTTAATTGATAATTTGGTTGTGTCGGAAAACGAATAACCATACCAACGAATCAACTTTTTCTGCCCCAGATAGTAGTGGAAAGCTTCGAAGTTTTGAAATTTATTTTTTCTTGAGGTAGCAGAGCGACTGGAAGAAGCTCCTGCTGGCTCATTAGAAAAAAGGATTTCAAGACGAGAACTTGCAACGAATAGCTGGAAAAGGCACATTAAAATATTTATTATTGAAAAAAGGGTGTGAGAAATGAAACATTTATTAAATTTGTTCGACTAACCTTTTTACGATGTGCAAAAATAGGGTATTTTAAAATATGGCGAAAGTAAAATATTATTACGATTCCGAAAATCTGGCCTATAGAAAGATAATAACAAAAA